>NZ_BATR01000028.1 GCF_000739655.1 Verrucomicrobium sp. BvORR106 | reverse complement strand
CAGGATGGGGTAGGGGTAGGAGTGGGGGCTGCCGTCGTAGTTCACGCCGGAGACGACCACGTCCCAGTCCTGGCAGAGGTGCTCCAGCACGGAGTGGGTCACGGTGCCGAAGCCGGTGGGGACCACGGCATCACCGATCCAGAGCACGCGGCCTTTCTTGCCACTCGCCGTGGAGCGCACGGTCTCGGTGCTTAGCAGGGTCTTGGGCGTGGAGCCGAAGGAAAACAGCCGGCTGGTCATGCTGGTGCCGCTGGGCACCACCGCCATCACGGTCGCTGCCGCAGTGGCTGCCTGGAGCGACTGCGGGGTGCTGGCGGTAGTCTTCTGCGGCAGGGGGAGGGTGATCGCGCGTGCTTTCAGTTTGGCAGGCAGGGACGGGCGACGGACACGACGACCCTCGGTCAGTAGGTGGCTGGCGTTCTTCATCTGGGCGGAGATAATGTACTTCAGGAACTTCAGTTACTCCACAGCAATGCGGCAGTTTGGCAGAAATTCCTGCATCTTTTGTACCAATCGCATGTCTTCAGCGACGTCCAGGTTCATGGGATCCGACGCGGAAGTGGTGATAAAAAGATGCGTGAGGTTGGTGCACGCCTTCAGAAAATGAACGCTCTCTTCTGTAAACGCGCTGGTGCTGGTCAGGCGCAGATGGGTCAGGTGGGGGGCCAGCTTGATGAGGAGCGCGAGGCTGGAGGGGGAGATCTGCGTGCCGTGCAGATTGAGATTGTTGACGGTGTCGACGCGCTCGCAGTGCCGGATCAACTCGGCCATGTCGTCGTCGTTGAAAAAGTCGCATTGCGCCGCGCTCACCCGCCAGACTTCGAAGTCGCCTTTAGGAAGGCTGGCGATCTCGCGGATGTCAGCCTTGTCCCCCATCGGGCGGCCGGCCTGTGCCGCCAGACCGGCAGCATCGTCCGTCAGGCTGATGTTGATCATGCCGCCGTGGTTGATGACCCACTCGGCGAGGGAGCGCTGCGCCTCCCGCGGGTTCACCGGAGGAAGGGCGGGGGCTTCGGGCAGGAAGGGGGTGGGGGTGGGCCCGGGGGCGAAGAACTGCATCAGAGTGCCGTCCATGGCCATCTTCCCACTGGCGACGAGCATGAAGAGGGCGATGACGCCGCCGCCCCATGCCTTGACGCGGCGGTGGGCGGGTGGCAGCGGCCCGGGGGCGGGCAGGTGGGCGTAGGGGAGGGTCGCCGCACCGGCGTCCACGCGGGAGAAGGGGCCGCGGTCGGCCTGCTTGATGGGGCCGGTCTTCAGCACGCCTTCCAGGGCCCGCGTCACCTCACTGACCTGCTGGAAGCGTTTCTTGGGGTTGGCCTGGAGCGCCTTGCTGACCACGGCATCCAGCCGGGCATCGGCCCCGGCGGCGCGGGAGGGCGGGTCCCAGCCCAGGCCGCGCGGCACGCTGCCGGTGAGCATTTCATAGAGCATGACGCCTAGGGAGTAGATGTCTGCCCGGTGGTCTACATGCTGGTCCCGGGTCATTGCCTCTGGCGCAATGTAGTCCGGCGTGCCCAGGGCATCGCTGGCGGAGGTGAGGCCCTGCTTGTCGGCGTCGAGCCCGAGCTTTTTGGCGAGGCCGAAGTCTGCGACCTTCACATTGCCCTGCTCGTCGATGAGGATGTTGGCCGGTTTGACGTCGCGATGGATGACGTTCTTGTGGTGGGCGTACTGGAGCGCATCGCAGATCTGGGTGACGATGCTGAGCATCTGCCGGGGTGACATGTCCCCCTTCCGCATGAGGTGCCGCAGGTTCGTCCCCTTCACGTACTCCATCGCGTAGAAGATGCTGCCGCCTCCGGGGACCTCCCCGTAGTCGTAGAGGGAGACGATGTGCCGATGGCTGAGCCGGGCCAAGATGCGGGCCTCGCGCTTGAAACGGTCCACAAAGACGCGGCGGCTCCCCAGGGCCGGGGGCAGCATCTTGACGGCCACCATGCGGTCCAGCGCCTTCTGCTTGGCCTGATACACGGCCCCCATGCCGCCCCGGTCGATGAAAGAGATGAACTCGTAGTCCGGGATCAGCCGGTTGAGTTCATCGATCGAAGGAGGGTCGAATCTTGCCAGTCGGAATGGGTCGTCCGCGTCCTGTGGCTCTGGGTTCATGACGAGAGGAACACCGCCCGGCGCGGTGAGCAGCCTTGCGGCACAGAGGTGTCCGCGGTGCTGTGGCTGTATTACTGGACTCAGAAATTAGAATTCCTGCTCGTGAAGACAAGAGTTTTCTCCGCGAAAATACCGGGAAAAGCCTGCGAATCTACGCAGATGAAAACCATAGCGACGGTGCCGCGAGGGCACCGCATCCCTGAGCTGGAGGGGGTGGACTAGGCCACGGAGTCGCCTGCGAGCGCGGCGTTCCCGATGATCCCGGCCTCGTTGCTGAACCGGGCGGGGAGGATCTTCAGCCCCTCCCACACGACGGTGGAGAGCATGGACTGCATCTTCTTTTGCAGGGGCTCAAAAAGGAGGGCGCCTGCCTGGGCCACGCCGCCACCGATGACGAAGGCGTCCGGGTTCAGCAGCCAGGCCACACTGGCCAGGGCGGTGCCGAGCCACTCGGCGATGTCATGCCAGATCTGGATGGCCACGGGGTCGCCTGCCTGGGCGGCCTCCGCGATGGCGCGCGGGGTGCAGTCGGCGACGGTCTTTCCGAGACCAGCCTGGGCGAAGACCTTCACCGCGTACTCGGCGATCTGGTTGTTCCCCACGTACTTCTCCAGGGCGCCGAGATTCCCGTAGTGGCCGTGCACGCCCTGGTAGTGGACGCTCATCTGGCCGATCTCGCCCGCGGAGAACTGGCTGCCGCGGTAGAGCTCATTGTTGAGGATGAGGCCGCCGCCCACGCCGGTGCCGAGGGTGAGGGCCACCACATTGCGCAGGCCCTGGCCCGCGCCGTAGCGCCACTCGGCATAGGCCATGGCGTTGGCGTCGTTTTCCACCACGGTGGGGAGGCCGGTCATCTCGCTGAGGATCTGCTTGAGGGGCACTTCCTTCCAGCCGGGCACGTTGGTCAGCACGTGCACGAAGCCGTTGTCGAAGTCCACCAGGCCGGGCACGCCCACGCCCACGGCGCAGATTTCCGGGTGGCGCTCCTGCAGCTTGGCAATGCGGTCCGCCATCACGCGGATGAGGGCCACGGGGCCGTCATGTCCCTGCGTCGGGATCGGCTCATCCACTTCCAGGAGATCGGCTCCACGACACACGCCCAGCTTGATGGAGGTGCCACCGAAGTCCACGCCAACGGCGACAGGAGCCGAATCACTCATAGGATCAGAAAGATAAGGAAGTAGTGAGTTTTGAAAATGCGAGCGCTGGGATTAATGCATTTTCCACGAGTTGCAAGCGCCACCGTGGCATTCCCCGCCGCGCTCAGGAGGGCTGGCGGGCGTGCAGATTGGCCACGATGCGCAGTCCGTGAAGGGTGAGGTCACCCTCTACATGTGCGATCTCTGGCAGGCGTGACGCGATCCATGCCGCATCGCCGCCGGTGGCCACCACGTGCAGGGTGGCCGGGTTGCCCATCTCCTCGCGGAGCTTTTCCAGGATGCCGCGCACCATGCCGCGGTAGCCGATGGCGGCCCCGGCGAGGATGGCGCCCACGGTGGACTTCCCGATGGCGGAGTCCGGCTCCCGCAACTCCACCTGGGGGAGCAGGGCGGTGCGCTCATGCAGGTAGTCCGTCATGAGGCGCAGGCCGGGGGCGATGACGCCGCCCACGTAGGCGGCGTCGGCTTCCACGATGTCGAAGGTCACGGCGGTGCCGAAATCGATGACGATGCCCGGGGCTCCGTGCAGGGAGGCCAGGGCCACGGCATTGGCCAGACGGTCGGCGCCGATGGATTCTGGCTTGGGGTAGCGGATGCCGATGCCCAGGGGGATGTCGTGCCGCAGGTTCAGCATCTGGCTGCCGAAGTGGGCCTGGAGGCGCTCGGTGGCATCGGGCACCACGGAGGAGACGACCACCTTATCATAGGCCCAGCCGGTGAGCACCGTGGCCAGGGCGCGGGTGGTATCTGCCACCAGCAGGGAGGTGGGGGTGTCCCGCTGCTCCAGGATGGCGTCCGGCGTGGCGAGACCAAACTTCGTGCGGCCGTTGCCGACATCAATGAGCAGGTAGGAGGACGAGGACATGGCAGAATGAGAGGGGAGTACGCCTGGCAGGCAGGGCCGGGTATGAGCTGGGGAGCGGAGGCGGGAGCCGGGGCGGATCAGAGGAGATCAGGGCTTCCAGTCCACGCGGGTGAAGGTGGTCTTCTCGCCGTTCTTCAGGGCCTCGATGTCCAGCGGGGTGGAGCTCTTCACCTCCAGGGTGCGGCCCTGCACTTCCAGGGTCAGGCCTTGTTTCAGATCGGCCGCCTCCAGCCAGTAGCGGAGCTGCACGTCCTGGGTGGTCTTGGCCGGCACCTGGGGGATGGCGTCAAAGGCGAGGAAGAAGCTCGGGATCTCCCGCCCGCCGGAGGTGAGCAGGCGCACTTCCGGGGCGTGCAGGGCCAGCTTGTCGGCGGAGTCGTTTTTCACCCGTACTTCCAGATCCAGGCGGACGTTGCCGTAGTCCCGCTCGGCCACAGCGCGGTGGAATTTCAGCGGGGCATCGCTGGCGGCGGCGGGCGTTCCTGAGTTTCCGCCGGAGCCGTCTTCATCACCGGAGTCACCGGGGCCGGAGAGGAACACATAGGAGAGACCAGCCACGATGATGGCGAGCAGCACCCACAGTTCGAGGCGTTTGAGCAGATTCATGGCCGCACCTTGGGGTCGATGCGGGGTAAAATCCAGCGTTCTTCTCTGGGTGGGCCAGCGGGCGCGCGCGAGGGAGCCGGACCCCAGGCGGCTGTTTCCTGTTTGCCAAGCTTGATTTTCTGAATACCATCACCGCCCCCCTCCGCCGCGTGCGCGGTTGCGGCCTGTGTTTCCCCCTTCGCTTCCCGTCATGAACATCACGTTTGAGTCCCAGCCCAACTGCCGTGCCGTCTACCGTATCGAGATCCCCGCTGCCGATGTGCAGCGTGAGCGCGAGGACGTGACGGCCAACTACGCCCGCTCTGCCCGTCTCCCCGGCTTCCGCCCCGGCAAGGCCCCCAAGGCTGTCGTGGCCAAGAAGTATGAAGGCCAGATCCGCGAAGAGCTGGAGACCGCCCTGGTCCGCAAAGGCTACAACGAGGCCTCCAAGCGCGGTGACGCCGACATCCTGAGCGTGCTGAACGTGCGTGACCAGGCCCTCCATGGCGACGACCATTACACCTTCACCATCGAGGTGAGCACGGTGCCCCAGTTCGAACTGCCGGAGTACAAGGGCATCCCGGTGAAGCTGGCCAAAGTGGAAGTGGACGATGCCGATGTGGACCACGACCTGCTCCACCTGCGTGAGCGCTACCAGACCTTCACCGACGTGGAGCGCGAGGCTCAGCTGGGTGACTACGCGGTGCTGCAGGTGACGGGCTCCTTCGACGGCAAGCCCGTGGAAGAGACTCACCCCGACGCTCCTGCGTATCTGAAGAAGATCGACGGCAACTGGTTCCAGCTCAGCGAGAAAGAGAACTTCCTGCCCGGATTCTACGCCGGTCTGGTGGGCGCCAAGAAGGGTGACACCCGCGACATCGCCGTGACGCTGCCCGAGGACTTCCCCTATGAAGCCCTGCGCAATCAGGTGGTGACTTTCCACACCACCGTGGAAGGCGTGAAAGAAGGCGTGCTGCCTGCGCTGGACGAAGACTTCGCCAAGAAGCTGAACCCGGAATGGGACCTCGAGCGCCTGCGCACCGAGGTGAAAAACAGCATCCAGGCCCGTCGCGAGCAGAACCGCGAAAATGAGCGCACCAACCAGGTGATCGCCCACCTCGCCGACAAGCTTGAGTTCGAACTTCCCCAGGAAGTGGTGAACCGCGAAGCCCAGCGCCGCACGAACGACATCGCCCGCAACGCGCTGAACCAGGGCATGGACCAGGGCCAGATCATGGACGCCCAGGAGCAGATCGTGAGCGCCGCGACCCAGCAGGCCCGCCAGAACGTGAAGGTGAGCTTCATCCTTGGCGAAGTGGCCAAGAAGGAAAACCTCCGCGTGAGCGAAGACCAGCTCCGCATGGCGCTGGCCCAGATCGCGATGCGCCAGAAGGTGACCCCGAAGAAGCTCCTCCAGGACGCCAAAAAGAACAACCTCATCGAGCGCCTCCGCGAGGACCTCTTGATTGAGAACGCCATCCGCTTCCTCAAGGAAAACGCTGTGGTGGAAGAAGTGGAAGCCGAGAAAGAAGACTGCGGCCACGATCACGGACACTGAGTCGGGATCGGGTGTGAAAAGTTAGTTAGGTGATTTTTTGGCAAGGCCACTCCGGAGACGGGGTGGCCTTGCTGCTTTGCAGAGACACAAGACTGCCAGACGCCAGACATCAGACCTGAACTGAGCTGGCGCAGGGGAGGGGGCGCGGGGCGGGTTGGTCAGTAAACGGAGTGAGGGACATTCTACCGCTGCGCGGAGACGCAAGACTTGAAGACACAAGACCTGAGCTCACGCATGGAAGGCCGCCTCCAGCGAAGCGGGCCGTGCTGGAGGCGCGGAGCAAACTAGTCACAGGCTTCAGCCTGTTCAGTCGCGTGGCCGAGCGGTACGAACGCCAGGCTAAAGCCTAGCACTACTCTTAGCTGCCGCCGCAGGCGTAGTCCGACGGTCCCCGTCGGCTTTGGCAGCGGAGGGGCGCAGCGTGTTGCGGCTTATGATCGTGATGAGGTCTGCTACGTCAGGGGCAGCGCGTCCGACCGGGACAGGAATGTCCCCCGCC
>NZ_BATR01000029.1 GCF_000739655.1 Verrucomicrobium sp. BvORR106 | reverse complement strand
GGGCCGGGCGCACTCCGGCGAGGCTGGCGGCGGAGGGCTTTGAGTTTCATCACACCGATCTCCGCCAGGCCCTCCGGCAGCTCTTTGACCGCGACTGAGTTGTTTCCAGCAACTGCATCCATTCGAACCCGACCCCGAACCTCCCTTTCCCACCTACCCATCATGAACACGCTCATCCAGACCGCTTTCACCCACCTCGAAGACCTGCTCCGTTTTGTCGCCGTCCTGCAGCTGGGGCTGGCCGTGCTGAGCTTCTTCCTCCCGCGGATCATGAAGTGGGAGGGGGACATCTCCCGAATGTCGCTGCTGGTCCGGGATGTGTTCACCATTCACTCCTGGTTCATCAGCATCACGCTGATCATCTGGGGCGTGTTGACGTGGCGGTTCGCGCCGGAGATGGCGCATGCCCCCACGGAGCTGTCCCGCTGGTTGTGCGGGGCCATGGGCCTCTTCTGGGGCATCCGCTGTGTCTTGCAGTGGACGCACTACAGCCCGGCCCACTGGCGCGGCATCCCCAGCCGCACCGTCATTCACTGGGTGCTGTTCTTTGGCTATGCCGCGTGGACCACGGTGTATGGCATGGCGGCGCTACAAACCGGGAGGGTCTTATGAAGACACCTGTGCCTTCGGTGGCGACCCCTTTGAAAAGCTGGCTGCCCAGCGCGGCGGGGCGCGAACGTTTGTTGCAGGGCGGGTTGGGCGAGCCCCTACTCACGGCCGACTGGGAACGGGTGCTGATGCTGCACTACGAGGTGGATCCCACCGCGCTCCAGCCCTGGGTGCCCTTCCCGCTGGATCTGCATGAAGGGCGCGCCTATGTGAGCCTGGTGGCCTTCACCATGCGGGACATGGCCCCAAGGCGGGGCGGGCGGTGGACCTCGTGGATGCTCCGGCCGATCGCCACGCACGAGTTCCTCAATGTGCGGACCTACGTGAGATCCCATGTGGGAGATGGGCCGGATGTGGAGGAGGGGATTCACTTCCTGCACGAGTGGCTGCCGAACCGTCTGGCGGTACGCCTGGGGCGACCGGTGTTCGGATTGCCCTATCGACTGGGGAGGCTACGCTACGACCACCGGCATGAGGAGGGTGAGCTGGCCGGGTGCGTGGAGGATGCGCACAGCGATACCTGTCTGCGCTACCGGGCTCCGGTGAGCGGGCCGTTCGCGCCGTGTGTGGCGGGAAGCCTCACCGAGTTCCTGATGGAACGCTACAGCGCCTTCACGGAGTGGCTGGGGTGGAAGCGGCGCTTCCGCATCTGGCACCCGCCGTGGCCGCAGGTGGAGGTGGTGCCGGAGGTGCTGGATGACAGCCTCCTGCGTGACAGCTGCCCCTGGTTCAAGGAAGCGCAACTTCGCGGGGCGCACTATTCGCCAGGATCGCCCGCCGTGTGGATGAGCCGCCCGAGTCGGATCTGAAAGGCAGGCAAATAATCTCCAAGACAAACAACCTGAAGTTTCTCCAACTATATGAACATGCACAAAGCCAGTGTCGCAACCGACCCCGAAATGGAAATGGTCCCCATCGATCCCGGGGACTTTCACCGACTCCTGTGGATCAAGAACTTTGCCCGGATCTCCATCGGGCTGGTCTGGGTGTGGGAAGGGCTCATGCCGAAGATCTTGTATCCCTCAGCCACGCAGTTCGAAATGGTGCGCCGCAGCGGCTGGTGGTGGGGCTCACCGGAGCAGACGCTCTACTGGCTGGGGGTGGCCATGATCTTGGCGGGCTTTGCCATCATGAGTGGGATCTGGGAGCGTGCGGCGGCCCTGATCTCCACGCTGGCGGTGCTGGTGCTGATGGTGCTGGTCATCACGAGCAACCCGGAGGCTCTGCATGATCCCTTTGGCGGTCTGGTCAAAGATGCGTGCCTCTTTACCTGCGCCGCGCTGGTGTGGTGGTGGCCCCGGACGCCCGAGAGTGTGTCAAAAAGGTGAAGGCTTTTTTCATTTTGCGTGTCGCAAAGGGGACCAATATGCACAAGAATCGGCGTAGATACTGCACACGGTCACCTACACGCACCTGTCATGAAATCGTTTCCCGCCCTTGTCGCTGTTCCATTCCTTGCGCTTGCCTTGAGCGCGCCCCTCACTGGTCACGCTCAGGAGAAGGAGAAAGACAAACCCCTCGTGGACAAGACCACGGCGGACAAAGCCAAGAACATGCTCGACAAGGTGATCGGCGAAGTGTCGAAGGCCGCCAACAAGACGGAGATCAAGGGCAAGGAGCTCTGGGAGCGGACGAAGGACAATTTGCGCCTGAGCAAGGAGGAGTACCTGAAGAAGGCGCAGTCCGCCATTGCCACGATGGAGGCGGAGATCGACGTGATGGTGGAGAGCGGTGCCGCCATCACCACGCGGGATTATTTCAAGCTGCGCATTGATTCCTTCAGGCTGCAGCTGGACTACTGCAAACGCGATCTGGAGCGGCTCAAGGAAACGCCCTCTGAAGAGGCCTTCCGTGTGAAGCAGCGCGGCTTTGACCGCACTCTCGGCGCCCTGAGTGACAACCTCACCCTCGCCAAGGACGAGGCTGGTCTGTAAGCCGCCCGTCTCTTCATTCACCCGATCTTCCTCAGTCAACACCCCGCCTTCAAGTCCTCCATTGAGCCATGAAATTTGCTGAATCCATTACTGACTTCTTCAAGAGCCCCAAATGGGTCACCAACCTGATCTTCGCCGGTCTGTGCACCTTGGTCGCCAGCATCCCGGTAGTCGGGATCGTCGGCGTCATCGTGCTGGTCGGCTGGCTGGTGACGGGCTTCTACATGCGTCAAAACGACGAGGACTTCGTCACTTTCCCGGACTTTGACTTCGGTCAACTGGGCAAGTACCTCGAGCGGGGCCTGTGGCCGGTGCTCACCACGGGGGCGGTTGTCATCGGCGTGGGCCTGGTTTTGTGGCTGGTGTTCTTCATTCCCGTCATGATTCTCTCCGCATTGCTCTCGGATTCCAATGGAGTGGTCGGCGGGTTCTTCGCCCTGATCCTCAGCCTGCTTTCCCTGGTCATCTACTCCGCCATCTTTGCGGTGATCTCCCTCATCATCGTGCCGCTGAGCATCCGCGCCTCGCTGGTGCAGGACTTTGTGAAGGCCTTCGACATCAACTTCATCAAGAAGTTCGCCCTCATGATGTGGAAGGAGATTCTGATCGCCTCCCTGTTCGTGGCGGTGGTCGGCGCTGCGCTAAGCTTCATCGGCTTCTTTGCCTTCTGCGTCGGGATGTTCCTGGCCCAGGCGTTGACGGCCTTCGCCTGGACGCACCTGAGCAAGCAGATCTACAAGCTGTACCTGAGCCGCGGGGGTGAGCCCGTGCCGGTGAGCCCGAAGCTGGCCGTGGTGTAAGCCCAGAAAAGGAGCACAATCCCTCCAGATTCCCGCGGGGCAGGCTGAAAAGCCTGCCCCGCTTGCTTTCCAGGCCAGAGAGGGCGGGAAATGGCAGCGTGTGGATGCAAGAATGCCCCCCGACCTGCGTAGGGTTGTCCCCTCACCAACTCATCTCATCCACACCGTCTCCATGTCCTCATCTTCCTCCTCCAGCCGTCGTCGCTTCCTGCAGACTGCGACCGCCGGCGTAGCCGCCCCGTTCTTCATCCCCGGCCGCACCTGGGCCCAGGACGCCGCTCCCAATGAGCGCATCGTCATGGGTTTCATCGGCATGGGCAAGCAGATGGGGGGCCTCCTGAGCCGCTTCCTTCAGTATCCGAACGTCCAGGTGGTCGCCGTTTGCGATGTGGACACCACCCGTCGTGAGGACGCCAAGGCCAAGGTGGACAAGGCCTATGGCAACACCAGCTGCAAGGCAGTGAACGACTTCCGCGAGATCACCACGAACAAGGACATCAACGCGGTCTGCATCGCCACGCCCGACCATTGGCATGCGATCATCAGCCTCTCCGCCGTGACCAACGGCAAGGACGTGTACTGCGAGAAGCCGCTGACCCACAACATCCACGAGGCCGTCACGCTGGTGGACACGGTGCGGAAGAACAATCGCATCCTCCAGACCGGCTCGATGCAACGCAGCAGCGCGGAGTTCCGCATCGCCTGTGAACTGGTGCGCAACGGCGTGATCGGTGAGATCAAGACGGTGGACACCTCCTTCGGCGGCCCGGCCAAGCCCTGTGCCCTGCCTGAGGAGCCCCTGGAGCCCGGTCTCGACTGGGATCGCTGGCTTGGGCCGGCCCCCGTGCGTCCGTACAACTCCGAGCTCAGCCCTCGCGGTGTTTCCAAGAATTTCCCGATGGGCTGGCGCTACTCCCGTGAGTACGGCGGCGGCATGGTGACCGATTGGGGCGCGCACCACATCGATATCGCCCAGTGGGGCCTCGGCATGGATGAGAACGGCCCGGTGGAAGTCCGCCCGCCCGCAGACTGGCAGACCGCCCAGAAGGGTGGCCAGCTGGTGTATGCGAACGGCGTGATCCTGAACCACGTGACCGGCAAAGGCTGCAGCTTCTTCGGCAGCGAAGGGGAAGTGCACGTGAACCGCGGCAAGTTTGAGCTCGTGCTCGGTGGCAAGACCAAGGCGAAGTTCTGGGACAAGGATCTGGACAAAGGCACCTCCCTGCAGCGTGAGTACACGCTGATGGAGCGGGAGTTCCTGGCCAACGCCAAGGTGAAGCTCTACAACAGCAAGGACCAGATCCAGGACTTCCTGGCCTGCATCAAGTCCCGCCAGAAGCCCGTGTGCGACGTGGGCATCGGCGCCAGCAGCGCCATCGCCTGCCACCTGCTGAACATCGGCTACTACTACGGCGCAAACCTGAAGTGGGACCCCATCAAGAACCAGATCGTCAGCGGTGGCGATCCGAAGTGGTTGACGCGGGATTACCGCGGTGAGTGGAAGGTGTGAGGGGGGAGGTAGGTAGGAGTTAAGAGTTAGATGTTATGGGTTAGAAGTTGAGAGTCTGAGATGTGAATGACTCGAACCGCCGGTGCCGATGAGGTGCCGGCGGTTTTTTGTTGGGGGGGCGGTGGCGGGAGAGGCGAAGTGGCTGGCGAGGGGGCAGGGAGGTTGGAGGTGCATCTCGCAGGCGAAAGCGGCGCTTCACGCACGCACTCCACAGCGACTTCGTCGCCAGGTGTTGGCCGCGTAAGGGCGTCCGAATGCCGTCAGGCTTGCGACATCGGAGGTCGGGGGGGTGGTCTTGGATCGATGCGCAATCTCCACCTGGATGCGTAGCATCTTTGGAGTGCGCGCGGGAACCGCCGCTTTGGCGGCCCTTGTGATGGGCTTGAACCCTGTGGACGGGAGCGGAGGCGGGGTCGAGGGGCGATTGGAGATGGTTCGCGGAAGTGATGCAGCAGACACTTCAGCTGGTGCCAGCCAAGGACCCTGGGGGGACTGACGTGGAGGTGTTGATGGCGGTGGGGAGAAAGCGGATGCTGTCGGCTTTCCCACCTGATCATCCTCCGCGGAGGTACCCAGGGTTGACTCGCTTGAGGCTCGTCCAACCACTGGGCTGTGCTACAAATCCCTTTCAGGGATTAACTGCCGACTGACCAGGAGTTGGCTCCTTGGCGGCCACCCCAAAACGCGTGCAGTTGGTCCGTTCTCCTTACGGCGACAACTACACTGGTGTTGCAAGGGGGCAGAGGGGGAGTAGGCGCGGATGTAGCCATGCCGATGCCCCGCTCAATACTCCAATTCTCCCTCACTCCATCGTCTCTCTCCCTCTCTCACCCAATCACCAGCTCCACCGGGCAATGATCTGACCCGTGGATGTCTGGGCGGATGATGGAGCTCTTCAGGCCGTCTTTGAGGCCCAGGGAAGCGAGCCAGTAGTCGATGCGCCAGCCCACGTTGTTGGCGCGGGCGTTGGCGCGGTAGCTCCACCAGGAGTACTGGTTCGGGCGGTTGTCGAAGTGGCGGAAGGTGTCCACAAAGCCGGATTCGAGCAGCTTGCCGAAGCTGGCGCGCTCCTGGTCGCTGAAGCCGGGGCTGAAGCGGTTTTCCTTGGGCCGGGCGATGTCGATCTCATTGTGCGCGACGTTCAGGTCGCCGCAGGCGAGCACGGGCTTGGTCTGCTCCAGGTGCTTGAGATAGAGGCGGAAGGCGTCGTCCCAGAGCATGCGGTACGGCAGGCGGGCCAGCTCGGCCTGGGCATTGGGTGTGTACACGTTCACCACGTAGTAGTCGGGGAACTCCACGGTGATGACGCGGCCTTCTTTGTCGTGCTCGTCAATGCCCATGCCGATGGCGTGAGACTTGATGGGCAGGCGGGTGAGGATGGCGGTGCCGGAGTAGCCCTTCTTCTGGGCGGCGTTCCAGACGACCTGATAATCCTTGAACCATTCCAGCCCGGCCTGGTCCTCCATGGCCTTCACCTCTTGCAGACAGATCACGTCGGCATCGCAGGCGGTGAGGTATTCGCGCAGGCCTTTGTCCATGCAGGCGCGGATGCCGTTGACGTTCCAGGAAACGAGTTTCATCGGAGGGAAGAAGAGGAGAGTGAGGGGGGAGTTTGAGGAGGTTTGCCGGTCGGTGAAGACCGGGAAGCGGTTATCATGGCAAGGCAGGCGGGGCTCGCAACCCCTTCTGCCTGGGTGCTTGTGTCACCGGCATCGCGTGGGAAATACGCTTCTGCGGCCATGGTGGATCTTGCTCAGCCGCATGGACTGGATGTGCGGCTGATTTTGGCCTGCCGCGCTCATTCCGGCCTTTGCCAGCCGTCTGCTCAGGTGGGCTGCAAGCCGCCCGCCATCAGGCCTGGAACCGTTTTTGCCGATTGAATCACAGGGTAAATTGATCCATTCACCTGCGTCCGATGTCCATACACCGTATTGTTCTTACTGATAGAAAGAAAAACACGTATCGTTTTTAGGCCTAGATGAAGACGCTCACGCCATGCCTCGCTTTTCTTGCCTTTGCCGTGGCAGGAACGCTGCCTGCTGCCAAGCCGGACCCCCTCAAGGCGGCCAAGGAGATCGACGCCATTTTGGCCGCCGACTGGCAGAAGAACAAGCTCAAGGCCAACGAGCCGGTCTCGGATGAGATGTTCGTGCGCCGCATCCATCTGGACATCGCGGGCCGCATCCCGACCTACCGTGAGACCGAGGAGTACATGAACTCCAAGGATCCGGCGAAGCGGCAGAAGCTGATCGACCGACTGCTCGCGGGGGAAGGGTACGTGCAGAACTATTTCAACTTCTGGGCGGATGTGCTGCGGGCGCAGAGCAACGGCCAGGCGGGGGCGATCACCGGCACGGCGTACACGAGCTTCATCAAGGACAGCCTGCGGACGAACAAGCCGTACGACCAGTTCGTGCGGGAGATGGTGGCTTCGCAAGGCCGCTCCTGGGAGAACGGGGCCATTGGCTACTACATGAGGGACCGCGGCATGCCGCTGGACAACATGGCCAACACGGTGCGCATCTTCCTGGGCACACGTGTGGAGTGCGCCCAGTGCCACAACCACCCCTTCGACAAGTGGTCCCAGAAGCAGTTCTATGAAATGGCCGCCTTCACCTACGGGGTGGAGACCAACGACTACAACGGCGGGGCCCTTACTGGGGTGCGTGACCTGCTGCGCGATCGTGAAAAGTCGATCCGCGAGATGGAGAAGGCGCACGGCAAGGACGTCGCCAACAAGGCCCGTGAAGAGTATCGCAAAGAGTCCCGCTATGTGAATGAGGCGCTGACCCGCCTGCGCGACCCCGTGCGCTACACGGACGCCAGCTTCAATGATCGTCGCGAGCTGCGTCTGCCGCATGACTATCAGTACACCGATGCCAAACCCAAGTCCGCCGTGGCGCCTGCCGCGATGATGGGCAAGGTGGTGGAGAAGAAGGAAGGCCAGAGCCAGCTGGAGGCGTATGCCGCCTGGATGACCTCCCGGGACAACCCGCGCTTCACCAATGTGGTGGCAAACCGCTTGTGGAAGAAGGCCTTCGGCATGGGGCTCATCGAACCTGTGGATGAACTCATGGACAACACCGTGGCCATGAACCCGGAACTGATGAAGCACCTGGAAGGCCTGATGGTCAGCCTGGACTATGACATGAAGGCGTATCTGCGGACACTCTACAACACCCGCGCCTACCAGAGCGCGGTGACACGTGAGGAGATCCCCGTTGGCATGCCCTATCACTTCACCGGTCCCGTCCTGCGCCGCATGTCGGCCGAGCAGATGTGGGATTCCTTCGTAGCGCTCATCAACCCCACGCCGGACATGCCCAACCTGCCGGTGCGTGAGCAGGCGGAGCAGCGCATCGCCGCGGCCAAGAAGTACAGCGACTCGCTGGACACCCTGACCCCTGAGGAGATGCTGAAGGGGGCCGAAGTGGCGGGCCTGAAGTTCAAGGAACAATCCACCAAGCTCACGGAGCTGCAGAAGCAGATCGCCCAGGCTCGGGAAGATGGCGACAAAGAGAAAGTCAAAGCCCTGGGGCGTGAGTCCAACGATCTGCAACGGGCTGCCCGTCAGTCGGTGAACACGAACATCGTGGTGCCGGCCATGCGCAAGCTGGCTGCCAACGCGAGCGGCAAGACGGCGACCCCCGAGGCCTCCGCGACGCTGGCCGCCGTGGACGGTGCCGCTGCTCCCGCCGGACCGGCGATGGCAGATGGGGCGAGCATGATGGCAATGAATCCGATGGAAGCCAGCATGGGCATCGACACCAAGGTGCTGATCCCCGGCTATGACAAGGCGCCCAAGACGGATGAGCAAATCCGCGAGGAACGCGAGGCCCAGCAGAAGGTGTTGCTGGACGAAGCTGCGTACTATGGCATTCCCGAGAAGAAGGTGCGCGACTACGCGAAGTCCCGCGCGGGCCAGATGCGCCAGTGGTTGCGCTCGGCGGAGATCGACTCTCCCGCACCGCGTGGGCACTACCTGCGTGAGTTTGGTCAGAGCGACCGCGAGACGATCGAAAACGCCAACTACGATGCCTCTGTGCCCCAGGCGCTGGCGATGATGAACAGCCCGCTCCTGCCGCAGATCATGGACCAGTACTCCCAGTTGATGCTGACCATCAACAAGGCGCCGTATCCCGATGACAAGGTGGATGCCGCTTATATGACACTGCTCTCCCGCAAGCCCACGCCGCAGGAGAAGGAGGTCTGGAACAAGGCCCAGGATAAAGGTCTTAACACGATGGAAGACCTCATCTACGCGCTGATCAACACCCAGCAGTTCATCTTCATCCAGTAAGCAAGTTTCCCTTCAGTTCATTTCCTCACCCGCCAGTCAGTCCAATCCAGCCCACCCGCTAACCATGAATAACCGACTGCTCCGCTCCGACGAGCTCAATCGTCGCCAGTTTGTTGCCCGCACGGCGAGCACCCTCCTCGGGGTGGGTCTGCTGCCCGAGGTGTTCACCCCCAAGGCGCACGCCGCCTTTGAGGGCTCCTCCAAGCTCAAGCAGGTGGCCACGGCGAAGAACGTGATCTACCTCTACATGTCCGGCGGGCAGAGCCATCTGGACACGTGGGATCCGAAGGAGGGCGTGGAGACGGCCGGTCCCACCAAGCCGATCAAGACCAGCGCGGATGGCGTGCGTATTTCCGAGTACCTGCCGCTCACGGCGCAGCAGATGCACCATGTGGCCGTGCTGAACTCCATCACCTCCACGCAGGGGGCGCATGAGCAGGGCAACTACTTCATGCACACCAGCTACACGCTGCGTGGCACCATCCGCCACCCCGGCATGGGCGCGTGGCTGAATGTCTTCCAGGGCGGTGGCAACAGCACCCTGCCGAACTATGTGTACGTGGGCAACGACAGCCGCCACCCCGGCGCTGGCTTCTTCCCCGCGGGCAACAACCCGCTCTTCGTGGGCAATCCAGAAGCGGGGCTGAAGAACGTCAAGGTCCAGCGCAACCTCACGGAGGAGCGCTTTGCCTCCCGCATGTCCCTGGCGGATGATCTGGACAAGGAGTTCCGCAGCACCTTCCCGCACCGGAACGTGAAGGCGTACTCGGACATGTACGACAACGCCATCTCCATGATGAAGAGCGAGGACCTCAAGGCCTTCGACCTCACGGAAGAGCCTGAGGATCTGCGCAAGGCTTATGGCAGCGAGGCCTTTGGCCAGGGCTGTCTGCTCGCCCGCCGTCTGGTGGAGCGCGGGGTGCGTTTTGTGGAAGTGTCACTGGGCGGCTGGGATACCCACACGGGCAACTTCGTGCGGGTGCCGGAGCTTTGTGAGACACTCGACAAGGGCCTCTCCTCCCTGCTCGCTGACCTGAATGCCCGCGGCCTCCTGAAGGAGACGCTGGTGGTGCTCATGTCCGAGTTCGGCCGCACGCCGACGATCAACCAGAACGTGGGTCGCGACCACTACCCGAAGGTCTTCTCCGGCATCATGGCCGGCGGCGGCATCCAGGGCGGCATGACCTACGGCAAGTCCGACGCGGAAGGCCGCGAGGTGGCGGAGAACAAGATCGAGATCCCCGACATCAACGCGACCATTGGCTACGCGCTGGGTCTGCCGCTGGACCAGGTGATCTACTCCCCCAGCAAGCGCCCCTTCACGGTGGCGGACAAGGGGCAGCCGCTCACGGGCATCTTTGGCTGAGGCCCGCCCGGTTTCGAGTCTGTTCAAAAAACCACGGACCATCCTGTTGGGTGGCCGTGGTTTTTTGGTTTCTGTGATGCAAAGGGGCTGGCTCGGACGTTAAACTCCGCCCTCATTCACCTCTGGATTTACCTGAACTCACACCCACTACGCACCCCTTCATGAAACGTCGCACCTTCTCCTGGACTCTGGCCATCCTGGCCGCTGCCGCCGGGCTTCTGCCGGTCGCCAGCCACGCTGCTGAACCCAAGAAAGTCATCCTGGTGACCACCACCACGGGCTTCCGCCACAGCTCCATCCCCTTCGCGGAAAAGACCCTGGCCCAGCTCGCGGAGAGCTCCAAGGCCTACACGATCGTGGACACCTGCAAGCAGCCGGAAGTCCAGGTGCCGAAGAAGCCGAACAAGCCCAAGGATCTCGCTTCGGACGCCGACGCGAAGGCCAAGGAGAAGTACGACAAGGAAATCAAAGGCTATGAGGCCGCCATGGCCAAGTGGACCCCGGAAGTCGAGGCCCAGGCCAAGGCTGCGCAGACGGAGTTTGACACCCAGGTCAAGGCCAACCTGGCCAAGCTGAGCCCGGAGAACCTCAAGGCCAAGGGCATCGATGGCGTGATCTTTGCCAACACCACCGGCGACCTCCCGCTGCCTGACCCCGAGGGCTTCATCAAGTGGATCGAAGAAGGCCACGCCTTCATCGGCATGCACTCTGCCAGCGACACCTTCCACAAGTTCACCGGCTACATCGGCATGCTCCAGGGTGAGTTCGCCGGTCACGGTGCCCAGGTCCCCGCCGACCTCGTGGCCGCCGACACCAAGCACCCGGCCAACGCCGGCATCGGTGAGACCTGGAACCTGAAGCAGGAAGAGATGTACCTCATCAAGAGCCAGGACCGCAGCAAGATCCGCTCCCTCTGGCACATGCGCCACCACCCGAACAAGACGGAGGAGACCGGCTTCTTCCCCGTGGCCTGGGCGCGCAAGGCTGGCAAGGGCTACGTGTTCTACACCTCCCTCGGCCACCGCGAAGACCTCTGGAGCAATGACCCGGAGATGAAGGGTCGTGTGAACTCCGTGGAACTGGCCAACCAGTACCAGGCCCACATCCTCGGCGGCATCAAGTGGGCCCTCGGCCTGGCCGATGGCAGCGCAGAGCCGAATCCGGACGCGAAGTAAGCGGAGGGAGCAGGCGAGTCGTTTGATAGAACTTACTGTGAGGGCGCACCTGGAAGGGTGCGCTCTTTTTTGTGGAGTGGTGGAGTGATGGAGTGATGGAGTGATGGAGTGATGGAGTAGGGGAGTGTTGGGGTTTGGAATGTGGAAGAGCCGTCCCGGCTCTTGGGCGGCGTTGGTGATGGGATAGAACCTTGAGGGTGGGAGCAGGGCGAGGGCGGTAAGCTTAAGGGAGGTGGGGGTTCCCAGCCCCGCTGGTGAGCGGAGGGGGGGGTGGTGCAGGGAGATGAGGTGGGTGGCCGTCTATGGCGGGTGCGGGGTCAGGAGACGTTTGACTGAGCGGGACCGGAGATCCCGCCTCCTTTACCGGCTGGTGGGGGTGTTGGGTGGGGAGGAGGTTTTGTCGGCAGGCGAAAGCGGCGTCGAGCCGCAGCACTCCAAGACACTGGCGTGAGGTTGTGGGAGCCAACGCGATGAGGTGGCCGGGAGTCGATGGGTGTTCTGTGCCCCAGCGTATGCGTCGTCGCGAAGCGTCTTTTCCGCCTTATCTCCGCCTTCCCGCCTTTTCTTGACGCGCATCGAACAAATCCCTACGCTCTCTGGGCATGGACCCCCAAAGTCACGCAGTCTTCCCTCCGGGCCGGAGCAAGTTCGTTCTCTTATCGATTTTGGTCGTCGCAGCCTGGTGCGGCATGGCTGCGACGTCGGTCTTGGCTCAAACGGTTCGGAAACTGGCACCGGGTCCCGATCCGCTGAAGTTCCTGCTCTCTGACGAAAACCACAAACTTGATCCAGGGAGAATCCGGTTGTCGCTGGGACTGTTGCGAATACCCACGCAGGTCTTTGCAGAGGCCATGGCGCAGCAGGAAGACGGGGACTCGCAGTCCTGGCATCGCTGGCTGGAGAAAGCCAGGGCGGACAAGAAGCTGACGCTGGTGACGACCGAAGATGCCGAAACTGGGCCCGGTCAGGAATTCCGGGAGGGCTATACCAAGCCCTATCGGTTTGTCCAACAGGGGGAGTCATCCCAACTTTGGGACGACATTCAGCGGGAAGGATCCACCCAGTTGAGCCCCCAGCTTTGGGGCAATCTGGTGCAGAATCTTTCAGAAGAGCGGGTGGGCACGCAGATGAACGGCGCCATCCACGTGGCACCCGACCGCGGAGCCGCGCACCTGGACCTCACCTTCCTCCATGTGGACGAGCCCACTTTGCGCCCGGCGGCTGTGTGGAAGCATGCCCTCTTCGACACCCCACGAGCGATCTTCCGGCCCTGGTCTGTTTATGCCCAAACGGTGGTGCCTCTTGAGTCGCCCTTCCTGGTGGCTGCGCAGGTGGAGCCTTCGGACGGTGGCGACCCCAACAACACGGCCAGTCATGTGCTGGCGTTGTTCGGGAAGATCACCTATATGCCCAACCCTGAGTCCAAGAGGGCACCCACGTTCACGCCGGAGCGTCTGAATTCGGCAGGTGTCCTGCGGAGCTGGACCCTGGATCTGCCCAAGACCCAATTTCAGGATTGGCTCCTGAACCGGACATCGAATGAGAATGATGAACCGAAGCTGCGCGAATGGCTTGCCACGGCCTTTCTTCGCCCGGAGGATCCGGCTTCCCCGCGATTGTTGCACGTGGCTTCCCTGGCGACCTCCACCGGAGGCGGTCCCAACTGGGTGGCGGGTGAGCTCCGCTGGAATGACCCCGCCGGGTTTGAGCCTTCGGGCAACTCCCGTATCTTCCGCCCGCTGGTCAGTGAGGACAGCCCCTACATCGTGCACCACCGGCTGGAGGCGAGCATGCTTTTCCCGGCCGGGCCGCCCAATGACCCCAACCTGCGGATGGGTGCCGAGTTGAAACTGGAAGCACCCGGCGGGCCGCTTCGCTGGCAGCGGTGGAAGCATGCGATGGAAGGACGCGAGGAGGAGCCGGACAACCTGGAACTCGCAGACAAGGGGCTCTACGGCTTGCAGGGGCTGAGTCTGAACACCGAGCTGACCTGGGTGCCGGGCAAGAGCGTGCTCACCGCCGCGGCCCTTCGTGGAGACCGGGTTCATGCCGCCTTCACCCAGTATCTCGGCCGCAGTTTTCAGGAGCTGAAGGAGAGGCCCACGCAAGGCCAGGCCGTCCCTGCTTTCGCAGAAGGCGTGTCGCCACCGCCGGGTCCGGCCTTCCAGGCCACCCTGTGGCGTATCGAGACACCACTGACCTGGACCGATAAACTCCTCGTGGCAGGTCCTGAGCAGGCGACTCCGTTGGCAGCGGAGTTGTTCAAGGCGGTGGAATCCGGGCAGGCAAGGTTGTCCACGCTATCCACGCAGTCGTTGCGGTTGGCGAAAAACTCTTCGAGCAAGATTGGGGAGCCGGTGAACTTCTACGGTGGCAGCTATGTCAACACGGCCTCGCATGCGGGTGGCATCTACTTCAACATGCGCATGTTGGGTCAGCGTTTCACGGGGGAGGAGGTTGAACTGGCAGTGCAAAAGTTCAATGCGGATGGGGTCGAAGTCGCGATGACGTTGCAATCCACCGGCGAGCCAGTTTGGCGGCACTGGGGAGTGTGGCAGCCGGGGGTTGCAGGAACCAACGCCGCCAACTCCGGGCTGCGACGGCCGCAGTTTCGCGTCAGCAATCTGGCTGCCCAGTTGCGGCTGCCGCTGAATCAGCCTCAGGTGGTGGCGGTGGAGCCGGTGCGTGAGGCCAGCTCCCCTGGTGGCCCGCTCACCGGTTTGCGCTGGTGCGTGTTGAGAATGTCCGTCGAAGAAAATCCGCCGCCGCCGGTGCCGCCCAGCGAAGCGGGGAACGAGATTGTCCCCCGGCGGAGCACCCGCTTCCAGCTCCTTGTCCTGAAACTACCCGCAAGTGAAACTGTGCCGCCGTCGACCGAGAGTCAGGAGCTGGCGCAACGGTTGTTGGGCGAGGTGAAAGCCGGTGCCCGGCCCGTGTTGGATGTCCTCAGCGTCTTTCGCCCGGGCACCGCAGGTCCCGGCTATGGTTTCAGCATCAGCAGCGGGACCGAGTATTATTTCATGGATCCGCGCGGCCAGTCCGGGGATCGCGAAAAGAAGGCCTCGCTGCTGGCTCCCGCCGTGATGCCTCAGGGAACGCCGTTCAGTGAGCAGATCTATTTTGAAGATCACGTGGTGGGCTTGGAGCTGAAGCTCTCCGAGCGGAACTGGGATCTGACGCGGGACAACGCGCCACCTCAAGTGGTGATGGACACGTTCACGGATGTGCGGTATGAGTTTCCCTATGTGCCGTCGCCAGACAAGCGACGCACGACCGTTTCCGTGGAGAGGCCTGTTTTCCAGATGGCCTCTATTTATGGGCGACACCTTAAGGCGGGTGAGGCCAGCGTGACGCGGTTGAATGAGGATACGGTGGTGGTGGTGAGTGAGGTGGGGCCGTAGGGGGGCTGCGATGGGTTGAGGAAATCACGTCTCTGGCATCCCTTCAGGATGCGGGGGATTGGGGGGGCTTTCCAGGGGCAGGGCTCGTCAAGCTCGCCCGGCCCCTGGCTACCTTCTGGGATGCCTTCGGCATGGCGGAGAGGTGCGGAGAGGCGGGGTGAGGTGGCGTGATGGGATAGAACCTTGAGGGCGGGAGCAGGGCGGGAAGCTTACAGGAGGCGGGGGTTCCCAGCCCCGCGTGGGAGCGGAGGGGATGCGCGGTGCAGGGAGATGAGGTGGATGACTGTCTGTAGCGGGTGTGGGGACAGGGGCCGTGCGACTGAGCGGGACCGGAGATCCCGCCTCCTTTACCGGCTGGGGGAGGTGTTGGGTGGGGAGGAGGATTGGTCGGCAGGCGAAAGCGGCGTCGAGCCGCACGCACTCCAAGACGCTGGCGCGCGGGTTGTGGGAGCCAACGCGATGAGGTCTCCGGGAGTTGATGGTCGTTCTTTGCTCCAGCGCGTGCATCGTCGCGAAGCGTCTTGGAGTGCCGGTGGCTTGACACCGCTTTGGCGGCGCTGGTGATGGGATAGAACCTTGGCGCGGGAGCAGGGGACTACCCTCCTCACTTCCCCGCACCCGAACCCAACCTCGCAACCCTCGCCATCGCTGCCTGCAACGTTTCCACATGCCCCCAGGCTCCTGCGGGATCGGCCTGGAGGTCTTCTTTGCGGATCTTGTAGGGGGCGTCTTCGGGCACGTAAAAGGGGATGCCCTGGACGCGGGCGAAGACCATGCCGTGATAGCGGCCGGAGAAGACGAGGCGGGAGGCGCCGATCTGGGTGTAGGCGGTGACGGGATCGGGGTTCCAGAGCAGCCGCACGGTGGGCTCGAAGAGCAAAGCATCGTCCAGATGCCTGGCGTCATCCACCGGCGCACCCATGTTCATCCAGACGATCTCGTAGTTCATGGACCGGGCCAGGCGCACCATGTGCTGGGTGTGCAGGTTGTGGGGGTTGATGAGCCCGGAGGGGACAAGGGTGAGCATGGGCCGGTCGCCCGCGGGCATGCTGACGGCAGCGGGAGGCCGCAAGAGGTAGGCGGCATCCGGAAAGAAGGAGACGCCGTCCTGCCGCCCGGTAATTTCCTTGATCTTCTGGACGCATTCCGGGGAGCGGACGGTGATGAAGTCCGCCTGCTGCAGATAGGGGGTCCAGGGGGCGAGGTCGGCACGGAAGTGCTCGTCCCGGTGGGCGCGGAGCTGGAGTCCGCAGGAAAGGAAGCCCCAGGGGGTGCCGCTGGCGATGGCATGGTCCATGTAGAACTGCATGCAGCGGAAGTGCGGGGAGGGCGACTCGTCGGGGGTGGCGGAGTTGTAGATGATGCCGCCCCCGCCCAGGACGATGAGGTCCAGGTCGGAGGGGATCTCCGCGGGAAGGTCGGAGTTGAAGAAGAGCAGTTCCGCATCGCGGAACTGCTCCTGAAACACGAGGGGGTAGGTGTCGTCCCCGACATTGCCGTACCCGGCGGCTCCTACAAAAGCGATCTTCATGCGAGCGCCAGGGCGCGACGCCGGGAGGCCGTGGGTGATTTCCTCGCTCCGGACTGAATGACTTGCTCCAGCACGTTTTCCATCTGGTGCGCGATGACGTCCCAGTGGAACCGGTTCTGGCGCGCAAAACGCACGCTCTGCCGGGCGATCTGGCGGCGGCGTCCGGGGTCGGCGTAGAGGCTCTGGAGGGCGCTGACGAAGGTGTCCTTGTCGGCCACGGCGCCCACGGTGTTGATCTCGGGGTGCACGAGGGTGATGGGGCAGGGCACCTTGAGGGCGGGGGTGGCCCACTCGCCCAGGGCGGCCCAGTCGGGCACGATCTGGGGCACGCCGCAGGCCAGGCCCTCCATGGTGGTGAGGCCCCAGCCCTCGCCGAGGGTGGTGGAGACCTGGACGTCCATGGCGCTGTAGATGAGCGGCAGCATCGAGGAGTCAACACTGTCCCGGATGTGGCCGCCGCCGGTGAAGAGGAGGCGGTTGCCGATGCCGTGGTAGCGGGCGACGCTGTCGAGGTCCCAGCCGACGTCCTGCTTGGCGCAGTGCATGAGCAGGTAGGCATCCGTCACCTGGTGCTGCTGCACCCAGTGGGCGAAGTACTGGAGGGTCAGGTCCAGCCGCTTGCGGGGCTGGTTGCGGTTCACGTTGCCCACGATGAAGGCGTTCTCCGGCACGGGGAGCTCAAGGAGGCGGCGCGCGAGGCTGCGGTCCACGGGGCGGAACTGGCGGGTGTCCAGGCCGTGGGGGATGATGTGCCGGGGGCCGCGGAATCCGGCGTTCACGGCCTCGCGGTGGCCGAAGCTGGTGTACCACACGGCGGCGGCGAGCTGGTTGAGCTGCGGGACGACGGCGGGGTTGAGGTTCGCGCCGTCAACAGGCATGTAGGCGATGACGGGCACGCCGACGGGAGCCTCGCGGAGGAAGGCGGCGACGTTCCACCAGTCGTTGTTGATGATGACGGTGTCGGGCTTGTGCC
>NZ_BATR01000030.1 GCF_000739655.1 Verrucomicrobium sp. BvORR106 | reverse complement strand
CGTTACTTTCCGAAATTACAGATATGATCGCCGAGATCGCCATCGCTGAACCCCTGCCCCGCTGGGCCGTGATGTGGCTGCTGGCAGGCGGGGTGTTCCTGGCCGGGAAGCTGGCCATGCGGGCCGCGCTGGGCCGGGTACTGCCCGCTCCCACGAGGTGGGAGGAGGTGGCCTGGATGGCACTGTGGCCGGGCATGGATGCGGAGGCCTTCTTCCGGCGTGGGGCGGCTCCGGGGCGCACGGTGGCGGGCGGGGCGGGGCTGCTGGCCGTTCTGCTGGGGGCTGGTTTGATCTGGGGCTTGGCCCGGCATCTGGCCACGCCGCTCGCGGCGGGCTGGGTGGCCATGGTGGGGCTGGTGCTCGTGCTGCACTTTGGCGTCTTCCGTCTGCTGGCAGGGTGCTGGCAGCGGCAGGGGCGGCGGGTGCGGCCCATCATGGACCGCCCGGTACTGGCGCTGTCGCTGGCAGAGTTCTGGGGGCAGCGGTGGAACCGGGCCTTCCGGGACCTGGCCCACCGCTGGATTTTCCGCCCGGTGCTGCGCCGTCGGGGTCGGCACGCGGCCACGGTGGCGGTGTTCCTGGCCTCCGGGCTGGTGCATGAGCTCGTCATCACCGTGCCCGCCGGGGCTGGGCACGGTCTGCCGCTCACTTATTTCCTCATCCAGGCGCTCGGCATGACTCTGGAGCGCCGGTTGTTTCCGGGAAGCGCGGCGGTTGCCGGGCCGGGGCACCTTATTCCCCGCTGGATCTTCACCCACGCCTTCACGCTGGGGCCGGTCTTTCTCCTTTTTCCTCCGCCGTTCGTGGAGCGGGTCATCCTCCCGTTCCTCCACTTCATCCATGCCCTGCCATGAAATCGATCCTGACCCTGGAAAACGCGCTCTACTTCGCCGGGGCGCTGCACTTCGCGATTCTGAGCGCCAGCGCCCTCACCCCGGTGGTGATGGACTGGAAGTCGGTGCTCAAGCCGCTGCCCGCGTTCCTGCGCACCCTCTTCTGGGTGTATGGCGTTTTCATCGTGCTCATGATCGTGAGCCTGGGTACGATGACGCTGCTGCACGCGCCGGAGATGGCCCGGGGCGCGCCGGTGGCCCGCAGTCTGGCGGGGATGACGGCGGTGTTCTGGGGGGCGCGTCTGACGGTGCAGTTTTTCATCTTTGATGCGCGGGCCTATCTCACCAATGGCTGGCTGAAGCTGGGCTACCACCTGCTCACGGTGGTCTTCATCTTCCTCACGCTCACCTACACGCTGGCGGCCCTGCAGCCGGGCTTTGCCTTCGATTTCTACACCTTTCACCCCTGTCATCAGCATCCATGAAACAACAACCGAAAGTCATCCTCGCCGGCGGTAGCGGCTTCCTGGGCCTGGCGCTGGCTCGCAGCCTGGCCGCCCGGGACGTGGAGGTGGTCATCCTGGCGCGCGGACCCCAACCCGCCGGGGCCCCTGGTCGCTGGGTGCGCTGGGACGGTCGCACCGTGGAGCCCGCCTGGGCCGGGGAACTGGAGGGCGCCCATGCGGTGGTGGGCCTGGCCGGAAAGAATGTGAACTGCCGCTACACGGGGGCCGCGCTCCAGGAGATCAATGACTCGCGGGTGGACTCGGTGCGGGCCGTTGGCGCGGCCATCCGGGCCTGCAAGCGTCCGCCCGGCGCCTGGGTGCAGTCGGGATCCCTGGCCATCTATGGCGATGCCGGGGAACGCGAGTGCGATGAAACGACCGCTCCCGGTGCGGGCATCCCGGTGGAGACGTGTTTGAAATGGGAGGCCGCCTTTGCCGCGGAGGCCACCCCGGGCACGCGGAAGGTGCTCTACCGCATCAGCTTCGTGCTCGGTCACGGCGGGGGCGCGCTGCGGATGCTGGTGAACCTCACGCGTTGTTTCCTCGGCGGAGCGATCGGCAGCGGGCGGCAGTACATCAGCTGGATCCACGAGGCGGACATGATCCGGCTGTGGGAACGGGCGATGGACGACCCCGGCATGGAGGGCGTGTACAACGCCACCAGCCCCGGTCCGGTGCCCAATGCCGCCTTCATGCGGGAGCTGCGCCGGGCCCTGCACCGTCCGTGGTCGCCCCCTCTGCCCGCCTTCCTGGTGCCGCTGGGCTGCTGGTTCCTGCGGACGGAGCCGGTCCT
>NZ_BATR01000031.1 GCF_000739655.1 Verrucomicrobium sp. BvORR106 | reverse complement strand
ACGCACTTCATGCCCGGGAAGGAGGCCATGATGTTTTCCGGCGTATGAGAGTGAGTGGCTCCCACGTTGGTGCCGCCGTTGGCAGGACCACGAAGGACGATGGGGCAGTTGATCAGGCCGCCGGACATATAGCGGACCATGCCGGCGTTGTTGATGATCTGATCCCAGGCGACGGTATAGAAGCTCCAGAACATGAGCTCCATGACGGGACGAACGCCGAGCATGGAAGCTCCGACGCCCATGCCGATGAAACCGGCTTCACTGATGGGGGTGTCGATGATGCGCTTGTCGCCCCATTTGGCCCAAAGGCCTTCAGTGACTTTGTAGGCACCATTGTACTGGGCGACTTCCTCGCCCATAAGAACGACCATCGGGTCGCGGGCAAGTTCTTCGTCGAAAGCTTCGCGAAGCGCGTGGCGGTAAGAAAGACGACGCATGTCTTAAAGAGGGGAAAGGGTGGGAGAGAAGGGTTGCCGTCCGTGGATCAGGATCAGTCGTTGAAGAAGTGGCGACCGGTCTGGCCAGCTTCCGTCTGGTTGTCCACTTCCCAGTACACGTCGTCGAAGATTTCGGAAGGATCCGGATAAGGGCTGCTGTCGGCAAAGTCGGCGGCAGCTTCCGCTTCTTTGAAAGCGGCTTGGTCGATTTCCTTGGCCTGGGCCTCGGTCAGCACACCTTCACGGACAAGGTGACCACGCCAGATGTTGATCGGGTCATGTTCCCGCTCATACCGCTCGATCTCTTCCTTGGTGCGATATTTCTTGTGGTTGGCGTCTGCCACGGAGTGGCCGGTGTAGCGATAGGTCGCGACCTCGAGAAGGGTGGGCTTGCTCTGCTTGTGCGCGCGCTCGATCGCGGTCTGCACCTTGGCGCGAACTTCGTAGATGTCTTCGCCGTTGAACTGTTCCCAAGCCATGTCGTAAGCGACAGCGCGCTCTGCCAGACAGGAGGGATAGGCACTGGAGCGTTTCTGGCTGGTGCCCATCGAGTAACCGTTGTTCTCGATGATGAAGATGACGGGCAGCTCAAAGAGGGCGGCGAGGTTAAGTGCTTCGTGGAAGGCGCCCTGGTTCACCGCACCGTCGCCGAGGAAAGCCATGGCACAGCCGGTGAGACCCTTATACTTCAGACCGAAGGCGAGGCCGGTGCCGAGAGGAGTCTGACCACCGACGATGCCGTGACCACCCCAGTAGTTCTTATCCGGAGCGAAGTAGTGCATCGAGCCACCCTTGCCTTTGGAGCAACCGGTCTTCTTGCCGTAGAGCTCGGCCATGCACTCGTTCATGCCCATGCCAACGGCGAGGGCGTGACCGTGATCGCGATAGGCCGTGATCATGTGGTCGTTCTCTCCCATGAGGGAGGCGCAACCGGCAGCAACGGATTCCTGACCGATGTACAGGTGGAGGAAACCACCCATCTTGCCCGCGTTGTAAAACTTCAAGGCAATTTGCTCGAAACGTCGGATGCGGCAGATGTCGGTGTAAAGCTTGATCTTCTGCTCCGCCGTCATCGAGGTGTTGATCGGAGCATCCGCGTATTTGAGAGGGGCTGTAGCGGTCTTTGCCATGGTAGGTAAGAGGGAGCGCGAAGTGTACCGAGAAAGGGAGGCAAGGCAAGCCCCGCTTCTCGGAGTCAAAAAAGACACAGGAGGGGGGAAGATGTGAGGAGTTAGAAGTGAGGAGTGAAGGACTCAGGAAAGGGGAGCAACACCCGGCCGCTGTGCATTTGGTAACCCTGTGCGGGTACTCAGTGTGGAGTCAGTCGGTAGTCAGATCTCCCTACAGACCTGAAGTCTGAATAGATAGGTGGTCTCCCAATCCAAAGGCAAGGAGATGAAACCTCTCTCGAAGGTCACTCAACGACTAACCAAGTGCCGACCAATTCACGAGGCACGACGCATCGCACTTTGGGAGCCTAAAAGTAGTCACAGGTTTCAACCTGTTCAGTCGCACGTCTGCAACCTTCCGACTTCCCCTTAAGAACATGAACCCCAGGCAGGCTGAGTCACAGTCCATCTGTGTCCTGGATTGATGAAGGGCCTTAGGGAAGCTTCACGCCAACGGCCTGATACAAAACAGCTCAGGGTCAGACTGCGAAGCGGTCGCCACCCCGGGTAAACCGCAGGGATGTTGGAGCTCTAAAAGAGTTCTACAAACCGTTCCAATGCCTCCGAAAGTGACAACATCACATAGGATACCCCCGCGGGACCTGGTTGTTGCCCCAAGCCACGCAGGTAGGGGAGGTCACTCAGGAGATGCGGCAACCGTTCCTGCCGCACCCAAGACATTATCATCCGCGAGGCAGCCACCCTTCTCCCGCTCGTATCCACCTCGCGTGCGCCGAAGACCTCGTTTCCTCGTCTGAAATTGTTCCACGTGGAACAATCCTGCCCCTCTTCAGCCACTCTGAGACCTGCTCAAAAGCCATTCCCTTTATATAATAGGGGGGCATGCTATCTTAAGGGCTACCCATGAGCCTCTACACCTTCCCGAAAGTTTACGATGTCATTGTCTGCGGAGCTGGCCACGCCGGCGTGGAAGCCGCGATGGCCTCTGCCCGATTGGGGTGCGAGACCGCCATGCTAACCCAGAACCTGGACACCATCACCCAGATGTCCTGCAACCCAGCCATCGGCGGACTGGCCAAAGGCCACCTTGTCCGGGAAATCGATGCCCTCGGTGGGGTGATGGGCCAGAATACAGACGCCACGGGGATTCAGTTCCGGATGCTGAACGCCACCAAGGGACCCAGCGTCCAGGCTCCCCGTGCTCAGTGTGACAAGAAGGCCTACCAGTTCCGGATGAAGTGGCTGGTAGAGAACCAACCGCACCTGGACCTTCACCAAGGGAATGCTGCTGAGATCCTGGCAGAGAATGACCAGATCGTCGGAGTACGCACCAGCCTGGGACTGGTCTATCGCACCAAGGCCGTTGTCATCAGTGCGGGGACCTTCATGCGGGGACTCCTCCATGTGGGCCTGCAGAACCAAGCCGGCGGCAGGATGGGGGATGGACTCTCCACCCTGAGCGACAGCCTGCGCCATCTGGGGTTCGAAGTGCAGCGTTTCAAGACGGGCACCCCATGCCGGATCAACGGTCGGAGCATTGACCTCTCCCAGTGCGAGGTGCAGCCAGGCGACACACCGCCCCCACGTTTTAGCTACCTCAGCGGGGTGCTTCCGGACGATTCCGAACTCTTCACCCTCAACAAATGGACCCCGGAATTGTTCCACGTGGAACAATCTCCGTGCTGGATCACCTACACAAACCCCCGCACACACGACATTATCCGGGGCAATCTCGACAAGTCGCCCATGTACTGTGGGGTGATTGAGGGCATTGGCCCCCGCTACTGTCCCTCCATCGAGGACAAGGTTGTCCGCTTCGCCGACAAGGAGCGCCACCAGATCTTCCTCGAGCCAGAGGGACGGCACACCCGGGAGTACTACGTGAATGGGGTCTCAACCAGCCTGCCCTTCGAGGTGCAGTACGAGTTCATCCGGAGCATCAAAGGTCTGGAGAATGCCGAGATCATTCGCCCCGGCTATGCCGTGGAGTACGACTACTGCCCGCCCACCCAGCTCCAGTCCACCCTCGAAACCAAGCGGGTTTCCGGACTCTATTTTGCAGGTCAGATCAATGGCACCTCCGGCTATGAAGAAGCGGCGGGCCAGGGCCTCTGGGCCGGAACCAATGCCGCTCTCAAGGTGAAAGGGGAAGCCCCCTTCACCCTGAAGCGCTCCGAGGCCTACATGGCGGTGATGGTGGATGACCTCATCACCAAGGGTACCACCGAGCCCTACCGTCTCTTCACGAGCCGGGCAGAGTACCGACTTCTCCTCCGCCAAGACAACGCCGACCTCCGACTCACCCCCAAAGCGGCGGAGCGGGGCATGGTCGATGCGTTCCGAAAAGCTCATACGGAATCCAAGATCGAGCAACTGGTCGAGCTCAAGAAGTTCGTCGCCAGCACCTCCTATGAGAGCACCCGGCTGGCTCAGTGGATCAAGCGCCCCGAAAACAATTTCGCCAACCTGCCCTCCGACCTCCTCGGCGCCTGGTCCAGCGACCTCTGGACCGTGGCCGAGAATGACCTCAAGTATGCTGGCTACATCACCCGACAGGAGGACATGGTGGACAAGACTTCGCGCATGGAAGACAAATCCATCCCAGACTGGGTGGACTACACTGCCATGAAGGGGTTGAAAAAGGAGGCCATGCTCAAACTCCAGTCCATTCGCCCTGCCACCTTCGGGCAGGCGGCCCGCATCCAAGGCGTCACTCCTGCCGATCTCGCAGTGGTTTCTGTAGTGCTGAAGAAGGGTGGGGTGGGGGAAGAAACGACAACTGAATAGCGCGGCAGCCCCTTTTTGGGGAAGCTCCGGGACGCGTCGACGCGGACATCCCGGCGGGTGAGGAACTGAAGTGGGGGGTATTCGGTAGGTCTGTTCCCGAACGGAAGGCCGCATGTCGGAGTTGGGAGAGGGACAGAAACCCCATGCGTCGGCCGCTGCCGTTGGATGCCGAGAGGCCAAGTCCTCACTCAATGCCTTGCCGGGCTCTGGATGCGAAGCGTCCTCCAGAGTCAAAACGCGGGGGTAATCACTCGGCGAGAAGCAGGCCTGTAAGGAGCAAGGACCGCTTCGACGAGCGGTCAGACTCCACACCATCCAACCCCGAAGACACTTTTGGACCTGACCGACCCGCGTTCTTTTCGGCTGTCGATGCTCGTAGGATTAGCGCATTGATCGCCGACGTGGCGAGTTCGACCTGGGAGATCGTCACCCGATCGACACCCAAGATCCGGCAAATCCTCCTTACTCAAGGCCGGGATTCCGCGATGACTCGACCTCGCTGGCAGGGTCTGCTGAAGGTGAACTCACGGATCCAACCCGCCAATCCCTGATTCGAGTACCCAGCACACAAGCTGAACTGGGGGCCAAGAGCACAGATTCAACCATCATTTGGACAGCGCTCCAACGATGGCTGGAGCTCAAAACACGGAGACCACAGGGCTAGACTCACCTGGACATGCTCGCCGTGCTCCGCTTCAAAGGAGGGTCTGCTGGAGTTTCACGCCGGAGCCTCAATCCCGGTCACCTGAAAAGCGAGGCGTTGAGGCGACTCTGAGAAGGAATTGAATCCAGTCTGCAGCCAAGCTTGTAGACCTCGACATCTCGGAATGGAGCTCCAAGGGCAGAAAAAAGCATTGGGGCCAGAGGGGCCAGGGGGCACGTCAGTAGCCTCAGCGGCTCGTTCAAGCAGGGTCTTAAGAGACTCCGGAAGTCCAAGTCCGTAGTGATTGCCTCACCGACTGGTAGGCAGGCTGAAGCCCGCCACTACTTTCAGGTTCGCGTTCAGGGGTGGGGTGGTGGAAGAGCTCTGTGGAACTTGCCGTCACGATGGCCCATGAATTTTTGCAGTTGGCAGGAGTGATGACCCAGAAGGACCAAAAATCCAGCAGCGTAGCAGCGTCCGAGGAATAGGGACCCAACAACACATCGAAGGCTGAGAGCCCGGCCTCAGCAAGACTGCACCGTGACGGTTCCCAAATGACGGTCGCCGTACAATCCTCGAACCCCTCCATGACCGACTTCTTCCGTCACCGCCGAAAAACTGAAACCGCCGACGTGTCCGGCCCTCAAGTTTAGCAGGGCGCCCAAGGAACGATGCTTGTGGGTAGCCGACTCATTTCTGCGCACAGAGCAGATTTTTCCCCGCAAAGTTTGTCTATTAATAGGTGTAAATCGACCTTCAGAAGCGGGTCGCAGAGCAATTCCAGCCTCGCCACCCATGTCTTGAGTCATCAGACGACGTCGACGCGTCAGAATCGATTTCTGAGGCATTCAGAGCAGGGGTCTCGAAAGCAAATTCCCACCACCCCCTTTCCAGCCCCTTTTGCTCGGGCTGATGGAGGGTGGAACTTCACCCTCCTCATTTCATCCCAATTGCCAGCCGCCAACTCTGTCTCACCCTTCGCGGACCGTGTGCGCTTCGTTCGCCTTCCGAAAATCGGCATAGGCCTCTTCCAATCCGGTCCGGATATCGATTCGCGGTTTCCAACCGAGTGCCGTCATGCGGGACACATCCATGAGCTTCCGCGGAGTGCCATCCGGCTTTGTCGCATCAAACGCCAGCTCCCCTTCATACCCCACGACGGACTTCACCGTTTCCGCCAACTCGCGGATCGTGATATCATCGCCGTACCCGAGGTTGACCCAGTCAGGCGGATTGGGCGCTTCGAGCAGATGCACAATTCCTTGGGCGAGATCGTCCACGTGCAGAAACTCCCGGCGGGGAGTGCCTGTGCCCCAGACCACCACTTGGGGAAGCTGTTGTCGCTTCGCTTCATGAAACCGGCGGAGCAGCGCCGGAATCACATGTGAATTCTGCGGGTGATAGTTGTCTCCCGGACCATAGAGGTTCGTCGGCATGGCGGAGTGGAAGAGCACGCCGTGCTGAGCCCGGTAGTGCTGGCAGAGTTTGAGGCCGGCGATCTTCGCCACCGCATAGGCTTCGTTGGTCACCTCCAGGGGTCCGGTAAGGAGGGAGTCTTCCGGCATCGGTTGAGGAGCCAGGCGAGGATAGATGCAGGAACTCCCTAAAAACAACAGACGGCGCACGCCCACCTTGTAGGCCGCATGCACACAGTTCGAGGCAATCATAAGATTGTCGTACAGGAAATCGGCAGGGTAGGTGTGATTGGCATGAATCCCTCCCACCTTGGCGGCGGCGACGATCACCACCTCAGGTCTGTGCTTTTCGAACCAGGCTTCCACGCTCGACTGCCGGACCAGATCCAACTCCTCGCGAGCAGCGGTCAGCACCTGTTGATGGCCTCCCGCCTGGAGCGCACGCACCAGAGCCCCTCCTACCATACCGCGGTGGCCAGCTACAAAAATCGACGAGGAGAGAAGGGAAGTCATGGCCAAAACCATGAACGGGGACGTTCAAGCGGTCAATCGCGACCCTGAAACGCCGCAAAAATGCCCTGAGAGCTGACAACCTAGCTGAGCGGGGGCGGAAGCTCGCTACGGCCATCGGACCGGGCTTCCGCCTCTTCAACGACCAATCCCGCAACGTGCTAAAAAACCCGTCCATAGTACAGCCAGGCTTCTCCAAGCAGATGTGGATATAGGAGCCAACATACACATCTACAAGCCCACCATCGGGGCGGAGAACCGGTTCTAGCAGATCTGTTTAGGGCTAGAACCAAACATCCGTCAAACGAAGCGTATAGGAAACTATCACCTGCTGCCCGACCTCGCAGAAGGCCGGTCCGGTCCATGACGGGACGGAGTGACCATGCTGCTTCGGTTTCAGTTTGAACGGCAGGTACCTGATTCTGGGGATCCGCTCTTCCGGAACGAAGTTCAACCATTGCCCCAGCGGTAGCCTTCAGGTCTCCAGCTCAAACACCGACACTCAGCCCCTGACGGGACGATTCCCCGATATCTGGGCATTTTCACGCCTCCCGGTGGAACCAACTCCAACGACATCCACTCCACTCTGACAGTCACATCCCGATTCACATCAGGGAGCTCAACCACATATCTAATATATACGTAACATACTCATAATGAATGAATTATACAATGTCATCGCAGCAAGAACTTGACCCTCAACAGAGGAGCGTGAGCTACCACTCGCACTCTCTTCTTGCCCACGGGCGCAGCCGAGTCTAGGCTGCGCCCCCTCACTCCTATGGCAGAACGGCGTATTCTTGTAACCGGCGGCGCGGGCTTCATCGGCTCGAACCTTGTTCACTACCTTCTCGGCAAGGCCGAACAGGAGCATGGCATCACTGTTTCCAAGGTGGTCAACCTCGACAAGCTGACCTACGCGGGCAACCGCTCCAGCCTCGCGTCCCTGGCCGACGATCCCCGCCACGTCCTGGTGGAAGGCGACATTCAGAACAGCGAGCTCGTCGCGTTCCTCCTCCGGAAGTACAATCTCAACGCCATCATGCACCTCGCCGCCGAGTCGCATGTGGACCGCTCCATTGATTCCCCGGAAGAGTTCATCATGACGAACTTCGTGGGCACCTTCAAGCTGCTGGACACCGCCCGCGTGTACCACAAGGAGCGCCAGGCGGCCGGACAGAGCGACTTCCGGTTCCTCCACGTCAGCACGGATGAGGTCTTCGGCTCCCTGGGCCCGAGCGATCCTGCATTCTCCGAGACCACCCCGTACGCGCCGAACAGCCCGTACTCCGCCAGCAAGGCAGGCAGTGACCACCTGGCCCGGTCGTATGTGCACACCTTCCACCTGCCCGTTGTTACCACGAACTGCTCCAACAACTACGGCCCCTTCCAGTTCCCGGAAAAACTCATGCCCCTGATGATCCAGAAGGTCATCCGCGGGGAGAAGCTGCCCGTGTATGGCGACGGCTCCAATGTGCGTGACTGGCTCTATGTGGAAGACCACTGCCGTGGCCTCACCCTGGCCATGCTGAAAGGGGAGATCGGCGAGACCTACAACATCGGTGGCAAGTGTGAGATGAAGAACATTGAGGTCGTGCACGCGCTCATCGCCGCCGTGAACGCCGAGCGCCCTGATCTCAATCGCGATCCCGCCGAGCTCATCACCTTCGTCAAGGACCGCCCCGGCCACGACCGCCGCTACGCCATCGACTGCTCCAAGATCGGCCGCGAACTCGGCTGGCAGCCCCAGGAGACCTTCGACAGCGGCATGCGCAAGACCGTCCGCTGGTACCTCGACCATGCGAATTGGATCGAGGAAATTGAGCGCAAGTACCAGCTCCAGCGTCTCGGCCAGGCCTGATATTTCCTTTATCCCCATCGATTCATGAGACGACCGATTCCAGGCGGATTGCTCATCGCCATCGAGGGCATCGACGGGGCGGGCAAGACCACGGTCTCCGCCACGCTGGCCCAGTGGTGCGGTGAGCGCGGGCTGCTGTGCGCCCTTTCCAAGGAACCGACCAGCCTGGAATGGGGCCGGAAATTGCGTGAGTCCGCCGCCAGCGGACGCCTCACCCTGGCCCAGGAGCTCGACCTCTTTCACAAGGATCGCGAGCAGCACAGTGAGGGCTCCATCCAGCCAGCCCTGGATGAAGACGCCATCATGGTCCTGGACCGCTACTACTGGAGCACCGCTGCCTATCAAGGTGCCCGCGGGGCCAATGTGGATGATGTGCTGGCCTTCAACGAGACCAACTTCCCGCTGCCGGACCTTGTGCTCCTGCTCGACCTGCCGGTCGCGGCAGGTCAGGACCGGATCCGAGTGCGGGGAGATCAGCCCAACTCCTTTGAGGATGTGGACGCCCTGACCCGCTGCCGGGAAATCTTCCTCCAACTCCCCAGCCGCAGTCAGGCCCGCTGTGTCATTGTCGATGCTTCCCGTCCCTGGCGGGAGGTTTCCAAAGAGTGTCTGGCCCTGTTCAAACAGGCCGCCCAGCAGAAGCTCTGGAAGACCGCCAGCCCGCGCTCACTGAGCACGGAAGCGCTTGCCCTTTTTGGGGAGTAAAACTTGATCGCCGCCTCGCTGCAGCGGTCGCCAACTCCCGTGAATCATGGTAATGTGGAGCATCAACCGCACCGCCATGAAAGAGGTGTTCGTCCATCCCGATTCCGCCCGCGTCGGCTTCTGCAAATCCCTGCTGGAAGAGGCGGGTATTGCCTGCTTCATCCGCAACGAGCATACCAGCAACGCCTTTACCGGCATCCCGGTGCCTCTGTTTTATCCGGCCCTCTGCATTCACAACGACTCGGATCTCCACGCCGCCCTTTCGATTGTGGAATCCACCCAGAACCTTGCTGAACCCGAGGGCAACGAATGGCAGTGCCCCACCTGCGGGGAGAGCGTGCCTCCGGGCTTCGACATCTGTTGGAACTGCGAGGCGGGTCGCCCGCTCAAGTAGCCTCAGAAACAAGGGGCAGGGGAGGCGTGGCGACAACTTTTGGCGTGGCAGCCCTCAGCACGCCGCTTAGCAGTTGCACCACCCGCACTCCCGCGCACACTCAGCGCATGAGCGCACGCAAAGGCATTGTACTCGCCGGTGGATCCGGCACCCGGCTATTCCCCCTCACCATCGCCGTGAGCAAGCAACTCATGCCGGTGTATGACAAGCCAATGATCTACTACCCGCTGTCCGCCCTCATGCTGGCAGACATCCGGGACATCCTCATTATCTCCACTCCTCATGATCTTCCTGGTTTCCAGAAGCTCCTTGGAGACGGTTCCCAGTTTGGTTTGAACTTTGAGTACGCCGAGCAGCCCAAGCCCGAAGGCCTCGCGCAAGCCTTCCTGATCGGGGAGAAGTTCCTTGACGGCAGCCCCGCCGCCCTCGTGCTGGGGGACAACCTTTTCTACGGCACGCAGTTCCGCAAGGCCGTGGAGCGCGCTGGTGCCCAGACCTCGGGTGCCACCATCTTCGGCTACTACACCGCCACGCCTGAGATCTACGGCGTCGTCGAGTTCGACAAGGCTGGCAAGGCCATCTCTCTGGAGGAGAAACCCAAGCAGCCCAAGTCGAACTACGCAGTGCCAGGCGTGTACTTCTACGACCAACGCGTCTGCGAGCTGGCCCGCTCCATCAAACCCAGCGCGCGTGGCGAACTGGAAATCACCGATCTCAACCGCCTCTACCTCGAGGCTGGTGAGCTCCAGGTGGAAGTGCTGGGCCGCGGAGTGGCCTGGCTGGACACCGGCTCACCCGACTCCCTCCTCGAAGCCGCCGAGTTCGTGCAGGTCATCCAGCACCGTCAGGGTCTCAAGATCTCCTGCCTCGAAGAGATCTCCTACAACAAGCAGTGGATCTCCAAGAGCCAGCTTCTGGCTTCGGCCGACAAGTTCGGCAAGACGGAGTATGGCGACTACCTTCGCAAGCTCGCGCAGTACGATCACACCACGGCTTCGCACGGCCCCATCGCCTAAGTCGAAGCGCCTCACAAGCCCATGGACGATGGAAACCACCGCCCGGGCGTGACATGGCTCGTGGCTGCCACCGCACTCCTGCCCACCCTGGTGGTGCAGGAGTTCACCCGGATCATCCTGCTGCCGAAGCTGGACAAGTTCTACGAGGTCGCCGCTGCCTCCCTGCAGAACCCGGAGCTGCACACCCTGCACCGCGCCGTGCATCTTGTCCTGGGTAATGCCGCGTCTGTCCTCCCTGCTCTGATCGTACTCATTCTGTTGCTGGAATGGATTGTAAAACCCTCCAAACGGGTGCGAAGCCTGGGCGCAGCCATGATCGCGGTGGCGTACAACACCGCTGTTCTCCTTGGCGTGGTGGTCGTCGCCATCCTCTTCGCCGTCACGGGTCCCGAGACCAGCAGGTCTGAGCTGGCGAAAACACCGCCGGCACCTGCATCGACCGGGGCTCCGACCCCGTCGAACGCCCGCTGAGGCGTGCCTTCAGCAAGAAAACCTTTTCTGACTCCTCTTTCCATGAATAACAGCCTGCCTCCGAAGCCCACCTCCCGGCCCCCGGAAAAGGACTTCACCGCCGGTGGCATCTTTGACCTGGCGGAAAGGCCCAAGGGCACCACGGGCGATCACGACCTGGATGACCGGCTCAAAGACCTGGCGTCCACCTGGGTGGATGATGAGCGCAAGCGCGATCTCGTCGCGGGCCTGCTCATGACCAGCCTCAAGATCGGCCGGGACAACACCGGCATGGGAGACCTGAAGATGCTGCACCGCGCCATGCGGGAGATGCGGCACGCGAACAAAGTCTTCCAGGCCTACCGCCACGTGCGCAAGGTCTCCGTCTTCGGTTCGGCCCGCACTCGCCCCGGCATGCCCGCCTATGATTCAGCGGAAGCATTCTCCCAGCGCATGGTGGATGAAGGGTTCATGGTCATCACTGGGGCAGGGGATGGCATCATGGGTGCCGCCCAGCGCGGCGCGGGGCGGGAGCAGAGCTTCGGCCTCAACATCCGGCTTCCCTTCGAGCAGAGCGCCAATGACACCATCGTGGGCGATGAGAAGCTGGTCACCTTCAACTACTTCTTCACCCGGAAACTCTCCTTTGTGAAGGAGGCTGATGCCGTGGCGCTGTTTCCCGGTGGATTCGGCACCATGGACGAGATGTTTGAGAGCATCACGCTCATGCAGACCGGCAAGGCCACCATCCTGCCGGTGGTGCTGGTGGATGAGCCAGGCGGCACCTATTGGTCCACCTTCTTCGCCTTCGTGCGTGAGCACCTCTACGGGCACGGGCTCATCTCTCAGGAGGACATGAGCCTCATCCACATCACGGACAACGTCGATGAAGCCGTGCGCGTCATCACCACCTTCTACAAGGTGTTCCACTCCTACCGGCACGTGAAGGAGCGCACCGTCTTCCGTATCAAGCGCAAGCTCACTCCTGCGGCCGTGGCCCGGCTGAACACTGATTTCGCAGACATCTTGAAGGCCCCTCTGGAGCAGGCCATCGCCCTGCCGGAGGAGCAGAATGAAGAGGGCATTTCCCACCTGCCGCGGCTCGTCGGTACGATGAAACACGGCGAGTACGGCCGCTGGCGCCAGCTGATTGACGCCATCAACATGGCCCAGGTCATCCCCGCCAAGCTCTAACGTCCCAGCCGTCACCTGTCATCATGGGAGCCCTCGCCCGATTCCACATTCCTCCATCCCACTGGCAGCCGGCCGGTGGCAGCCTGGTGCTGGACGGTGATGAGGCCCGCCACTGCACCTCCGTGATGCGGCACACGGTGGGAGATGAAATAACCGCGTTCGATGGAGCCGGGGTTTCCGCCCGCTGCCGGATTGTCGCCACCACCGGCAAGACCGCGGAGCTTGAGGTCCTGGAGACCGCTTTCACGCCCGCTCCGGCCGTGTCCCTCTCTCTCGTACAGTCCGTGCCCAAGGGCAGCAACATGGAGTGGATTGTCGAGAAGGCCGTAGAGCTCGGCGTGAACGCGGTGCATCCCGTGTTAACAGCTAGAACCGTGGTCAAGCTCGACAAGAAGGAGGCCGCCAAAAAGCAGGAGAAATGGCAGCGCCTGGCGCTGGAGGCCTGCAAACAGTGTGGCCAGAACTGGCTGCCCGTCATTCATGCACCCGCCTCTTTTCAGGAGGTGATGGCCGGACTGCCGCCACATGACCTGCGCATCATCGCCGCCATCGAGGATGATTCGCGACACCTCAAGGCGATCTTGAAGGACAGGGCGGAGCAGGGTGGCGTTGTTTCATCGACTCTGCTTTGCATCGGTCCGGAAGGGGACTTCACTCCTGCAGAGTATTTGGTAGCACGGGACCACGGCTGTGTGCCGATGAGTCTAGGGCCCATCATCTTGCGGGTGGAAACCGCGACGATGTACGGGTTGAGTGTGCTGGGGCATGAGTTGCGGGGTTCTTAGTGATTGGTGCTTGGTTTCTCCACTTTGGGCAACAAATAAACCGATCACCCGGCCGCAGAGAAAAGGAGTAGGGGTTTCCAACCCCGTTCGGAAACTGAGGCGTGGGTTTGATGAGCCAACTTAGCGCTCTGACCGCATGTGACGTCAGGGATATCGCGCCCTGACCGCGTAAACGCGGAACTCCAACCCTGACGGCGAAGGGGAGGGGGGAGGTAGGATGTCTGGAACCGGTATGAGGCTGTTGGCGACGCTCGACTGAGCGGGGCTGGGAACCCCCGCCTCCTTTAACTGCGGCGACCCGTGCCCACAAAAAAGCGGCGCATGGATCACATGCGCCGCTTGAGAAGATCTTGCTTGGCGAGCTCCGCTTATACCAGCATGAGGGCCGGGTTCTCGATGAGCTTGCGCATCTCAGCGAGGAAAGTGGCCGCTACAGCTCCGTCCACCACGCGGTGGTCACCACTCAGGCCCACCCACATGCGCTGACCCACCACGATCTGGCCTTTGTCATCCACCACCGGGGCATTGCGAATGCTGCCGATGCTGACGATGGCCGCCTGGGGCGGGTTGATGATGGCAGCGAACTGGTCAATGCCATAGGCCCCCAGGTTACTGACGGTGATCGTGCCGCCGGCGAACTCATCGGGGCTCAGTTTCTTGTTCTTCGCCTTGCCGGCCAGATCCTTCACCGCACCGCTGATCTCCAACAGCGTCTTGGTCTCTGCAGCCTTGATCACCGGGGTCACCAGACCTTCAGGGATGGCGATGGCCACGCTCAGGTTCACGTGCTTGAACTGCACGATGGCGTCGCCGTCGAAGGAGGCGTTCACCGCAGGCACGGTGGCGGCGGCGCGAACCACAGCCTTGAGGATGAAGTCGTTGACCGTGTATTTGTTGCCGCTGGTCTTTTCCGACTGCGCGTTGATATGAGCGCGGAAGGTCATGAGCGGAGCCGCATCCACTTCCATCTGGAGGTAGAAGTGGGGGATCTGCGTCTTGCTGGCCAAGAGGCGTTCAGCAATGATGTTGCGCATGCCCGTGAGGGGGATGCGCTGGTCATCCGGGCCAGCGACAGGGCGGATCGTCTGCACGGCCTTGGCAGGAGCAGCGGCGGCGCTGGCACCGCCTTGCGGGGCGCTTTCCACGTCAGCACGCACAATGCGTCCACCGGGGCCGGAGCCCTGAATCTTGGTGAGGTCCACGCCCTTCTCCTCAGCCACCTTGCGGGCGAGCGGGGAGGCTTTGACGCGCACGCCATTGGCCGTTGCCGCCACTGGGCGGCGTTTCTGCCCGGGAGCAGTGGGGGGGAGGTTACCGGCGAAGGCTTTGCCTGCGGGCTTCTCAGACTTGCTGCCGCCCTCTTCCTTTTTGGCGGGTGCTGGAGCATCGCTGCCAGCGATCAAAGCGTCCAGATCAGCGGGAGCTTCTTCGCCTTCCGCGAGCAGCACCACCATGGTCCCGCCGAGCGGCACCTTGTTGCCAGCCTGGGAGACCAGCTTGAACACCTTGCCTTCTTCGAAGGCCTGCATCTCCATCGTCGCCTTGTCCGTCTCCACATCGGCGATCACCTTGCCCATCTCCACGCTGTCGCCTTCTTTGATGTGCCACTTGGCGAGGGTCCCCTCGGTCATCGTGTCACTGAGCTTGGGCATCTTGATGAGTTTCGGCATGACGGGAAATCGGTTGTGGTAGGTGACGGGCTGTAAAAGTGCCGCGGCCGTGCCACCATAGGGATGATACGCGCTTTGTCTAGAAAGACGGCGCACCTGCTTCCGACCTGCGGAAAAGTTCTTTCCAGACCTCACCAGCCCGGTGCCGCGATCGCGCTCAGGAGGCGTTGGCCAGCCCCTAGATCGAGAACCTGCAACCGTCCGTCCTGCCCCGCTGCGAGCAGCCTCCAGCCGCTGTCATCCAGCGCAAGGGCGTCCACCCGGACCCCCAGCGGCGTCAGTTCCACGGCGGGCGCGTCCAGCTTCCCCAGATCGTACTGCCGGAGCCGCCCGTCCACCGAGGCAGCAATGAGTTTCCCACCCCCCAGAACCACTCGGGTCACCTCCTGACGACCTCCCTTCAGGACCTTGTCCTTGACCCGGCCGCTCCCGTCCACACTCTCGTCCCACCTCCATCGGCGCACCTCGCCATCGGTCGCCGAGGTCGTCACGGTCACCCCGTCGTCATCAAAAACGGCGCTGGTTACCGCGCTGCCGTGGTTGGCAAAGGTCAGCCCCGGACTGCCATCTTCACTCGCCAACACCTTGGCCGTCCGGTCCCGGCTCGTGCTCACCACATGCTTGCCGTCGGGGGCAAACGTCAAAGAAGTCACCCAGTCTGCGTGAGCTTCCGCTTTCCAGGCGGGCTTCCAGTCACTTGTGCGGTACACCCGCACCGTGTTGTCGGTACCGCCCGCCGCCAAGAGGTTCCCGTCCGGTGAAAAGGCCACCGCCAGCACGGTGTCTTTGCTACCTGGCAGTCTCTTGACCACCTTTCCGGACGCCCTTTCCACCACAAGCAGCTCGCCACCACGACCAGGGGAACCACCCGCCACCGCCAGCGATCGCCCGCTCCGCTGCAGGGCCAGCCCGAGCACCCGCTCTGGCAGTCCGCCAAACCTCCGCTGTAAACGCCCCTCTGGTACAGACCATTCCAGCACCTCATGGTAGCCACTGGTAAAGGCCGTCTGCCCGTCCCCAGCCATCACCGCAGCCGTAATCGGCAGCGGGCGAGGGTACTTCTCCGGGGCTTTGGCAGTGGTTGGGCCTGCGGAGGCAGAAATGATTTCGTTCAGCGCCAGCTTAGCGTCGCGGCCATCGAACTTCCCGCCCTGCTCGATCCATCGCTTCACAAGAGCGACTTGCTCAGGGGGCAGGGGATCATCGTTGGCAGGCATGCGCTCATCCTCATCGGTCGTCACCAACCGGGTAAAGAGGGTGCTCGCATCTGGCTTGCTGCCGGTCAGTGGTGCGAGCTCGCTGTCGCCGGCCTTGCCCAAGTGCTCAAATGTGTCCACCCGGTAGCCGCCCTTGGCTTTCTTCTCCTGATGGCAGGTCAGGCACTTGTCCGCCAGGATGGGAGCGATGTCCTTTTGAAACGAAACCGGTGCTTCCGCCCCCTGCGACCACGGTGCCAGCAGACCCGCTACGACCAGCACCCAAGCACCTGATCGGTACCCGGGCTGTGAAGTTTGCGGTTTCAAATCTGCCGATTTCATGCTTCTTGCCACCGGCACAGTACGACTCTGCCGACCCCATCTTATCCTTCCTATCCCACTCGACATGTCCAACGCCACCGCTCAAGAAGCCCTCCTCGAGACCCTCCTCAAAAAGTCCGTCATGTTCGGCGACTTCACCCTGGCCTCCGGCGCCAAGAGCGACCTCTATGTGGACTGCCGGTTGACCACACTGGATGCGAAGGGTGCCTATCTCGTTGGCCAGGTCATGTTCCCCATCGTACGTCAGGCGGAGAAGGAGTTGGGCATCAAGGCTGACGGCGTGGGTGGTCTCACCATGGGGGCGGATCCAGTCGCGCTCGCCATCTCGATCGCCTCCCACCTGGCTGAGCCGGAATCTCCTCTCAATGCCTACAGCGTGCGCAAAGAGGCAAAGAAACACGGCCGCCAGAAGCTGGTGGAAGGCAACTTCAAGGCTGGAGACAGCGTCGTGGTGGTGGATGATGTGATCACCACCGGCGGATCCACCCTCAAGGCCATCGAGGCCATCGAGGCCGAGGGTGGCAAGGTGGCTTTTGTGCTGGTTCTCCTCGACCGCGAAGAAGGCGGCAAGGCCAACATCGAGGCCAAGGGCTACAAGGTCTATCCCGCCCTGACCCGCAGCATGCTCATCAAGAAGTAAGCCTCCTCCCCTGGAGGAAGGTCATTTCCTCCATCAAGAGGAAGCTTTTAGAGGTTCGACAATTCTGGCGGGATCGCCTACCATCCGCGCATGGCCACGATCCCCCAGATCGTCGAAAATCTTGAGCGCCTCACTCCGGAGGATCTCGAGATCACGGCAAACTTCGTCCAGTCCCTGCTGGAGGCTCAGCAAAAGAAGCTGCTGAGCATCACTGAGGAGGTCGCCGCCAAACTGGTGCCCACTCTGCCCGACCCACCTGCAACCGGCGTCTGGAAAAAACGCAGTCTCGCCGACACCGATGATTGGTGAGGTCCGGTAATTCGGTAACTCAGTAAACCGGTAATTCAGTAGTCCAGAACAGCGCTTTGACGCGACGCAGTGCTTGGCCAGTTGGAGCCCCAATGGACGCCGACCAAGCACTACGAACCACGAACTTCTTTAACTCATCTTCCCGCGGAGGATCTCGCCGACCACCTTGGGGTTGGCCTTGCCACCGCTGGACTTCATGATCTGGCCGGTCATCCAATTGATGACCTTGTCATTGCCAGCCTTGAATTCCTCCACCTTGGCGGGATTGGCGGAAATAACTTCATCGCACAGCGCCTCCAGCGCACCGGTGTCGCTGACCTGCTCAAAGCCCTTGGCCTTGATGATCGGCGTCGCCGTTTCACCTGTGGCAAACATCTCGGCAAAGACCTCCTTGGCCTGATTGTTGGAGACTTTGCCCGCCTCGACGATGGACACCAGCTCCGCCAGGGAGGCTGGCTTGACGAGGCTCTCGTCCAGCGGCGTGCCCGCTTCATTCAGGCGACCCAGCAGTTCATTGATCACCCAGTTGGCCACCTTCTTGGCCGGCACCCCGGAATCGACTCCCGCTGCTTCCTCGAACCAGGTGGCCAGGCCCTTGTCGCTCGCCAGCACCCCGGCGTCATAAGCACTGATGCCATAGTCCGCCTCAAAGCGGGCCCGCTTCTCATGCGGCAGCTCTGGCAATCGCGTGCGTGCGGCCTCCAGCAGGGGGGCGGTGCGGATCGGCAGCAGGTCGGGGCAGGGGAAATAACGGTAGTCGTGCGCGTCCTCCTTGGTGCGCATGAGGACGGTTTCGCCGCGGTCATCATCCCAGCGGCGCGTGCTCTGGATGAGCTTCTCACCCTTGTCCAGGGCCTCCCTTTGACGCTCCACCTCAGCGTGGATGGCGCGACGGATCGCACTCATGGAGTTCAGGTTCTTGAGCTCGATCTTCGCACCCAGCTCCGTCTGCCCTTCCGGGCGGAGGCTGATGTTCACGTCACAGCGCAGGTTGCCCTTCTCCATGTCGGCATCGCTCACCCCGCCATAGATCAGGATCTGGCGCAGGCTCGTGAGGTAGGCAAAGGCCTCCTCCGCGCTGTCGATATCCGGGTCGCTCACGATCTCCATGAGCGGCGTCCCGGCACGGTTGAAGTCCAGCATCGTGCCCGCCCCAGTGTGCGTGCTCTTGCCCACGTCTTCCTCCAGGTGGATGCGGGTCAGCTTTACCACCTTGCCGGGGTTCTTGATGTTCTTCTGCGCGTCCTTGGGATAGGCCAGATCATACAGCGGCACCCCGCCACCGATGCAGAGCGGCAGGTCGAACTGGCTCAGCTGGTAGTTCTTGGGCATGTCCGGGTAAAAGTAGTTCTTCCGGTCCCACTTGGAGATCTCCGGCGTGCCGCAATTCAGCATCAGGCCAGTGAGCAGCGTCTTTTCGATCGCCTCCAGGTTCAGCACCGGCAGCGCTCCTGGCAGTCCCAGACAGGTGGGGCAGGTGTGCGTATTCGGCTCGGCTCCGTATTCCGCCGGGCAGGGGCAGAACATCTTGCTGCGCGTGTTGAGCTGCGCATGAACTTCGAGGCCGATGGTGGTGATGTACTTGGGCATGAGCGGAACGGACGGAACGTCTCGGGAGCCCGTAACAACGGCACAATGCGGCTGAATTCAAGCAGAACCGAAACGCCAGCGCGTCCCGCCGCATCAAGTGGGGTCGTGCGACAGATAGGTCAGGATCTCGCGCCTGGCCGGCTGCTGGTCCAGCCAGCTCTTGATCTCCTCCGCACGTTCCATCACCTCAGGGCCTAGCATCCCTGCGAACCGGGCGCGAAAGGCTGCCTCCAGCCCGCTGAGTTCATCATGGGCAAGCGCAACAGGAGCCTTTTCCGGAGCCTGATGCTCAGCCTGCTTCTCGTGGATCACCTGCTCCAGCGCTTCCCGTCGCACCTTGGCCTGCCAGGGAGCCGTCATGATGAGATGCACCTCATCGTGAAAGTTCCGGCTCCGCAGCGCTTCCCATTCGTTGACGTCAAACCAGATGCCAGCTGCCGAGCGATCCACGGAAAATTCAAAGCCGTGGCCCACCTTGTACCGGGTCATCAGGGTACCGGTCTCCGGGCAGATCCGCACCTTGTGCGAGCTCTCAGACTCCACGCGATGGCTCATGCCCTCTCCGGGAGGGAGGTGGGGGAGTCGCCCAGGCTGCTGGCTCAACCACCGCCAGTAGTTTTGATAAGGCAGCCAATGGCCGCCGGACACAGGGCAACGGTAGGCCACCAATCCGGGCTCAAGGTCCACCTGGTTCATACGCGACTTCGAATCCACAGGACTGATCATGGGAAACTGCAATGGAGGTTAAGTCGCTGGGGCAGGGGAGGGGAGCCAGCTGGTCCGGACACGACCTCATGGGTCGTAATCCGTCTTACCGGCTGCACTGCGCCCGCTGACGCAGCAGGTGGTCGCAGAGTACCAGATGCACCATGGCCTCGACAATAGGAACAGCACGCGGCAGCACGCAGGCATCGTGACGCCCGCGCGCCTTCAGCGTGGTCGCCTCGCCGTCCTTGGTCACGGTGTTCTGCTCACGCAGCAAGGTCGCCGTGGGCTTGAACGCCACGCGGAAGACAATCTCCTCGCCGTTGCTGATGCCGCCCTGAATCCCACCGCTGCGGTTGGTCCGGGTGCGCACGCGGTCACCTTCCATGTAAAACTCGTCGTTGTGCTCCATGCCGGTCAGCAGCGTGCCGGCAAAGCCGCTGCCAATCTCAAAACCCTTGGTCGCAGGCAGGCTCAGCATGGCCTTGGCCAGATCTGCTTCCAGCTTGTCGAACACCGGTTCACCCAGGCCCGCAGGAACACCACGCACCACACACTCCACCACGCCACCCACGGAGTTGCCCTGCTTCCGGGTCTCATCGATCAGATCCACCATCTTCTCTGCGGCCACGGGGTCCGCCGTGCGCACCATGTTGGATTCAATGGACTCGCGGGTGATTTGCTCCGGCGTCGGATGGGCCTCGATATCGCGCACCGTCTTCACATACGCCAGGCACTCGTAGCCAGCACAGGAGGCCTCGATGACCTTGCGGGCGATGGCACCTGCCGCCACCCTCCCAATCGTCTCACGGGCACTGGAGCGCCCGCCACCAGCCACCGCACGCACGCCATACTTGGCGTCATAGGTGAAGTCAGCGTGAGAGGGGCGGTAGGCCGTCTCCATCTCCTTGTAAGCGTCTGAGCGCTGGTCCTCATTGGGCACCATGATGCTGATGGGAGTGCCCAGTGTCTGGCCGTTCAACACGCCGGACAAAATCTGGCATCGGTCGCCCTCCTTGCGCTGCGTCACGATCTTGCTCTGCCCAGGGCGACGACGATCCAGTTCCACCTGGATATCAGCCTCTGTCAGCGCAACCTGCGGTGGGCAGCCATCCACGATGCATCCCACTGCCAGGCCATGCGATTCGCCATAGGTGCTGACGCGGAAGAGAGTGCCAAAGCTGCTGGACATGGAAAAAAGGGGAGGCGCAGGAAGTGAAACGTGAACCGTCACCTTGGCGCGATTTCCCGTTGAACGCAAGAATGAGCACGTCCCGCTCTTGACTGTCTGCTTTTCCCTTCAAGGGCACTTCGCTGGTCCGGTTCCGGCCCGAAGTTCTTCCCAGCGTTATGATTCATTAAATTTTGAACCCCAACACTTCATATCCGTATAGGCTGTGGGCATGTTAACAACCGTGTTCTTCATCGGTGACAAAACCGTTCCACAGCGAATGGGCACGTGAAGAATCTGGGTACAGGATGGGAGCCAAGTGCCCTCCTCGTCTCGTTTGAGAACAAGATTGAGATTGTTGGCTTGGTTCTTCGCAATTTTGTTCACAAGAATTGATCACGTCCTCATTAATGATAAATGTATCTTAGTATTTAAGCAGTATAAACTATTAAGATTCGATGGATTGAGCTCTGTGACACCGAATTTGTTGAGAAACCATAAACAGCTAGCGCCTTCGCAACGCGGCTAAGCACGGCTTCGCAAATCTGGGTTCGCTTCTGACAAGGAGAAGGGGACGCTATAATTTCCATCATAGGATGGGTGCTGGCTTCAACTGGTGCCCCAGCTGGCCCATGAGCTAGCTAGCTTGCCTGATCGCTCAGCCCACGTTGGTGCCGCTGGCCTTCTCTGCCAGGGCCACGATTTCTGGCAGCGCCAGGGCTGCTTGGGCGGCCGCGGTTTGGGCCTCTTTCTTGCTGCGTCCCGTTCCGGCTGCGAGATCCCGATCCTGCCAGACAACGACGGCCTGAAAGACCTTTTCGTGATCTGGACCCTCGGCAGCAATGATTCGGTAGGTGGGCGTGTTGCCTCCCTCACCTTGAAGGAGCTCCTGAAGCTGTCCTTTGGGATTCAGCTCGACGGGTGAATGCTGGAGCGCTGCCAGATCGTGGCTCCAGTGTTGCAGGACAAAGGGGCGCACCGCTTCGATACCTCCATCCAAGTACACGGCCCCGATGACCGCTTCCATTACATCTGCCAGGGTGGACTCGCGGGAGCGTCCCCCGTTGGATTCCTCTCCTTTGCCCAGCAGGAGGTCCCGGCCCAAATTGAGGTGCCGGGCGATGAGGGCAAGTGTGCGGGTCTGGACCAGCCGCGTGCGCAGCTTGGTGAGCAGCCCTTCGTCGTCGAGCGGAAACTGGTGGTAGATCGCCTCAGAGAGCACCAGCTGCAGCACGGCATCACCCAGGTACTCCAGGCGTTGATTGTGCCGCTGCGGGTTCTTGCTCTCGTAGGGCAGACTTGGGTGCGTCAGTGCCTCTTGCAGCAGTTCGGGCTGCTTGAACTGATAGGCGATGCGCGACTCCAGCGAATCCATTTACGGGGTGTGGCGATTGCCACGAAAAGACGCTGTTGGGGTGACCGACGGGACTCGAACCCGCAACAACCAGAATCACAATCTGGGACTCCACCGTTGAGCTACGGCCACCATTTTAACAGCGGAGGCAAACTGTATTGAGAAATCCATGGCTGGCAACTGAAAACTCGTGATGAGTCGGAATTGTGCCGGTGGGGTGAGTGAGGAGGTACCAGCACAGTTCCACACAATTTCGTATCTCTGCTCGCAATCCCCCCTTGGAATGCGTAGCTAAATTAACGCAACGATCACCGCAAGCCCGCCTCACTGGATCCCTCGCATGTCCGACCTCACACCTGAAACTTCGACCTCAACCGCAGCGCCTGTCGGATTCAAAGAATGGGCGTTCGTCTGTGAAGCCCTCGGCCAGGGGGTGCAGACTCTGATCCTGCGTAAAGGCGGGATCCATGAGGGCAAGAAGGGTTTCCATTTTGAGCATGAGGATTTCTGGCTGTTCCCCACCGGCTTCCACGCCCAGGGTGATCAGCTCCTCTGGCTGCCGGAGGATGCGGACAAGGTCGCTGTCCCCCAGGATGAAGAGCGCGAACTGGTGGATGTGAAGTACTTCGCCAAGACGCTGCAGATCTGGCGCATCACGGACTGGGACAAACTGGCCGCGCTCGCTCCCTTTCACGTGTGGAAGGAGGAGGTCGTCCGCGAGCGCTTCGCCTGGAATGAGGAGAGCTGTCTGCACATTGCCCTGGTGCGGGTGCACAAGCTGCCCATCACGTGGTCTTTCCCGTACTTGAAAGGTTACGGTGGTTGCCGTTCCTGGGTGAAACTGCCCCCGGAAGGCAAGGACTTTGAACCCATCGTCACCCCGGTGCTGGCGGATGAGGTTTGGAACGAGACGGCTGAAAAGATCAAGGCTGTGCTGGGTTGAGTTTGTTTTGCTGATCCAGGCTGTCCATGTCCTCTCCGTCTTCTGCCGCTGTTGCCGTCGTGCATCGTTGCTGGGTTGAAATCTCTCTCTCCGCCCTGCGCCACAACGCCGGCGTGGCCCGCACCCAGAGCGGGCTCGATCTCATGGCGGTGGTCAAGGCCAATGCCTACGGTCATGGGGCCGTTGCCGTCGCGCGGGCCTTGCAGGATCACGTGGCGGTCTCTGGCGTGGCCAACTTGCAGGAGGCCCTGGAACTGCGCTCGGCCGGTCTGGAGACCCCCATCCTGCTGCTGGGCACCTGCCTGGCGGAGGAACAGGAACCCGCGCTGCGGGCCGGTTTTCACGTCTGTGTGAACTCTCTGGCCGAAGCGCGCGCCTGGAGCGAACTGGCCGGTCGCCTGGGCGCCACCGCCCGCGGCCATGTGGTGCTGGACACCGGCATGGGTCGCATGGGTTTCATAGAACCCGAGTGGACTGAGGACACGGTGAGAGCGCTGGTCGCGCTGCCCCACATCTCCTGGGAGGGGCTCGCCACCCATCTCCCCTCCCCGGACGAAGACGCCGGCTTCACCCGCCGCCAGATCGAGTTGTTTCATCAAAGCGTCCGGCTCGCGCAGGTGTCCGGCCTCCAGCCGCGCTGGGTGGACCTGGCCAGCAGTGCTGGATTGCTGGGCTATCCCTCTGGTCACGAATTTTGCAACCTGGTGCGGCCCGGTCTCATGCTCTATGGCGTGGACCCCCTCTCTGGCACCGGGCTGGGTGATCCTTACCAGGAAAAGCTCCAGCCCGTGCTGACCTGGAAGACCCGGGTCATTCTGGCGCGTGAGCTCCCGGAGGGACACGGCATCAGCTACGGCCGCAGTCATGTGACCCGCCGGCCCACCAGGGTGGCCACCCTGGCCTGCGGCTATGCCGATGGCTACCCCCGGCAGGTTTCAGGAAAAAATGCCTTTGTCCTCCTCCATGGGCGGCGCTGCCCCCTGCTGGGTCGTGTGACCATGGACCAGATCATGGTGGATGTGACCGACCTCCCCGCCGATCAGCCGGTGATGCCTGGCGATGAAGTGGTACTCCTCGGCACCCAGGGTGAGTCAAAGATCTCCGCAGAGGAAGTCGCCGACAAGGCCGGCACAATCTCGTGGCACGTGTTTACCGGCATCACCGCCCGGGTGGCGCGGGTGGTGGTGGCGTAGTTCCGCTCGGCCGACGCCATGGCTAATCATCAAACCCTCCGGGTTCAGGAAATGACGAGTGGAGGGCTTGGTGCGTCAGCGTCGGTTGTGAGGTTCTTTCCCTTCGCTCACCAGCGGGACCGGAGATCCCGCCTCCTGTACTCTGCGGCCACATGATCTTGCAGCTTGTTTGCGGGTAAAGGAGGCGGGGGTTCCCAGCCCCGCTCAGTCGCACGTTCCCGGCAGTATCACACCGGTCCCTGATAGCCTACGGACCACCTCCTGTTCGCCGTCAGGGTTGGAGTTCCGCGTTTACGCGGTCAGAGCGTGCCACCCCTGATCCGGCAACCGAGGCGGTCGCCCTACAACTCAAAGTGTTTGGCTGTAGGAACGCGACACTTCATCAAGGGTCAGCTCAGGTCTTGCCGTCTTGTGTCTCCCGCGCAGCGGGCCTTACGTCCCCTGCAGCACCCCGTTCACCCCCTTGGTATTCCGCATCAACGGCGCCATGCTCCAGATGATGAACCCGCCCTTGGGCCGGATCGAAGACTCGATGTCGAGCTGACGGCTGATTTCCTGAACCGGCCAGTTGTGGCTGCCACCCAGACGGTCCACGGCGAGGCTTGGGAAGACCAGGATGCCGCGCGGATTCACGCTGGAGCTGCGCCACCAGCCGAGGAGCGAGGAAAAACTCTGGGGACCGGCGTCGGTCCAGTAGAGCTGCGGGGAAAGGTAGTCCACTGTCCCCTCGCGGAGCCAGGCCACGGGATCTGAGTAGAGCTCGGTCAACTGGTCCAACTGGGCTTCCACCCCGCGTGGGACGTTGGGCCGGTAGATGCCAAATGGGCTCACGCCAAACCAGGCTCCCTGGCGGTTCGCATGCACCACCGTGTGCAGTTCGCGAATCAGCGTGTTCACGTTCTCACGCCGCCAGTCGGCACGGTTGAGCTGACCACCACCGGCCTGGTAGCGGCCATAGGTGGTGTCATCTGGGAATGTGCCACGTGGCAGACCGGTGCCGGGGTACGGATAGAAGTAGTCATCCAGAATGACCCCGCGCACGGCATAGCGTCGGACGATGTCCTCCACGACGCGCACCACATGCTGGCGCACTGCTGGATCGCCGGGATCCATCCAGAGCATGGACCCAACCCTGCGCACGGCTCCGGGCATGGTGCGGGAGATGTGATTTTCCGCCTTGCCAGCCTTGCTGGTGGAGGCGCGATACGGGTTGATCCAGGCGTGGATGGCAATGCCCTGGCTCTTCCCTTCAGCAATGAATGTGGCCAGCGGGTCATAACCCGGATCCACCCCCTGCGTGCCGGTGAGGAATCGGCTCCAGGGTTCGAGACGCGACCGATACAATGCATCCCCCTCCGGACGCACCTGCACCATCAGGGTATTCAGACGGCACGCCGCCGCGATGCTGATGATGCGTCGGATCTCCGCTCTCTGCTGGTCGGCGGAAAGTCCCGTGCGGGACGGGAAGTTCAGATTGTGCACCGAGGCCACCCAGGCTCCCCGCATCTCGGCGGAGGCTGGAACGGCCAGGGAGAAGAGGACGGCAAAGAACAGCAGCAGGCTGGCAGCAAGGCGGGGCATGAGTAAGGGGGTTAGATGTTATGAGTTAAGGGTTATGAGGAATTCGTTGATGGGCCGAACCGGCAGAAGGCAGCTCCCACGAAACTTGACCTCGTCCAACCCACAACTCTTAACTTCTAACCCATAACCCCTCTCCCATAACCCATCCCGTTCTACATCACCATGCCCAAGTGCTGCCGAGCTCCCAACGCTTGGCCACCTCAAGCAGCTCACCGCGCATGGGCCACTCGTCCGGACGGGCCTCCTGGCCTTCATGGCGCTCGCTGGCGCCCTTGAGCTTCATGCAGCCGGTGTTGTCGCCGATGGCGGCGATTTCCTTCACTTCTTCGGCGGTGAAGGTGATGTCCGGCAGGGCCGCGAGTTCATCGGCTTTGGACTCGATGGTCTTGGCACCCTCACCGGCTTCCTGGATGAGGGTTGGCACCACGCTCCGCACGGGCTCCTGTGACAGATCCCAGATCGCCGAGAGCTGCAGCATGGTCAGGCCGTATTTCTCGGCGATCGGGCGCACCTTCTCGAGCTTCTCGTTGCCTTCTTCCACCCAGCCCTTGGGGCGGTAGCTCCGGTGATCACCGTCGCGGAACTTGTGCCCTGGCTTGACGTCATCATGGAAGATGCCGCCGAAATCCACGACGCGGGCGAGCAGCTTCACGTCATGCTTGCGGGCGGCGCTCAGCACGTGCTGGCCCGGCCACGGCTCGAAGGGGTTGAGGATGATCATGGCCCAGTCGATGTCGGCGCCGTAGCGCTCGAAGCAGTCGATGATGTCCAGAGTGAAGCCGTTGGCGGGCCCGGGGGCGATGCCCAGCTGGTCCGTCAGGCCCTTGGACTTCACCGCGCGCAGGGCGTCCCACACCACCGGGCTGCTGTAGCCGGTCGTGTCGGGATTGTGCAGCATGAGGAGGTCAAACTTCTGCGTTCCACAGCGCTCCAGGGACTTCTCCGTGGCCATCTGGACGTAGCTGGCATACTCCTCAGGAGCATGGAGGCCGGGTTCGGTAAACCGGGGGTAGCCCTTGGCTCCCGCCCGCAGCCCGCCGTAGAAGTCATGGCCTACGATGCCCACCAAGGAGTAGGTGCTGCGGTCGATGCCCTTGAGCGCCTCACCCAAGAGGGTGTCGGCCCGGCCGCCGCCGTACACATCAGCGGTGACGAATGTGCGGGTGCCCTTCTCATAGGAGCGCTGGACGAGCTGAACGTAGCGCTCGTCTGTGAGGGCTTCGCCAAAGTGCATGAAGCGGCCGCCGCTCCAACTGCCAAATGCGGTGCGTGTGAGATCCATAATACAGGTAATACGGTGAAAAGGTGCGGGGTCAAAGCCCAACCCGTAGGCGGGGCTTGCGAATCCATGGCCGCAGATTGCTGAAGGGGGTGTCTGGGCGGGCTCTGGTGAGCTCAACCTTGCGGTTTGGGTTCCGCTTCGTCCTCAGATTCAGAGGTCGGCAGGTCGCTTCCCTCCTCTGCTGGCTGCTCATCCCAGATCTGCTCTTCTTGAGGGGCTTCTCCCTCCCCTTCCGCAGGGTACTCCGAATATTCCTCGCTGGATTCTTCAGGAGCAGGCTCGGGTTCCGGCTCCGGCGCGGGGGCCTTGCCATAGTCATCCACCTCTTCACGGGTCGGGATGGCATCCTGAGCCCCTTCGCGCTGGGTGGCCAGAGCACCGGCGATGTTCGCCTTGCGCAGGCTGCCCAGCAGGTTGCGAGTCTGAGCCCAATGCACGGCAAAAGTCCCGGCGAAGGCATCCCCGGCGCCGACGGTGTCCACCACCGACACCTGCGGAGGCGGCACCTTGAGCGCCTGGTTGCTGCTGAAGGCAAAAGTGTGCTCAGAGCCCCGGGTGATGATGAGCGTGCCGATCCCGAGGTCGGCCATCTGGGAGCGAATCGTGGGGGCCTCTGCGGTGCTCTCCACGAAGTAGCCCAGCAACGAAGCCGCTTCCTTCTCGTTCACGATCAGGAAGTCGATCGGTACCTGACCCCACGGAAACTCAGGGTTCAGCGGTGAGGGATTCAGAATCGTGGTCTTGCCGTACTCGTTGGCGGTCTGGAGGGCGTAGACGACGGACTCCACCGGCACTTCCAGCTGGCACAACACGACGTCGGCCCCTTCGATCAAAGCAATGTTCTCAGCCACCCGCTCCGCCATGAGGTAGGCGTTGGCACCTGGCAGCGTGACAATTGAGTTCTGTCCCGCCGGATTGACGCAGATGTAGGCGCGGCCAGTTGGCGTGTCTTCATACGGCTGCACGGCCGAGACATCGATCCCTTGGGCCACGAGGTACTCAAGGTAAGCGCTGCCACCCGCGTCTGTGCCCACCGAGCCGATCAGGCTGACCGAGGCTCCCTGACGGCACGCGGCGACGGCTTGATTGGCCCCCTTGCCTCCATAACAACTGCTCATGTTGCTGGCTGACACCGTGGTCCCCGATTCCGGCAACTGCGGCACCGAGAGTTGAGTATCAATGTTCAGCGAGCCAACAACGGCAATGGCGGGGTTCGGAACAGTATCAGACATGTGCGGACGTGGAGGGGCGTGGGGAGACGCCGGGCTTACTTTTTTCAGGTGCAATTAACACCGTGAATCACCCATTCTGTCAGCGTATTTTGGCAAGTTCCCAGCAAAATCTTTGTGCGGGAACTGCCCTGTTCCTCTCACGGCCGCCGGGTGATGTCCGGGACGGTCTCCTTGAGGATCTGCACAATGGCCCGCTTCTCCTCTACCGGCAGGTAGCTGTAGGCAGGGTCCGGTTTGCCCTCGCTCAGGGCCTGGCCGAGACGCCGATAGACGCGCTGCTTCATCTCGGCGGGCATTTTCTGAAACACGGGCGAGTGGATCATGTAGCTGCAGCGGTACTTGAAGACGCGGGTGCGCAGGTCGAAGTCGCGCAGGGAGGCCCCTCCGCTGGTGGTCTTGCGCGGCTTGAGGAAGTCGGCCACGAAGGCGGGATCGCCCTCCACTCCCCCGGCGGGCAGCTTCACCTCATCGGCAAAGAGGATGTACCGGACAAAGGCGTCGGCGATCTTTTCCAGCTCCGCGCTGTGGGCAGGCGTGAGGCGTCCCTTGTCCTCCTCCAGGAGAGCGCGGGTGCGGTAGGTGGCCTCTACGAGCCGGGTCACAAACCCGAGCTGATGCTCAAATACCAGGTGGGTCAGGATGTCGCTGGTGGCCACCGGGTACTTGTTCACGTCGAACCGCTCTCCTGGCACCACGGACTCCGTCTGCACGCCCTGCGGGGACAGGCGGCCGATGAGGTTGCCCCAGTGGCCGGTGATGGCGTGCTTGCCCGTCACATGCCAGCCGGCGAAGCGTTCGTTGAACGGGATGCCATGGCCCGTGGTTTCCTGGCGGAAAGACTTCACGCTGCCCCCGGTGGGCCCAGGCAGGGAGGATTCCACCACCCAGTTCGGCACCCGGCCTGTTTCCGAGCCCGCATGGCAGTTCATGCAGCGATTGGAGCGCTCGATCACTGGGGCCTGGCCCGGCTGAGGGATGTCGAAGATGTAGAAAATCGCGCCGAGATCGGGGTCGAGCGAGGCCACCTCGATGCGGCCTCCCGGGATGTAACCGATGGAAACTTCGTCGTTGAAGTACACCGAGCGCGGATTCCTGGGAGAGATGAACCGGAGCTGCAGGCTCGTGGTGGAAAACACCCACATCTGGGTCGATGCCGGGATGTCCAGGGCCTTGAGCAGGCTCGTGAGGAAGGCTTTGTCGCTGCTGAAGTCCAGCGGAGCTTTTCCAGCCTCAAAGTCCGTCTTGAACCGGGTGAACCGATCCTGCGGCTCCCGCTCCCAGTAGCTGTGCGGGGGCATGGTGAAGGCATTGGGGGCCTCCGCCGCTGGCAGGGACGCCGTCACTCCCCCCAGCAGAAGGGTGCTCACGAGCAGGCGGGGCAGGACTTGGCGGATCATGGGCGGCAGCGGATCTCGGGGGCAAAAACGACCCACAGATTACGATGCGGGCCGCGCAATTGAAACACCCCTTTGGCCCCGAATGTTGCACGCGGCCGGGCGGGAACCAACTTTGCCTTGCCTGCCTGCACAGTGGAGGGAAGACTTTCCGTCATGTCCGGCCCGTCCTCACGCCTTCGCTACTCATTCGCGCTGCTGCTTGCGCTCCAGGCGCTGACGCCTCTGCCGACAGCCTTCGCGCAGTCGTACCGCGACATCGCCAAGGAGGCCGCCCTGAAGGGTGAGAACGAGAAGGCGGTGGTCAACTTCGAGTTGGCGCTGAGTTCAGCCACGAAGCTCTTTGACGAAAATGACATCGAGATCGTGATCCGGCGTGGCGAGCTGGGCGAGGCCTACCGCGCCGTGGGTCGCTGGAAGGAGGCCGTGGAGCAACTGGACTACGCCTGGCGTCGCTCCCGGTACGATGCCGAAACGAACCATCGCTGGAACGGCAAAGAGGGCGACCTGGCTTTTGGGTTCGCGGAGAAACTGGGCCGCGCCTGTCAGGCCTCGGGCCGCTATGACGACGCTGTGATGGCCTTTGAGACCAATCTCTCAGACGCCGAGCGCACGGGCCGGCCTGCTGGCGACCTGATCGCCCCGGCGGGGCTGCTGGCGGACACCCTGCTGCTCCTGCAGCGGGAAGAGGAGGCAGACAAGGCGGTGGCCCGTGCCCTGGCAGCCGCCCGCAAGGCCCACGCCAACGAGCCGCCGGCGCTGGCTCGCGATCTGACCATGCTGGCGCAGATTTACCACGGCCAGCTCCGTTATGCCAAAGCCCTGCCTCTGGCTCATGAGGCCCTGGCCTTGGCTGAGCAGAACTTTCCCGATGAATCCCGGGATGTGGGCCTCTACCAGAGCCGTGTCGGGGCCCTCATGGTGCTCGCGGGAGAGGACGACGCGGGTGCAAAGTCGTTGCTGGAGAAGTCGCGTGAGAACCTGCTGAAGAAGCAGACGCGTGATGCGGTGGAGTTGCTGTTGGTGGAGCTCAGTCTGGCCCGACTGGCTTCGCGCCAGGGCGAGTTTGACCTCTGCCAGAAGCACGCCGGCGAGGCCTGGCGCATCTGCCGGATGCACTTTCCCTCCGATCACCCCGAGACCGGCCGCTGCTACCGTCAGCTCGCGGACAACTTCACTGCCATGGAGATGAGCGAGGATGCCGCGGGTCTCTATGCCAAAGCGTTGGCCATCTTCGAGGCCCATCTGGGCAAGGACCATCCCCTCACTGCGGAGACCCACGCCATTGTCGTCAAGGCGGAGACCCAGCTCATCGCAGAACGCGAGCAGGCCATGAAGGAGAAGGCCATGGTCGTCGCCGAACAGAAGGCTCGTATCGCTGCGGAAGAGAAAGCCAAAGCGGACGCCGCTGAAAAGGTCCGTATGGAAGCCGAGGAGAAAGCCCGGGTGGCCGCGGCCGAGAAAGCCCGGATCGAAGAAGAGAAGGCGCAGCTGGCCATGAAGGCAAAGCAAGAGGCTGAAGAGAAAGTGCGCAAAGCCGCTGAGGAAAAAGCCATGCTGGCAGAAGCGGCGGCTGCGAAGGCGGCGGCGGAAAAAGCCAAGCTCGAAGAGGAGAAGGCCATGAAGGCCGCCCAGGCCAAGGCTGCAGCAGAGGAGAAAGCCCGGCTTGCGGCCGAGGAGAAGACCAGGATGGAAGAAGCCAAGGCCAAGAAGGCGGCGGAAGAGGCGAAGATGGCGGAAGCCGCTGCCGCCAAAGCGGCTGAAGAAAAGGCTCTGAAGGAGGAGAAGGCTCGGGTCGCCGCGGAGGAGAAGGCCAAAGTGGCTGCCGAACAAAAGGCCCGCATGGCTGCTGCAGAAGCGGAGAAAGAAAAGGAGGAAGCCGCCGCCCCTGCCCCCAAGAAGGCCACGGCCTCGAAATCCAGCAAGGGCACCAGCGAGAAGAACAAGAAGACCGTTGCTTCCTTGAAGCCCCAGCCCAAACCGAAACCCAAGCCGGAGGTTGCTCCCGCAGCGCCGCCCAAGCCGGTGGTGATGGCTGAGCCGGTTGAGGAAAAGGAGAAAGAGAAGGAAAAAGGCCCCGGCGTAGCTGCAAGAGTCACCAAGTCCGTCACGGGCGTGACTGGGGCTGTTTCCGGAGCTGTGACGGGTGCGGTTTCAGGAGCAACGGATGCGGTGTCCGGCGCGGTAACGGGTACGGTGAAGAAGCTGTTCAACCGCAAGAAGTCGGATTCGGGCGATGGTGATAGAGGCGGGAACGGCAAGGAAGAGAAGCCGTGATGGATGTGGTGGTTGGAATGGCCTTGAGAGGTGGGAGGATCTAGGAAAAACAAGGCCGATAGATCGACCAACACCTGATCCCGCTTGCGGGATTTTGGGACTGCGGTGAGCATCACCGCTTTTGGGAGTCCTGTGTCGGACTGGATGCTTTGGGGTGCGACCGGAGGATGTGGGCTCTGGCGGACGGCGAAGGGTTCAATCCCATCACAAGGGGTGCGAAAGCGGTGATGCTCACCGCAGTCCCAAAAGCGCTGCGCGCTCAGGTGTTGGATGTGATGCGGTGGTTTGGAGGTGAGAGAGCCTGAGACGTCCCACGACACTCCATTCCATCGCCTCCCCCTCTCACTTCGCCTCGGCCTTCTTCTTCATCGTCTCCAGTTGTTTCTCCATCTCCTGCGCCTTGCGTTGCAGGTCCTGCATCTGGGTCCAGACATCCTTCAGCTCCAGCGGCCGGGGCTGTTCAGCTCCCAGCGTCACAATCGCCTTTTCAGCAGCGTCCCGCACGGGATCCTTGAAGGGTTTGCTCACCGCAGTCAGAGGCTTGAGCACCGCCAGAGATCTGGCATCCCGCAGCGTGCCCAGACCCTGAGCGGCCGCGACGCGAAGGTCTTCTTTGGGATGGTTGAGATGGCTGGTCAGGAACACCCGCACCGGTTCCCGCTCCTCGGCCTTCAGGTCTCGCGCGAGAAAGGCCAACGCGTCCATGCCAGCGGCAAAGTCTCCGGTGTCGAACTCCAACGCATCCGCCTTGGAGTTCAGCTTGGCCAGGATCAGCGGCACAGCGGTGGCGTCGCTCTGGGCCCGGAAGGCACTGATGACGGCGGCGGCCAGTCCGTTGTGATAGGAGGGCGTGGCGATCAGACGTGTCAGTTCCGCAGTGATGGCCGGCTCGGCGGGCCGGGCCCCCCAAGTGGTGATGATCTGCGCCAGGATCTCCGGGTTCTTCTCCCGCTGGGCCTGCTGCAGCAGAGCGGCGTGGGCGACAGGATGAGGATACGCTCCCAGCGCCTCCACCACGGCCTTGCGGGCGCGGGCGTCGGGTTGGTTCAAGACTGCAACCAGGGCATCGCGGGCCGCCGGGGTCATGACCTGCTTCAGAGCCTTGGCGGCCTCACTGCGCACCCCGTGAAAGACATCCTTGTTCAGCACTTCCGCGATCTGTTTCACGCTGTCGTCGTCCTTCTGCTTGCCCAGGGCCTGCACCGCACAGATGCGCCCCAGCACATCCCCTTGCAGCTGCCGCTTCAGCATGTCTGGAGGCGGGGTGAAGTCCCACTTCGCCAGCAGCGTCGTGTCGGGATCCAGGCGGATGAGTTCGGGAGAAGAAGGTACTGGGAAATAAAAGTCCTCCTCCGCCCTGGTGACGGTGACCTTGAAGTCCACCGGCTTTTCCGCCCCTTTCAGCCAGAACCGCACTGGCAGGTCAAACTGGAACAGCAGCACCTGGTCGGTCACCTTCTGGGTCTGGCGCATGGTCACTTTGGCCAGCTTGGTCGCTGCGTCCCAGGAGTAGTCCGCCTTCAATTCGGGCACGCCGCCGTGGTAGAGCCACTGGTCAAAGAATCGGTCAAAGGACAGGCCGGACACTTCCTCCAGCACATCCTGCAGATCATCCGTGCCCACCACCGTGTTGCGGTGCCGGTCCAGATACGTCTTCACTGCCTTGCGGAAAAGATCCTCGCCCAGGCGGCTGCGGATCATGTGCAGCACCCAGGCACCCTTGGGATAGGAGCGGTAGTCAAATTGCTCCATGGGGTCCTTGTAGTCCCGCCAGACGATCGGGCGCGAGTCCAGGCGCTCGAAGACCTTGTTGGCCTCCCGGAGCAGACCGAACTGGAACGCCTCCGGACCGTTGCGCTCGCCTTCATAGAGGACGGTGTAGTACGAGGCGAATCCTTCGTTGAGCCAGAGGTGCGACCAGTCGCGGCACGTGACCAGATCCCCAAACCACTGGTGCGTCGCCTCGTGCGCATCCAGCCAGTGCAGACTGGAGAGTGTCTCGGTATCATCCTGGAAAAGGAGGCCCGCGGCCTGGAAGGTGCAGCTCGTGTTCTCCATGCCGCCGGCGATGAAGTCCAGACAGTACACCTGGTGGTACTTGTCCCACGGGAAGGGCGTGCCGGTTTCACGTTCCAGGAAAGGGATGATCTTCGCGGTGTCGCGGAAGGCATTGGCCGCCTGCGCCGTCTCGGACGGTGGCACGTGCAGCGCCAGGGGGAGGGTGCCGGCCTTGCCTTCCAGGGTGTGGAAATAACCTGCGGCCAGGGCCACGAGGTAGTTCACATGCGGCTGGTTCTGCCGCCAGTGCCACAGGGTGAGGCCACCGAGATCCTTTTGGTTATTGGAAACTAACACGCCATTGGAGATGGCTTTCATGTCCCCGGGAATGTGGCAGACCACCTCGCTGGTGAAGCGTTCGTTGGGGTAGTCGTAGCACGGGAACCAGTAGCGGTGCAGCTCCGCCTCTCCCTGCGTCCACACCTGGGTGTCGCCGGGTTTGGCACCGGTCTCGGGTGTGCGGAAATATAGGCCCCGCTCGGGCTGGGCCCGGTAGCGGATCACCACGCCGGCCTCGGTGTCGGCTGGCACGGGCTCCTTGAACACCAGCACCAGCTTCTCATCCGTCACACCATACTCGGCCAGCACGGCGTTGCGGGTTTGCACGTCCTCAATCACCAGGCCCACGGCATCCAGCTCCAGCTTGGTGAGGGGTTGGGCGATGGGCTTGAAGGTGAGCGAGGAGGTCCCTTTGACCGTCCGCTTGTCGAAGTCCGGGGTGACGTCCAGCTTCAGATGCAGGATGTCCACCAGCCGGTCCCGGGCATACTTGCGCCCGGGTTTCTCGTTGGTGATCTTGGGCAGGAGATGCTTGCCACAGGCACAGATGGAGTCCTGGCTGGCCATGACTGCCTGGCTCGCAAGGAGGGTGAAAAGGAGGGCGCGGAGCATGGGGGCGGTGGAGTAAGGCCCCTGTTTTGGCAGAAAGGCCTGCGGGTGGAAACTTCAAAAACCAAACTTCAAAATTCAACCGGGCTTCCTGGGTGGTTTTCGGCTTCCCTTTGAAGTTTGGCATTTGAATTTTGAAATTTCTGCCGCCCCGGCAGCCGTGCAACGATTTGCATGAATGTCCGGCCAGACGGGGCAGACCACCTGGCATGGTGGCACCGCGGCTGCTGAATCTCTGCGGCGTGTGAGGACCCACTCAGGGCCTCCAAGGAAAACGGAAAACCATCAACTCCCTGACGACTATGCCCGCGGTAAACAGAGACATGAACAAGGACGGCGACTTTCTCGTGGATTATGAAGAGAAGGTCTTCGAGGATGTGAAGGCCCTTCCCGGCGAGAAGGCGCTGGTCACCTTCCATGGCATCGCCTTTGAAGGATCCATCGGCCTGGTGAACACGCTGGTGGCCACGCGCCTCCTGCGCAAAGGCTATGAGACCTCCATCCTCCTGTATGGCCCGGGCGTGACGCTCGGATTCCAGCGAGGTTTCCCCACTCTGGGCGACGAGGCCTTCCCGGGGCATCTTTTGGTGAACAAGCGCCTGGCCCAGTTCATGGCCGAGGGCGGCAAGATCTATGCCTGCCGCTTCTCCACCCAGGCGCTGTACGGCCAGACGGAGAAGGCTTTTATCCCGGGCATCATCCCCATCAACCCCCTGGATGTGCTGGACATTGTCCTCCTCCATGGCCGGGCCAATGCGGTCCAGATCCACTCCTGGAACCTGTAATCTGCGCAGGAGGCAACACCCGCAGACAACCACAACCCCCAGGGGCGTATGGCGACGATGATTCGAGCGGCAGCGGTGCAGATCGCACCTGATCTGACCAGTGTGGAAGGCACGGTGGACCGTGTCTGCCGGGCGGTGGCTGAGGCCGCCGCCGGAGGGGTGGAACTGGCGGTCTTCCCAGAGACCTTCGTGCCCTACTACCCCTATTTCTCCTTTGTAGAGCCGCCGGTGAGCGCTGGCCGCGAGCACCTGCGGCTCTACGAAAATGCGGTGGAAGTCCCTGGCTGGATCCCGGACATCCTTTCCCAGCAGGCCCGGCGTCACGGCATGGTGCTGGTGGTGGGCGTGAACGAACGGGATCACGGCTCCCTCTACAACACGCAGCTGGTCTTCGATGCGGATGGCACCCTGGTGCTGAAGCGGCGCAAGATCACCCCCACCTATCATGAGCGCATGATTTGGGGCCAGGGCGATGGGTCCGGACTGAAGGTGGTGGAAACCAAGGTGGGCCGCCTGGGCGCATTGGCCTGCTGGGAACACTACAACCCCCTCGCCCGGTTCTCCCTCATGGCCCAACACGAGCAGATCCACTGCGCCCAGTTCCCGGGGTCCATGGTGGGACCAATCTTCCGGGACCAGATCGAGGTGACCATCCGGCATCACGCACTGGAATCCGGTTGCTTCGTGGTGAACTCCACCGGCTGGCTCACCGACGAGCAGATCACCGCCATCACGCCTGACATCAAGATGCAGAAGGCACTCCGCGGCGGCTGCTTCACCGCCATCGTCTCACCGGAGGGCACGCTCCTGGGCGAGCCCCTCACGGCTGGCGAAGGCATGGTGGTGGCGGACCTGGACTTCACGCTCATCACCAAACGCAAGCGCATGATGGACAGCGTGGGCCACTACTCGCGGCCGGACCTGCTCTCCCTGGTGATGCATCAGCAGCCGCTTCAGCAATACACGTCGTGCCCCTCGCCGTTGTCGGCGAGCCCTGAACCCCTGATCAACGGTACCTCCCGCAACCATGACCTCAGCTCCCCTTCCCATGAATCCAACGGCCTTCGAGACCGCCTTGCTCACCCGCAAGCAATGGCTGGTGTCTGAGTTGCAGTCCCTCGGTCTGCGCATGGTGGACGAGGCGGCCTCCGCCTCCAGCCGGCGTGGAGGCGCTGGACCCAGTGACCACAAGGCCCTCCACATCATGGGCACCACGGTCATGGTGCCCATCCACACCCACCCGGCGCGCCAGTCCCCTTTTACGGCTGACCCGCCGGCGCTTGACGGGCGCTCCATGCTCTACCGGGACGGCCGCCCCGAGGCCCCCATCCGCTTCCCCCGGCAGCCCAGGTTCTATGATCTAACCACAGAGGACGGCATCCCGTACTGGAAGCTCGCCCAGCTCCACTCCCACAACGTCCTGGCCACCACCGTGCTGCAGACCTGCATCCGGTACGGCAATGCGGAAACCAAGTGCCAGTTCTGTGCCATCGGCGAATCGCTCAAAGCGGGCCGCACGATTGCGCGGAAGACGCCGGAGCAACTTGCCGAGGTGGCGGCCGCAGCGCAGAAGTTTGACGGGGTCGAGCAGGTGGTGCTCACCACCGGCACCCCTCCTACGGAGGACCGCGGAGCCGCCGTTCTGGTGGACGTGGCTCGTGCCATCAAGTCCCGCACCGGGTTGGGCATCCAGGCCCAGTGTGAACCCCCGGCGGACTTCAGCTGGTTCCACCGGCTGAAGGACGCGGGGGTTGACACCCTGGGCATGCACCTGGAGGCCTGGGATGATACGGTGCGCGCCCGCATCATGCCGGGCAAGGCTCAGGTGCCCGTGAGTTATTACCTGAAAGCCTTCGAGGCTGCCGTGGCCGTCTTTGGCCGCGGCCAGGTCAGCACCTACCTCCTGGGCGGTCTGGGCGACACCGCAGAAGGCCTCCTGGACGGCTGCCGCCAGCTCATCGCCCTGGGCGTGTACCCCTTCGTCGTGCCCTTCGTCCCCATTGGCGGTACCCCGTTGCAACACCGCCAGCCGCCCAGCGCGGAGTTCATGCGCAGCATCCTCCAGCCTCTCGGCGAAATGCTCTCCGCCGCCGGCATGACCTCGGAAACCGTGAAAGCCGGCTGCGCCAAATGCGGCGCGTGTTCTTCCCTCTCCACGTTTGAGAACCAGGACAACAACGGCCAGAACATGTGTCTGGGGTGAGTGATGCGGTACTGATGATATAACCACAGGGGCACAGAGAACACAGAGGTTTTAAAGGGATCGAGTCTCTGTGGCTCTGGTTCTATGAGCCTATCAAACAGCCTGAAGTAACTCGACACTTTTCACTTTTTACTAGCTACTTTTTACTTCCCCCACCATGCCCTCCATCAACTTCACCATCCAGCTTCCCGACGGCGTCACGCGGGAGTGCTACTCCCCTTCCACGGTCGTGCGCACCTATTTCCAGAAGGGCGAGGAAATGACGGTGACGGAGTTTGTCTCCCGGAGCCGCGAGGCGCTCACGGAGGCATCGGAGCGGGTGCGGGCCAAATTCGGCTTCTACTGCACCTCCGCCTCCGCCCAGATCAGCGACATCGAGCACTTCTCCAGGAACCAGCCTCCAGAGGGAACCGTGCGCATTCTCTCCATCTGACGCGACCCCTTTCCCGCCCCTGAAACCAGAGTTCGAGCACCCCAACCTTCTGCCATGTCCGTCATGCCCACCCATCACTACCCTGTCATCATCATCGGCGGAGGCCAGGCCGGCCTCTCCATGAGCTACTGCCTCAAGGAACGGGGCATCGACCACCTCATCTTTGAAAAGCACCGCTTTGCCGAGGCTTGGCGCTCCAAGCGCTGGGACAACTTCTGTCTCGTCACGCCCAACTGGCAGTGCTCCCTGCCGGGGTTCAAGTACTCCGGCGACGACCCCAATGGCTTCATGAAGAAGGATGAGATCGTCAAGTACATCGAAGACTACGTGAAGCTCTTCAATCCCCCGCTGCGCGAGGGCGTGACCGTACATCGGGTCCGCCGCCATGAGTCGGGGATTTATGAAATAAGCACCAGTGAAGGCGAGTTCACCGCCGGGCAGGTGGTGATTGCCACGGGCGGCTACCATACGGCCACCGTGCCGCGCATGGCGGAGAAGTTTCCCGAGGACATCGTGCAGATGCATTCCTCCGACTACAAGAGTTCCGCCGCGCTGCCGGAGGGGGCGGTGCTGGTGGTTGGCACCGGTCAGTCCGGCTGCCAGATCGCAGAGGATCTGCACCTCGAAGGAAGGAAGGTGCATCTCTGTGTGGGTGGTGCTCCCCGCACCGCTCGCCGTTATCGCGGGAAGGACGTCGTGGATTGGCTGCACGAGATGGGCTACTACAACCTGCCCGTGCACGAGCACCCGCTGAAAGAGCGTGTGCGGGCCAAGGCCAACCACTATGTGACCGGGCGTGATGGCGGGCGCGACATCGATCTGCGCAAGTTCGCCCTGGAGGGCATGCAGCTGCACGGCCGCCTGCTGGAGATGCGCCAGGGGCAGCTCAAGTTTGGGACCGACTTGAAGCAGAACCTCGACAACGCAGACAACGTGGCGGACAGCATCAAGAACACGATCGACAAGTACATCGCTTCACGTGGCATCGATGTTCCGCAGGAGGAGCGCTATGTGCCCGTGTGGGAACCGCCCGCAGAATCGCCGGATCTCGACTTCGCCGCCGCCGGCATCCGTTCCATCATCTGGAGCATGGGCTTCCAGACAGACTACCGCTGGCTGGAGATCCCGGTGTTCGACGGCAAAGGCTACCCCAGCCACCAGCGGGGCGTCACCAATGTGCAAGGTGTTTATTTCCTAGGTCTCCCCTGGCAGCACACCTGGGGCTCCGGCCGGTTCTCCGGCGTGGCGGATGATGCCCGGTTCCTCGCTGACTGTGTCGAGGCCCGGCACAATACCACCAAGTCTCTGGCGGGGCGCAAGCTCAACGAACTGGCCCTTGGCTCATGATGAGCCGCCCGCTTGGCACAACCTTTGCAAGACGGATTAACGGTCCTCTCATCCCTTCCCACCATGCTCTTTGACCCCTTTCCAGAGTACAAGCCCCGGGACTTTGTGTTCAAGATCGCCCGGACTCCCCAGGAGCTGCAGGGCTACTGGAATCTGAGGCGGGACGTTTTCTGCGAAGAACAGGGCGTCTTTGTGGAGCATGATCGCGATGAAGTGGATGACCATGCCATCCCCATCATCTGTGCCACCCTGGTGGCTGGCATGGTGGATGAGGTGGTGGGCACGGTGCGGATCGATGAACGCCAGCCCCGCCTCTGGTATGGGAGTCGGTTGTGTGTGCACAAGGCGCACCGGCGGCTCACGGAGATGAGTCCAGGGGTGAGCGTGCGGAATCATCAGCCGGTGCACCGGGGTTTTGGAGCTCTCGGGGCGGGTCTCATCTACAAGGCGGTCTCCACGGCCAACGCCATCGGCTGCGACCGTTTCCTGGCCAATGTGCAGGAGCAGAATGCGCGATTCTTTCAGCGCCTGCACTGGCTCAAGCTGGAGGAGAAGGTGCTGCATGGGCGGGTGCATGCCCACATGGAGGCGGAACTCGGGCACTATCCTCCGGCAGAGTTGGTGGCGTGAGCCGCAGGTGCCGATGTGAGACTGGATGAATGACACGCTGGGCCGCGGCCTCAGCTCCGTTTCCTTTTTGAGCGTGTCGTCCTTCCTCCTGCCTTTCCCATGACCCCCGACCAGCTTGAATCCCTGGCCCTGAGCCTGCTTGAGCACCCCAATGTGGTGGAGAAGCTCAAGATCGCCTCCGCCTACTCCCCTGCTCTGGGGACGGCGCAGAAGATCGCGATCGGCGATGACACGGCTGCCATCCCAGACAGCGACGGGTTCCTCCTCTTTGCCGCCGAGGGCATGATCGAAGGTTTCATCGAACTCGACCCCTGGTTTGCCGGGTACAGTGCGGTGATGGTGAATCTCAGTGACATCGCCGCGATGGGAGGCTCACCCACGGCTCTGGTGGATGTGGTCTGGACGGAAGAAGGTTCTCCCGTGACGGCAGAATTGTGGGCCGGCATGCAGGCGGCCTCGGCTGCGTATGGCGTGCCGATTGTCGGCGGACATACCACGCGCTTTGGCAAGGGACGCACTCCCCTGCTGGCTGTGGCCGTGGTGGGACGCGCGAAGAAATTGATCACGAGCTTCGACGCCAAACCGGGTGACACCCTGCTGATGGCAGTGGACTTGCGCGGGGCTTATCGCGGAGAGGGCACCGTTTTCTGGAATGCCAGTGTGGGCTCGCCACCGGAGAGGCTGCAGGCCGATCTCAAGCTGTTGCCCCAACTGGCAGAGGCCGGACTGCTTACGGCCGGCAAGGATCTCAGTAATGGCGGCTTGCTGGGCACGCTGGCGATGTTGCTGGCCACTTCTGCCGCAGGGGCGGTGGTGCAGCTGGATCAGCTTCCCCAGCCTCCGGACGTGGATCTGAGCCGCTGGCTGCTCTCCTTCCCCAGCTATGGATATCTGCTCACGGCCGCAACGGAGCATGTGGATGAAGTCTGCCGCGTGTTCGCGGGAAGCGGCATCGCCTGCGCCCCGGTCGGCAGCATCACGGACAGCAAGCTCCTCGAACTGGCCTGGCAGGACCAAAAGGTGACCTTTGCCGAGATCGAATCATCGCCGTCCATCGCCGCCGTTGCGTTGTAAGGCAGGGCTGTGCCTATCGGCGCCCACCCTGCCTTCTACTCCCTCCCGGACCCCCTGGTTTACGGTCCTACCGTATTACTGAATCATCGAACTATCGCTTCGACGGGATCAGACCATCTTCTTCCCATTCCAGCATGAGGCGCTTGAGCTTGCGGCGCACACCCAGCTTGGCGGCGGCGGAGAGGCGGTCGATGAAGAGGATGCCGTTGAGGTGGTCGATCTCGTGTTGCAGGGCACGGGCGAGCAGGCCGTCGGCCTCGATGGTCCGGGTCTCCCCGTCGAGCGTCTGGTATTCCACCTTCACCCCGGCGGAGCGGCGGACTTCGCTGCGCAGATCGGGCATGCTCAGGCAACCCTCTTCGCCCATGGCCTTTTCTTTGCCGTGGTCGAGTTTGGGATTGAGGAAGATCAGGGGCATGGCCTCGGCCAGCGGGGTGTCTTCACCGTTGATACGGACATAAGTCACGGACTCATCGTCCGGCGGCACTTCGATCACGGCGAGTTGCAGGGCAATCCCCACCTGCGGTGCAGCCAGGCCCACGCCGCGGGCGTTGTGCATGGTCTCAATCATGTCCTGCGACAGCTTCCGGATTTCCTCAGTTACTTCGGTGATGGGCTTGCACTTCACGCGAAGAACGGGGTCGCCGTAGATGACAATGGGCAGGATCATGAATGATGACGGGTATGAAGATTTGACTGGGGTCTATTTTGGAAACGCTTGCGGACCGCCGGAAGGGCGATCCGCAGGCAAAAATCAGGAGCTGGACCCCGCCAAAGCGGGGTGTCAGGTCTGAAGTGAACTGAATTACGGGGCCGTGGCGGCGGCGGAGGCTGCGGGAGCGACCATGCCACGCTGGATGCGGGCCGGCACGTCGTTGATCGGAATGCCAGCCGATTTCAGAGAATCCCACACTCGGACGAGGAGTCCAAGCGGAGTTTCCTTGTCGGCCTGAAGTTCCAACTTCGCTTTCGGATCCCGCTCACGGAAGGCGGCGAGCGCTTCGGCGAGCTTGTCAGCGGTAACCTCGGTGCCATCAAGCAGGATCTTGCGCTCCGGCGTGATGGCCAGAGTGGTCCGCTTCTCGTTCGACGGGGAGTTGACTCCCAGCGCCTTGGAGGTGGGGAGGTTGATCTTCATCTGCGTCTTCTGCTGACGGAACGTCGTGGTCGCCACGATGAAGAGCAGCACGATCACAAGGATGTCTACCAGAGCCACGATGGGGATCTGGGGCGTGGTGCGTTTTTTGCGGCGGATGTTCATGCGGGCAGGGCGGCTTCAGCGCTTCTCATCTCTTTCTCTGCAGGGAGGGCGAAGGGCTCAATAGCGGCCAGCCAGCGGGGAGCGACGCACTTCGAAGTGGCGGTGGAAGTCGTGAATGGCGCGGCGGAGGATGAGCTCCATACGCACCGAGATGGCGTCCAGCTTGCGGCTGAAGTAGCCGTGGGCAATAACGGTCGGGATGGCCACCAAGAGGCCGGCGATGGTGCTGTGGAGCGCCTCGGCAATCCCCTTGGCCACCTGCTGGCTGTCCGCATCCGGCACGGCTCCGCCGGTGCCGAAGGTGGAGAAGACGGTCACAAGACCCACCACCGCGCCCAGAAGGCCGAGCAGCGGGGAGACGGTGACGATGACCTCCAGGAGCGGCACACCCGTTTCCAGTCTGTGCAGGATCACGTGAGCGGCGGTTTCGCACGCCTCGTTGTTTTCCTCACGCGTTTCGTGCTTGCCGGAAATGGCGATGATGCCGAGCTGGGCGGCCACGCTGCCATCTTCCTCCAGCATGTTCTGGAGCGGGGTGATGTCCCCAGTGGTGGCATAGCGCTCGATCTTGCGGATCTCCTCCTCAATGTGCGCGGGGAACAGGATGCTGTCCCGGAGCTGGAGTGCCTTCATGATGATCACCGTCGCGGAGATGATCGAGCAGAGCACGATCAGGATCATGACCTGCCCTCCTCCCACGAGGAAGTTCCAGATATGCGTTAATCCATTATTGAGGACGGCGAGGCAGACAGGTTCGAACATGGGCAGGTGATTAGGGATGGATGACGATGTCGTAGTTGATCTCCAGGCGCTCTTTGTCCAGGATGGGAACCAGGTCCAAGGGAATGGGGGGAATCTCAGCCTTGAGGATGGCCTCGATGGTGAAGTCTTCCATCAAGGGATTGGCATCTTTCATGGTGAATTTCAAGTCTTCCACCTTGCCATATTTGTTCACGTAGAACTTCAGGCTGAGGCGGCCGGGCTCCACTGCGTCGGACTCACGGCTGCGATAGTAGTGCCACTTCTTTTCCACGGCGCTGGTCACCTGGCGCATGTAGCGGCCCACGGGAGTGACGGCGGCAGCCACGGAGTCTTCTGAGCCGATGTTGCTGATGGTGCCCTTGGTCTCGCTAGTGCGGGTATGGGGGGTGAAGGCACTCTGCTGGGACTTGGGCACCGGTGGGACCAGCGGGGAGCGATCACTCTGGGTCCCGCCTTGCGGGAGGGGAGGCTGGGGGATACCCGGCTGGGCGCCGTCCAGCGGTGTACGCATTTCCAAGGCGGTAGTGGGAGTGCGGGGCGTGGCTGGCGGGGTGTCCACAGCATCCGCTTTGCGAAGCTGGGCCTCCAGCTCACGCACCATCTGCTCGGAGCGGGACTCCACCTTCATGGCGAGGTCTGGCAGGGAAAGCTTGGGCTCATCCAGCGTGGGAGAGGTCATGGGCGGTTCCTGGCGGGCCGGTGGCGCAGGGGCGGGCGCGGGTGCCGGCTTCACCTCAGGCACGGCCTGGACCGGTACTGGAGGCGGGGTGGCTGCCGCCACGACCGGGGCAGGGGCCTTGGGCGTTGGCGGAGGGACAAGTGTCACCGGAGGCAGGGTGGGGATCCCGCTCATGGAGGGGGAACTGGCATCGTTCTTGATTTCGCCGTCTTTGTACTCCCGGTTGGCCAGTTCCTGCGTGGGCTCATCTGAGCCTCTTGTCGTGGGGCGGCCAGGCTCCCCGTTTTTTTCCGGGAGCAGTTTGGAGCTGGCGACAGTATTGCGGTCGGAGACGAAGGCGGCATTCTTCGGGGCCTCGGGGCTCTCCGCGTTCTGCGTGGTCCGCACGTACTGTTCCTTGGGCTTCGTCTGGAGCGGCGTTTTTTCCAGCTCAGGGGTGGGCTCAGGTTCAGGTTCAGGCTCCGCTGCGATCTCCGTTGGGACATCATCCGGAAAAATCAGCGTCTCCTCCTCCACCGGCGTCTGGGCATGGTTTGCCGACGGTGCTTCACGGGCGGGTGCCATGCTCAGCCATAGCGCCGCAAAAAGAAATAGCAGGAGATGCATCGTCAGCGAACCGACAATGCCAATCCTGACGGCTTTGGTTTCCTGGTAGACCACGACAGATTATTGACAGCGCTTCTGCAAGAATCAAACCACTTTACGCAACCGCGAAAACGTCCCGCTCGTACGCGCATGGTGGAAAAGCCACTGTTGGGCGTAGCCCCGAAAGGGTCCGAAGTGCGTCACGGCAAATTCCCGGAGTTCCCGCGCGGACACATTTTCCGCCGCTCCGGCGAAGTACAACTCCCTCAGAGCGCGCTCGATCCACACGTCGATGGGGAAGACGCCCAGCCGCTCGTAGGCGAAAAGCAGGGTGCATTGTGCGATCTTGGGCCCCACCCCAGGCAGGGTGCAGAGGAGCTCGCACGCGGCCTCGTCGTCCAGTGCGGCTGGCGCTTCCAGGTCAAAGTTTCCTTCGGCGATGCGGGAGGCCGTCTGATGCAGAAACTTCGCCCGGTACCCCAATCCGCAGGCACGCAGGGCCGCTTCACCCGCCTGTGCGAGCGCTTCTGGGGTGGGGTAGGCGTGCAGGACCACCCCGTTTACCGTGGCCACAGGGTGCCCAAAACGCTCCCGCAGCGTCAGGGAGATCTGGCGGATGTGGGCCACCTGTTTCAGGGATGAGGTGATGAAAGTCGCGAGGCACTCCCATCTCGGCTGACGCAGGATCCGCAGACCGGGCGAGTACTTGAGCGCCCGCTTGAGGTGGGCATCTCGCTTGGGCAGCGTGCGCTGCATCTTCGCCAGATCATGATCCAGCGCCAGGTAGCGGCTGACCAGTTCCTCGTGCCCAGGGGAAATCTGCAGCATTCCCGGCTCTGGTTGAGAGACCCTGACCAGTTCCCCACCGATCAATCCCAAGAAGACCCCATCCTGCTCATGCCAGTGGAACACCTGCCCGCTGTTCAACGTGGCGGCGAGGTCGAAATGAGTGACGGGAAAGAGGGTGAAGGATGAGGAGGCGGTAGGCTTGGGCAAGGCGGGGGAAGTTCGGTGGATATCGGACAGCCCTTTGATACGAGGGTTCACAAGCAAACGAAGGAACCCCTAAAATCTCGCACTCCAGGCAGTCTCAGCGAATCCCCTCACGGTTTCACCACGAGCTTCTTCAACATGGCGCGGGTGCGGGGAATGGCGGTCTGGCCCAGGAAGGACTCCTGGGTGTTGAGCTGGTCCAGGGGGATCATGGATTCACCGGTGTACACGCCGCGCTCGTCGTAGAAACAGCAGTACATATAACCGCGTTTCACGGCCTGGAGGGCCAGGAAGTCCCGCCACGGGATCGCAGTTCCGCCATGGGGAATGGGCTCGTTGAGGTCGAGAGCCCGAGCTTCCGCCCAGCGGGGTCCCCGTTTGATCTCCAACTCCACGTAGCCGTCCATTTGCTTCACAGACTTGATGCTGACGCTGACGTAGTCCGCCGTGGCGGTGGATACCAGCTCCACCCCCTGGGAAGGCTGCACGATCATCTTGGTGCGATGAAAGAGCTCCTTCCAGTCCACCAGAAAAAGGGAAACGATCCCGAGCAGGGTCAGCAGCACCAGGAGACCACAGCTTTGCAGCAGGAGGTGACGCCGGGGTTTGGCCGCCGCCGCTCCCGGTGGAGGAGGGGGGGCTTCCGTGCCGATTTTTCGTGACTGCACCGAAACCTTGCCGTCGGGCTGGATGAAATAAAGGGTCTGGATTTCTGCCCCGCCGCGCATCTCTCGCGATCTGAGAGTGGAGTAGAGGGGGGCGGGCGAGCCACCATAGAGGGCTGAGAACGCCTCCAGCGCGGCGGTCATCACGGATTGAAGATCGCCCCCCACGAGGCGGGATGACTTCTTTTCCGCATTGCTGGCCAGCAGGGAGAACTGCCCGCCATCCAGTTCCAGGCTGAAGTCCAGGCCGGACTTGGCCGCCTGCTGGACCCAGTGTTCCACTGCCTCATCTCCAGGGTTGGGACCCTGGAGCAGACCGTCGAGAGTGTAGGTGCCGCTCACTGCCATATCAGGAGACTTGGAAGAGCGGTTGCAACTCAGGGGTCTGCTGGGCGGGCGCCCAGTCGGGCATGCCTTCCCGCCAGACCAGGGTCTCCTGATGAACCGCTCCAATGGAAGCTTCCTCCTTGATCCGGGCCAGCGTCACCGGGCCCTGCTGGGAGGAGCTCTGGTCCAGATAGAACCAGACGGGCCGGTTGTTCTCCAATGCGGTGGGACGATATTGAGGCGGGCCTCCCAAGCTGGGGCGGGGTGGGGACGATGCCAGCAGTGCTGGAGCCGTGGCGCGGGTATCCATCTTCAGGGCAGCATCATGAGCATCCAGCCGGGCGGCGGTGTGCGCCCGCAGAGCGTCCACTTTCATCTGCTCCTGACGGAGTTGCTCCCGAAGCCGCCGGTTCATGTCCTCCTGAATCCGCGAGGCTTCCTGCTGCTCGTGGAGGTTGGGGAGGCAGAGCACGATCACCAGACCGATGCAGGCGATAAAGAAACCAATAAAGAACCACCCTACAGGGTTTCGCCCCTTGGAACTTGCGATAGCTGCGCAGATGCCGCCAAAGATGCATCGAATCACAAGTCCAAAGATGATTGCCTCGCCGTCCATAGGGTTTGTTTGATGGAATGGTTATCGGAGCAGTCCCCCATACCACAGCACGGCGAGGTTGTGCAAGAAATGCAGGAGAATCCCTGGAAAAAGAAGACCACTTTTCCACCGGGTCCAGGCCAGCAAGGCTCCGACCAAAAACAGATAGGGCGAGCTCAGTACCGAAAAGTGAATGGCGCTGAAGAGGACCGCCGAAACAACTACGGCCTTCCAAGGGGCGATCACCCGCATCAACCACGTCTGCACCAGTCCCCGGAAGCCGATCTCTTCAAAGAAGGCTGGCATCACGCAGATAAGGAAGACCCGGGCGGCGGTGGTTGGCACCAGGCTGGTCACATCCTTCAGCGAGTCTTTGCGCATCTCCTCCGAGGCGAGATTCCAGAGGGCGCCATGCCACAGCAGATTGACCAGCAGCATGGCGGCCAGCCCCAGCAGCCCTTTGATCATGGTCGGAGAGAGGAGCCCCAGGCCGGCGAACTGGGGACGGAGGACGTCGCGATGAAGCCAGCCGAAGACCGTGGAAACAACCGCGACCGACAGCACGCCGATGATCAGTCCCGGTACGCCCCCGTCATCGGCGGGGTGGATGGCAAAACCCAGGACGGTGGCCGCCAACAGCGCGCCGACGTAGGTGAGGAACAACCGCCACACCTCCGGCGCCAGCTTCCGCACCCGAGTTTCATCGTCCCACTGGGCCGGACGGACCTCGGGCAGCACCTCTTCCACATCCGCATGGGGCATGGCACATGCCGTGCAGAAGTAGAAGCCCGGGTGCAGCGCCTGCCCACAATACTGGCAGCGTCGGGGAGTGTGGCCATGGGGCACGAGCATGCGCCGGACCCTAACGGCGAGGCGGAGCCGGATCAATCAGCAATCCCATGCCGAAACCGGCCTTCCTCACAGGGAGCTTTAAGCCGCGCCGACCGCTTCACCAGGCACGGAGAGGGGCTCGAAAACCGTGCGGAGCACCCGCAGTGCGGTGCGGATGTCGGTCAGGACGTTGGGATCGAGGTGCTGGAGACGGCTGGAGAGGAACTCCCGCGCTTGTTGCAGAATGGCCTCGTGAATCTGTTGACCCTCGGTGCTCAGGTGCAGTTTGATCTTTCGCCGGTCACGGCGGTCCGGAGCGCGTTGCACATAACCGGAGTCCACCAGGCCGTCCATCATCTTGGAGGCGGTGGGTAGTGTCAGACCGAGAAACTGCGACACTTCAGTAAGGGTGCTGCCTTCGTGTCGACCCACGAAGGACAAGGCCCGAAACTGGGGCATCGACAGTTCGGGGGTTCGGTCGCGACGGACCTCAGCTCGAACACCCCTCATGATAAGGGGAACGACTTCGAGGAGGTCTGCCGCACAGTCCTGGGGCGAGGAGTCCATGATATTGCGAAAGGGATAGTTGCCTATGACAACAGATCGGAGCTGACCACCCGGGCGGCTTTGGATAATTTTCGACAGCGGTGCGAGAATTGGGCAAAACTTGGCAAACTCGGAAGGGCCACGTAGCATGATTGGCATGTCGCAATCTTCTTTCTCACGTCGCCGTTTTCTGGAGGCAGGCACCTTTGCCACCGTTGCCGCCTCCCTCCAGCACCGCCTCGAAGCCGCCGACCAGGCCACCGGGCTGAAGGGCCGGATCAACCACTCCGCCTGCAAGTGGTGCTACCCCAAGGTGCCCCTGGACGAGCTCTGCCGCGCGGGCAAGGAGATGGGCCTGACCTCCATCGACCTGGTGGATCCGGCGGATTTCCCCGCGCTCAAGGCGCACGGCCTGACGAGCGCCATGATCAGCTTCCCTTCCATCAAGGGGCCGGGCGACGTGAAGGTGGGCAGCATCGAGCATGCCTTCAACAACCCGGAGTACCACGACCTGCTCGTGCAGATCTATGAACCCCACATCAAGGCCAGCGCCGAGTTCGGGGCGAAACATGTCATCTGTTTCTCCGGGAACCGCCGCGGCATGGATGAGGAAACGGGTCTCAAAAACTGCGCAGAAGGCCTGAAAAAGGTGCTGCCCATTGCCGAGAAACACGGCATCACCCTGGTGATGGAGCTGCTCAACAGCAAGGTGAACCACAAGGACTACATGTGTGACAAGAGCGCCTGGGGTGTGGAGCTGTGCAAACGCACGGGTTCAGACAACTTCAAGCTGCTCTATGACATCTACCACATGCAGATCATGGAAGGGGACGTCATCGCCACCATCAAGCGGGACAACAAGTACTTCGCCCACTATCACACCGGCGGTGTGCCCGGACGCCATGAGATCGATGAGACGCAGGAGCTCTATTATCCCGCCATCATGAAGGCCATCGTGGACACCGGCTACAAAGGCCACGTGGCCCAGGAGTTCATTCCCGCCCGTCCGGATGCGCTGGGCTCACTGCGCCAGGCGGTAGGGATCTGTGATGTCTAAGGGAGTGTGTGAGGATTAACCACAGAGGCACAGGGAGCACAGAGGAATACAAAAGTTCAAACTTCAAAATCCAAACTTCAATGGGTTCGAGGTAATGGCATCCTTTGCATTCCATCCTGTTAATCTTTCAGAATCTTGTTAATCCTGTCTACACTGGGCCCGTCCTGCCAGCTTCCCGCGATCAACACCTCGCGCAGCTGGCCGGGCAGGCCACGTTCGTTGACCTGCAGCTTCTGCACCAGCAGGTCCACGGCCGCGGCGCCCACCTGTTCCAGGTTGCCGTCGATCCCCGCCATGTTGCGGCGGTCCTGCTCGGTGCCATAGAGGGCGGCCACCCCCACGTCCTGGGGAACGCGTAACCGCAGGCGGTCCAGCAGCTCCACCACGGGCACCTTGTAGGCGATAAGGGCGTCCGGTTGATGTTCCTCGAACCAGTTGCGAAAGGCCTGCATGTTGACGTTCGGCCCTTCCACGAGGAAGGGCGGGCAACGCTCCGCTGCCGGCCGCTGCCACTGTTCATCCAGCGCCGCGGCGGACCACTGCCCGCCCACGATCTGGTTGTTTGCCACCGGCACCACCAGTCCCGGCCGGCGGTAGCCCAGGCTGCGGAGATGCCGGCAGGCCAGCTTGATGTTGTAGAACCCGTTCAGGTGCACCCGGTCCACCGGCAGATCGCGGAAATAAGTGCTCAGGCCCACCACGGTGAGGCCGCTCACATCCAGCATCACCGGGTGCTCCTCATCCCGGGAGAAGCCCAGCAGCGCAGCACGAATGCCCCGCGCCCGCAGCACCCGGCCCAGCCGGTCGGGATCATGATGCAGCGCCTCCAGGGAAAACACTTCCACCCGGTAGCCGAGCTGGAGGGCGCGTTCTTCGATCCCCTTGAAATACCAGCGGCACACGTCCTTCTGCGGCCAGGCATCATGGGGATAATTCGTCACCAGTGCGATGGTCTCCGCCGCCTGTCCCTCCCGGCCAGTGCGTCGCTGGCTCATGAGGCTCTGCACCAGTGGATTGGGCACATAGCCCAGCCGTACCGCCACGGCCTTCACGCCCTCCCGCACGGCCGGGGAAATGCGGCTGTCATCCTTCAGCGCCCGGGAGACGGTGGCGACAGACACGCCGGCCGCCCGGGCGACATCTTCCATGCGTATCCGGGCGTCGAGCATCGTGGCGGCCTGATGGGGATGACAGACCGAGTCAGCAGGAGGGATGCCACGAGGTGGTGGGAGTGTGCGGTGGGGAGCGATGTCATGGGACGCTTGTCACGGACCGGGACAAGAATGTCCCTTCCTCCATTTACTGACCGCTTCGCTGTGCGCGTACTTCTGTGCGTGAGCTCAAGTCTTGTGTCTCCTGCGCAGCGGGGCCAGGTACTTCCATGACGGTTTCCGGTGGTTTTGCCATCACTTCCCCGGTTCGATGAGTGATCTCCACCCGCGGGACGTAGATTCGGCGTGATGCCTTCTCTCTCCACCGCGGTCTTGATTGGTGCGTTCCTTCTGCTGGGTACTCGTCCCCTTTTGGCATCAGACCTCAGAGCAGGCGTCGCCAAGGTGGACATCACCGACGTCAATGCTGGCCCGGTCAACGACCCCCTCTACGCCAAGGCGCTGGTGTTGAAGAACGGCGGCACCACAGCCGTGTTGATCACGGTGGATGCGGTCGCGATCGGGGAGATCGGCCGGATTGGAAATGGCTTTTTGGGAACTGTGCGGGGTCAGCTGCAGAAGGAGCTGGGCATTGCGCCGGAAGGCGTGCTCGTCAACGCCAGCCATTGCCACGGGATCGTCCGTGCAGACACGGCTCAGCTGGTGGTGCAAGCTGTAAAGGAGGCCTACGCCAAGCTGGTGCCAGTGCTGGCGGGTGCCGGATCCGGCCACGAAGATCGGGTCAGCGAGAACCGGCGTTTGAAACTGAAGGACGGCACCACGGTGGACATGCGCCGTGCGTATTCGATGCCGCGGGATGAACACGTGGCCGGTGTGGGACCTATCGATCCCCAGATCGGCCTGCTGCGTCTTGACCGCCTGGATGGGAAGCCGCTGGCGGTGCTCTATAACTTCGCCTGCCACCCCATCATGAACCCGCCCGGCAAGGGCAACTCGGCGGACTATCCGGCTTTTGCTTCCAAGGTGATCGAGGACAGCCTGGGGAGCGGGGCGCTGGCGTTCTTTGTGCAGGGCTGCGGTGGCGACATCAATCCGGTTCGGTACAAGGAAATCAACCGTCCGCCGGATGCCGCACCCTTGGGCACGATGCTGGGGGGCAGCGTGGTCGAGGCGCTTCGGGAGATCCAACCTGCGGCCGACGGTGTTCTCAAGGTGGGCAACCAGACCCTCTCGCTACCCCGGGGCGCGGATTTTGAACAACGCATCGCCCGGATCGAGGCTCTCCAGGCCACGTTGCTGCGTTCGTTGAAGCCCACCAACATCAACTTCAAGACGTTCGTGCCGCTGCTCATCGGGCAGAAGCTCTCGCCGGAGTTTCCTTCACACTATTCACAGAGTTATTTCCATGACCGTGCACAGGGGCGGACGGATCTTGAGAGGCTGGATGCCGACAACAAGGCTCAGGTCGAGGCGTATCTCGCCAACATCCAGATCATGGAGCAGCTCACGCGGCTTTCTGCCAATCTGGCGCTCTTGAAGAAACACCTGGCCCAGAACCAGGCGGCGGGTTCACCGACGCTGGACGTGGAGGTGGCCGGGCTCAGGGTGGGGGATTTCAAGCTCGTCACGTTTCCAGGGGAGCTGACCGTGGAGGTCGGGCTCAACATCAAGAAGGCGGCCGGGGATTCGAGGGCGTTTGTGGCAGGGTACACGAACGGCTACATCTACTATGCCGCCACCGCGGAGCAGCGAAACAATCCCGGGTATGCGCAGGAGGATTGCGATGTTCTCGTGGCCCCCGAGTGGCAGCAGAAGTTCGAGGAAAAGGCATTGCAGGTGTTGAAGGGGTTGTGAGGGGGAATGCGCCCGTTCCGGCGTCCCTCCGGGACGCAACGGTTGGGGAGACGTTGATCCGGTGGTTCCCGGCCTGATTACAGGCCTTCACCACCGGCTACATTCCGCCGTCCCTCCGGGACAAAGACGCCGGGCGTGGCCGGGCTCATTTTCCTCCCAAAGGAGGGAATTTGGGTCCTGGAAGGACCATGGACATTAGCCGGTGGTGCCAACCACCGGTTGCGGTTCATGGAATTACCCTGCGTCCCGGAGGGACGCCGGACCGCCGGTTCCTACGCTGCCTCCTTCGCCCAATAGCTCGCCAGCACGCCGTTGGCCAGCAACTGCAGCGGATGGTACAGCATGACCGGCAGCAGAATCAGCGGCAGATCGTCGCGCTCGCCGAAGATCAGAATCGCCAGCGGCACCCCCATCGCGAGGGTCTTCTTCACGGAGCAGAAGTAGGCGGCGATCAGGTCGGGGCGCGTGAGACGGAGGGCTTTGCAGCTCATCCAGGTCAATATCGATACGATCGTGAACAGGGCTGTCGTCTCCAGACACGCGCCCACCGTCAGGCCCCAGCCGTGGCGTTCCCAGACGCGATCCACCACAGAGTCACAGAACGCGGCATAGACGATGAACAGGATCACAAAGTTGCTGATGCGCGCCACCCACACCTTGTGCGCGTCCACCCATCTTTTTAGGAACGGGCGAAGCGCCATGCCCAGGCCGAAGGGCAGCAGCGTCAGCAGCATGATCTTCATCAGCAGCGGCAGGAAGGGCGCTGACTGACCCGTCTTCTGCATGAGGAAATGCACCAGCACCGGGGTCACCATCACGCCCAGAATGTTGGAGAAGGCCGCATTGAACAAAGCCCCCGGCGTGTTTCCTCCCGCGACGGCCGTAAGCACCACGGATGAGGAGATGGTGGAAGGCAGGACGCAGAGATAGAGGAAACCATCTCGGATGGCCGGTGGGCAGTCTGGCCAGAACCAGGGGCTGGCCCAGTTCATCAACACGCCGACAATGGGGAACACTACGAACGTGAATCCCTGAATGACCAGGTGGAGCCGCCAGTTGGCTGCTCCGCTGCGGATCTGCTCCAGCGCCAGGGAAAGGCCCTGTAGAAAGAGAATCAGGGCGATGCCAAAGTTGGTCACCAGCTCGGCATGCAGCACGCCGCCCCGGGCCCCCGGGGTAGGAAGGATGAATCCCAGCAAGACGGCCACTCCCAGGCCCAGCAGGAAGCCATGCGTGCGCCACCAGGCGATCGTGGGCTTTGGCGGCGGGGACGGGGATGCGGCGTCGTGGGACATGGGCGGGCGGGGACGGGCAATCTGAAGGCCCGGCCCCCGGGGTTCAACCCTTTGCTTTCACCAGGTAACCCCCTGATTTCTCATGCGCCTCCAGCGTAAGCACCCCGCGCTTTTGTCCGTCTTCGAGCAAGGCATTGAATGATTTGAACCCGAACGCCCGCTCGTTGAAGCCCGGATCGCGGCGTTTCAAAGCCTGTTTGATCATCGATCCCCAGACCGGATCGTCGGCGTCCCGGTCCTCAGTCAGGGCTTCCAGGGTCTCAGCCACCCGGCGGATCGCATCGGCGGGATCCAGCTTCTTGACCACCGGGGCCTTCTCTTTGGCGGGATCCTTCGCGTCCTTGTCTTTCGTGCTGCGGGAGACACGACTCTGCTCTTTGCGCACCAGGTCATCATAGTAGATGAACTCGTCGCAGTTCGTGATGAAGAGGTTCGAGGTGGAGTTCTTCACCCCCATGCCGATCACGGTTTTGGCATTTTCCCGCAGCTTGCTCACCAGCGGGGAGAAGTCGGAGTCACCGCTGATGATCACGAAGGTGTCCACATGCCCCTTGGTGTAGCAGAGGTCGAGCGCGTCCACCACCATGCGGATGTCGGCGGAGTTTTTGCCGGACTGGCGCACGTGTGGGATCTCGATGAGCTCGTAGGCGGCCTCATGCAGGGGCCGTTTGAAATCCTTGTACCGCTCCCAGTCGCAGTAGGCTTTTTTGGTCACGATGTGGCCCTTCAGCAGGAGACGCTCCATGATTTTCTGGATGTCCACCTTGGGGTAACGCGCCTCCTGGGCGCCGAGGACGATGTTCTCGAGATCGAGGTAAACCGCCATCGTGGCGTTGTTGTTTGAAGGGCTCATGAGGATGTGTTTCATCAGGTTAACACAGGATTAGACGGGATGCAGGGGGAATCGGACTGGGGGAGGTCCTTGCGAGAAGTCCGCAGGCAGGCGCGTAGGGTCCGCATGACCGATTCTTCCTCTTCCATGCATCCAGCCGGAGACGTGAACCGCCGCTCGCTGCTGCGCGGCGCCTTGGGCACCGTCGCGGCTGCGGTCACCGGCGTGGTAGGCGCGGCAGAATCCCCTGCGCCTCAGCCTGCTGCAGGCCTGGTGCAGGAAACGGGGCGGACCGTTCCGCTGGTGGATGACGTGGATGTGATTGTCTGTGGGGGCGGGCCTGCCGGGGTCACTGCCGCCCTTACCGCCGCCCGTGCTGGAGCCCGGGTGCGGCTGTTGGAGGTGCACGGGTGTCTGGGGGGAGTCTGGACCGCAGGGCTGCTCAGCTATGTGCTGGATGCGGACAAACCGGGGTTCAATCGCGAACTCGTGACCCGCCTGGCTGAGCGCGGCTCCCACCTGCCCAACAACGCCTCAAGTTATTTCTATGATCCGGAGGAGATGAAACTCCTGCTGGAGGAACTGTGCCTCACCGCCGGCGTCAAGGTGCAGCTCTTCACCCGCGTGGTGGCTGCGCAGAAGGACGGGGACAACCGGGTCACCACCGTGATCACGGAGTCCAAGGCCGGCCGCCAGGCGTGGCGAGCCCGGGTCTTCATCGACACCACTGGGGATGGCGATCTGGGGGCCCTCGCCGGATGCTCCTGGGAAGTGGGCGAGAGCAAGCAGTGCCCCTGCCAGCCGCTGACGATGATGGCCATGGTCATGGCCGTGGATCCGCAGGCCATGCGCCCCTTTGCCTCCCACTTCGGCGGGCAGGCCTCCTGGAGGAAGGAGCCGGTGGCGAATTTCCGTGAGGCCCTCGCCCAGGCTGGCTTGAAAGCCACTTACGGCACGCCCTCGCTCTTTCAGGTGAGGGACCGGCTCTTCAATCTGATGATCAATCACGAGTACGGCATCCTGGCGTATGACGCGGCGGCTGTGACAGAGGCCACCTTCCGGGCACGGGCGGAGATTCACCGGGTGGTGCGTGGGTTGCGCAAGCTGGGCGGCCCCTGGGATGGGTTGCAACTCGTCGCCACCGCCGAGCAGATCGGGGTGCGCGATGGTCGGCGCATCACCGGGCGCTATGTCCTGACCAAGGAAGATCTCATCGAGGGCCGGAAACAGGAGGACGGCGTCATGCGGGCGTCCTTCAATGTGGACATCCACGCGGTGAGCAAGGAGGCCAATGAAAAAGCCGCCTATCACAGTGCCGGGGTCAAAACCACGCCGTATGACATCCCCTTGCGGGCGCTCATTGCCAAGGATGTGGACGGTCTCATGATGGCGGGTCGCTGCATCAGTGGTGATTTCATCGCCCACGCCAGCTACCGGGTCACGGGCAACTCCGTGGCCATGGGCGAGGCTGCAGGCGTGGTGGCCGCCCTCGCCGCCCGGACAAAGGTTCTCCCCCACAACGTGGACTGGAAGGAAGCCTCGTCGCTGCTGGAGAAGATCCGCGCTGGTCAGGCGGCTTAGCCCTCACGACCTCTGCTGGACACATGCGGCGCGCCAGAGTTCAACGCTTCCGTTGGAACCAGTTCATGCTGGAGAAGACGTTGGCGCTTCGCCTGGCAGCCGGGTGAACCAGGCGATCCCGGCGACGAGCAGGAGCAGCGGCGCGAGAGAAAAGAGGAGCGGGCCATAGGAGCCAACAGCGGCGTGACTCCGGGCAAAGACAAGGGGGCCGATGGCGGAGGCAAAGACGGTGAGCATCTGTGCGGCCCCCTGAATGCGACCGAGATGGGCCCGTCCGAAAGCACGACCCCAGATGGCAAAGAAGATGACGGTGATGAAACCGGCCGTCACGCCAAAGATGGCGGCGAAGGCCCAGAGCTGGTTCAGCGTGGTCATGAGGGGCAGGGCACCCAGACCGCCTGCATAGAGAAGCAGCGCCACCGCCAGCAGCCGGGCCAGCCTTCTCCGCAGAGAGAGCCATCCGCAGAGCATCTGCCCCAGCAGGGCAAACAGGGTCGTGATGGCGAGCGTGTCGTGGAAGGTTTTTTGATCGAACCCCCGCTCGGCCAGGATCGACTCATTGAAGAGACCGAAGCCGGACGACACCAACCCGAACATTGCCGTGGCTCCGGCGAAGACCCAGAAGGTCTGGGTGCGCGACGCTTGTCCCAGCGTGAATCCTTCGGCAGGGGAGGCCGCCTCCGTCTTGCCACCACCTGCGCCGGGTTCGCGCAGCAGGAACACCACCGCGCCTGCCGCCACCAGCAGTCCGGGAATCAACTGACCCCACGCCACCCGCCAGCCGCGGGACTCCACCACGCCTCCCACCCAGACGAAGGCGGCGATGAAGAAGATGCTCAGCAGCACCGAGTACACCGCCATGGCCCACTCCGCTTTGAGCCCAAAGCTCTTGCCCACGGTGCTGATGCTGGCGACGGACAACGCGCTCTGACCAAGGGCCCGGGTCAGCAGGACGAGGATGAACAAGACCGTGATACCACCGGCCAGCACGCTCATCTGCCACACCACACCCGCCAGGAGCAGAAGAATGGCCGCGGTGGTCCAGCGCAGACCGCATCGGTCAATGAGCCAGCCCGCTGGAAGGCAGAAGGCGGAGCCCAGCAGCGTGGCCCAGAGGTTGATGTTCGCGTACGCCACCCGGTCCAGCGCCAGATCCTTGAGCAGCGGCTCCGTGATCAGTCCGAGCCCCTGGGTGCGCCCCGGCAGCGTGGCCAGCATCAGCAGGGCGGCGAGGACCACATTGCCCCAGGCCGCCAGGGTTCCCAGACGGGCTGGCGATACGGAGGCGGCATCCCCGGCAGAGGAGTCAACGGGGCGGGCGGGAGATGAAGAGTGGGACATGTCGAGGCACCTTGCGATGAGCGTGCTATCCACTACGCCTGGAACGGCCTCCTTAAATGCCACAATTCGCACATTTCACACCTAGAGGCCATCCGTCGCCCTGGACGGTCATTGCGCTGAGACTGGCACCGCAGGAGCCCGGGTCAGGCGCTTGATCTTGCCCTGGGCCAGATTAGCGAAGAGAAGGTCACCGTTTTGCGGATCGACCCCGATGGCGGAGATGCCGGGTTCGCGCATCAACATCTCGTCCTTCCAGAGCGGGCTGGCTTCCCGCAGCGCGACGACCATGCCGGTCGCAAAGTCGGCAAAAATGTAGGCCCCTTCCAGTTCTGGCAGGCCCGCTGCATGGCTCACCACCCCGCCTGTGACGGACAGCCCCACGTTGTGCGGGTACTCGAAGACGGGATCGATGGGATGAAAGTCCGGCGGGAGGGTTTCCCCGCTAGGCCCAAGGGGGAAGGGGTGCTGCGCCTCCCGCAAGCTCCAGCCATAGTCACCTCCGCGGGTCACCACATTGACTTCCTCATAGGCGTTCTGGCCCACATCCCCCACAAAGAGGCGGCCCGTCGGTGCATCAAACGAGAACCGCCAGGGATTGCGCAGCCCCGTGGCCCAGAACTCCGTCCGCACCGTCGCGGGATCCACCGCGCTGCCATGGTAAGAGGTCGCGCCCACAAAAGGATTGTCGGCGGGGACGCTGTAGAAGGCCCGACCATTCGCTGCTCGGGCGATTCCTGGGTGCGGGTTGGGCGGCGGGTTTCCGCGGCGCTGATCCACATCCAGGCGCAGGAGACCTGCATGGAAACCGCGATCAATGAAACGGGCCTGGTCGAACTGGTCGTTGCCGCCGCCGCCATCTCCCACGCTCACATAGAGGTAGCCGTCTTGACCGAAGTGCAGATCTCCACCGTTGTGATTGTTGGCGGCATCTTCCTGGGTAATCAGCGGTTGCTCGGAGGCGGGGTCCGCCTTGGTCGGATCGCCCGGCAGGACCTGGAATCTCGAGAGGCGTTGATGCAACTTCCGGGAGAAGCGCAGGCTATAGTAAACGAAACAGCGACCGCTTTTGGCAAAGTCAGGGGCGAACGTGAATCCCAGCAGGCCACACTCACTCGCATTGTTTTGCAGCTTGCCATCCTTGGGCAGTGTCAGGTCCAGGAAGGTCTTCTTGGTGGGGTTTGGTCCCCGCCATCCGTCGATGCGTTGTACCCGACCCGACTTCTCCATGACATAAAGTCGTTCGGTGTCACCGGGGGCGGTCGTCACGGCCACGGGCAGGTCAAACGTCAGGCTCGGCAGCACATCCTCCAGGGTGTAGGCGCTCGGAGCCGGAGCCGGAGCAGGTGCCTGCCCGGAAGCCCAAGTTGCGCTCAGAACCGACAGCGCAGAGATCGCCAGGGAGCAGCTTTTTGAAATCAAGAGGGAGCGCAACATCATGGGGCACAAGGAGGCATGCCCCTTTGTGCATATCTAGACTCTGTCAATGACAAACCCCGGGGAGGCTCCTTCCCCAACCCCGATGATTTCATCAGGGCGCACCATCCACCATCCGACCCTACTTCCCCGCCAGCTTCCGTGCGTAGGTCAGGGTGTCGATCTCATCCACCCCCTTGTCGCGGCGGATGGCCTTGATGCGGGGGAAGCGCAGGGCCAGGCCGCTGTCGTGGCGCTGGCTGGCCTGGATGGAGTCAAAGGCGATCTCCAGCACGATGTTCGGCGTGACGGTGCGCACGCTGCCGCGCTGGCTCAGGGTGTGCTCGGTGAAGTGCTCGGTTAATTCCTCGATCTCCACGTCCGAGAGGCCGGAATAGGCCTTGCCGATGACCTTGAGGGCTCCGCTGTGCTCATCCCGCACCGCGAAAGTGTAGTCGCTCAGCACGTGGCTGCGTTTGCCGTGGCCCTGCTCCGCCTTCACCACCACCACGTCCAGAGTGGAGAAGGCCTTCTTCAGCTTCAGCCAGGACTTGCCCCGCCTGCCGGGCGAGTAGGTGCTGTGCCGGTCTTTGGCGATGAGGCCCTCGTTGCCGTTGCGCCGTGCGGCATGAAAGGCCGCCTCCACCTCCGTCTCAGAGGCAGCTTCTGCCACGGCGATGCGTTTCAGAAGGGGCGGGAGTGCGAGCTTCTCCAGCTTCTCCCTCCTCTCCTCCAGCGGTTCATGCAGGAGCCCGGCCCCGTTCTGCCAGATGAGGTCAAAGACCACATAACGCACGGTGATGCTTGAGGAAATAAACAGGTCCCCCTGATCGCGGCGGCCCAGACGCTTCTGGAGATCGAAGAAGGACAGCTTGCGATCCTCGGCGTACGCCACGATCTCGCCATCCAGCATCACCTCATCGCCAAGCTGGCTCGCGGCCGTGGCGATCTCCGGGAACTGGTCGGTGATCCGTTTGAGGTCGCGGGAGTAGATCTCCACACGTCCGGCGGAGCGGTGCAGCTGGGCCCGGATGCCGTCGAACTTGTCCTCCAGCCACACCGTGGTGGGGGCGGTGGCGGTGGCTCGGCTCGGTTCATCCGCCTCGTCCGGGGCGGTGAGCCGGTTCCAGATGTCACCAGCGGTCTCCTCTGGGCTCGCCAGCATCACCTTCACGGGGATGAAGAGCTCCGGCTGGGCAGAGTCCAGCTCATGGCGGGCGGCCAGGTCCGCCGCTCTTCCCAGATCTCCGCAGAGCATGGCCGCCTCCCTCACCTGGTCTGGTTGTTCGTCAAAGGCGGTGGCGATGGCCTCCTCCACCAGTCCTTCCCGGGAGCCCACCCGGAGTTCACCGGTCAGCAGGCGCACCACATAGCTGCCCTCCAGGGGAGGCAGCTTGGCCAGGCCCTCCTTGAGCACCGTTGTCTTTTCCACCGGGCCATGGGCGCTGCGGAGCCGGTCGAAGAGGCCGGCGACCTCAGTGGCGGGCGTGTGGGACGTGGGAAACAACTTGCCCGCGGCCAGCGCCCGGTCCAGCACCAGACGGGCCGTCCGGCCGGTGTCCGCCTGAGAGCGGGAAATCACCCGGTACTCGGCCTCCCGCAGGCCGCTCAGCTCAAGCAGGGTTCGCCGAATGACCGACCACCCTGTTTGCAAAGGGGGAAGCTGGAGCACGGGGTCTTCCAGCATCGCGGAGAACCAGCGTACCGCTCTCGACAGATCTCCGTCAGACTGCTGTTGCAGGTACTCCGCCAGATGGGCGCGCTTCTTCAGCCGGGAGCCATCTGCGGCGACCCGCTCACAGGTCTGCACCCAGGCAGCAAAGGAGTCTGGAGGGGGCGCGATGGCCTCCGTGGCGTCTTCAGCATTCTCATTGGTAGAAACAACCTCCGTCGTGGTCGCAGTACCAGGAAGCGTGAGTTCGAGCTGGTCTTCGCTCACGAGGGACCAGGCCTCCCATCCCCGCTCACGCAGATCACGGGCGAACTCACTGGTGTACCCATGCACGGTGTACACCTGACGGGGCTGCACTTGCTCCACCGTCTGAATCAGCTCCGGGTAGTCGGCGTGATCACTCAAGGGGAAGACTTCATCCACCTGATAGCGGTACTTGGCCCCGGGCGTGAGTGCCCAGCCGCTCAGCATGGCTGTACGGCAGACCCGTAGCTTGCGAATGGCCTGGGAGCGCGCGGCACTGGGCGGCATGATGAGCACATGCCCGGCTGCGGTTGCCGGATCGAACTTTTCATACCGCGGGAAGTCCGGGAAATAGGGGGCACAAGCCTGGGTCATCTTCACGATGGATGCATGCAGCATCACTGGCAGACTCGCCCCATGGAAGGCGGAGAGGACTTCTTGGGCCTTGCCGAGCGAGTAGCCCAGCAGCACGGGAATGCCCTGGTCCTCCAGGGTCTCCCGTGCCCATTGGATGATGTCTGCCAGCACCTGCTCCTGCGGAGGGAAGGCATACATCGGCAGGCCGAAGGTGGTTTCCATGATCAGGGTGTGGGCAGGTCGGAGTTCCGCAGGCTCTGCCGTCCGTCCGTGACGCAGCTTGAAGTCTCCGGTGTAGAGCAGCGTGGCACCGTCTTCCTGACGGGTGACATGCAGCATGGCCGAGCCCAGAATATGGCCGGCGGGCAGCAGACGGAGCTCGTAGCCGCGTTCGATCACAGCCTCTCCATAGCCAGGTACCAGACTGGCTCCCTCAGCAATCGCGCCGTATCGTTTGTCGATGATGGCATGGGTGACCGGAGAGCAGAGCGTGAACTCATGACGGGCGAAGTGGTCACTGTGCGCATGCGAGACAAACGCCCTCCCGACCGGCCGGTGAGGGTCCAGCCAGAGGTCCAGCTCCGGCAGGTAGATGCCACCAGTGTGTTGCAGGGCAATGGGTCTGGGAGAGGAGGGCGACACGAGTTCGTTCGACAACTTGGTGCCCTCTCATCGCGCAAACTTCGTGGGTCGGCCAGATATAATGTTCAAAAAGACAGTTGAGGCTGCCTCAACGCTGCCAATCGACCGTGTCCCAGAGGGTTGGAGCCCTTAGATTCACGAGCGCTGGTGACGTTTGAATTTTGAAGTTCTTTTCCCTCGCACGTCGTTGACATATCCCATGGCGCTACCTATCGTCCCGCGTTTATGAGTTTGCCCAGCCTCATCTCCCACTCCCGCATTATTCTTGCGGCAGGCCTCGGTTTGCTTCTTGCTTCGTGCAGCACCAAGTCGGTGGGCAATGGGGCCACCATTACCAAGGTAAACCCCTATCACTTGAAGGACGTCAACGCCCGCGTGGTGGCGGCGGATCCTTCGATCAACTTTGAGAAGGACGCCATCCTTCACGGTGCCATCTCCCAGGCGGAGCGCATCGCCCGTCAGGGTGACTACTTCACCATCTTCTGGACGGTGGAAGACCGCAGCCAGCCTGTGGTGGTGCGTCTTGAGTACCGCCAGAAGGCCTCCGGCCTGACCATCAAGAAGGTGGAACAGGATGTGGCTGAGATCGGCCGTAACAACGTCACCAAGTTCTCCTTTATCGGTGATGACTATGTGAGCAACGGACCGGTTACCGCGTGGCGGGCCAGCATCGTTCGTGGTTCCCAAGTGCTGACGAGTTACAATTCCTATCTCTGGGAGTAAGGCTCCCCCTGATGGCGCGTGCTGGAATGAGCACGCGCTTTTTTGCGTTTATCACCCGACTGCGTGACAGACGCGTAACATAGATTAGATTCGATAACACTTTTTGGACTTCTAAACCCCCTCGTGCCCGTGTCCACCCTCCGATGTCATGTCTCCCTTCGCCTGAAACGGGTGGAGCATGTTGTCATAGCCCGTGGACGCTCGTAGTTGGAGGTCGTCGTTTTTATCTTCCAGACTCCTCTCCGTCGTCATGACATCGCCCGCCCCCATTCTTGTTGGAAACATTGGCAACCTCTTTTGGATGCGCGTGGATGGAAAGGGCTCATTCCAGAACAGCGTGCAGGTGAAGCGTTGCTTCCAGACCATGATCGAAAAAGGCACCCGCCATTTCGTTGTGGACTTGGAGCGCTGCCCCATCATGGACAGCACCTTTCTGGGGACCCTTACCGGTGCCGCACTCAACCTCCGTGAAATCGGAGATGGTGAAGTGTGCATCCTCAACGCCAACGCCCGCAACCGGCAGTTGCTTAGCAGCCTCGGACTTGATCACATCCTCGACGTCGACAACGACGGCTCCCGCCACCAAGTGGAGCGGAAGCAAGTGTGTGACGAGCTGGGCAAGTGCAATGAAAATGCCTCACCTGACAAGGTGGAACAGGCCGAGCACGTGCTCGAGGCTCATGAGGCCCTTACCAAGGCCAATGAAGCCAATGCCAGCCGGTTCAAGGACGTGATCGAGTTCCTTGAAAAGGAAGTCCGGTCCCGCGCTGTGGCGGTGGCCTGATCCGCCCTTCGTACCCGAGGGAACATTTTCTAAAGTTACTTTCCCAGGCGGCGTTCCTGCGCTAGCCTGCCTCCCAGCATGAGTTCCGGTTGGATCGCCGCTGTCATCTTCTTCTTGGCTGGAGCGGCAGGGAGCTACGCCCTCTTCCGTTCCTGGCAGCGGGAGCGACGGCTGAGGATGCAGTTCCTTCAAGGCGACCGGGAGCGTGCTTCCCGACGCCGTCGGGTGTTCGAGGTCCTGCACATCTTGGGGGACTCCATTCTTCAGGGGCAGCCCGATACCACGCTGCATCGCCAGATCGCCGAAGGGGCGGTCAAGGTGGTGGAATCCGAGGGCGCGGCGCTCTACTTGCTGGATGAAAAGGGACTCTCTCTGGTGCCCCGCCATTACACGAAGGAGTGCCCACCTCTGATCGCGCTTCCTGAGCGCATCGTGACTCAGGCCAAGACCAACGCGGGAACGCTGCCCAGTTATCTTCGGCTGCACAGTGTCGCTCCGGGTGAGGGAGCGCTGGGCAATGTCGTGCTTTCCCAGAAGGCGGAGAATGTTCCGGATCTGCGGCATCACGAGAAGTTTGACGGGGAGCCCAACCCCTTTCAGCAGCATGTGGCGGCGCTCATGGCACCGCTGAGACATGGCGGTCGTCCGCTGGGTGTGCTCGCAGTCGCTTCTGATCGCACCAAGCCTTTCTCCCAGCACCAACTGGAGATGTTCATCGCGCTGGCTGAGCAGGTGGGTTTCACCTTGGGCAATGCGCAGGCCCACCATGAGGCGGGCGCAAAACGACAGCTGGAAGCGGAACTCAGCAATGCGCGGGAGATTCAAAGCATCCTTCTTCCGGAGAAGGCGCCTGAGATGCCAGGCTTCGCCATTGCCGCGCGGAACGTTCCCGCCCGGATGGTGAGTGGGGACTACTTTGACTATGTGCCAGTGAGCCAGACGCACTTGGGCGTGGCCATCGCTGACGTCTGTGGCAAGGGGATTCCGGCATCACTCATCACCGCCATGTGCCGCAGTGTCCTGCGGTCCAACGCGCGCGAAGCTTTCAGCCCCACGGCGGTGCTCTCCGCCGTGAACCGGAACCTGTTCCCGGACATCCGCGAGGACATGTTCATCACGGTGGGCTACCTGATCCTGCAAAAGGATGGCGCGAGTGTAAGCTTCGCCCGGGCTGGCCATACCAATCCGCTCGTCTGGCGCAAGGCCACGGGCGATGTGGATGAGATCAAAGCACCCGGCCTCGCCGTGGGAGTGGACAAGGGAGAAGTGTTTGACCGCATCACCCGGGATGTTTCCATCTCGATGGAGAGCGGAGACATTCTGCTCCTCTATACGGACGGGGTCGATGAGGCCACGGATCACAAAGGCCTCCTGTTCGGGGTGGAGCGCATCAAGGAAACACTGGCAGAAGCCGCCCCGCATGGAGCCCAAGCCGTGGTTGATCGTCTCTGTGATGCCGTGAACCGGTTCAAAGGCGGTGAGCCCCAGGCGGATGACATCACGATCGTGACCGTGGCGCGGAAGTGATTCATGTGACCGTCGTGAGATGCCTCGGGCTCACAAGTGCGTGGATGTTGAAGTAGAGCCTGAACCTGCTTCTGACGCTAAGGGCGTCAAACAAAGTAGCCCAGGGTCAGGCGAGGCACGAGCCGCCACCCTGGGTACTAGGGCAGGTGAACCGGAACTCCGAAGTGAGTTCTACAAACCGTGACCGCATCCCTGAGGCGTCCACCGCATGCAAGACGGTCGTCTCCGGGTGATCTGGACGGTCTGTAGAACTCCCTTGGAGTTCCATTGCTATCCCGTCGATACCCGGGGTGGCGACCGCTTCGCGGTCTGACCCCGGGCTATTTTGTATCACGCCGTTGGCGTGGGGAGATCAAACCAATCGCGCGAATGGGGTGGCCGCCAAGGAACCAACTGACCTGCAGCTCTTCCTCGAAGAGGATTCGGCTTCAAGCCCAACGTTGACGAGCTTCCAGCGAGTCTACGTTGGGTAGGTGGTGTTGGAGAATGCTACTCCGAAGGAGTTGTGGCGGTCTGAAGGCAGTTTCGCGTTGAGCGTTGAGGCTTCTTGGCAAGATACCAGCCACAACCTGGCGGGTGGTCAACCATACGTCTTCCTTCTGCTCAATCGACTTCTCAAACTCAGGCCCGCCCCTTCACACCCTTACTTTCCTGAACCCACGCAGTAGAGCGCCTGATTGGAGCGCAGATACAGGCAGCCATCGCTCACCGCAGGCGTGGCATTGAAGTCGGTGTCATCTCCTGCAATGACATTGGTGGCCAGCAGCTCAAACTGGGGTTTGGCCGCGAGGACAAAGGTGCCCTGTCGCCGACTCACGGCGAAGATCTTGTCGCCCACGAGGATCGGAGAGGCATAGAACGGCTTGCCGCGACCCCGGCCGGTGCTGCCACCGCCCACGCGTTCGCGGTAGAGCTCAGTGCCAGTTTTGGCATCGGCGCACCAGGCAAAGCCCTGGTCGTTCACCACATACAGGCGTCCGTTGTGCAGCACGGGGGTGGGCACATAGCTGGAGCTGTTGTCCCGCCACAATATGCCTGACTCCGCCACCGCCCCTTTGCTGCCGGCCTGAACGGCCACCCGGCCGGTGCCGGGGAATCCCCCAAAGACGTAAACCGTCTCGCCTTGGGTGAGGGGATCAGGGGAGATATTTCCTGTGAGCCCCGTCTCGGCATACCAGCGGAGTTTGCCCGATGCGGGGTTCATGCCCCAGAGCTCGCCCGGCGCGGCAAACAGAAGGTCTTCCTTGCCGTCCTGGCGCTTCAGGACCTGGGGCGAACTGAAGGCAAGGTCCAGCAGGGATGACTCCTGACGCCAGACTTGCTTGCCGGTCGTCTTGTCGAACGCCACCAGTGCCTGCCCTTCATCAGAGGCATTCACGATCATCAGATTCTGCCAGAGCAGCGGCGATCCACCCGCTCCCCAGCGGCGCTGATTGGATTCCTTGCCGGTATCGGCCCGCCAGAGCTCCTTGCCGCTGAAGTCCAGAGCCACCACACCCCCTTTGCCAAAGTGCACGTAGAGAGTTTTGCCATCGGTCACCGGTGTGCTGCTGGCATAGCCGTGCTCCCGGATCATGCCCTGCCACGGATCGTCCGGGTGTGGTGCCGGGAAGTCCTTCTGCCATTTCTTTTTGCCAGTGGTGCGGTCCACCGCGATGACGTGTCGTACCAGGCGGGATACATCGCCGCTCTCCTGCTGACCGGAGAAACAGGTCACGAAGACGGTGTCTCCCCAGATCACCGGGCTGGAGGCGCCCTGGCCGGGCAGATCCAGTTTCCACTTCAAGTTTTGGGAGCCACTCCAGGTGGAAGGCACCAGGGCATCGTCACTCACCGCGTCCCGGTTTGGACCGCGGAACTGGGGCCAGTTGGCGGAGGCCTGCGGAGCGGTGAGCTCCGTGAAGGCTGAGATCGAGATCCAGCAGGCAAACAGACGCACGGCAGCATTCGGATTCATGGCAGGAGGAGAGATTGATCGCCACAGGGCAGATCCAGTTGGGGGATGAAACCCGGTCGCGGCCACATGGTTGCTGCCATCCCAGCGCACACTTGCGTTGCTTGGAGAAAACTGCTGTAAAGATGCCACGTACCTTTCACCCTCATGCGCGCACGATTCCTTCCATCCCATCAGTCCGCCTCATTGTTGCTGGCAGGCATCACCTCCTGCCTGGCTCTGCCCGCCATGCTGGGTGCGGCAGAGCTCAGAGTGGGCGCGGCCCAGATTAAAATCACGCCTCCGGACGGCATCCCCCTCGCGGGCTATTACAACGAGCGTGGCTCAGAAGGGGTGCTGGACGATCTCTTCGCCCGGGCGCTGGTGTTTGAGAAAGACGGCACGAAGGCCGCAGTGGTCACGCTGGATCTGATCACCACGTCCGCACCCATGGTCGAGGCCACTCGCAAGGTGGTCCAGGAGCAGACGGGGATTCCGGCCGATCATGTGCTGATCACGGCCTCGCACACCCACACCGCACCTGTCATCACGGGACGCGGACCACGCGACAACGTCTTCGGAGGGGGCAAAGACATCACCCGCCAGTACAACGCCAGCCTCCCGGGATTGATCGCAGAGTGCGTGGAGCAGGCTCAGGTAAGGCTGAGCCCTGCATCCCTTTCTCTTGGTCGAGCCTCGGAGAAGAATCTCGCCTTCAACCGGCGCTTCTTTTTAAAGGACGGCTCCGTGGCCTGGAACCCCCGCAAGCAGGACCCAAACATCGTGGAAGCGGCGGGCCCGATTGATCCAGAGGTCCTGGTCTTGGCGGTGAATGATCCCAAGGGCAAACCCCTCGCCACGCTGGTAAACTTCGCCATGCACCCAGACACAGTGGGCGGCACTCGTGTGTCCGCCGACTACCCCGGGGTCATGGCTGGGCTGGTGGGGGCCTGGCGCGGCGGGGAGAGTGTGACCCTCTTTGCCAACGGCGCGTGTGGGAACATCAACCATCGCGATGTGAACTGGGATGCTCCGCAGAAGGGCCCCGGTGAGGCCACGCGCATTGGCACCATTCTCGCGGCAAATGTCTTCAAAGCAGCACGCGAGCTCAAACCCGCAGGCGGTGATCAATTGAGGATCGCTCGCGAAGTGGTGAAGCTTCCTCTGCCCACCATCACGCCAGAGCAGGTGCAGAAGGCGACGACCATCATGCAGGAAGTCATCACGGGAGAGAAGAAGCCGGCGTTCTTGGATCAGGTGGACGCCTTCAAGGTGGTGGATGTGGAGGGGCGCAAGGGAGCCCCGTGGGAGGTGGAGGTACAGGTCATCGCCATTGGGGATGAGGTGGCCGTGGTCAGCCTGCCGGGGGAGATCTTCGTGGAGCTGGGGCTGGATATTAAGAAGCTGTCGCCTTTTAAACACACCTTCATTGCGGAGCTGGCCAACGGCTCCATCGGCTACATTCCCACCAAGCGTGCCTATGGCCAGGGGGCCTATGAGGTGGTCAGTGCCCGTTGTGCCGCAGGCTCCGGAGAGATGTTGGTGGACACCGCAGCAAGGCTCTTGCAGAAGCTCAAGACTGCGAAGTAAAATAGCATGGCCAGCGGTGGGCCTCAGAGTGACCCACCGCGCTGGCAGTTTTGACATCATGCGTCCAGTTATCTTTACCGCAGGTCTGGGGGACATCATTCGCACCTGCTACCTGACCCGCAGCCTTCAGCATCTGGAGGAGGCCTCCAGCCCAGTGCCCGTGGTGGTGGCCTCGCACAATCCCTTTTCGATCGAGCTCTTCCGCTTTCATCGGAACGCCACCCAGTTTGTCCTCTATGATCTGGGGCACAAATACCAGGAACTGGTGGGAAAGAAGCTGAGCCCCCGTGAGATGAACGAAAGGATCTGCCGCTTTGCCGGGGTGGACCATGCCAGTCTTGTGCGGGATCCGGCCAGCCCCGGCTTCCGGCCGGTGTTCAATGCCCCGGACAACGTGGATTCCACCGGGCACATCGTCTTCCAGCCGTTTGCAGGAAACAACCGGTATCGCGGTCTCCCCGCTGGCCTGATGGAGCGCATCGTTCCGGTGTTGCGGGAGCAGCCCTGTCCGGTTTTCCTGGTCACGCGGAGTTATCTCCGGGGGAAGGCCGGTCCGGGGGCTCTGCACGGGGAGGAAGATGCCCACCAATGGGAGGGCGGTAATATCACAGTGCTCGACAGCCTCTCCACGCCGGCGACGCTCAACCTTGTGAAAACCAGCCGTGCGCTGGTGGGCAGCTTTTCCAGCCTGGTGCAGGCGGCCTGGTTTGAGGACAAACCTGTGGCCACCTTCTACCCGGCAGACTGCAAGGATGCCTGCGGGACTCCGCCGTCCCAATATGCCTTTGGCATGAAGCGCGCCGATTGCCTGGGCCGCGCCTTTTCCGAGGCGGTTGTGCATGAACTGCGTACTTTCCTGGCGCGCTGGCAATGATGTCCGGAATCGGTTTCCTCCTTCCCTCTCATGCTTGAAAGGTCCGCCCTCCAGCCTGACCTGGCCCGGGCCACCCGGGCCACGACCGCCTTTGCCAGTGCGTTGATGGTCTGTGCCCTGGCCGGCGCACCGCTGGCTGCCCAGTACGCCGCGACCGCGGCGCTGGGGCTGAGCATGCCCCAACTGCGGGGAGCTTATCCGCAGCGGGTGCTGGTCATGGCGGTGATGATCAGCGTCATCTCCGGGGCAGCGTTTCTGGGAGGACTGGCCGCTCACCATCTGCCGGCCGCGGTGGCTGGCATCGGGCTTCTCGCCTTGTTGAGCGGGGTGTGGCGGCATGTCAGCACGGACTACGGACCGCCTTTGGGGATTGATTCGGCGCTGCTCTTCCTGCTGGCACTGGAAGGGCCATCGCATGGCGCCACGGCGGGGCAGATGGCGTTGTGGACTGCCTTGGGAGGGACGGGTGCGGCTGTCCTCCAGCTGGGGTTGTGGGCCTTTCGTCCGCAGCATCCGCTGCGTCATGCGGTCGCAGATACCTGGGTGGCGGCGTCTGACCTCTACCTTGCTCTGATTCAGACCGGTCAGGGCGTGGGCGATGAGTGGGCGGTGAAACAACGGGTGCTGCGGGACACCCTCGACCGTGCCGCCGCAGCCTTGAACGCGGCGCGGAGCCGCAATAGCCCGGTGCTCATCAGTCACCTGGAGGAGATGGTGCATGAGTCGGCCCACCTCGCTACTCAGGCCGCGGCATGGCACACCCTTTCATACAACCGGATCGTCGCAGACGGACCTGCGGCGGAGCCACCCGGGCGCAAGGCGGCCAGGGAGGCGGTGCTCAAGGAGCTGGCCAACCTGGGCCGGTCCGTGGCCATCACGCTCATCACGCACCAGGAGCGGAATCTGGCCGCCACCCGTGCCCGCATTCAGACCTGCCGCCACCTGATGGAGGTGATGGCCCGCGAGGATGAGGAAGGTCAGGTTCCTGAGGAATTGCCGGGGGCTGGTTCACACCGCCGGCTCTTTGAGGCGATGGGACGCCAGCTCACTTCATTGGAGGCTTCGCTGACTCCCACGGTCGAGCATTCGGACATCCCGGCCACCATCCCCCAGCATCTGCCGGATCTGAGCCGCGCTTCCATGCCCGCTATTGCGTCGTGGTTGAACTCCGTGCCTTTTCCGGATCCTTCACTGGTCCGCTATGCGCTCCGCATGGCCCTGCTCACGACGCTGGCCGTGGCGGCGTATCTGCACTGGGCCGTTCCCCGGGGCTACTGGATGGCCTTCGCCATCATCGTGGTGCTGCAGCCCGATTATGGGGCGACCCGCCAGCGCGCCTTTCAGCGGGTGACCGGCACTGTGGCGGGCGCCTTGCTCGGCAGCGCCACCCTGTTCGTGCCGCTCCCGCAATGGCTGCTGGCGGGGCTGACGGTGTCCGCGGCCTTTGCCTTCGCTTATTTCCTGAAGCGCCGCTACGGCCTGGCGGTGTTCTTTGTCACCACCATGATCGTGCTTCTCACGGAGCTGCATGTGCCGGTCCACCTGGATTTCACGGCGGGGCGTTTGCTCTCGAACCTGGCCGGTGCCGTCCTGGCCCTCGTGGCGGCGGCCTGGTTCTGGCCGGTGTCCGAGCGGCAGCGATTCCCGGGGCTCATGGCCGCCGCGATCCGGGCCAATGCGGCCTATTTTGATGAAGTGGCCCGTGAATTCAGGGCCCGCGGGACTTTTCACCAGCACATCGTCCGGGCCAAGCAGGTGGCGGAACGTGAGGCAAGCCGCGCCGCTGCGAGTCTGCAGCGTCTGCTGGCCGAGCCGGGTGGTGCCCACGACAGCCCCGCTGCCACCGGATTGGTGACCGCCAATGACCGTGTCACCCGGGCCATCAGCGCCCTCGCCGTACAGATGGAGGCGGGGCTCGCCCCGGAGGACTGTGATTGTGCGGAGGTGGTGGCGGAGATCAAAAGCCTCCTCGAAGGCGTGGCGGCGGCAGTGGAAAATGTTGGCAGCAGGCCAATCGAATGCCGCGCAAAAGGCAACCGTTACGAACGGCCCCATGCCATGTTGGCGGTGCTGACCGAAGCCCGGGCGCTGGACCTGGCGGGGAAGGGGGGAGGCGGTAATTCGGTAATTCAGTAAATCGGTGTGTCGGTGTGTCGGTGTGTCGGTGTGTCGGTGTGTCGGTGTGTCGGTGTGTCGGTGTGTCGGTGTGTCGGTGCGGCGGTGCGGCGGTGCGGCGGTGCGGCGGTGCGGCGGTTCCGGGTTGGCTCATGAACCCGGAGGGTTCGCCATGCATAGCCATGGGTCGGCCGAGTGGAGCGAGGACTACCCATGGTATGTGGTGTTGGGAAATCTACCGCGGAGCGGTAGGCCGACAGGGGGACAAGGGGGCTGCTGGGTGCATCGCGGGATGGTCGTCCGGGGTTTGCCATGCGATGGGCATACCGCTCCGCGGTAGCAGGTGATGTGGCGCGTTTCCATGGGTTGCACTCGCTACGATCGTAGACCGTTGGCTCATGAACCACGTGGGATCCGGAGGCCCAAACAGCAGTCTTGATATGAAGAACGACCTGCACCTGGATGCGAAGCATCTTTGGAGTGCGTGCGGGAACCGCCGCTTTTGCTACGCCTTGTGAGGTGCTTGAACCAATAGACCTCCACCGAAGCCCATCGTGCTCGCCCCATTTCCTCCGCTCCACTCAACCGCCGCCTGCTTCACACAGGACTTCCAAAAGCGGTGATGCTCACCGCAGTCCCAAAGCGGCTGCGCCGCCAGGTGTTGGATGCTTGAGGAAGTTTGAATTGCCGAAAGGCCTTTGACATCGGAGGCCGGGTGAATGGCCGCTTTGGCGGCGCTTGGGCCTCTTGCTCTATGCCGCCCTCACTTCTCCTTCCCCAACAACAACCGCAGGCTGTTCAGGCACACCACCACGGTGCTGCCTTCATGCGCGAGCACGCCGAGCGTGAGCGGGAGCCAGCCGAGGATGGACGCCAGCGAAGCCAGGGCGATGGCGCCCAAGGAAATAACGAGGTTCTGTTTGATGACCCGCCGGGCCTTGAGGCTCAGGTCCCTTGCGGTCAGCAGCTTCTCGATGCGGTCCTGCATGAGCACCACGTCGCTTTGCTCCAGCGCGGCATCGGAACCACGTGCGCCCATGGCCACGCTCACATAGGCAGCGGCCAGGCTGGGCGCGTCGTTCACGCCATCGCCCACCATGGCCACCTTCTCACCGGCATCGGTCATGGCCTTGATGGCGGCGACCTTGTCCTCGGGTTTTAGGCCAGCGCGCACTTCATCCAGGCCGATGTCTTTGGCCACCTGCTCGGCGGCAGCGCGTCGGTCGCCGGTGAGCATGATGGTGCGCACGCCCTCGGCATGAAGGCGCGCCAGCACACCCTTGCTGCCCTGCCGGATGGTGTCTTGCAACAAGATCCGTCCCACGCCTTGAGGGCTGAGCACCCAGACTTCCGAATAACCCAGTGGCGTGTCCGGGATCTTGTCGAGCCATTGGGAGAAGTCGCCCTGCTGCATCAGTTCCCGCCGACCCACATAGCAGACCTCTCCATTGACGCGACCTCTCAGGCCCGCTCCCGTGAGACGCTGGAACTCGGTGACGGGATAAGGTTCTAGCCCCAAACTTTTGCCATGCGCGGTGATGGCGCGGGAGATGGGGTGGTTGGACTGGCCGTCCAGGGTGAAGGCAATGCGGGCCACCTCGGTCTCGCGACCGGGTGGGAAGCTCTCCACACTGGTCACGCGGAGCTCGCCCTCCGTGAGCGTGCCCGTCTTGTCCATGGCCACCACATGCACCTCGGCCAGCTTTTCGATGGCCGCGCCTCCGCGGAAGAGGATGCCATGGCGGGCACCCCAGGCGATCGCGGCCAGGATGGCGGAGGGAATGCTCAACGCCAGCGCACAAGGGGACATCACCACCAGCAGCGTCATGGCGCGATAGAAGGCGGACTTCTCCTCGCCGATGTTCTGGAAGGGAGGTTTCCCCAAGGCGAGCCACCAGATGAAGAACATGGCAGCGGTGATGCCCATCACCAGCCAGGTGTAGCGAGTGCCAAACTTGTCGGTGAAACGCTCGCTGGGCGCGCGCAGATGTTGGGCGTGCTGGATGAGGGCGATGATCTTTTGCAGGGAGCTCTGCTCCGCCCGGCGCTCCACCTTCACTTTCACCACCCCCCAGAGGTTCAAGGTACCACTGTACACTTGATCCCCCTTCTGCTTGCCCACGGGTACCGATTCACCGGTGAGATTGGATTCGTCCGCCGCAGTCTCGCCTTCCAGCACGGAGGCATCCACGGCGAAGAGTTCATCCGGTCGCACTTGAAGCGTATCGCCGGGTTGGAGGGAGGCCACCGGGCGGTCTTCCGTCTTGCCATCGGGCAGGACGACGCGCGCCATCTTGGGGGCTGCCTTGGTCAGGGCGTTGATCTCCCGGTGCGTGCGATGCAGAGCATAATGCTCGAGCGCGCCAGAAAGGGAGAACAGGAAAAGCAGCAGTGCCCCCTCATGCCAGGCACCAATCGCCATGGCCCCCACGGCCACGGCCAGCATGAGGAAATGAATGTCGAACTGGCCCTTGAGGACTTTGCCCGAGGCATCTTTCGCAGCGTCCCAGCCCCCGGCGATGATCGACACCACATAGCTGGCGATCCAGAAAGACTTGGGCACGCCGGTATGCTCCAGCGTCCAGCCAGCCACCAGCGCGACACCGCAAATGCCCGCCTGCCAGGCGAGGGTCTGCCATTCCTCCCGGCTGTGGTCTTCCAGCTCATCTGGCTCCGGCCAGGAGAACTCGCGCCACTTCCAAAACCTCGGCGCGGTGGGGCAGCTCGGCTTTTCGATCAGCACTGCATCGTCCGGCAGTTGGCGGACTTGGAGGGAGAAGGGGCCGCCAGGCGGCAGGGTGCCATCGGGCTCACCATGCGCAGACCACTGGGTATCCAGCTCCTTCAGCACCTCGTTGAGCCGCTCCGACAGGGCGGCAGTGTCCACCGTGCCCAGGGTAGCGAGGCTCACCTTGCGCTGCTCTGGGTGCAGGAGGATGGCCTCCACTCCGTGCTCGTTGGCGAGAAACTCCGCCAGCCCGTCCATCCAGGTGACGGGGGAGAGGGCATCAGGGGCGGCGTCTGACATGGGCTGGGTGAAAATGCACGGGCTTCAGAGGCTTGGCAACTGCCTCTTCCGGCATAGCTGGATACGCGTCTGCGTGAGCAGACTGCGCATGGAATCCTCTGTTGGGACAGACTCGCAATCTCTCGAACTCCAGATGGGCCCAGATCGGCTAGCCCAGTGTCTCGAGCTTGAGTCTCTTCCCCTTCTCATGGGATTGGGTGCCCAGTGCGAACCGGAGCAACCTTCCCGTGACCTCACGTGCGTCTTGCTCGGAGATCTGGAACGTGCTCGTGGCCCGCAGGGAGATGCGTTGGTCGGTCTTCTGAAGAGGCGGGAAGACACTCAGAGTGTAGGTGCCGGGATGCAGCTTCACTTCCCCCAGTGAGGTGTCGCCGGCAAACACCTCGATGATCTGTTGTCTCACGTTGGACCAAGCAGGAAATTCGAGGGTGAGATGAAGTGAGGACTGCTTGAGGGTCGAGGGAATAAACAGAGAGCAGGGGTTCTGCAGCCAGCCATCGTCACTCAGGCCTTCGGGGAGCCACGGGTGGAGACTCTTGCGCGGCACCGGTTGGGAAAACTCCAGACCGGGACCACGCTGGCTCAAGAGCATCCTGTATGCCGTGCGATAGTACCTGCGCAGCGTCCATCCGAAGCGCAGATATCGGGAGCCTGCCAGCTGACGGGCCAGCTTTACCTGTCTGATCAGGCCACCAGGCTGGGGTGGAAAAACGGAAAGGGCCAGTGCCTCCTGCGCCCGGGGGCTTTGGGCGGTGGGATCCGCATCAAATTCGCGATGCTTGCCCTGGAACTCCTGCCGGTGGCCGATGGTCTCTTTGTAGAAGTACTGGCAGCCACAGAGCACGGAGAGAGGGAAGCTGCTTGCGAACGCGTTGCTGCATGCGTAGCGGAACTGGCGGCAGAGATCGTAAAAGCGCAGCAGGAACTGATTGTCGTACAGATGGCCGCATGACACGACTTGCAGCCCGCGCGACTCATAGACGGCGTGTTTGCCCTGCTGATAGTCCGCCCAGTACAGGTTGACCACCACCGGGTGGTATTCCTGCGGCAGTGCCATCAGCCAGTCGGCAAATGTGTCATGATCGAAGTCCCGCCGGATGGTTTTGGTCGATTTATGTGGGAAGACGATGGTTCCCCGCCGGGGCCTGCTGCTGCGGCCATGTTTGCGATGATAGAGACGGATGGCGTACAACAGCGTAAAACCAATGGGGTGGGCAGTGGGCATGCCGGCAGCCTCATAAGCCCTGGCGCGTTCCGAGGTAGTGGAGAGAAAGACTGGAAGCCCATCCGTGATGTCCCTCTGGTGAATTTGGTCCACCGCGTAGGGAACGAAGTGTTCCAGCGCGAAGGGCAGCGGCACTTCCTTTGGCAGGCCGGCGTATTCCCGGATGATGTCGCCGATCCCGTAAAACGCGTTTCCGATGTTGTACTCCCACGGAGTAGCCTCAGGCAGTTTGCAGATGAGCTCCGGCTGGTCCTGCTGGTAGAGAAACTGAAAGCTGTCCGCAGAGGGGGGCATCAAAATGAATGAAGAATCAGGCTAGTTTACTCGAACCTCTCCCGTGGCCTGGTAGTGTTGGGTCCATGCGGCGGCGTGCTCGCGGCCCATCAGGGTGCCGTCAATGTTGCAACCGGAACAGGGCTGGTGTGACCGGTCTCCGGCGAGGAGGGCGCTGCGGACTTGGTGCATCTGATGGCTGGACCAGATGTCCAACAGCGTCCGCTCTCCCACTTTTCCGCAGCCGGAGACCTTGGCCCAGTCATTGCAGCAGAGAAGCACGGTGCCGTCGTATTCCACGAAGACGCTGTAGTGTGGGTAGTAACAGGCGTGTGTCTTTGGCGCGGTCAGTTTTTCGATCCCCAGATAACTGAGGTCCACGGTGCCAGCCCGGTTGGAGAGCGTCAGACCGTGATGCTCCTCCGGAGGTTTGTAGCGGACCCGGAGCAGCATCTGGTCGGGGCGCAGTTGGGCTTCCGCCCGGAGAGCGTCAAATTTCACCAGCTGACTCTCATTGTCATACAGGCTCAGGATGAGCACGTGCAGCCCGGCGTCAAAAAGGTCACGGGCCATGCTTACGGTGAGCCGGTCTCCGTTGGAAACCATTTCCATGCGGGCGTGGGGGAGCACGCGATGGATGGTGCGGACGATTTCACGAATCTTTGGATGGAGCAGGGGTTCGCCAAAACCCGAGAGGCTGATTGTGCCCCGCCAGCCCGCTTCGGCAAGTTCGTCCAGCATGCCGTGTAGGAGGGCATCACTGAGGTGCTCGTTCACGTTGGGAAAGAACGAGGCGTCTGACCGGGGGCAGAACTGGCACTTTCTGTTGCAGAGACCCGTCAGACTGAGCTCCAGCTTGGCAAACAACGGCATCCCTGTCCTCGCATCGTGCTGAAGCTGGCTCGCGAAGATCGCCTCCTTCCGCTGGATGTTGGGGTCGATGCGGTGCGCATCAGTGCTCAGCACTCCTGCTATCTGCGAGGGATCTGCAGGGACGGCGTTCACAGTGGGGAGGGGGAAAGAGGCATCGTCATGGCGGCGAGTTCGCGACGCCACGCATCTGCGTACCCGCATTCCGCATAGTCCGGAAACCAGGGGCCGCCGCTGGTGAAATGCAGGCAGGACAGCTCGCTTTCGGGCAGCGGGGGATCGTAGTCCACAAGGTGGTTCCACCGATGCGGAATTTCACCGATCAAATGTTCTCCCTCCAACCAGTTGAAGCGATGAAGATCGAGACCGGATGCTTGATTCACGTACTCCGGAGTCAGCGCGGTGCAGCGCGCGCAGTTCATGAGCATCACGCTGCTCCAGTTTTTCTTGGGGTAGGTTGACTGGGGTTGCCCGAGAAACTTGGTGGTCTCCCGGGGCCTGTGGTCGTGCTTCACCACCTGGACGGCAAAGGCCTCATCCCGCAGCGCCCAGAGGCGGGCGATGTCATCAAGCACAAGGACATCGCAGTCGACAAAAAGAGCCCACCCCTGGAAGTCGCACATCCAGGGAACGAGAAAACGGGAAAACGAGAACTCAGTGGACTGCCGGGCATCTTGCTGCCGGTTGAACACGCCCTGCAGCTGCTGCAGCGACACGGGGGCGATGGAAACGGGCTCGGAAGACCGCGAGGAGATCGTGTGGGCAGTGACGTGCCAGGCAACCGTCTCGCGTGAATCATATCCAACGAACACTCGAATCACAATGACAGGAAATGGGGTGGTGTGACTGGCAGAGGAAGGCGCGACCCAGGAAGAGTTGGTACTACTGACATGCAGACGCCTTTTGCAGTATGCGGATGAATGATTTAAAGGCAAACACGTCATGGAGGATTTATTCGCCAAGCTCTCAGAGGCCACGGTTCATCCCGAACCTTATCCGCATGTCATCATCGAAAACGTCCTTGACGCAGAAACGTGCGCAGCGCTGCTGCGCGAGATGCCCGCCATGGAGGTGCTGACGCGCGGGGAAGCCCCCCGGAGCAATCATCGCTTCTCGCTTTCCGCCTCGGCGGCGCTCAGTGACCCGCGTGTTTCCCCGCGGTGGAAGGACGTGATGCGTGAGGGGATTTCCCAGAAATTTCTTCAGGCGGTCATCCAAAAGTTCTCCAGTCACATCCGACGTGAACATCCCCAGTTTGAAGCATCATTTGGGCCATTGGAGAAACTGGAGGTCACGCATCGCCAGCAGAAGGAACGCCCCCTGCATGCCGTGGGGTTGGATGTGCAGATTGCTGTGAACACCCCCGCCCTCTCGCCCGGGACGACGGTGCGGGGTGGGCATTTGGACAAACCTGACAAGATCTTCACGGGGCTGCTCTATCTCCGCCATGAGGAGGATGAGTCCACGGGGGCCGATCTGGAGTTGCAGGAGATTTTGCCGGGGGAAGTGGTCTTTGGCCGCAGCTTCTCGCTGCCCGGCAGTCAGGTCCGCACAGTGCGGACAGTGCCGTATCGGAACAACACGCTGGTTCTCTTTCTCAACACGCCCCGGTCCGTCCATGCCGTCACGGCCCGCAGCATCGCTGCCTGGCCCCGCTACCACATCAATATCGTGGGGGAGATGCGTGAACCTGTCTTTTCTGTGAAACTGGATCAGGCGGTCGAGCCACCCCCCTCATCGGCCTCAGCGCCGCCGCCCAGCTTAAAGATGGAGCCTCTGCTCGCCAGGTGTGTCAGCGACCAGGCGCTGGAGACGCATCCATTTCCAATGCTGGTGCTGGAGAATGTTCTCCCTGAGAGCTTGTATCGTGAACTGGAAGTGGCGCTTCCCGAGTGTCTGAAAGAAGGCGCCACCATGCGGATCTTTGAGCCAGCGCAGGGGGTGAACCACTACCCTTCAGGGAAGTCCGCCTCGCTTCAGCCCGCCCTGCCGGACAACTCCAAGGGAGCCCGTACTGCCGTCAACCTCCTGGCGGATCCCGGGTTGCCGCAAGTCTGGCGGGATTTTGTCGAAGCCAACCTGAGCCAGGAAGCGCTGTCTGCCTGCCTGAAGCTCTTTGGTGCGGCGATTCTCCGAGAGTATCCGGATTTCGAGCAACGTTTCGGCCCGCTGTCCAGTCTGCGGGCGCGGCGTCGGGGCATTGATCCCGTCGGACCCGGTGATGTGGAGTTGGACGTTCTCATCGGAGTGCAGACTTCCGTGAAGGAGAAAACCTGCGCCCAGCGCGGACCGCATCTGAAGAAGAACAACAAGGTCATCGAGTGCTACCTCTATTTCCGCCCCGATGCGGACAACGGCCAGGACGGTGCGCATGAGTTCTTTGCCATCACAGGCTCTTCCAACCTGCCATTTGGTGCGGGCTGGCAGGCGGATCCAGACAAGCTGGAGCTGGCTCGCGTCGTGCCCTCACGCGGAAATACGATGGTGGCCTGGGTGAACACGCCTCGCTCCATCCAACAGGTGGCTCCCAGAGACCCGTCGCCTTTTGCTCTGCCCTTTGTGGAACTGCTGGTGCAGTTGCCAGAAGCTCTGTTTGAGGTGGAGCGCCTGCCTGCCGCGGGTGAGGGGGCTTGTGACCTGCCGCCAACACAGGGTGCGTCTGACGCATCGCAGCCGGCGGTGGACGGCGTCGAATTCAAATCCGGCTGGCATCTTCCCGAGCGTGATGGCGGGGGCCAGTTTCGATGGATGGGGGCCGGGGCTCCCTCCGTCATGGAAGTGCCTTGGACGTACTCAAGTTCTGGCTTGCTCCAGATCGAGATCCGGCATGCCTTGACGGCAACGGCAGCCTCCAGTTTGGAGATCCGGGTCAACGGGGAAAGCATGCCCATGAAACTGCGACCAGCAGACCATGGGCTCCGCGCCGAGTGCAAAATCGCTTCCAGCGTTCTCCAGGGGCAAAAGAGCCCGACCTCAGCGGTCATTGAATTGCATCTGCCGGAACTGCGGCGTCCTTCCGATGTCAATCCAGCCAGCACCGATTCCCGGCTGGTGGGGCTGGCGATTGGGAGAGTCTCTTTGACTCCCGTCTCGCACCCGCAAGGAACTCCGAAAGAAGCGAGCAAGGGCGGCGACGCGGTGATGCAGGACTTTCTGTTTGAGATTCCTCTTCAAGGCCTGGGAGAAACCGCTGATCAGGCGGGCGGCGGGTCGTGGTTCCGCTGGGCAAGCGCACGCCAGGATTGGTGGATTGACCTCCAACGTCTTCCGGACGGGGGCGCCCGACTGGGCTGCCGGTTCACCGCATTGGGTTCAGGTACGGATGCCCCGCTTCCCCGGGTGGTTGCCAATGGCAGGTCCCTGGCGGTGAAGGCCAGGCTTGAGTCGGGTTTGACCGTCCTGGAAGCAGATCTTTCGCCTCAGTTGCTGGCGAAACGGCCCAGGAGTTTGCGCCTCAAGTTTCAGGCTCAGAGGGGAGGAGCTGCACCGGGGAAGGCGAAGGCATCCCGCTCGCCAGGAGTCTGGCGGAGAGTGAAAGGCTGGTTCAAACGATAGTCTGAGGGGGCGGGTTGGGGCATCGCCGGCCAGGAGCACGGGGGTGGTTTTTCGGGAATACAATCAACCCCGAGGTCCAGTGTCCACCCCGCCCGCTCCTCCCTTTCCTTCGACTTTTCCCCGAACTCGGTTAGACTCCGAGTCCGGCATCTTTCCTGCCGCACCTTTTTCTTTGCCCGTCCTTGCCATGTCTGAGACTCCTGCCGTGCTTCCTTCCATCCTCGCCCTGCGTCCCGCAGAGCTGGAGGTGATCCTGGCGGAGCTGGGGGAAAAGTCCTACCGCCTGAAGCAGGTGCAGGAGTGGGTCTTCCAGAAGAGGGTGGAGTCGTTCGATGCCATGTCGAACCTCTCGAAGCCATTGAAGGAAGCTCTGGCCTCCCGGCTCGCGCTCCGCACCATGACGTATGCCCGGGTGGAAGGCTCGGAGGACACCACGCGGAAGTTCCTTTTCAAGCTGCACGACGGCCGCTTCATCGAGACGGTCCTCATCCCCGCCTCCCCCTCGCTCTATGGCGAGCGGTCGGACCGGCGCACGCTCTGTGTCTCCTCCCAGGTAGGTTGCGCTTATGACTGCAAGTTCTGCGCGAGCGGGCTGGCCGGTTTTACCCGGAACCTCTCGGCCGGGGAGATCGTGGAGCAGATCATTCAGGCGGAGAAGCTGGCTGGGGCACGGGTGGACAACCTCGTTTTCATGGGCATGGGTGAGCCACTGGCCAACCTGACCAACGTGATGCAGGCCATCGAGGTGCTGAACGCCCAGTGGGGCGTGAACATCGGGGCCCGGCACATGACGGTGAGCACCAGCGGATTGGCTCCGCAGATCCACAAGCTCGCCGATTTCCCGCTGCAGGTGCGCCTGGCCATCTCCCTCCACGGGGCGAGCAACGAGGTGCGCAACCAGATCATGCCCGTGAACCGCAAGTACCCGCTGGAGGAGCTCTTCCCCGCGCTGGAGTACTGGAACTCGAAGAAGAAGCAGCGGCTCACCTTTGAGTTCATCCTCATCGACGGGGTGAACGACTCCTTGGAACAAGCGCGCCTGCTGGGTGAGCATGCCTCGCGTCTGGACGCGAAGGTCAATCTCATCCCCTACAACACCGTCGAGGGTCTGCAGTGGAAGCGGCCCAGCGAACGGCGTCAGGACACTTTCCGGGACATCGTGGCCTCTCATGATGTGATGACCACTCTGCGCCGCGAGAAGGGGCATGACATCGCCGCGGCCTGCGGGCAGCTCCGCCTCAAGCAGGAGACGGAGGAGGGCATCATCACCAGCCCCGTGCCGGAGAAACGGAAGACCATTTCGTCAGGGGCTTAGACCCGTACGACACCGGGGCATTTGCTCCGCGGTACATCAAATCGGGTCCCACCTGGGGGAAGAAGGCCATCTGAGATGACGTAGTGCCCATGTGGCGGCGCGCCACACGGTCCCGTCGATCTTCTCAGCTTCCGAAACCTATGAAACAACCTCGGTTCCTCCTGGCCCTGCTGCCGCTTGCCCTCCTCGCCGCACCTCTGCGTGCCCAGTCGCCTGCCGCTGATGCAGACGGTTTTGCGCCCCTGTTCAACGGCAAGGATCTGAGTGGGTGGGTGCCATGCAACGTGGCGGAGGACACCTTCCGGTGGGAAAACGGCATGGTCATCACCACTGGCCAGCCCACGGGGTTCATGCGCACGGGCAAGGTGTACGAGAACTTCATCATCGAGCTGGAGTGGCGGCATCTGAAGGAAGCCGGGAACAGCGGGCTCTTCATCTGGGGCGAGGGCCTGCCGGCTCCCGGTGTGCCTTATGCCCGCGGCATTGAGGTGCAGATCCTCGACCTGGGTTATGAGAAAAACAAAGGGGCCAACGAGTGGTTCACCTCCCACGGCGATATCTTCCCCATCTGGGGCGCGACCATGACCCCGATCGGCCGCGTGGCCAAGACCGGGAAACGCAGCTTCCCGATCGAAAACCGCGTCAAACCCTCACCCGAATGGAACCACTACCGCGTGGAGTGCAAGGACGGTGAGATCAAGCTTTCCGTGAACGGCAAGGAAGTGACCGTGGGCAAAGACTGCTACCCGCGTAAAGGGTACATCTGCCTGGAGAGCGAAGGCAGCGAGGCCCACTTCCGCAATGTGCGCATCAAGGAACTGCCCTCCTCCGGTGCCAAGCCCGAGCAGTCCGCCCGTCTCTACGAGGGCTACAAGCAGCTCTTCGACGGCAAAGGCCTCGCAGGCTGGAAAACGCCGGATGAGGTGAAGGCGGTGTGGTCCGCCAACGGAGCCACCTTCAAGGCCAAGGCAGCAGAGGGCAAGACGCTGTGGACGGAGCGGGAGTTTGGTGACTTCACCCTGTGCGTGGACAGCAAGACGCCCAAGTCGGGCACGGCGCTGCCGCTCGGAGGGGTGCTTCTGCGGGGGCTGGCCACGGAATCACCGGACCTGAAGGCCGCTCTGCAGCCTCTGGCGCAGGTCGAACTCAAGCCGGGCGCATGGAATCGTTATTTCATCACGCTCAAAGGGGACCGTCTCACGGTGGAACTCAATGAGAAGGCCGTGCTCGACAACGTCGCGCTGCCTGGGCTGGCCGCGAAAGGTGCCATCGGCCTTCAGACAAGTGCCGAAGGCGGGGAGTACGGCAATGTTTTCGTGAAGGAGCTGTAAGAATCAGATTCAGCAGAATCCCCTCGATCCCTTCTCCATTTACCCGCCGGATGCGACGCTCCGGCGGGTTTTTTACTTTTCAAGTGTGTAGAGAAGGAGTTGATTGCTGACCGTTCGTTGACGGAAGGCGATTTCGTGTCCTTGTGGCATATGGTATTCGCCCTGAATTGCTCAACTCCACCGCTTTGCCCTCACCGTGTCTCTGCTTGATTGTCTAGGATTTTCTGGTAGTTAGAGCCTCTAGGTCAATGCCGTCCGAATGCCTTGATGCAACGACTCCTTAAGTTTTCATGCCACCAATGCGGCGCCAAGCTGGCGGTCCCGCTCCAGATGGCAGGCTTGAGTGACAACTGTCCCAAATGCGGGGCGTTGGTGACCTCGCCTTCTGTCCCTGCGCAGGCGGCACCTGCCCAAGCCCAAACCGCCCCTCCTCCAGCGGCGGCCCAGATTCCTGCGCCAGCACCTGCCGCGACCGAATGGAGCGCCGAGCAACTGGCGGATGCGTTGCGCCCCAAAGCGGCCAAAACGCCAGCCGTCGGAGTGGAGAAAGCCCCAGAACAGGCCCCGGCGGTCGCTTCCGCGGCGGCTTTACTGGATCCTGCGCCTCCCGCACCGCAAGGGCTTCCCCGGTCTGAACCGCTGCCTGCGGCTCCATCTTCGGTGATCGAGAAGGCGGCCGTGTCCGACTTTGCGCAAGCATCGGCGGCGGCCACGCTCGCCACGGTGGCAGCAGAGCTTGCCCCGGTGAGTGCTCCTCAGATAGCCCCCACTCAAGAGCCGGCCTCTGCTCCCGACTCTGCCCCGGAAGCTCTGAGCGAGCCTGGGGCTGAGGGAGCGTCTCTGAGCCCGGAGGAAACGGCTGCGCCCAAGGTCGAACCTGATCTTTTCGGGGCTGGCTTCACTTTCCCCCCTGCGCCCCAGATCAAGGGGTTGAATCCAGAGCCGTCGCCGCCGATCCCGGCGGAGGCGGAGATCAAGCCTGCTGCTTCCTCTGCGCAGGAGAATCCGTCCGCGACTTCGTCCTCCCGGCCAGGCACAGCGAGATCGCAGGAGGGACGGATGCGTTCCAAGTTGCAGTCCATTTCCCGGCTATCCGGGGAATCGGCGGCGGCTGAGCAGGAAAGTAAGCCCAAGTCTGAAGCAGGCCCCCTCGGCAAGAAGGCATCGAGAGCGGTCGCCGCCGCATCTGCTCCTGCCCCTGAGCCCACGATGGCCCCAGTGGCCAGTGCGTTGGTGCCCGAGAGCCTCCCCGATGAAGAGACCGCCGAGGCGGCGGCCCAGCCCGGAATGGGTGAGATGCTTGCCACGGGAGCTGCGCTTGGCGGATCGCTCAACCTTCCTGGTCAGGATTCACGTCCATGGCTGCACGTCCCGCTGGTCATGGTGGGCACCTCACCTCGCCGTGAGCGCCGTCTGCGGCTCAACCGCATCGCGATGATCGGGGTGGTGAGCTTCCTCATGGTGGACCTGCTCCTTCTGCTTTGGTTTTGCCGGAAGCCCATCGCCTCCTGGCTGAGCAGCCCCAGCCAGGCGACGGTGTCGAACCAGCCCGCGCCATCATCGGACCCGGGTTCCGGGGCAACGGATTCCGTCCCGGTCTCAGCAGGGGATACGCCTTCGATTCCGACGGATCTAGCTCCGTCTTCTCACAACCCGGCCACGGTCGCGCCAGAAGTCGCTCCCAAACCCGCTGTGGAAGAAGCTCCGGTGCCGATGGCCATCCCTGTCACGGACTTCCCTGGTGAGCCCTCCCAGGCGGGAGCGTCCATTCCGGCCTCCGTGCCCACGGCTGCGCCAGCCCCGGCTGCCATCCCTGTTCCTGCACCCGATGCGACGGCTGTCCCTGCTCCGGCTCCGGCATCGGTCCCTGCCTTGGCTGGCTTCCCCGGTGATCCCCCGGCCCCTGCACCCATGATCGCTCCGGAAGCGGTGGCGGATCAGCCGCCTGCGCCAGCTACCACCCCGGAAGCGCCCACCACAATGACGCTCGCCAACAGCCCGCCGCCGATCCCGCCCCCCTTGCCGGCGGATCTGCCTGCGGGCTTGGGTGCCCCAGTGGAACCTGCCCTGGCTCCGGGTGAAGTGCCTTATGGAGGACTGCCTCCTCCCCCTCCGGACATGGCCCTGCCCAATGGCCCCCTCCCGGACATGTCAGGTCCTGCCGTGACCTTGGTCACCACTCCTGCCACCAACGTAAAGGTGAGCAAACTGCCCAAAGAGGCGCAATCTGCGGTCGAAGTGCTGCAAAAGTTCCTGGATGCCCCCACTTGGCGCGACCGGCTGACCCTGGTCCAGAAGGCGGATTCGCTCAAGGCCGCTCTCGACAAGAATCCGGGGCATTTCGCAGAGGGGCCCATCCGCGTCGGTCAGATCGACTTTGTGGACCGTTACGTGAACAAGAACGGCGTGCCTCCGTACTGCATGTTTGAACTGAGCGGTGGGTCCCTGGAGCATCCCGTCCTGACGCTCGTCGAGCAGTCCACCAAGTCCGGCGTGCGGGTGGACTGGGAGGCCTTCATGGACTTCAAGGACGACTTGATGCTCAAGTTCCTGGAGACCAAGGGGGCTCCCAACTCAAAGTTCCGCGTCATGCTCCGGAGAAAGCACTACTTCGACAAGGACGTGCCTGAAGTGACTTCGAAGGACGCCTTTGAGGTCAAGCAGCCCCACGGGCATTTCCAGGGGCACATCTTTTTGCCCAAGAAGTCGTCTCTCGCCCAGCAGCTGGCCAATCAGCTAGGCTGGGGCATGGACATGCCCGTCATCGCTGAGCTGGGCTGGAAGACCGATGGCAAGAACCAATGGGTGGAACTCGTGGCCATCAGCAGCTACGGCTGGAGAGGATAGGCAAAATGCGGAATGGGGCAGGCGGAACTCGGAATGTTTAGCAGTGAGCCTCTTTCGAGCCCATGCGGGCTGATTTCGGGAATTGGCTTACCCCTTGCCCGTCTTCCCTTATCCCTCTCCCCCTCACTGCGTACTACTCTGGAACCACTCGCGTTCGCCGCGGAGGATGGAGATGACCTCTCCAGCGAGGTAGAGTGAGCCGGTGACCAGAACCCGTTCTGAGTTGTGGCGGGCCTTGGCGAGGGCGTCTTCGATCGTCTCGTGAACGCTGCAGTTCACGGCATTGGCGTAAAGGTCGGCCAGTTCCTTGCGCAGATCCTCCGGGGCCATGGCGCGGGGGCTGTCGAACCGGGTGAAATGCCAGTGCGAGGCGATGGGCTGGAGGGAGCGCATGACGGCCTTGGCGTCCTTGTTGGACACCGCGCCGAACACGACGCTGGCTTTTTCGCCTGGAAAGGCCTGATGCCACGTACGGACAAGGGTCTCTGCCGCGTCCGGATTGTGCGCTCCGTCGATGACCAGGCGATCCTGCTCCTCCCGCTGGAAACGGGCGGGCCATTCTACGGTCTTCAATCCCACACGCAGCACGGGCTCGCTGGCCCGGAAGCCGGCGGCCTTGAAGGCGGCCACTGCCAGGGTGGCATTCCAGAGCTGGTGCTGGCCAAAGAGGCCGAGCTGGTACCCTCGCAGCGGCGTGGTTACGATGGAAAGAGGCGCTCCGCGTTCGCGGGCGGTGTCAGAGAGCACCTGCATCACCTCGGGCGCTTGCTTGAGCGTGATGACGGGCACTCCCGGCTTGATGATCCCGGCTTTCTCCGTGGCGATCTCCCGCAGGGTGGAGCCCAGATGCTGCTGGTGGTCCAGGCTGATGCTGGTGATGACACAGGCGGCTGGCACCACGGAATTGGTGGCGTCCAGGCGTCCGCCCATACCCGTCTCCAGCACCACCCACTCCAGCTCCCGCTTGCGGAACCAGTCCAGCGCCAGGGCGAAGGTGAGTTCAAAAAAGGTCGGATGAGGGTCCCAGCCCTCCACCCGCTTCTTGATGGCCTCCACCTCCTTGACGATCTCCTGGGAGGTGATGGTGCGCTCGGCATCCCGCACTCGTTCCCGGTAGTGCACCAGGTGGGGAGACGTGAAGAGCCCGGCATTGACCTCGGCGGCCTTCAGCAGGCTGTGCAGAAACGCGCAGACGCTGCCCTTGCCATTGGTGCCCGCCACATGGAAAAACTTCTGTCCGCCCATCGGCAGCTTCATGTCATCCAGAAGCTTGCGCGTGTTTTCCAGCCCCAGCTTGATCCCAAACAGCTGGGTGCCGTAGAGCCAGTCAAGGGCCAGTCGTTCCTGTTGGGCTTGTTGCAGCACAGTCGAATCCTAGCAGCTAAGGGGCAGGAGTCATCCCGGAATTGGGTGCTTATGGTAATTTAACGTCGGTTTGGCCACGGCCTATCGCGATCCGCGGGAGTTTGTTCGAGATGCCTCTGAGATCGGGCTTGCGTTGACCGGTGTGTTTGGCGCAGACTTTTTCACACCAGCGGCCGGTTGTTCACACTTCCTGTGCATCTGAACCTTTCTGCCCCCATCAGGCATCCCCCCTGCCCATGAATGGATCAATTAAACTATTCCTGTTGTTTTTCGTCCACGCTCTTCCCGGGCTGTCTGGGTTGATGGCACGTGAACCGGTGAACGAGCAGGAGGTGGCGGCGGCGATCGAGGCGTTTCGAAAGATGGATGAGTGGGACATCCAGGCTTTCCAACCGATCGTGGCCGAGGACATGGCGGAACTTCAGATGTCAATTGGCGCCCTCGCTGAGGGAAGCGCTTTATCGCTAGATAGGGATTCAAATGTCTTTGCGGCCCGATCAACCCGTGAAGGGTTGCAGCGGATCAGTCAATTTTGCAGACACATCTCTCGCAAGCTGCCGCAAGTGATCACCTGCAATCTGGAGGTCTTTGAATCCGATTTGCCCATGGATGGGGTACTCCTTGATTCATTGGCAACAAGCCAGGATCACGGGACCTATGCCGCGGCTTTGCGCGCGCAGGCAGCCAAAGGTCAGGCCAGGCAAATTGCTTTTCTTCGAGGAAGAGGACAAAGCGGCGAGCCACTCAAGTTTGAACAGGCGGGGGATGATGACACCCCTGCAATCAAGTTCGAGGTCACACCCACCTTGGGCGAGTCTGACGCAGTTGATGTGAAAATCGACCTCCAGGTTCGTAATGCCCCGTCGCCAACCAACAGAGCGGACCACCTTCAGCAGTTGGCGACAGTAAAAGCCTCGTTCAAATCACGAATTGGAGCGAGCCGTGCTGTTGCCATGTGGAAGCCTGCAGAAGATGGCCGCGATGTGACTCGCACGGCCATTCTGGTGGTTGATGCATTCCCGTTGTTGGCAGCGAAGGCGGAGCGGAAGGAAACACTGAAGCGCCAGCTTGATAGCGGCAAACGGCCAGGCACTTCGGAGATCAAGGTGCCCGCGGGCATGGAACTTCGAACGTTTCCCTGTCCCTGGAACTTGTTCGAGTATTGGGACACGGCGTCGAAGCCTCAAGGAGTGGTGGATCCCTTTGCAAGTGCTGGCGAGCAGGTGACCGTGGCCGACAAGGGCTCATGGCAGACTCGATCAGTTGAAGAGGTGCTCAAACTTCAAGGCATTCCCCAGCCAAAAGGTTCAAGGGCATACTGGCACCCGCCAACGGCAAGGCTGGTGGCCATCAACACTGCGGAGAACCTGGAGATGATCAAGGTTTTTGCGGAGTCCACGAGCAGGTTGGCTCCCATCACCATGGTGCACGAGTTTCTCGTGGTCCAAGGGGAGCGTACGTTGATGCAATCTCTCGCAGATGAGACACACGGACAGGCAAGTCATACCGCAGCTTGGAAGCGGATGCTCGCTCTGTTGGAGAAGGGGGATCTAAAGCGCACCGGATTTCTGCGATCAGAAACTTGCAGTGGGATCCGCTTGTCCCTCTTTGCGGGCCTGAGCAGGGGTGAATCTGAGCCAAGTGAGGAGTGGGCACCTGTCAAAAACGGTACTCGGTTGGCAGTGGATTCGGTCATGCAACCGGACGGGCGCTCGATCGACTTGAATCTGGTCATTGGGCAGCATCGGCCGCCGGCGCCTCTTGGATCATTGACTACTGCAACTTCACTTGTCACCGGCAGTCCCCGGCTGGTCCATCTGTGGAACTTGCCGGATCGTGACACGGCGGGCAAGTCGATCTCCCAGGCAGCCTTTCTTCGGGTAAGCAGCCTGAGCCTCAGTAACTAGCTCACGGGAAGCCAGGCCTTGATCTGCTTTACGACCGCGGTCGCTGACTTGGAACTTGAAGACTGTGACAAACACTTTCACTCTATGAAACCAACCAGCATTGCGCTTCTGATTTGGTTCCATGTTGTGCTCCTTGGAGCGTATCCGATCCTGGGCCAAGATAGGAGCCAGTATGTTGACCACCCGGCTGCGCTGGAGGGGTTTCGCAACATGGACGCGTGGTCGATCGCGGAGTTTCAACTGCCATTGACCGTGTTGGCAGAGTCGAGGCGGGATGGGAAATCAAGAGCCACACCCCACGCCCCTCCTGAAGTCCGGCTGATGGAGTACTTTGTGGGGCCGCTGCCAGAAGGCACCGCCTTTATGTACGACAGCGCGTCTTGGACGCTGGCGGTTCGATCCACCAACGAAGCCCTCCAGAGGATCCAGCACTTTTGTGCGACGGCCACCGAGGCCCCCAACATTCTCTTGTTCAAGTTGGAGGTGTTTGAGTCTCGTGCAGGTGCTGACTTCAAGCTTCATGAAAGGTTTCTGGCGGAGCACGATCATACCGTTCATGTCGAAGCTCTTCGAAAACAGACGGAGAGAGGAGATGCCAGGTTGGTTGCCATGGGCCAGTGGGATGGAAAGTCCGGACAACGGACGGATGTTGTTTGCGACAACCCTGAGGCGGGCACCTGTCTGAATGTGATGGTGGATCCAACATTGGGGCCCAGTGGGGCCGTCGCTGTGAATCTGGATTTCGAGCAACTTGCTGCATCATCCTCCAAGCCTAAGTTGTCGGAGGCGCGCGCGGAGGCGAAGATCACGACCTCGGTAACGGTTCAGTGTGGCAGGCCTCGGGTGATCGGGATGTGGAAGCCGAGAGGGTCCGCGAAAGATGTGACAAGGACAGCTGTCCTCACTGTCGATGCCGTACCGCTTCTGCCAGAAAAGAATCCCCAAATGGCGGAGAGGCTGCGTGCGTCGCTCGGTCTCACTGGCGGTGCGGAGATTGCGAAAACTTCGAGCCCACAAGAGATCATTGTACCCCCAGGCATGGTACTTCGTCAGATTGATTTTCCAATTAACCCGTACCTGTTGTGGCAAGACCGAAACGTTCAGGGTGGGATGGTGATGGACCCTTTTGCCGCCGAATCGGCAGTGGAAAACCCCGAATTCACTGGCTCGCTCAAGGAAATCCTCAAGCAGCAGGGGATAAATCTCTCAACAGAATCAAAGGTCTACTACCATCGCCAGACTACCACGTTGGTTGTCCTGTGTGACCCAGAGATCATCGATCAGATTCAAGGTTTCTTGGATGGAATCATGTTTCACCCTCCTACGGTGTTAAGAACGGAACTCCAGATCGTGGAAGGGGAGGCTGCGCAGATTGGTTCCCTTGTCGCCGCGACCGAGGGATTGACTGATCATACCACCGCCTGGAGGCTCTTGGAATCGCTGGTGGTGAAGGGAGATGTAAGGCAGACGGGCTTGTTGATCACCGAGACGCGCAGTGGTCAAAAGATGGCGATGTTTGCCGGTGAGTCGATGAGGGACGATCCGCAAAGTGACGCTCAAGATGAAGAAGATCGTGATGGGCCTCCCGGGATTGGCACTCGACTGGTGCTGGACCCTGTTATGGGACCCGACGGCTATTCCATCGACGTGAACATGACCCTGACGCATCATGGCTTGTTTCCGCTGGAGAACGGAAAACAGCTGTCACCGCCACACTTCATCAAGACCTCGTTCGAGACAGCTACAGGTAAGCCGGTGCTATTCGGTGTTTGGTCGTCGGGCAAGAATTCGGCATCTGGGAAATCCAATCTCCAGGCAGCCTTCCTAAAAGTGCACTACGTCCGGGTGGTTAACTGAAATCGCGAGACTGGCCTTCTTAACTTTCAATCTACGGAACCGTGAGTCGGTGTGCCCATCAACTAAACAAGCCCTGCCCATGAGTGGTGTCACAAAGCTAATCTTGTTGTTCTTCGTCCAAGCACTTCCTGGGCTGTCTGGACTGATGGCACGTGAACCGGCGAGCGGGAAGCAGGTGGCTGAGGCTATCGAAGCGTTTCGGAGAATGGATGAGTGGGACATCAAGACCTTTCGGATTCCGGTCGGTTACTCGCTCTTTCGAACAGGCTCTTTGGATGAGGCGGTTCCTGCCTCCGCGACTGCGACCGCGAGGAGCAAAGTGGCTTTGGAAGAACAAGTGGGTGATCTGCCTGATGGAACGATCATCGAGGTCGAGATTGGATCTGGCACATTGGTGGCACGGAGCACCAACGAAGGTCTGCAGCGGATCGGCCAATTCTGTGATCAACTCTGCCGCGAACTGCCTCAGATCATCTCCTTCAAGCTGGAGGTTTACGAGACTGCGAGTTTTATGGAAGAGTCTCAGCTTCTCTCTCTTCTGGAGCGTCAGGACCATGAGGTGTACGCTTCTACTCTTCGGAAGCAAGCAGCCAGTGGAGAGACCAAGCTGTTGGATCAGGTCCAATGTCAGGGAAAATTAGGGAATCGGCTTGTGCTCGCATCTGGAAAAGAAGGGACGGAGCCGCAGCTCAAGCTTGAAGTGGATACTACGCTGCTGCCTGAAAACATCGTGACGCTGAACTTGCATCTTGAGGTAGGTCACACGTCTGCTGAAGCCAGTCCTGGTCGGACGTTCCGGAACGAGGAAACTGTGATCACGGGAGCAGTCGTCAAATCCGGCACGAGCCGCGTCATCGGGATGTGGAAGCCGTGGGGAATGGAAAAGGACCTGACGCGTGTCGCCATCCTCAAGGTTCAGGCCAATCCCGTGTTGCCCGAGAAGAACGCTGTTCTGGAAAAGCAGCTTCGGGAGCGCCAGGGGCTCACGACCGCGGCACCTCCTCCTGAGCTTCGCGTCCCGGACGGAATGGAACTTCGTGTTCTCCACTGTCATGTGAACCGCTTTCACCTGTGGAGCATAAGCCGTCCCGTGGATGGTGTGCCGTGTGATCCTTTCGAGACGGCGAAACAACCGGAATTGGCTGAGAAATCTCCGCCTCCCATCAGATCGATTCAAGAAGGCCTCAAGCAGCAGGGCATTCAATTCCCTGAGGGTTCGAGGGTCTATTGGCATTGGGAGGGCCGGATGTTGGTGGTGGTGAACACTTCAGACAACATCGACCAGATCGAAGCCTTCACGGAATCTCTTTGTGGCGTTCGTCCCGCGCTCCTGATCCACGAAGTCCTGGCGGTGGAAGGCAATAGGGCGCTGATGCAGCCACTGGATGCCCGGGCAGACGGAAGCACGGATCACAGTTGGTCCTGGAAGCAGGCCCAAGCATTGCTCGCCAAAGGAGAGCTGAAGCGCACTGGCTTTCTGCGGGCAGAAACAACCACCGGACAGCGTATGTCGGCCTTCTCCGGAAGGCCTCCCAATGACGTTTCTGAAAAGGATCAAGGGAAACCCGGCGGCGCATCAGGAGATGTCGTCGATGAAGGGGACAAGAATGATGCCGAAGGGACCGAGCCCTTTGGGATTGGCACCCTGCTGGAGGCGGATTCCATCTTGGGTCCGGATGGATACACGATAGAGGCGATGTTGAATTTCACCCAACACCACGTCTCGAAAGTACCGAGTGCGACCGCTTCCAGGCCGGCGCAATCCATTCTTACTTCGACCACTCTCACAAGTGGCGTTCCCCGTCTGCTGGTCTGCCGGAAGGTTTCAAACGGCCCCACACCCGATGGGGACATGATGCAGGCTGTGTTTGTCCGGGTGAGCCGGTATCATGTGAGTCCTTGAACTTGAAAGCTGGCCCTTCTCTTCACATGAAAATCACGCTTTTGATCATAGCGCTGGCACTCTGCTGCAGTTGTCCAACTGCGCTGGCCGATGATCGCGTCAATGTGCTCCAGAAAGAGTTCGGAGGTCCATACCTCGAACTGTCGCCACAATCGCAAGAGATGGCCCGCAAGTATGTGGAGATGTGGAGTCAGGCCTTCGGGGGATCGGATGCATCCCAGTCTTTGGACGAGGTCTACAAGGCGAAGCTGCGCCCCATCGTCGAACCCTTGAGGAAAGGGACACCCTCAGAGCGAAAAGTGTACTCCGCCGCAGAGGCCATTTACCGCATGTTCGAGTATGTGCGGAGCAGTGGAAAAAGCGGCAAGTGGGACGATCCGCTGTTCAACGAATGGTTGGGTAACGCGAAGACAGATGATCCAGCCAAGCTCTCTCAAGCGGTTGCCGCCATTCTGGATGACTTCCTCAAGATCGCGTCGCCGTCACAACCGAACGCTATCAAAGGTGAATGAACCCAAGTTGGTGGCGATGGTGAGGGCAACTGGAAGTGAATTCTGTAGGCGAAAGCGGCGCTTCACGCACGCACTCCACAGCGACTTCGTCGCCAGGTGTTGACTGGTGATGGGCTAGGGCACGCCAGCAGGCCTGCGACATCGGAGGCTGGGTAAGCATGCTTGTAACTGTGCGCACTCTCCACCTGGATGCGAAGCATCTTTGGAGTGCGCGCGGGAACCGCCGCTTTAGCTACACCTTGTGATGAGTTAGAACCCTTCGCCCTTCACCGGAGCCATCGCGCCCGCATCTTTCAGCCTGCCTCCGGCTACAACAGCCCTAGAACCATTCCTCTGCCTTGGTGGCAGGAACACCGGTCGTAGTTGACGACGTAAGGAGACACAAATTTCCCGGTCTGCAGCGTTACGGCATAGAGCGGGGTCAAGAGGCCAAGGTGTCCGTTGGAACGGGCGGGCGGGGCGTTGGGTAGGTGGATGATTCGCGCGAGATCCACGCCGCAGACGCTTCAGCTAGTGTCTCCTCACGTCGTCAACTACGACCGACTCCGACAATGATCGGGCAGAGGGAGAAGTCCTGGAGCCATTGGAGCTTGAGGCAAGCTGACGGACAGTATGCTGGCGAAAGTGCTGGTGGGGCCGGCTATCAACCCGCAGGCGAAGGCGGCGCTTCACGCACACACTCCACAGCGACTTCGTCGCCAGGCGATGGAAGTTGTGGGACTCTTGCATCCCGCCAGCCGTCCGCATACTCAATGGGGTGCCAGCCATGTGAAGGGCGGCCAGGGGAAATTGCGCACGACGCCGAAGCCGAGAATGATCACGACGACGGCAACGGCCATGAATCGTGAGGGGCCTTTGGACGGTGGTGGGGAGGGGCGGTTGAGCATCCATCGCCAGAGGCCGCGCAGCAGCATGAAGCCCAGAAACGGCAGCCCCACCATGGCGAGGACGTTCTTGCGGGCTGCTTCCTCGAACCGCAGGTGGAGGAGGGCATGCACGCAGCGCGTGGCCCCGCAGCCGGAGCAGTGCCAGCCGGTGAGCCGGTGGAACATGCACTGGGGGTAGAGCTGGTTGCCCTCTGGAGGATGTTGATAGAGCACGAATGCACCCACGAGCATGACCACCAGCAGCGCGCTGCCAAGGGCGATGCGGGAGGCGGTGCGCGGACTTCCTTTCATGGGCAATGAAGAATCCGGACCCCTCAAATCTTGAACAAGTCAGGGTGTTGGTAGGCGTACCAGATGGTGATCGCAAAATTAATCAGGGAGAAGACCACGCACATCCAGCACCAGAAGCGGGCCTTTTTGGATGATTGTCTGGCTCCGGTCACGTCGCCCACCACCATCTTCTTGTCCACCTGCGTCGCGTGCACCACGGCGGGAATGCCAAAGAGGGGACAGCAAAGCAGCAGGAGCACGATGGACTGCCAGAGATAGCTGGGCACCTCTTCAAAGGTGGGCGGCGGATACCCGTGTGAGGCCTGGGCCCCTGGAGGGGAAATGCCCAGAGGGGGTGGCGGAACGGCAGCGGAACCAAAAAGCCCGGGCAGGGCACCAGCCTGGATCCACTGGGGCATGCCTTCCTTCCAGACCAGATCGTCCACGTGCAGCTGGTCTTTTCCCACCATGGCGCGGAGCTCCTCCAGAGTGAAGGGGCCCGACTGCCTGCCATCTTTGCCGACGTAGTACATGCTCCTTAGTCAGCCGCGAGGTCTGCGGTTGTCCAGTTGAAACTCACCGCTTTACATCCCGGATATTTATTCGAAATAACCGCCAAAACGACCTCCATGAACTACAGAATCCAACGCCAGAACGAGACGTACGGCCCCTATCCGCTGGAAGAAGTGCGACGGCTTTTTGCGGCGGGTAATCTGCACCCCACGGATCTGGCCTGGCCGGAGGGATCTCAAACACCCGTCACCGTCGGCAGCCTGCTTCAGGCGGCCCAAGGGGATCACACAGGCGGAGTGATTCCGTACAAGAATCCTCAGGCGCTCACCGCCTACTATCTGGCGGTCGCCTCCCTGATCCCCTGCATCGGCATCCTCACGGGGATCCCGGCGCTCGTTCTGGGGATCAAGGGGCTGAAACGGGCCAAACGCGAGCCTTGGATCCGCGGCAAAGCCCACGCCTGGATCGGTATCATCGTGGGCGGTGGGCTGGCGCTGGTCTGGATTGTGGCGCTTGGTTTCTTCGTCATCGCGATGGCGCTGAACCGGCCGCAATAGGTCTTTACTCGCGGCCACCACCTCGATCTGTGGTTCAGCGCCGCCGGCGCAATCCCCACGCTCCCAATGCCAGGATCAGCAGCAGGGCGCGGCCGGGCTCGGGCACGGCCGTGACCTGAACGTAGAAGCCGCTGGAATCCGAATAGCTGGTCCACTTCTTGTCCGGCGTCAGGCTGGGCATGCTGGAGAGCAGCGGCGTGCCGTCGATCTTGGTGCCGCTGGTCACGCCAGAGAGGTCGATGAGCATCCAGGTATCGCCGATGTTCCAGGTGAGCGGGTCCATGCCCAGTGCGGCTACCTCCAGGCTGCTGCCAGTGAGATCCACGGTGACACTGGAAAACAGGCGCAGCACATCGTTTTCCCCCAGGGGATTGGAAACGCCACTGCCGTCATTGCTGAACAGGTCAAACTGAAGGGTGCCAGCGAGGTTGATATCCACATTGGTGACGCCGCTGCTGTTTCCGAGAACCAGATCCTGAGCACCGCCCGAGTTCACTCCGTGCGATCCGCCCACCATGAGGAAGGTGCCGGCTCCGAGGTTGATGTTCTGGGAGGATCCGCCGGTGATGCTGCCTGTGCCACCCAGGACCGCGCCGCTGCCAGCCACGGTGTTCACGCTGCCCGTACCGGTGGCGGAGCCCGCGGTGTTGTTGGCCAGGAAGGTGCCCTTGCTGATGGTCGTGCCGCCGGTGTGGGTGTTGTTGCCCGTGACCGTGAAGGTGCCGGTGCCCTCCTTGTTCACGGAGCCACCTGTGCCGCTGAAGACGCCGCCGTAGGTGGTGGATTCGTTGTTTCCTCCTACGCTGAGGGCGACGCCGGCGCTGGATGTATTGACGAGGGAGAGGTTTTGGCTGCCTTTCAGACCGCCGATCTGGGCGGCGGTGGTGAATTTGCCGAACGTCAGGCTGCCGCCGTAGCTGTCGTAGTCCACGGTGCTGCCAGTGAGGCCACCCGTGAGGGCACCAAAGGAGACCGTGCCATCGCCATTCGCGTTGGCGGCACGGCTGATGTTGACCGTTGTCGCGTTGACGATGGAGGTGATGTAGGTGCCAGCCTGGATACCCGTGCCCGTCACGACCTGACCCACCAACAGCTGAGTGGTGTCCAGGCCGGAAATCGAGGACACGGTGTTGGTTACGGTGGCGCTGTTGTCCACGGAGGCAGCGATGGAGTTCAGTTCCAGCACGCCAGCCTGGATGACCGTGTTGCCTGCATGTGTGTTGTTGCCGCTGAGCTGGAGGGTGGTGTTGCCCTGCTTCACCAGTTTCACTTGCCCCGTGATCTGGCCCGTGAAGAAGCCACTGGATGACTGGTTGACCGTGAAGGTGGCAGCCGTGGCACTGGTTACCGAGCCCGGAGTGGCCGTGCTCTGCTCGAGGCGCGAGACCGTCTGGTCAAAACCGTTGAGATCGAGGATGCTGGCGCTGGTGTTGTAGGCCACGCCCATCTGCAGGACGGCAGCGGAAGGCAGGACGTTGGCTGCCATCAGGCGCATCGTGCCGCCACCGCCGACAATCGTTCGGCCCCAGATGTTGCCGGTGACACCCAGCGTGACAAGACCGCTTTGGTCAAAGTAGAGCGTTCCGTTGACACCCAGATTCACCGAATTGTCGGTGATGTTCACGGTGCTGCCGCCTGGATTGAGAACCAGCTGTCGATTGGTGCCATCGGAGGAGACAATACCGCCTTTGATATTGAGCACATTGCCAGCCCCACTGCCGCCGATGCGAAGTCCGTTGATCAGCCGGATCTGTCCCAGCAAGGTGTTCGTGCCGCTGCCATTCATCAGGCTGGAGTGGGAGGTGCCATTGGGGTCATCTCCGACGAAGGAAAGTACCTCGGAGAGGGTCACACCCCCGGTAACCTGAAGTCGACCGCGGTTCGCGGTGTATACGATGGTGCCTGCGTTGGGATTCGTGGTGGTGTCCCATGCCCCCAGGGCGTCATTGTGGGAGACGACGACGGTGCCAGACTGGATGTAAGTGGTGCCGGTGTACGTGCTGGCACCTGAAAGCGTGACCGTGCCCGCGTTCGCGGTGTTGTGGGCGATGGTGACGCTAGAGGCTCCCAAGGCGTTGTCGGCGATGCCGCCGCTGAGCGTCAGGTTCCGCGTGGCATCAGGCACGGTCAGGACCAGCTCACGTGAAGCTCCCACGGTGACTTTCCCAGAGACGGTCAGCGTTCCGGCTCCGGCATTGAGGATGCCGTTCACGGTGAAGTCTCCTGCGAGCGCGCCACTGGCTCCTGTGTAACGCAGGGTGTTGAACGAGGCTCCAGCGCCCAGAGTGCCCACGCCGCTCACTTCATAGTTCAGGGCCCCGGTGGTATCGACTGCATCTGCAGCGACTACCGTGGTGCCGGTGTATCCGGCGATCTGGTTGCTGCCATTGCGAAGGGCATATCGGGTATTGGCACCCGTTCCATAGGTGATCCAGGGCCCCAGGATGCCGGTGCTGTCATTGGTGGGAAAGCCACCCGCCACCGCGACGGCACCAGCACCCTGGACGTTCAGCGTAGCTCCCAGGCCACGGGTGAAGGTGCCGGCATTGATCGTCAGCAGCCTACTGGCACCCACGTTCCACACCTGCCCGCTGTAGGCTCTCAATGCCAAGTTCGAAGAAATGGTCAGGTCCTGCGCTGCGGCAGCGCTCAGATCGATGCCGCTTGAGCCCAGTGTGAGTGTGTTCCCCGTGGTGATCGCCACCGCCGAGGCCACACCATCCAGCTTGATGCCCAGCCAGGAGGTGTCAGCGCCCAAGGCATTGGAGGTGGCACTGCCTGCGACCCACGCGGCAATGTCGTTCCCTCCCGGAATGCCCCCGCTCCAACTGGCCGAGTCATTGAGGGCGTTGGACGAGCTGGTCTTGTTGCGGGTTGCTGCCCAGGTGGAACCGATACTGGTGGCGAGCAGCACCACGAAAAGACCCGGACGGCATAATGTCCTGGCCAAGCCCCGGTTGTGGGATGGGATGGAGGAAACGACGTGGGAAGGCGCGGCTGCGCCGGGTGAGGAGGGAGCCATGCGAGCGTGAGGGGATTATTTGCGAGCTCCAGTTTACGGAGCCCCACCTCCCTTTCTCGCGATCGAATGCAATTATTTGCAAGAACCCGACGCAAAAGTGCGGGGGCGCTTCCCGAACTTGTTCTGCCTCAAGCTCCTGCGGTGGCAGCAGCCCGCTTGCGGTCCAGGTACATCTTCACAGCCGTCTTCATGCGGCCGAGCACGTAGTACACGGTCTGGCTGCGCAGCCGCACCAGTTCCGCACCCACGATGCGGGGGACGAAGTCGGCGGGCACGGCCATGATTTCCTCAGGCCGCGCCCCGTTGAGGCCGCGGCAGAGGATGGAGGTCATGGCCTTGGTGAGGGTCTGAACCAAGGGCCCCAGGGTGATGGCGAAGTGCACCTTGTTCTCGCTGTCCACTTTTAGATACACGCCCACGGTGTCGGTACACTCCTCGTCCTTGCGGACGTCTTCGAGATCAAAAGTCTCGCCCTCCTTGGGCTCCTGGCGCTTGGCACCGTCCGACATCACAATGAGGTTCTCCCGCCGCTCCTGTTCAGGGAGGTGCTCGAAGAGTTCAATGATGTCTTGAAGGGCGGGGGGGTACATGGGACAGAGGGAAAAGGGAAGAGGGGTAAGGGAGAAGGGGGGAGAAGTTAGAAGTTAGGAGTTAGACGTTATGAGGTGCGCAAGGGGGCTGTGCATGTCCCAACGCATAACATTTAACACCTAACCCATAACTCTTAACCTCAGCTCCCCTTCTCAATCGGGCTGCGCACCATGTTGCCCCACTCGGTCCAGGAGCCGTCGTAGTTGCGTACCTTGTCGTAGCCGAGGAGGTACTTGAGCACGAACCAGGTGTGGCTGCTGCGCTCGCCGATGCGGCAGTAAGCGACGATGTCGTCGTCCTTCTTCAAGGCCAGATTCTGCGTGTAGATCTGGTCGAGCTCGTCGGCTGTCCGGAAGGTGCCGTCCGGATTGGCGGCGGTGGCCCAGGGGCAGCTCTTGGCTCCGGGGATGTGGCCGCCGCGGAGCACGCCTTCCTGGGGATACTCTGGCATGTGCGTGGTCTCGCCGCTGAACTCCTTGGGCGAGCGCACGTCCACCATGGGCTTCTTGGCCAGCATGTGCTGCCAGGTCTGGTGGTAGAAGGCGCGGTTCGTGGTGTCATCGCGCTCCAGAGGAGTGGGATAGTCGGTCGCGGGATAGTTCGGCACCTCGCGGGTCAGCGGCTTTTCCTCTGCCGTCCATTTGGCGCGTCCGCCGTCCAGGATCTTGACGTTCTTATGGCCGAAGAGCTGGAACACCCATAATGCGTAGCAGGCCCACCAGTTGGACTTGTCGCCGTAGAACACCACGGTGGTGTCCGGGGTGATGCCGTTCTTCCGGCACACTTGGGCGAAGCCCTCCGGACCGACGTAGTCGCGGGTGATTTCGTCGTTCAGATCGCGACGCCAGTCGATGTGCACCGCTCCGGGGATGTGGCCGGTGTCATAGAGCAGCAGGTCCTCGTTGCTCTCGACGATCCGGAGGCCCGGTGTGTCGAGATTGGCGGCCAGCCAGTCGGTGTCGACAAGGGCATCAGGATGGGCGTAGGCAGAAAGCTTGGGATTCATGACAGAAAATCGATCGGCGTGAGCAAAAGGTACGTCCCAACATGCTTTTGAGCCGCCAAAAGGCAACCCTCAGGGGTGACCGGGGGAGAGAAACGTCCGCAACTCCGCTGGCAGCGGGGCCACCCATTCCTGCCTGCCCTGGCCGTCGTCCAGAATGAGCCGGTGGGAGTGCAGCGCCTGGCGGGTGAGGAGCAACTGGGCCTCCAGCTTGGGCGTCCATCCGGTCTCGATGAACTCCAGGTAGCAATCCTCGGAAGGGCCGTAGATTTTGTCCCCCACCACATAGTGCCCCAGATGGGCCAGATGCACGCGGAGCTGGTGCATGCGGCCGGTGTGCGGAGCACACTCGATCAGAGAAAAACGGCCCTGGTGGGGCTCATGCCTTTCCCGCACGCGGAAGTGGCTCTCACATGGGACACCTCGTTCATCCACCCGCTGCTTCACCCAGATACGGGAGTCCATGACCTCACCCTGGCGCAGGATGGGGGCGGTGACCGTGGTTTCCTCCCACTCCGGCCAGCCCGCCACCACGGCGAGATAGGTCTTGTCCATCTGTCGGCGCATCATGGCTTTGCCGAGGCGCCGCGCCGCCGGTCCGGTCTTGGCGATCAACACCACGCCGCTGGTCTCGCGATCCAGCCGGTTGATGATGGAGACTTGGCCGCCATTGGCCAGCTCGTACGCCATCAGCTCGCGAATCCCGTCCCACAGGGTGAGTCCCGCATCCGACGGTTTACTCGGGTGAATCTGGAGCGGGGCCGGTTTGTCCACCACCAGCCAGTCCTCAGTTTCATCGAGGATGGTGAAGTTGTAGTCGGAGCTGGCGGCCATGGGCGGGGGAGGACATTCTAGCGCCAAGCAGTGTCCTGGAAAGGGCGATCCACGGAGTAGTCCCTTTGGGTGAAAATTTTCGCGATACCCTATTGAAGGATTGCCTGGATCGTGGCGAATGCGCAAAAGTGGGAGGCCCCCAACCTCATCACCCAAAAAATCGCATGTCTGCCATTCTGAAAGCGTTGGATGATTCGGGCAAGTACTGGAACAGGTTTGGCTGGAACAACCCGGACCTTGGCCGTTTTGTTCAAACCGGCGATGAAAGGATTCTCAATGGCATCAAGGTCGAAGACATGTGGCTTATCCCAATTAATGCCGCATTGCCATTGCCTGGCGAGCTGGATGAGCATGGCGTCCGTTTGTTCAGGATGGGGGTGATCTTGGGAGCCCATCGTTTCCTTACAGATTGGCTGCACCGTTTTGCCGGGCACAATCCAGAACTGTGGCGTCACCATCCCGCAGCCGTGCAGCGGCTCAGAGATGCCGGGCTGTCCGATGCCCAGATCCGGTTGATGGATGAGTATGCCGCAGGTTGGGATGCCGACAAAAACCAGCCGACCCCTGCTGGGGAGTTTTACCTTGAGTTGGAGGAAGCTGAAATCCCTGACTTGATCGCGAGCCATTGCTTGGGAGACACGGCGTTTCTGATTGCCCGCCATTTTTCAGACCAGTTGCTGACCCTTTTGAAAGAGGGCCTGCCTCTCCGCCATGTTGCTGGTGCCTATGAGTGCTTCATGAGGGCGAATGTGGAGGTGTTCCATGAGCAGGCGTACAAAGCCTTTCAGGAGCAGAAAGATTCCCATGAAAGGGTAGACCTCGCCGATGCCCTTTTTACGTACAAGCCGGAACTCTACCGTGAGACAGGGTGGGAAGACGCCCGCCGCAAGCTGACTGAGGGCGGAGGTGGACACGTGGAGATCAGGGCTTGCAAGCTGTTGCTGAAGACTCAGGCGCCAGATGTCTATGAACATGTGCGAGTGTGGCTGGCCTCACCCTACAGGGGGAGCGGGGGCAATTTCATGCGCGAACCCGTTCTGGATGAACTTGAGGCAAATCATCCCACGGAGCTGTTGGAAGCCTGCAAAGCCAGCAGCCGGTCGTCGGACGGATCAGTGGCACTGATGGGACTGCGGAGGTGGAAATTGCTGGGAGTGGCCCCTCAGGACGAGGAGTTTGCAGGGTCTGTGCGCGAACTTCTCAAGCATGCTGACAACGCCATGGTGGTGAAGGCCATTTCCGAGGCGGCCGGCCAAGCCGATCCGGCATTGCAGGAGGACCTCTGGGCCCTGCTTCAGCACAAGTCACTGCGAGTGCGTCAGGCGACGGCGCGGTCCTTGGCGGCCTCTGGCAATGAGTCGACACGGGAACGAGCCGCGAAGTTGCTCGCCCACAAGAAGGTGGATGTGCGCCTGGCTGCGATTGCACTCCTGGAACACCTGAGCACGCCTGGGGCTCTCGCCCTGATAAAGTCGCAGTTGGACGTCGAGGAGGACGACGACGTGCGGGACACGATCCTGCTGACGCTGGAACGTGCGGGAGGTGGAGCGGGGTTCTCCCCAGAGGAACTGCAGGCCAGGATCGCCAAGACGCTCTCCAAGTTCAAAGGATCTCCGGTGCCGTGGTTGAAGCCCTCCGTGCTGCCGCTCGTGAAGCGGGATGGAACAAAGTTATCCAACGATGAGCTGCGCTATCTTTTGTACCGCCAGTCCCGGTGCAAGGAAATGCGGGCGGACCTGGAGGCCAAACCTCTCTATGCGGATCTCGACCGAAGCCAAAATGGTGAGACTGCAGCAAAGGCGCTCTCGGCATTTCTTGGCTCTGGTCAAAATGCGGAGCATCGCTGGGTATTCGCTTGGGCAACTCTGATCGGAGACGACCGCATCGTCACCCCGCTCTTGAAGGCCATTCAGGAGTGGGCCGACAGCGGTCGGGGCAAGCTTGCCGAGTACGGAGCCCAGGCGCTGGCCCTGCTGGGCACGGACCACGCCCTCATGATGGTGGAGAGCCTGAGCGTGCGCTATCGGGTGAAAAACAAGAACATTGGCAAGGCGGCTGCAGAAGCCTTCGCTGCTGCGGCAGAAGCCCGCGGCGTGAGCGTGGAAGAGCTGGGAGACCTTGTCGTCCCCTGGCTGGGCTTTGAAGCAGGCAAACCCCGGATTGTGGAGGCTGGCAAGACCACGGTAGAAGTCAGCATTGACCAGGACTCCAAGCTCAGCTTCCGCGACACCAAGACGGGCAAGCGCTCCGGCAAGCTGCCCACTGGGGCACCTGCGGCAATTCAGGCTGAGTTCAAGGAAATGGTGAACACGCTGAAGGAGGCCGCGAAGGCGCAGGTGCTGCGCATTGAGACGCTCCTCGTGCGCCAGTTTCGCTGGCCGATCGGCCGCTGGCAGGAGCTGTATCTGGGAAATCCACTGCTGCGCCCCTTCACCCAGCGCCTGGTGTGGAGCTGGCACGGGGAGGCAGGAGAGTCCCCGCTGGTCTTCCGTGCTCTGGAGGACGGCACGCTCACGGATGTCAACGAAGACTCTGTGACACTGCCGACGGGCGGTTCGGTGGCGATTGTGCATCCGCTGGAACTTGAGGAAACAACCCGCACGGCCTGGCTCCAGCATCTGGCGGACTACGATGTTGCACCGCCCTTCCCGCAGTTCGACCGTCCGGTGATCCGTGTGAAGGACGAGGAGAAGGAGACGCGCTTCGGCAAGCATGTCCACGGGACCGAACTCAACGCCATGACCTTCCGTGGTCGCTCGGAGAAGATTGGCTGGGTGCGCGGCTCGGTGGTGGATGGTGGCGGTGTCACGGGATACCGGAAGGTCTTCTCCGCCGCTGGGGTGGAGGCGTTCCTGAATCTCGAAGGCATGTTCATGGGCATCGGCATGGATGACACCATCACTCTGGGGGAGGTGTACTTTGTCCGCACCGGGACGGTCAAGACGGGCAGCTACACCTATGACGAACCGTCCAAGGAGGATGATCCACGCCTCGTTCCCTTTGGTGAAGTTCCCCCGGTGCCCTTCTCGGAGGTGATGGGAGACCTAAGGAAAATCAGCGGGAAGTCGGACGAGGAAACCGCATCTGACGAAATTGGCACGTGAGGTGCAGCGTCCCCGTGCAGGACGCTCATTTTGGAAAAGGGCCGCATGCGACGGGCTGGACCGTCAGGGGGCTGACTGAGGGGGGAATAACTCCCGGCGAAAATTTGTGCGACACACCACTGGAGGGTTGCCTCGGTTGGTGGAAATGCGCGAGAGTGGGTCTCCTTTTCCCCAGCCCCTCCAAAAACCCCCATGTCTGCCATTCTCAAAGCACTGGATGATACGGCCAAGCATTGGCTGCTCTGGAAGAACCCCGCCATCACCCGCTTCATCGAGACGGGTGACGAAAGCCTCCTCAATGGCCTAAAGCTCAATGACGGGTGGCTTTACACCCTTCACACAGCTCTCCCCGCACCTGGTGATCTGGACGACCACGGCGTCCGGCTGCTCAGGTTGGCGGTGATCATGGGGTTGAAGCGTCTTCTCAAGGACTGGCTGCACCGCTACGACCGGCGCAACGACGGCCTGTTGCACCTGCACCCCGCGGCGGTGCAACGGCTGCGTGAGGCAGGCATGAAAGACGCGGAGATCCGTCTGGTGGGAGAGTATGCCAACGCCTGGGACCACCAAGCCGATGCGCCGACGGTGGTGGGCGAGTTTTACCTCCAGCTTGAAGAAGCGGAGATTCCCGCCTTGATCGACCGTTTTTCCTTCGGAGATGTCGCCTTTCTGATCGCACGTCGTTTTCCCAAGGCATTGCTCGCCCATTTGAAGCAGGGCCTCCAGCTCGGCTACTATCGCAATGCCTGTTACGCCACATTTCTGCGCGCCAATCCCGAGGTCTTTCATGAGGTGGCGCATCAGGTCCTGATCAAGGAGGCTTCCGATGAAGACGCGGTCTTCCTGGCCAATGCCTTGTTTGGGGCGAAGCCGGATTTGTATCGGGAGGCAGGGTGGGAGGCGGCCCGCCGCGTGGTTCCCCAAGGCTCCAACGCCTACAGCGAGCGCCTGGCCTGCGAACTGCTGATCAAAACCGGTGCCCCAGACGCCTTCAAGGTGGTGCTCGAGTGGATGGCCCAGCCCTGCAAGGGCTATGGACAGGACCAACAGCGCAACCTGCTGCTGGATGAGATGGAAAAGAGCCATCCCGCCCAGCTCCGGGATGCCTGCAAAGCCTGTGCCCAAAATCCGAATGGACAGGTTGCGCTCAGCGGATTGAAACGCTGGCGAATGCTGCCGGGGGCAACGGAGGACCCAGAGGTTCCCGATGCATTGCGCGTTCTCCTAGATAGCAAGGAACCTGCCACCGTGATGAGCGCCCTCGCTGAGACCATCAGCTGGGGCGGCACTCAGCTCACTGAGGGAATCTGGGCCCTTCTTCAACACAAGTCCCGGCCGGTGCGCATGGCCGCGGCGAGGGCCCTGGCGGCTCTGGCCCAGCCTGACACACAACCTCGTGCGGTGAAGCTGCTGGCCCACAAGAAAGCCGATGTGCGACTGGCGGCCGTGGCAGTGCTGGAGCAACTCGGCACGCCGGAATCGCTGGCTGCGCTCAAGGGTCATCTGGAAGTAGAAGAGGGCGATGATGTGCGGGATGCCATCCTCCTGGCCCTGGAACGCGCAGGTGGCGGAGCTGCCCTGACGAAAGAGGAGATCGTGGCCCGCATACAGAAGACGCTCGCGAAGATCAAAGGCCTGCCGGTGCCGTGGCTGCAGCCCGCCAGGCTGCCTTTGATCAAGACGGATGGCGTGGCCTTGTCCGATCACGAGGTGCTTTACCTGCTCTACCGCCAGTCCCGGTGCAAGGAAATGCGCGCTGACTTGGAGGCCAAGCCGTTGTATGCAGAGCTGGACCGGGGTCGCAACGGCGGGAGCGCGGCAAATGCGCTCGCAGCCTATCTGGCCTCCGATCAGAATGCAGACCACCGCTGGGTGCTGACTTGGGCAGCATTGGTGGGGGATGATCGCGTGGTCACGCCGCTCTTCAAGGCTGTCCTGGAGTGGGCGGAGAACAGTCGCGGGAAGCTGGCTGAGTACGGCGCCCAGGCCCTGGCGCTGCTGGGCACGGATCAGGCTCTCATGATGGTCGAGAGCCTGAGTGTCCGCTTCCGAGTGAAGAACAAGAACATCGGCAAGGCTGCGGGCGACGCCTTTGCCGAGGCGGCAGAAGCTCGAGGAGTAAGTGTCGAGGAGCTGGGAGACCTTGTCGTCCCCTGGTTGGGTTTTGAAGCAGGAAAACCACGGCTTGTGGAGGCCGGCAAGACCACGGTGGAAGTCAGCATTGACCAGGACTTCAAGCTCAGCTTCCGCGACACCAAGACGGGCAAGCGCTCTGGCAAGCTGCCAGCGGGCAGCCCGGCACCTGTGCAGGCTGAGTTCAAGGAAATGGTGAACACGCTGAAGGAAGCGTCCAAGGCGCAGGTGCTGCGCATTGAGACGCTCCTCGTGCGCCAGTTCCGCTGGCCGGTCTCGCGTTGGCAGGAGCTGTATCTGGGAAATCCGCTGCTGCGCCCCTTCACCCAGCGCCTGGTGTGGAGCTGGCAGGGGGAGGCAGGAGAGCCCCCGCTGGTCTTCCGTGCTCTGGAGGATGGCTCGCTCACGGATGTCAATGAGGAGGCTGTGACACTGCCGACGACCGGTTCGGTGGCGATTGTGCATCCGCTGGATCTTGAGGAAACAACTCGAACGGCCTGGCTTCAGCATCTGGCGGACTACGATATCGCGCCGCCCTTCCCGCAGCTCGACCGCCCGGTCATCCGTGTGAAAGAGGAGGAAAAGGGGACGCGCTTCGGCAAGCAGGTGAACAGCACCTCCCTCAATGCGATGACCTTCCGGGGTCGTTCGGAGAAGATCGGCTGGGTGCGCGGCTCGGTGGTGGATGCCGGCGGTGTCACCTCCTATCGGAAGATCTTCGCGGCCGCAGGCGTGGAGGCGTTCCTGAACGTCGACGGCATGTACGTGGGCATCGGCATGGATGAAACCATCACCCTGGGGGATGTGTACTTTGTCCGCACCGGGACGGTTAAGACAGGCAGCTATACCTATGACGAACCGTCCAAGGAGGATGACCCGCGTCTGGTGCCCTTTGGCGAAGTTCCCCCGGTGCCCTTCTCGGAGGTGATGGGAGACCTGCGCAAGATCAGCGGGAAAACGGGCGAGGAAGCCACCCCTGACGAAACTGCCGCGTGAGGAAGAGTCCGGCTGCGGCCCCGGCAAGACGGAACTCAATCTGTATCGCACATGTTGGACTGGCTCAAAAAGCTGACGGGGCGTGAACCCGGTTGGCGCAAATCTCCCTATCCTGCCGGCGAGCTGGAGTGGCTGGCTGAGGACTTCAAGCGTCTGGAGGGTAGGGCACCGGGCATGGCAGACCGGTTGATGACTTATCTGGCGCTCAGCGAGTCACCTGAGGTTCTCGCAGAGCTGGCCTCCATCAAGGAGGCCACGGCCTTGATCCGCCTGTGGTGCGATGTGGGGTCCTTTGCCCGCCCTAAGAATGGAGGCCTGTCGCGTTTTTTCGCTGAGAGCAGCATCCGGGACCTGGACTTTCATCTGCGGCTTGCCCGCATCCTGCAGGCCCTGGCCAGCACTGGGAACGTGAATCATGAGTGTCCTGGTCTAGACGTCGCTGGCTCCTGGCTGGGTGTGTATTTGTGGGAGGCGACAAGGAACTCGCGCTCCGTTTATCCCCGCAAGCCCCATCCTCCGTTGTTGAACGCCCAGGAACTGGAACAGTTGCTGGAGCGCAACGGAGATTCGCCGTCAATGCTGGTTCGAGGAGCGTTGTGGATTGAACCCGGCGGGCTGGAGGGTACGCCTTATGCCCGGTTGTTTCACATCATCTCAGGCATGAATGAGGCTCTGGTCCGTCATGCCGGGACAGTGAAGGAATGCCTGGCCAACCCTGATGCGAAGCTTCGTGGCCAGATCATTGACTCGCTGGTGCAGGCATCTTTCCCTCTGGCGATCTGTCTCAAGGAAGTGGTGGCCGATGCCTCCGGGACGGCAAAGCAATGCCGTGAAGCGGCCCAATCCTGGCTGGCAAAGGAACGAGCCATTGCCGTCCCTGCCATGGAACAGGTGGCAACCAGCGGAAATGCTGACGAACGCTTTGCCGCCGTGAAGTTTCTCGGGCAGGTCCAGGGTGCGGGCTCTCACGAATTCCTCAAAGGAAGGGCATCCTCGGAGAAGGCCAAGAAAGTGGTGGACGAGATCCAGCGGATCCTCAACACCAGGTCTGCCGATCCTGCGATCTCCGCGCAGCCCGAGCGTGTTCTGGAACTCCCTCCCCTGTCAGAAGATTTGCTGGCAGATCGGGCTCTGGATGAAAGTGTCCGGAGGGATCTCCAGGCTGTCATCGACCAGTCCAATGCCGAGTGGCAGGCCAACTGGGAGAAGATCAAGCATCAGAAGTGGGCACCCAAGGCGCCAAGCCGTTTGGATCCCATCGTGGCGGCGGGCTGGTTTCGCGCCCTGCAAGATCTCCAGGCTGGAGCACCAGCTAGCCCGCAGCTCAACAAAACCCAGCCGGTCAGCAAGGCTCTGGAGGGCTTTGCCGGGCACCAGGCTTTCAAGCTGGTGCATGCCCTCAGATGGTCCATCCTTCTCCGGCCGGACCTGCACAGAGGGAGAAGTTATTTCATCTCCCACGCCACGGTACCGCTGGAGAAATGGGCCGCCCGACATGGTGCGTTCGAGTTGCGGGCGCTTGCCGCCCTCTGTGTGCGCTTCAAACTTCCGGATGAATGGATCGGGGAGTGCTGGCTAAGCGCTGGCCCCTATCTAAACCAGGGGCTGGCAACGGTGCCCCCGGCACTCGCCTGGAGTTATTTCGCGGAACGCCTGGGCCTGTTGCGTCGCGCCTTGGGATGGTTGCCGGTGGATCCCACCGACAGCCTGCGGGGGTACGCGCAGAGCATCAGCAAGGCCAATGCCTGGCGGGTGCTGGCGGCATTCCCTGTGCCACCAGCCCCCCTGGTGGAGGGCATTTGGGAGGTGGCCCTCGGCTCCAGCAAGACGGAGCGGCCTCTGGCCCAATCGGCACTGGAGCAGGCCAATGGAAGGGATGCAAGGATTCTCACGGCGTTGGGATCGAGCCAGATGGAACAGCGCGCCGTGGCGGCGGAGTGGCTGGGGAGGTTGAAGGTGAGAGAGGCCATCGAACCGCTGCGCCTGGCGTGCCACAAGGAGAAGCATGAGCTGCCCAAGGTGGCTATGCTCATGGCGCTGGAGCGCCTGGGCGTGCCGCCCGATGAGTTCCTGGACCGCAAGTCCCTCCAGAAAGATGCCGCCAAACTGATGCGCAAAGGGGTGCCGTCCACCCTGGCGTGGTTTCCTCTATACCAACTGCCCGTGGTCCGTTGGGAGGATGGCAGTGGCGAAGTCCCGGAGGAGGTCATCAGTGCCTGGCTCGTTCAGACCTGCAAGCTCAAGTCTCCCGTCCCTGGTCCGCTGCTGCGCCGCTATGCGGCGGCCATCAAGCCGGCAGACCGGGAGGCGCTGGGGCAGTTTGTCCTCGCCGCGTGGATTTCAGAGGACACCCGCGTTCGCTCACGGCAGGATTGCGAAGCGCAGGCGATGCAGGCGGCCCAACAGATGATGGTCCACGCCCAGCAGTATCCGCAGTACTATCCGAACGCGACCCTGGAGAACTTCTACACCCAGCAGATGACCCTTCTGCAAAACCAGCCGGCGGGTTCTGTCATTGAATCCAAGGGCATCCTGGCCCTTGCGGCCGCCTGCGCCACCTCGGGCGTGGCGTCACCCGTGGCCCTGTATTTGAAGACTTGGTATGGCCAGCGGGTTCACCAGTGCAAGGCGCTGCTCCAGATGCTGGCGTGGGTGGAGCACCCCTCCGCCACACAGACGCTGCTCGCGGTGGGCACGCGCTTCCGCACCAAAAGCCTCCAGGAGGAGGCGACCCGGCTGGCTCAGGAGATCGCTGAGCGCAAAGGGTGGTCGCTGGCCGAGCTGGCCGACCGGACGATCCCCACCGCCGGGTTCGATGAAAATGGCACTGCGGAGCTGGACTTCGGTCCGCGTCAGTTCACCCTGCGGCTCAATGCGGATCTCGAGATCGTGCTCATGGATCCAGAAGGCAAGCCTCTTAAAGCGCTGCCTGCGCCGCGCAAGGAGGACGACGAGGAACTCGCGACGACGGCCAAGAAACAGTTCGCCGCAGCGCGCAAGGAACTGAAGCAGGTGCTCGACCAGCAGCGGGGCAGCTTCTATGAGGCCATGTGCCTGCAGCGCACCTGGCGTTTTGAGGACTGGGATCTCTATCTGAACCGGCACCCGATTGCCCGGCATCTGTGTCAGCGTCTGGTGTGGACCACGGTTACGCCAGAAGGCGGAGTTGAGCGGATCTTCCGCCCCCTTGAAGACGGTTCATTGACGGATGTGGAAGACAACACGGTCTTACTGCAGCCCGATGACGAAGTCCGGGTCGCCCATGGAGTGAACTTGTCGCCCCCGATGGTGGAATCCTGGACTCGGCACCTGACCGACTACGAAGTCACGCCCCTGTTTGACCAGCTTTCCCGGCGGAGTCCGGAGATTGCAGGTGACAAGAATGAGCGCACGGAATTGCGGGATTTCGAGGGGTGGCTGGTGGAGACGTTCAAGCTGCGCGGTCGTGCCACCAAGCTGGGCTATGCCCGAGGTTCCACAGGGGATGGTGGCTGGTTCAGCGAGTATGTGAAACGCTTTCCCACTGCCGGATTGCAGGCGGTGGTGGAGTTCACCGGCAATACCTTGCCGGAAGAGAACCGCACCTGCGCCATGCTGCGTCTTTGCTTTCAGCGGCATGACGGTGGCTATGGTGCGACCGAGCTGCCGTTTTCTCGGGTGCCGGATGTGCTGCTTGCGGAATGCTGGAACGATTTCCGCCAGATGGCGGCTGACGGTCCCGGCTTTGACCCCGAATGGAGCCAGAAGAGTGCCTATTGAAAAACCCACCGGCTGCAAGCTTGCCTGAAACAAGCTGCCCATGGATGATCCTCACCAACTCCCCGCCATCCTTCATGTCCGCCTCCATCCAACCTCCCGCCGAAACCCGGTTCGCTGAAGAACTCGCCGCGCTGGCGGCGAATGACAAGGCACCGCGACCGGAGAACTGGAGCCTGTCTCCCCAGGCGGTGCGTCAGTTCATCCTGGGGTCTGAGGGGGCGGCTCTGACCCACGAGTGGGAGGGGAAGAAGACCAAGACTGTCATCACCCGCAAGTACTATGGGGAGACCGCCCTCATTGAGCGTTGTGTGGTGACGCTCCTCGGCCATCGCGGGCTCATGCTCGTGGGCGAACCAGGCACGGCCAAGTCCATGTTGTCTGAGCTGCTGGCCGCCGCCATCGCCGGGGATTCCAAACTGGTGATCCAGGGCACGGCGGGCACCACGGATGACCACATCAAATACTCCTGGAACTACGCCCTGCTGCTGGCGGAGGGGCCATCGCAGCGCTCTCTCGTGCCTTCACCGCTGCACATCGCCATGCAACGGGGGGCGCTGGCCAGGTTCGAAGAAATCACCCGATGCCAGCCGGAGATCCAGGACACGCTGGTGAGTCTGCTCTCTGACAAGGCGCTCCACATTCCGGAGCTGGGGGATGACTCAGTGCTCTTTGCCAGGAAGGGCTTCAACGTCATCGCCACCGCGAACCTGCGGGATCGTGGGGTTCATGAAATGTCCAGCGCCTTGAAGCGACGCTTCAACTTTGAGACTGTGCCGCCGCTGGCGGACAAGAAGCAGGAGATGGAGTTGGTGAAACGCCAGGCCGAGGCCCTGCTTGCAGACTCCAACATCGCCGTGAAGTGCCCGGATGAGGTGATGGAGGTGCTGGTCACCACCTTCCAGGACCTGCGACTCGGGCGGACGGAGGAGGGGACAGTGATCGAGCGCCCCAGCACGGTCATGTCCACGGCGGAGGCGGTGGCCGTGGCTCATGCCGCCGCGCTGGATGCGCACTACTTTGGCAAGGGCACGCTGGAGCCGGAGCATCTGGCACGCCAGCTTCTTGGCACGGCGCTCAAGGACAACGCGGATGACATCAAGAAGCTGCGGCACTATGTGGATGTGGTGGTGAAGGCCCGGGCGGCGAAGAGCAAGGCCTGGGACCGGTTTCACCAGGCGCGCAAATGGATCATCCGATGACTCCTCCAGACATGGCGCTGGCGGACGGACTCCGGGCGATGCAGCAGAAGCTCATCACCCCGGAGGTTGTTTATTTTCCCGTGCGACACCACAGCCCGGCGTGCGCCTGGCAGATCCGCCAGTGGATTCGCGCACACCGCCCGCGCGCGGTGCTGGTGGAGGGCCCGGATGACTTCACGCCACTCATCCGGCATCTGCTCCATGAGAAGTGCCAGCCGCCGGTGGCCATCTACACGCACTACCGGATCCAGCTTCCGGGTTCGAAGAATAAACAGACCGGGGATGGGCGTCATGCCGGCTACTACCCGCTCTGCGACTACTCTCCGGAATGGGTGGCCCTGCGGGAGGGTCATGCTGTGGGTGCCGACTTGCGTTTCATCGATCTGGACTATCCCAGTCAGCGGGTCGTGGAAGACGCGGCACAGGAGAAGCCCGGGGCACTGAAGATCGAATCCCTGCAGGCGGAGCATCACTTCCGACGCAGCGCCTACCTGCAGGAGCTGGCGCGCCGTCTCGGGTGCCGGGATCATGATGAACTTTGGGACCGCCTGATTGAAGTGCGCGGGTGGCAGGGAGCGCCCGAGAAGCTGGTGCACGAAGTGGCGGCCTACTGCTGGTTCTCCCGTCTCGACTGTCCCCAGGAGGTGATGGAGGCGGATGGCACCCTCGCTCGAGAGGCGGCCATGGCGACCGCCATCCGGGAGGTGCTGGGGCGGCCGACATCTGGGGCGGCGGACGGGCTCGTGCTGGTCGTGACCGGAGGATTCCACACGGTGGTCCTGCCAGACCTGGTGAATGCGGAGTCGCTGCCCCCTGTGCCCCGGCATGAGCCGCTGGAGCGGCACTCCTGCCTCACCCGTTATACCTTTAACCAGCTGGACTCCCTGTCCGGCTACGGTGCGGGCATGCCGCAGCCGGGCTACTACCAGGCCTGCTGGGAGGCCTTCACCTCCGGTGATGACAAGCCGCTGGATGTCGTGGCCCTGCGGATGATCGTCGAGCTCGGGCGGACGGCGCGGGCGCGGGATCTCGCAGGGACCATTTCTGCCGCCGACGAGATCGCGGTACTGGCGCAGACTCAGGGTCTGGCTCAGCTCCGTGGTCATCCTGGTCCCTCGCGTGAAGACGTGTGGGATGGCCTGCGTGGGGCGATGGTGAAGGGCGAGATGGGCGCGGACGGTGGGGCGCTGATGGCTCTGGCACGACAGCTCTTTACCGGTCGGGCTACGGGTGAGGTGCCTCCTGATGCCGGAGTGCCGCCGTTGGTGGAGGATTTTCGACAAATGGCGCGACAAACCCGGCTGCCGCTGGAGTTTGCCACCACGGAAGGGGTGGCGCTGGAGATCTACAAGAAGGAGACCCACCGTAAGGTATCGCGGTTCCTGCACCAGCTCGAATATCTACAGGTGCCCTTCGGAACCCGGAAGGCGGGGCCGGACTTTGTTAACGGCACGAACCTCCGGCGCATTGTGGAGCACTGGGACTGCCAGTGGTCTCCTCATACGGAGGCGGTCCTGATCGAGCGCTCGGTCTATGGTTCGTCGGTCAGGGAGGCCGCAGCCTCCAAGCTGGCAGAGGCGGTGGCCAAACTGGAGGCCAACACCAACCCTGGCACAGGTGAGGGGGTGGCGTTGCTTGTCCGTGCCTGCCTGATGGGCCTGCCTGACGCGGCGACCCTGCTGGCCGCGCAACTGGGCAATTGGATCGCCTCCGATCCCTCTTTCAGCTCCGTGGCGAATGGGCTGGGGCAGATGCTGCTGCTCTGGCAGAGTCGGGAGCCGCTGGAGGCCCGGAAGCTCAATCTGCTCCCTGCTCTGGTGAAGGCGGCCTACCAGCGGGCCTGCCAGTTGCTGGAGCAGGCGGCCGTGCTGCCAGAAGACCAGGCGGAGCCGGTGATGCTGGCATGTTTGATGTTGCGGTCACGTCTGGCCGCCCAGGGCGATGATGAAGAGACGGATACCGACACCGATGAGGATGGAGCCGGGCCGCTGGATGCCGCCCCGTTCTGGGATGCGTTGAGACGGGTGCTGGAACAGGCCCAGTGTGCGCCCCTCTTGCGCGGAGCGGCGGCAGGACTCCTGTACACTGCGGGGCTCCTGGAACTAGAGCCCCTGCTGGCGATTACCCGGGGCAATCTGGCACCGGCGGTGGGTGAAAGCGCCCGGCAGATTGCTTTCCTCACTGGCCTGCTGAAAGCCGCCCGGGAACTCACCTGGCGGGAGCCCCGCCTTCTCTCGGAAGTGGAGGCTCTCATGACCCACTGGAGCGATGACGAATTCTTGCGGAGGCTTCCGGATCTGCGTCTTGCGTGGTCAGACCTCACCCCACGTGAAACTGATCGCGTGGCGGCTCTGGTGGCAGAGAACCACGGCGTCACCCATTTGTCCCTGCCGCGGAATGCGGGTGTGACCGAGGCAGATGTGCTCGCGGCCCTGCGGGCGTCATCTGTGGTGGAGAAAGCCCTGCATGAGGACGGTCTCGCCAGCTGGCTGGAAACCCTCGATCCCCAATCTCTACCGGAGGCCGCCCACGCATGAGCAGCAGCATCCTCGAACGCTGGCGTCTGGTTCTTGGAAAGTATGCGGAGGACCGGCTCTCCACGCCGCTGGGGGCGGAGCAGGCGCGCATGGAGGCGGCGCTGGATTATCTCTACTCGCGGGAGTATCAAGGCAGAGGCCTGCGTGAACCTACGGGCGAGAGCCGTGAGGGCGGCAGCGGGCCCTCCCAGTTCACCGTGCCCGCCTGGCTCTCGGAGGTGCGGGTGCTCTTTCCGAAGGAGACGGTGGAGGTCATTGAAAAGCACGCGCTGGACCGCTACGAGATCAAAGAACTCGTCACCGATCCGGAAACGCTCGCCAAGCTGGAACCCAACCTGGATCTGGTGAAGACGCTGCTGAGCTTCCGTGGCCATCTCAAAGGGCAGGTGCTGGACCAGGCACGGCGCATCATCCAGCACGTGGTTGAGGAAATAAAAGACCGCTGGCAGAGCGAGGTGCGGCAGGCGCTGACGGGACGGCTGAACCGTTTTCGCCACAGTCCGCTCAAGGCCGCGCAGAACTTTGACTGGCGGGCCACGCTCCGGCGGAATCTCAAGAACTATGATCCAGCCCGGAAGACCGTGGTGCTGCGGGATCCGCGCTTCTTCGCCCGCAACACGCGGCGGCTGCCCTGGCACATCATCTTGTGCGTGGATCAAAGCGGCAGCATGGCAGACAGCGTCATCCACAGCGCCGTCATGGCGGGCATCTTCGCCGGGCTTCCCTCCCTGCGGGTCAAGCTGGTGGTCTTTGACACGGAGGTGGTGGATCTGAGCGAGCACGCAGAAGATCCCGTGGAAGTGCTCATGAGCGTGCAACTGGGCGGCGGCACGGACATCGCCCGGGCTCTCAAGTACTGCGAGGGCCTTTTGGAAAACCCACACCGGACCGTGCTCGTGCTGGTGAGCGATTTCATGGAGGGCGGACCCGTGGGCCAGATGCTCGCCGCGGTGCGGAGGATGAAAGAGGCCGGGGTGGTGTTGATGGGGCTGGCCGCCTTGAATGCTGAGGCCATCCCTGTGCACGATCCCGCCTCGGCGCAGAAGCTGGCAGAGGCGGGCATGGAGATCGCGGCCCTCACCCCCAAGCAACTGGCTGGCTGGCTGGCCAAGATCACCAGTATGAAATGACATGAGCCGCGAGCACGAGATCCGGCAGGTTTATGCCGCCCTGACTTCGGCGGCTCTGGAAGCGCTGGCCAACAAGGGCCTGTTGCGTCGCGCGCAAAAAGATGTGGAGCGCGGGGAAGTGGGAGCACTGGCCTTCGCGGAGGACATGGACTCCCTGACCGTCACGGTGAGCGGGCATCGGGTGCGGCTCCCCATCGCGGGGCCGGGCCGGGCGGCGTGTTCCTGCCCGGCGGCGGGAGTGTGTCAGCACATCCTGGCAGCGTGCTTGAGCGTCACGTGCGAATCTTCCTCGAACCCTTCTGAGCAACTCGCTGCGGCAGGTGGTGAACGTGTGAGGGAGGAATGGCTGGCCCCGGAAGACGCAGCGCTGGTGCAGACCTTCAGCCTCCCGGTCATGCGGGCGGCGTATGAGCTGCTTCAGCAGCAGGAGCCTCTCATTCATGCGGCGGCGGATCTGGTGGTCCGGTTCCCGCATCTCAATGCCGAGATCCGTGGATTGCCGGGCACGGGACTCGCAGGGATCCTGGTCTCCGGCTCCCCTGAGAAGAAGCATGACCTCATGACGGCCGCAGCCTTGCAGGCCGTGCGTCGGATTGCAGGAAAGAACTGGGAACCTCCTGCCTTGAAGACAGGCAGCGAAGCGGCAGGGGCCACCCGCGCCGAGGTGTTGCCTGCCGTCACCACCCTGCTGGAGGAGATGGTGGCCGCGGGGCTGGCCCGGCTGACCGAGTCGGAGGGCCAGCGGCTGGAGTCGCTCGGCGTTTCCGCCCAGGCCGCCGGGTTGCCACGCCTGTCGCTGCTGCTGCAACGGCTGGCCACCCAGGTGGGTGACTGGCTGGACCGGAGGCCGCAGGCCGACCTCGCCAGGTTGCTGGCGGATGCCGCGCAGGCCTATGCCTTGACCCAGGGGCTGGATCAACAGGCACAGCCGCATCTGACCGGGACACCGCGGGAGAAGTATGCGGAAGTGGGCACGCTGCAACTCAGTGGAGTGGCCGCATGGCCCTGGCGCACCGCCTCCGGATATGAAGGGTTGACCGTACTGTTCTGGGATCTGGACAACAAGGACTGGTCCACCTGGACCGAAGCCCGCCCCAAGGCCTTCGCCGGTGGGTTCAGTGCCGTGGGGAGATACACCGCACCCGGGCCGTGGGAAGGGGCGGATTCCCCCTCGCAACTGGCAGGCAGCCGGTTTCGCCTCATGAAGGCCCGTCGGAACCGGTGGGGAAGGCTATCTGCCAGCAGCCAATCGCAGGCACTCGTGACGGGCTCCTCGAACCCGGCGGACATCCTGGCCCCGGTGGTGACCAACTGGGAGCATCTGGAGAGGCAGTTCGCCGCTGCGTCCCGGCCGGGCTTGCGGGAACACGATCCCCGGCAGGCGTTTCATCTCCTCCAGCCTGCCCGCTGGGAAAGGCAGCCTTTTGACCCGGTCTCTCAGTCGCTGTGCTGGTACCTCATGGACGACACCGGCCGGGCTCTGTTGCTTCGGGTGGTGTATGACGATCTCACCAAGCCCTTGATCGAAGCCCTGGAAAACTTTCCGCCGGATGAGCTCACCGCATGCCGTGTGATCGGGCGCGTGCATCGGGAGGGGGGACATCTGGTGGTTCATCCTCTGGGGCTGTTGCGGGAGAGCGGACCTGTGGTGCTGGCCTTTCCTCAGGAGAGATCCGCTGCAAAACCGGCACGAACCCAGATTGCTGCGCCCCAGGTGCCGAAGGCGGAGGAGGGCGATGAGGAAGAAGAGATCGAGGAGACAACCGAGTCGGCAACGCCTCTCGCCATGGGGCCCTTGCAGATGCTTTTGTCCGGGCTGGTCAGCTCCTTGGAATGGATGGCGGAAGGGGGCACCAGCACGGCCAACTACCGCGCTGGGGAGGAGTTGAGGGAGTGGCAGGCCCGTGCGAAGACGCTTTCGCTGGCCCCGCTGCTGCCTTCCCTGGAAGTCTTGTGTGCCCGGCCGAGGGCTGCAGCGCTGCTGCGGTGCCGGTGGATAGTGAGTGTGTACCAGTCGCTGGACGGGTAGGTTGGGATGGAAGAGGCGGGGGCATCCCGGGTTCGTAGGATTCATCGCCCCAATCGCGGTTGATGAAACTCCTCGCCAGTTCCGGCGTTTGCATGATCTGGCCAACACCCCACATTTCATGCGATGTCCTCTATAGAGATCCGCCCCTTGCAGTTTCTGATTTCACGTCGCCGCTTGCTGGCCGCCTCTCTCCTGGGGTGTGAGCTGCTGCATGGCGGGGGAGCGACCGCTGCTGACCTGGAGCCGGCACCGGAAGGGAGTTTCACGGTGGTGGTGATCCCGGACACGCAGGGGTACTTCGGGGCCAAGACGAAGCGCTCGCCCCTGAGCTCCGATCCGGTGACGAACCCGGTGTTTGAGAATCACATCCGGTGGATCAAGGAACAACTGGCGGATCAGCGCATTGTCTTTGTGAGCCACGTGGGGGACATCGTGGAATACAACAACGAGGTGGAGTGGTCGGTGGCGAGGAAGTGCCTGGACGGGCTGCACGGGGTGGTGCCCTACAGCCTGACGGTGGGGAATCACGACATGAAGACCAAGGGGGACTCCACGCTGTATCAGAAGTTCTTCGGGGCGGACCGGTTCAAGGAATTTCCCTGGTATGGTGGGACCTTTGCCCCGGATCGGTCCACGGTGGAGATCTCCGGCAACAATGCCAACAGCTATCAGCTCTTCAGCGCCGGCGGCTTCGACTTCATCCACCTCAGTCTGGAGTGCAATGCCCCGGACGACGTGCTGGCCTGGGCGGATGCGCTGCTCACCCAGCACGCTGGCCGGCGGGCGCTGATCACCACCCATATGGATCTGGGCGTGCTGGAGCATCCCAAGACCAAGGAGGGCTTCATCCATGATCCCAAGGGGCGCATGCGGTGGCACAAGATGCACGGCGAGCGGGGCAACACGGCCGTGCAGATGTGGGACAAGCTCTACCGCAAGCACGCGAACCTGGGCTTCATCTTCTGCGGAGACCAGAGCCGGTGCACCGCCCTGAAGCTCGACACGGTGGGTGATCATGGCAATGTGGTGCATGCTCTCCTGTCGGACTACACCTCTTCAGGACCGCTTCGGCTCTACCGGTTCCTTCCGAAAGAAAACCGGGTTCAGGTGATAACGTATGACACCACGAAGCATGAACTGACGGACAGCACGGAGTACGTCAAGCCGCGGGAGGAGCACCAGTTCAGCCTGCCGTATGGGATGTCGGAGTGATGATCGAGATGGGTGGTGCCGTGGAGGGCGGGTTGGGGTCGCAGTGGGCCAGGCCGCCCTGGCTCCTTCGGAACAAATTCAATACCCTCTCTTGTCCAACGTAGACTCGCTGGAGGCTCGTCAACGTTGGGCTTGTTACGTTCAACGGAGTGGTCGGGCAAGGTGGTCACAGAGCTTGAGCTCGGAAGCTCCACGCCAACGGCGTGATACAAAATAGCCCGGGGTCAGACCGCGAAGCGGTCGCCACCCCGGGTATCGATGCGAGAGCGCTGGAACTCCAAGGGAGTTCTACAGACCGTCCAGATTACCCGGAGATGACCGTCTCGTATGCGGTGGATACCTCAGGGATGTGGCCACAGTTTGTAGAACTCACTTCGGAGTTCTGATCCATCTGCTTGTGTACCCAGGGTGGCGGCTCGTGCCTCGCCTGACCCTGGGCTATTTTGTATGACGCCCTTGGCGTCAGAGCGCTCTCATGCGACAGCGGTAACACCCTTTAACCTGACGTGCATGCGCAGTGGCGGACCTTTCAGGCCGCCATGCCAGGCGGGGGCGTAAACCCAGGGTCTGCGTCCACTTTGTGGCCTGCGCCCCTGGGCTGGGCTCTTTGGGCCCTTCAGGCCCGGATCGCTTCGTGGGAGACATAAGGCATAAGGCCTGCGCTCACGCTTGGGAGTGGGCGATGAGCGGAACGGTCAGGCAAGGTAGTCACAGAGCTTTAGCTCGTCAGTCGTGCTAGCATGTCTTCCAATACCGAGCTAAAGCTCTGTGACTACTTTAAGCTGCCGCTACGGGCGTAGTCCGGTTGTGCCAACCGGCTTTGGGAGCGTCTCAGGACGTGATCGGCATGAGCCCATTCTTTTTTTGCTTCGCTGCCTTGCTTGTTTTGTGTAGCGTCCTCCCAAATCATTGATGGCGGAGGACGCAGACATCATCGTGTTGGGAGGGGGCGCGTCAGGGCTGGCGGCGGCCTATCTGGCGGCGCGGGCCGGGTTGAAGGTGATGCTGGTGGAGGCGAATGAAACGGTGGGTGGGCTGCTTTCCACGTTCGAGGTGGGCGGCACGCGGCTGGAGCACTACTACCACCACTTCTTCTCGCATGATGAGGAGCTGCGCTGGCTCTGTGCGGAGCTGGGCATTGCCGACCGTCTGCACTACCATGCCGCCACGATGGGTATGTATCGAGGAGGCAACCACTATGCCTTCAACAGTCCCGTGGACCTCCTGTTGCGGTTCAGGCCCGTTGACCTGCCGGGGCGCGTCCGGTTCGCGGCGACCAGCCTGTATCTGGGTTCCTATGCCGACTGGCGGAACTGGGAGCACATGACGGCGTTGGATTGGTTTCGCCGCTATGCTGGACGATCTGCCACCGACGCGATCTGGCGGCCGATGCTGGAGATCAAGTTTGGCCCTTACGCCAGTGAGGTGCCGGTCTCGTGGATGATCGGGAGATTGCGGCAGCGAATGAACTCCCGGGAAAAGGGAGATGAGCGCCTGGGCTATCTGGAAGGCAGTCTGGAGGTGCTCTTGAGGGCGCTCCTGCAACATCTCCAGCGGCTGGGCGTGGTGGTGAAAACGAGCCTGCCAGTGGAGGAACTCGTGGTGGAGAGGGGCGCTGTGCGTGCCATCAAGACATCGGAGGGGGCTTACGCGGCCCGTCAGTTCCTGTCCTGTCTGCCGACGCCGGTTCTGGCACGGCTGTTGGCTCCTCATCACGCCGACTATGCCGCGGCGCTGGGGAGAGTGCAGTACTTCGGCGCGGTGTGCACGATCCTGGAGATGAACCAGCCGCTCAGCAGCACGTACTGGCTCAATGTGGCGGATGAGGGGTTCCCCTTTGGTGGCGTGATCGAGCACACGAACTTGATCCCGGCCTCGCATTATCAAGGGCGGCATCTGGCGTATCTGTCCCGCTACTATGAGGCGGGGCATCCCCTGTCCAGCATGACCAAGTCTGAGGTGGCGGAGACGATGATGCAGCCCTTGTCGCGCATCTATCCCCACTGGCAAGCATCGCAGGTGGAGAACGTGCATGTCTTCCGCACCAACACGGCTGCGGTGGTTTGTGATCGCGGGTTCTCCCGGAAGGTGCCGCAAGTTTCCACCCCGCTAGGTGGGCTGCACGCCATCTCCATGGCGCATGTGTATCCTGATGAGCGCAGTTGTAACAACTCGATCCGCACGGCGGCGGCCGCCTTGCGGAGCATGGGCCACCCGACCGGGGATCTCCCGCGAGGGCCCAGCCTGGCGGGTCAGATCGGGTTTGCGTGAGGGAACCCCTTCACGGTGGCGAAGCGGGTGTTGTAGGCTTGACGGGTGGTGGTGAAATGGGCTCCACGCGCACCAGGTTGCGGGGAAGCTTGGGATCCACGGTGAAACGGAATCCCGGGTACATGCTGCCCAGTCGTTCCAGGCGGGCTCCAGAGAGGAACAGCTGGGTGTTCTCTCCGATGAGCGGGTTGGGAGCCAGCCAGTTGGGAAGGCGGAAGGCGCGGGGGTAGAAGGCCCTGCCGCGGAAGGGGCCTTCGTCGTAGAAGTATCTCAGCGTCGGGTAGCTGTGCACTTCCACCGCCACGGTGCCGCGTTTGGGCTTGTAGCGATCGAGGTAAGGCAGCGTCTTTCCGAGGTCGAAGGTCAGATCCCGGCGATGCACGATGAGACAGGTGCAGAGCACGCAGATGGCCGCGACCAGCACGGCTTCTTGCAGGACAGGGTTCGAGCCCATAGGCCCTCTACGGTGGGAGAGGCCCTCCAGAACATCCGCCGTCACCCGCACGAGCATCACCGCAGAGAGTGCGTGGAGATAACTGCTCCACTTCGTCTGCACCGCCCAGGGGTGCCACTTCCACAGGGCGGCGGTGAAGAGCACGGTCGCGAGGGACACGAGGTAAAACTGCCGTGAGCGGTGCCAGGCGTCCCCTTCAGGCAATGAGCCAGCAGGCTTCTTCAGAAGGAAGAGAGCGATTGCGGGAATCACCGTGGTGGGCAGCGCTACGAGGGAGAAGAGATTGCCCGCCAGAAGTTTGAAGGTGTCTGTCCAGGGGATGGCCCCCAGCTTGTGAGGGTTCAGGTATTCCACCATGGCGCCAGCGTCATAGGCGATGCGGGCATGATACTGGGGGACGAATCCCAGAAACACCACGCCAAGACCCGCAATGCCCAGCGGCACAAAGAAGAGAAGCAGGTGCACGGCACGCTTGGACCACGGAACTGGCAGCCGCACCACCTGAAGGAGCCAGATCACGCTGATCGCTCCTGCAATGAAGATCGCACTGTACCGGGACGTGAGAAACAACCCCAGCAGCAGCCCTGCGATGAGGCTGGTGGCCGTTTTGGGCCTGGTGAGGAAGAGGTCCAACAGCAAGCAGCCGACAAAGACGCCGGTGAACTCCATGCTGTAAGCGCGGGTTTCGTTGGCATGGTCCAGCAGAAGCGGAAAAGCGGCAGGCATGAGGGCGCTGAGGAGGGCGAAGCGCCAGCTCTTCCGCCAGCGCCAGCCCAGCCAGCCGAGGGAGAGCATCCCCACCAGGAAGAAGGCCAGCGGCAGGATCCGCATCCAGAGGGGGTCTCGTGCGATCAGGAGCCAGTAGTAGAAGATCACGCTGAAGCCACCCGGGTCCAGGTTGGCCAGGCCGTTGTGTTTCATCACATCGGCGAGCCCGCCCGGTGTCTGGAAGGGAGGGCTGAAGGCATCCAGCCCCCGAGAGATCCAGTACTGCACCGATTCATCGTACCAGAAGGCGGTGGAGGCGACGGCACGGTTCATGAAATTGCCCACGGCCACCACGCCTGCGCACGCCAGCAGGAGCGTGAGGACCAGATTCCATCTTGGGGTGAAGGGACGTATCGGCATGGATTGAGAAAAAGGGGTGCTGACAGGGCTAGGGCTAGGGCTGGGGGGAAGATCGGGGGGCGTCCGCTTTCTTGGGGGTCTTCTCCGGCACGGGTTTCGCCAGGTGGGTGAAAAAGGGTGACCGGACCGAACCCACGTACTGCCCGATGAAGAAGAGCTGCTCACGGGTCTGGCGCTGCTGTTTGAAGAGGTCTGGCACTTCGGCCGTCGGAGGAATGTAAACCCAGTCCCAGGAGCGTTCCGCGAACCGCTGCCCGGTGATGCGCAGCATGTTCAGGGGGTACAGGGCCCCTACGGCCAGGACCACCAGCAGAGCTGGACTCCAGGCGATCTGCCTTCCTGCAGGTGGGGTGGACGCGCATGAGGTGAGGGTGCGCAGGGCGATGAGTTGCAGAACAAACAAGGGCGGGATGCAGACGCGCATGACCAGATCGTTGTAGGCCCCGTAGTGGATCCAGGGCAGCAGCACCAAGGTGCCACCCGCTACGTACACCCAGCGTCGCTCTTGGGAGGCTTGGCGCGGGAGCGCCAGCAGGATCAACACCGCCAGCAGGCCGAACTCCAGGAGGAGGGTGCCTGTGTACGCCGGGAGGAATTTGGCGAAGCCTCTCTCAATCGGTGTGATGTAGAGCTCCCCACGTTGGACCACCTGGGGCTCGGAGGTGAGAGAAGGCGGAAAGCGGACCGGCGCGCTCCGCGACTGGAAATACATCACCAGCACGGCCAGGAGCAGGGCTGCGGCCAGGTTGGCGGGGCACCACAGCTGGCGGATCCCTTCGGTCCACCGGCGGCGGGAGACGCCATTCCAGAACAGGTAGAGAAGACCCAGCCCCACGGTGACAAAGGGGGACCAGAGCAGGCTGAGCGCGAAGATCCCGCCCAGCGGAGGGACCTTGTTCACTCGTTCCAGGGAGGAGATGAGCAGGGCGGTGAAGAGCCAGCCGGGAATCGCCTGGTGCGGCGCGTAGGCGATGAGGGTGAGGTTGGACGGGAGGGTCCAGAGACTGTTCCACCACTCGCCGTCAAAGTTGTTTCTCCACTGCGTGGGTTTCCACAGGGCATCGCCGACCAGGTCCCAGCCGGAGAAGAAGAGCAGGCAGGCGAGCACGAGCCACCACCGGCCGCCTGAAAGAGACCAGAGCCACAGTCCGGCGAGGAAACAGCCCGCGATCGTCCAGAGGTAGATGGCGAGGTTGGCCGCCTCCCATCCGAATGCCTTGCCCACGAGGCTGGCGGGCAGGTAGTAGGCCACATAGTAGATCAGCGCGACGGGCTGCTTCATCTGGTCGTACACCACCGGCCACGGGCGCTCAATGAGGTCCTTGAGGATGGCGTTGTGCTTGATCCAGTCCCAGTTCTGCACGCCCAATCCTCCGGCACCCTGGGTGCTCACAAGGAGCGCCACCGCGCCCAGGAACACGCCTGCCTGCCACCAAGGCCAGTCGCAGGGATTGGCAGGGGCGGACCGGCAGAGACGGCCCAGAGGCCATGCGGCTACCAGTGCGACCGTCACGGCAGGGAGGGCCCAGGGCCATCTCAACCAGCCAGCCAGAAAAATGACGACGGGCAGGGCCAGATAAATGACGGTGACCGCCGGGAGCCAACGCGGCAGGCAGGGTGATGGAAGACGCGCCGCCTCCGCATCTCGACGGGATGGGGAGGATGGATCCGTTGACGACTTCGACATCATTTTGCCATCTCGCCGAGAGATCGGCATCGACAGCCAATCTGGCCACGCCCTGCCTTTTATCAATTTTTCTTCACCCTCACCCAGTGCAAACCCTCACAAAGTTCAGGGACCACGCCCCCGCTGGAAGGAGCTGATCGGGTCTGGATCCCGGTGATGCGCAAGCCCTGCTTCATCATAGGGCGAAGCAGGGCTTGCACCGGGCCTCAGGGCTATCAACCGGGAGTTGGTGGCGGAGGTGGTGGAGGGGGCGGCGGCGGCGGGGGTGGGGGAACGGTGTTCATACGGTATAGGCTTTCTCTGTGCACTCGGATGAGCCTGGTGCCAGTTTTGGCAGTTGGGTTATCCGACCAACTGCCCGGAGTATCATTTAATGGAAGAATGCGCAAAAAATTACTGTTTGGTAACATTCCGCCGGGGCTGGGCCCGGAGCGTGTACGCCTTTTGCTCGGTGGAAGTGGACCCGCCTGGTTGACTTGCCCGGAGGGGCACGCCATCGTGCGCCGAGGTGTCATCAGCCATGGAAGATCATCCCGAACAGCCGCCGCATTCTGAAGATTCCCGGAACTTCACGGCCTACGAAATTACGGCGGGGGCCAAGGACTGGACCCTGACCGCTGCGCCGTATCAGCGGCAGCTCATGGATGACACCCCGGGGCGAGGAGCTTACCGCTGCCTGCCCCTGAGCATGGCCAACCAGGCCGGGTGGTTTGTGCATGCTTCTGTCGCGTTCACCGCCGTTTGGAGTGGAGGAGTCGAGGCCGCTGCCGTTCAGATAAAGTTTGATGAGGCGTCTGTCGTTGGTGCCGAGGCGGTGATGTCCCATTTCGGCAGCGGCATCATTACCTTCAGGCTGCCGTTCCTTTTCCGCACCCCACCGGGGATCGGATTGCTGGCCCGGGGTGCTCCGAACTGGCCGCTGGTGAACTTTGCCCCGCTGGAGGGGCTGGTGGAGACGGACTGGAACCCCGCCAGCTTCACCATGAACTGGAAGATCATCGAACCCGACCGGCCAGTCCGTTTCGAAAAGGAGGTGCCGGTGTGTTTCATTCAACCGTTTGACCTGAACCTGCCCGAGCGTCTCCAGGCAGAGCGCAAACCGCTGGACCAGCAATCCGACGACGGCCGGGACTACCTCGCCTGGCGGAAGGACCGGCAAGCGTTCCTGGGTTCAGAGGCCCAGAAGCGGGGTGAATGGCAGAAAGATTATTTCCGCGGTATGGACGCTTCAGGCAGGGCTGTCGAAACCCATCGCACGAACTTCCGGCTGAGTGAGTTTGAAGTTCGCGGTAAATGATGAAAAAACGTTGCGGTCTGCACCGTGAATGATGAGGATGGCATCGATCCTGCGTCATGGTGCTCACGCACCCTGTGCGGGCCTGCACATAAAAACCAAATACCTATTCTATGAACACGGTACCACCACCACCCCCTCCGCCCCCGCCACCGCCGCCGTGATTGGCGTCGGCTCCGGCTGGAGCCCAGCCCCGGTCTGCGCAAGCGGTCCGGGGCTGTTTATTTTGGGACAGTGCGTGTGGGCGAAAAATCTTCTCGACAGGAACACTGTGTTCGGTTATTTCTGTCTTAACCGAAAGAACGAAAAGAGCGCTTAACACCAGCCGCCGTGAAAGACCTCCCGCCCACCGCCCAAAAGTTCATCCTCCACTGGGGGGAGATGGGTGTGCGCTGGGGGATCAACCGCACGATGGCGCAGATTCACGCGCTGCTCTTCCTCTCGGAGAAGCCGCGCCATGCGGAGGAGATCTGTGAGATCCTGGAGCTGGCGCGCTCGAATGTCAGCGTGGCGCTGCGGGAGCTGCAGGGCTGGGGCATCGTGAAGATGGTGCACCTGCCGGGGGACCGGCGCGATCACTTCGAGAGCATGAAGGACGTCTTCGAGATGTTCCGCGTCATCGTCAACGAGCGCCGTCGTCGCGAGGTGGACCCGACCGTGAGGCTGCTGGACGACTGCCTGCAGGAGAGCGGGGGCAAGGCCAAGGCCGGTGAGGCCCATGTGCGGGAGCGCCTACAAGAGATGCGGGACTTCTTTGAGGTGGCCACCACCTTCTCCTCCCAGCTGGACCGTCTGCCGACGGGGTCCCTGGTGAAGATCGCCCGCATGGGCGAGAAGACGCTCAAGCTGCTGGGCCTGGGCGGTTAGGACGGAGGGTGTGAGCCCTTTTTTTTGATTTTCAATTTCGTTACTTTCCGAA
>NZ_BATR01000032.1 GCF_000739655.1 Verrucomicrobium sp. BvORR106 | reverse complement strand
ATACCTCGGCCCCCTGACCCGCATATGCCACCAGATAATGCGGGGCCTGACCCGGCTGGGAGGCAGAGCCAGGGAGGGTGGCCTTCAAGTGATCTGCCAAGCCATTGGCAATGGTCTCTCCGGTGCCGCCGTTCATGGAGGCTTGCAGTGGCACCAGAGCGAAGTCCTCCGCCGGACGCCCATCTGGCTTGGCCGACCACGGCCCGTGCGACCAGGTGCGAACACCGCGTTGAAACATCCAGTTTCCCCGGGGCGACGGCGTAGTGGTGACCAGCGGCAGGGACTCGGATCCCTCACACAATGACTGCCCCATGAGCCACAGGCCTTGCAGAGTGGGTGGAGATGGATCTGCCGCATGACCGAGGATCGCCAGCCCGGCCATCAGCAGGGTGAGGACCGACCGGAGCGAGGTTCGGGGGCAAGATGACAGGCTCATGCAAGGACAGGCTGAAAAGGAACGGAAGACCGTCCTCATTCTTGCCAATCTGGGCCGGAGTCTGACAGGATCATTTTCTCCATCACGCGCCAGGGCTTCGTTGCAAGTTTGGTGCAAGCTGCCGCGTCTTGGCCTCACGCTTTTGCCCACCTTCTCCACTTCCATGCCCTGGCTTCAGAACTACGACCCGTTTGGCAACCCCTCCCTCTCCACCCTGGTCGCAGCCATCCCGGTAGGGGTCCTGCTCGGGCTTATCGCCTCCCGGAAGCTGCGCATCCACCTCGCGGCAGTCGTGGCCCTCATCGTGGCGCTGATTGTGGCCGTGGCGGGCTTTCACATGCCTCTCACTGCCGCGACCGCGGCCGCCGGGTATGGGGCAGCCTTCGGTCTTCTGCCGGTGGGCTGGATGATCCTGAACCTGATCTTCCTCTACCAGATGACGGTGGAGAAGGGCTGGTTCGATGAACTACGCACCAGCTTCACCCGCATGGCACCGGACCCCGGCATCCAGCTCATCCTGGTTGCCTTCTGCTTCGGTGCCTTTTTTGAAGGCATCGCCGGGTTTGGCGCACCGGTGGCTGTGACCTCGGCCCTGCTTATTCAGCTGGGGTTCCGCCCGCTGGAGGCCTGTGTGCTTTCCTTGATCGCCAACACGGCCCCGGTGGCCTTTGGATCTCTGGGCATCCCCATCGTCACGCTGAACAAGGTTACGGGGCTGGGGGAGCTCACGCTCTCCCAGATGGCGGGGCGGCAGCTGCCCTTCTTCTCGGCGATCATCCCCGCCTGGATCATCGCCGTGCACGGCGGTCGTCCGGCATTGCGTCGGGCGTGGCCTGCCGCTCTCACGGCGGGAGTCTCCTTTGCCTTCATGCAGTTCATCATGTCCAACTACCACGGCCCCATGCTGGTGGACATTGTCTCCGCCCTCTTTGCCATGGGAGCCATGGCCGTGCTGCTGCGATTCTGGAAGCCTGCGGAAGCCCCTGCCAGCGCCCACGTGCAGAGCGTCGCCGATACCGGGGCCCGCATCCGCAAGCGCGCCTGGCTGCCCTGGCTCATCCTCACGGGGGTCGTGTTTGTCTGGAGCCAACCCGGCATCAAAGACAGCCTGGATGCCGCCTTCAGCCGAGATCTCCCCGTGCCCGGCCTGCACCACGAAGTGCTGCGGACGCCGCCCGTAGTTCCTGAAACCCCCGCCGCGAAGCCGGAGGCAGCCCTTTTCAAACTGAACCTGCTCTCCACCACCGGCACCGCCATCCTCCTGGCTGCCCTGATCTCCGGCCTGATCATGGGCTTCAGCCCGCTGCGCATGCTGCAGATCTGGCTGCGCACCATCATCAAGATCCGGCTCTCCCTCATCACCATCGCCTGCATGCTGGCCCTGGGCTTTGTCACGAAGTACTCTGGTGCGGATGCCACCTTGGGCCTCACACTGGCGAAGACGGGCTGGCTCTACCCGTTCTTCGGCACGCTGCTGGGCTGGCTGGGCGTGGCTCTCACGGGCTCTGACACCGCGTCGAACGTGCTCTTCGGCTCCCTGCAAACCATCACAGCGCAGCAGGTGGGGGTGAGTCCGGTGCTCATGGCCTCTGCCAACAGCGTGGGCGGCGTGATGGGCAAGATGGTGGATGCTCAGAGCATCGTGGTGGCGAGCACCGCCGCCCAGGTCTTTGGTCAGGAGGGGGCCATCCTACGCCGCGTGTTTTGGCACAGCCTGATCCTCGCATCGCTCGTCGGCGTGTTGGTCTTCCTCCAAGCCTATGTCTGGCCCTTCACCCAGATGGTGGTGAAGTAGCGCCTGTCGAATGGCACTGCTCCCCAGTTCTCGCCGCCCTCCCAGCATGCTCTGAATATTCTCGAATCACCCAACGTCCATGTTGCTCGACGTCACCACCTTCCATGAAAACAAAATACGTTCCCGCTCTGACATGGCTGACCACGCTCCTGATCGTTGCAACCGATCTGCCCGTTTGTGCCCAAGAAGCTCCCAATGCACCTGTCCCTGCGGCCGCGGCCGCATCAACACCTCCTGTTCCCGCCCGACGGCGAACCATCTTCCCTGGAGTTGACGATTCCACCAGCGTCCAGCTCAAGCAGAACTACCGGATTCACCTGACCATCTCCGGAACTGGGGAAAAGAAGCGTGAATGCACTCTGCTCACCTCTTCCCGACAGGTGAAGAGCAGCCTCTTCGCCGGAGAACTGGGTGACACCTCCGGACAAAATGTCGCGGGGCTGCCCACGGGATTGCGGATCTCCTTGAGTGGCCTGCTGGACGAGGTGGATGAAGGCCTGCGCTTTCAGTACTCCCTCACCACCTCCATTCCCACCCCCAACTCGGTTCAGAATTCAGACAAGGGCACCACCATCACCTCCTACAGCTACACCGAGGAGGGAACGACGAGTTCCGTTCTGATGAAGCCGGGCAAAACCTATGACGTGCTCAAGTCCGGCAGCCGCATTTACACGTTGAGCATCGAGGCGCTGAAGGATGATCCATAACCGCGCCGATTCACCATCTGCCAGGGTGTGCGGATTGCCACCCACAGGGGTCAAAGCAGGCATAATGCATGATCGCGGCCTCCGCTCGGACGTTCTCCCATCTCGCTTGCCACGTTCAGTCTGAGCACCTTACACGACGCTCACCCCTCCAGGCATGGGTTATGCGACTAAGATGGGCAGTGCTGTGAGATGGTCATCCGGGTGGATGGCGTCAACCAGCGGAAATCAAACCCATACCGCCATGCTTTCCTGGACTGTTACATTCCTGGTAGTTGCTTTGATCGCGGCTGTGCTCGGTTTCGGAGGCATCGCTGGTGCCGCTGCCGGGGTGGCCAAAATCTGCTTCTTTATCTTCCTGGTCTTCTTCCTGATCTCGCTGGTCACCGGTCGAAGAACAGCCCCATGACGGGCCTGCCTTTTGCCATCGCGGGCAGCAGGTCCCAACCCACATTTCATGATCAAACCCCCCGCGCAGGGCAGCCATAGGGCTGCCCTGGCTTGTTTGGGGGAGCAGGCCGGAAGTCCTGCGGGTTTGCTTTTCACGCATTCCGTGTTTTAATTGTCGGTTCGTTTCCCCCTGACCGTCTTCATGTCCAAGTTTCTGCTCATTATCGGCCTGCTCATTTTTGCTTACGCATGCCGCACGTTTCATAATCGCTACCTCAACAAGGCGGGTTGGGTGGCAGTGTTGGTAGCCAGTTATCTGGGTGCCTATTTCCTCACCGGCAGTCATGTCTGGGGCTGGCTGGCGCTCGCCCTCTGGTTCCTGTTTCCCTGGGTGGAGATCGTCGGCCGGGTGCGCAAACTCCGATTCCCCATTCACAGCCATGTGAAGCATCGGTTTCCTCCGTCCCGGGAAGTGTTCCCGGATCTGGACGAGATCACGAATGAAGTGGAAGAGGCAGGCTTCAGCAAGACCGATGACGCTGGCTGGAAGTGGGATGAGACTGACCATTTTGTCCGCCTCTTTTACAATGAGGAAAAGAAGCTCCAGGCCACCATCAGCGTCGCCCAGCAGGAGGCCTTTATCTTCTCCCATGCCAGCCTGACCACGCGCACTGCCGACGGCGAAACGCTGGTGACGACGAACTACCCCTTCAGCTTCACCATGAAGCTGTCTCCCCGTCAACGGATGAATCGCTGCGACGATGCGGAGACCTTCGAAGACATGCTGGTGTCTCACGAGGCCTTCCTGGCCCGCCATGGCGTGACCACCGACAAGACCGAAGCGCAGGATCCAGAGAACCTGCACTCCGTCATCGAAGACGATCTGGTGCAGCAGGTTTCCCACAACCTCGACGCTGGCGTCATCGTGCGCACGGATGGCGAACAGTTCCGCTATTCCTGGAGAGGCTGTTTCTTCCTCTGGTGCCAGGTCGTGAAGGACATGCTCCGCGTCTAGTTGGCTTTGGAAGGTGAGATGGCATCTTGTCCGGCCAGAACCCGATGCCAAATTTGGAAACAGCTGCAAAAAGCAAGTATCTCGCCTGTTTTGACATGCAGTTTGCATGAAAACCGGCGGGCGGCCAAGATTCTCGTTGAGAGCTAAATAGCTCATTCACAGCGACATATCGACAGAAGACAAGGTTGGAACCGAACCTGCAAGAGAGGGAAGGCAGATGCGCGTCACCGGCGCGCCCCCCTTCCATGAAAGCGACTCTCTTCCATCCCATCGTCTCCATCATTGCCGGCATCTGCGTGCTGATCTTTCCCGCATTGCTGAACTACGTGGTGGGCATCTATCTCATTCTGACAGGAGTGCTCGCGCTGAGCGGCCGCCCATCGTGATCGGATTGAAGACGAGAAGACCAAGCGAGCCCGTCGGCTCCTGATTCCCTTTTCCCCAAGCCTGAGGCCAAACAAGAACAAACCATCCACTACAAACCACACCCCCCTCCCTTTATGAAATACGACATGAAATCCAGCCTGTTGATCGCCGTCGCCCTCTTTCTCACCGGTGCGTCCGCCCTCTTGTTCACCAGTTGTGAAGAGAAGCCCCGCTCCGCCACCGAGACGGTAAAGGACGGTCTCAACATCCGTGAAAACGAGAAAGCAAAAGATGCGGGTGAGGATCTCAAAGACGCGGCTAAGGACGCAGCTGAGGGCGTGAAAGATGCGGCCAAGGATGCCAAAGAAGCCGTGAAAGACGCCACCAACTGATTTGCAGGTCCATCCCGGTGCGCAGCCTCGAATCAGAGGGGCAGCGCGCCACCTGCCCCTCTTGAGGCAGGAAAATGTGATCCCGGCCGCATGCCCGCCATGCCGTCGGGATCTTCGTTTGGGCGCGAAAGCACTCTCCTCCCTCCAGGCCTCGCCCGCTGTCTTCACCCACCCTCATCCTCTTCTTGTTTCCATGATCCGCTCCTGGCATCGCTGGCTGTTCACCATCGCCGCCTTCCTTTTGTTGGTGGCCCTGGCCGCCAACATTCGCAGTGCCCGTCTCACCGAACAGAACATCACCAGTGTGCTGCACACGGATGAGGTCATGGCCCGTTTCCTCCGGCTGCGCGCGCTGCTCAGCGAGACCGAATCCACCGCCCGAGGCTACGCCTTGGCGGGCGATACAGTGAGTCTGGCCCTCATGGGGCAGAGCCGTGCAGACGCCCTGCTGGAGTTGCGCAGGATTGAGGAAATGACACACGACAATCCTGTGCAGCAGGAGCTGCTCGTCCGCGTGCGGGAGCTGGCGGAGTCTCGTTTTGCCGCGTTTGACCTGATGGTGACGCAACGGGGCAATGCGGTGGACCCGCGCACGATGATCCCGCTGGTGGACGAAGGCCGTGGTCTGAGCCGTGCCCTCCAGGCCCGCATGGATGAGGGCCTTGCGAGGGAACAGCTGCTCTTTGACCGGCGCAACGCACGCACCTGGTGGCATCTGCACATGCTCCACCTCACGTCCATCGGGAGCGGCGTCATGGCCATCATCACCGCCGCCGCAGGCTTGTTCCTTATGAAGCGGGCCCAAAAGTCGGCGCTGAAAGCAGCGGTGCTGGAGCTCGACAAGGCCCGGGTGGAGCACATCGCACAAAAGAAAAGCCGCTTCCTCGCCAACGTCAGCCATGAGATCCGCAATCCGCTGACCTCCATCATCGGGCATGCCGAACTCCTGGCCAGGAGCCCCGACAGCAGGGCCGGACAGGAATCCCTGGCGGCCATCCAGGCCAGTGGGCGATCGCTGCTGCGCCTGGTGAACGATTTGCTCGATCTCTCCCGCATGGAGGTAGGCCGCTTGAAGCTGGATCCCACACCGATCAACGTGCGGGATGTGTTGCATGAAGTTGCGGTGGTGCACGAGGGCGCGATCCGCTTAAAGGGACTCGCTTTCATCTGCCGCACGTCTCCGGAGGTCCCACCTCTGCTGGAACTGGATGTAGAACGTCTGAAACAGGTGCTGGGGAATCTGGTCTCCAACGCGCTGAAATTCACTGCGGAAGGCAGCATCGCCCTGGAGGCTTTTGGCACCCGGGTGGCAGGCACCCATCCCAAGTTTGACCTGCAGTTCCGCGTCTCTGACACCGGCGTGGGCATCTCTGAAACCGATCAAAAGCGCATCTTCCGCGACTATGAACAAGTGGCGGAGAATGCAGCCGGCCGTGGCACAGGCCTGGGTCTCAGCATCTCCCGTCAGCTCGTTCAGCTGATGGGTGGGACTATCGCCTTGAAAAGCGAAACGGGCGAAGGCTCGTTCTTCACCATCAATCTCCCCGGCGTGCCTGTGGTGCCAGGGGGCACGGTGTCTGCGAGTGCGGACGAGGATGCGAAGGCCGAGACAGCGGCGGCGAGGTGAGGTGGTCGAGTGAGGTGCCTACCGGTTTCGGAGAGTTCGCTGAAGTTCTTCCTCGAAGAGGATGGGGCAACAAGCCCAACGTTGACGAGCTTCCAGCGAGTCTACGTTGGCCGTCCAACCCCGATCCCAGCGTACACCTTGGGCCCTTGTTCATCATGGGAGCCACGCTGTTATACACGGGGGAAATTTGTGCCTCCTCACGTCGACAACTACGATCGGCGTTGTTTCCCATACCCAAATGGAACGTCGCAACGGCCAGCCAGCATTCAAGAGTGCTGGCCCGCTGCGCGGGAATCGCGGGCCATCAGCACTCGCACAAACTCCTAGAACCCTTTTCTCTCAATCGTCCTCATCCGCCTCTACCTCCACGTTCCCGCCATCATCCAGATCCCGCAACCGCTGACGTTCCTTCCGGCGGTCGGAACGGTGCTCGATGGCGCGGAGCTGCTTGGGGGTGAGCTCGTCCTTGCGGCGAATCCAGGGCGGGGGACCGGAGTCGCCGGCCATGATGGAGCCGAGGGGCTCAATCTCCGCCACCACATCGGCAAGACCGAACTGCTGGATCTGCGCCTTCACCTGCGCGGCGGGCTTATAGCCCAGGGGTGACTCGGACAAATCGGGCTTCCCGTAGTACCAGCGGGCTTCAATCCCGCGGGTGCTGTGCTCCAGGGCCTGTTGCACACGTTTGGCATCGAGCTCGCCCTCCTCATTCCGATAGGCCCGCAACATGGCGGTGCGGGACTGATTTCGTCCCGCGCCATGCGGGCAGAACGAGAGGTAGTCCTCATTGTCACGCCCCAGCACGACGAGGATGGGGCTGGCCATGTTCAGCGGAATGAGGCCCAGCAGCGGCCGCCCGGCCTCATCCTTCCAGGCTGGGGTCGCCCCCTTGCCATGGAGGAAGGTGTCCCCACGCTTCCAGACAAAATTGTGTTCGTTCCCAAAGGCGGCCACCTTGACACTACCTGTTCTTTCCAAGAACCTGGCATGGATGCTCTCGTGATTGGCCTTCGTCCACCGCGAGACGTATTGCAACGCCTCCCAGTAGTCACGGCCTTCCTGGGTGCCATAGTCCAGCCATGCCGCCGGGGCGGGAATGTCGATGGCGTGACGTTTCACATGTGCCAGGGCCGCCTTCTGCCCGCGGGCATAGACCTTGGCCCCCAGACCACGGGAACCGTGGTGAGTCACCAGCACGAGGCTTTCATCATGTCCAGTCAATGAATCAGCCAGCTCTACATGCCCGGCGGCGCGCAACTGCTGGCGAGCCGCCTCAGTAATCCGGATGCGACCCAGATAGGCAAAGTGGTTGCCATCACCCTGATCGGCCATGTGTTTGAGCGCATCCTCCCGCAGACCTTGCAGAAACGGGTTCTGCCACACATTTTCATGATTTACGGAATGCGGCACATAGTTCTCCGGCCGCCGTCCTCCCATGCCAAAGCGGGTGGAGGCCATGAGGTCGTCCAGCATTTCTGTCACGCCTTTGGGGCACTGGAAGAAGGTGGCGTGCATGGAGCAGCAGATGTCCGCACTGTGGGCACTGGGGATGATGGCGTTCTCCACAGCCACCGCGCCACCGACCGGGATGGTGGCAGGCACCGAACCGGCGGGGCAGGCATCAGGCATGACCGCGCCGCGGGTCACCACGGGCGTCTGCAGCAGCTCATTCATGTAACGACGCACGGACTTGATGTTGCGCTCGTCCTCAGGGCACGTCGCCTCAATGGCCTCAGCCAGGGGCGCAGGCTCCGCCTTCATGGTCAACTTCGGTGCGGTGGGCGGAAAGTCCCGGCGCAGCAGTTTCAGCAAGTAAGCCGGGTCCGTAACACCCCGCGCCTCATACTCGGCGGCTTTGACAAGGGCTTGTCCAATCTGCGGTCCCGGGGCCCATCCGGCCTCCAGAAAATCTTCTCCATTTAACACTGACATTGCAGGAAACTGCCAGATGAAGTGAGCCTTGTCGAGCGCCGTGGCGTCAGGTGCCCTGACTCTGCAGTCAGGATACTGCAATGTGAAAATGAGGTCACCATCTGTCCAGAAACCATCGCCGGAGTCGTATGGGTATTCGTCCCCTGCATGCCCCAACATCCTGCGATCCCACCCAGCTTCTCCATCCGCCCGATACGCCTCCAAGACGAGGCGGCGCTGGCGCAACTGCTGGTGACGTGTCGTGAAAACACGTTCCACTGGCGGGCACCGGGCAGCTTCACGCTTGCGGACTTCGCCATCGAAACCGCAGGGGAGCGCATCTGGGTGGCTGAGGCGGACGACGGGGCCGTCTGGGGGTTCATCTCCATCTGGGAGCCGGACAACTTCATCCACCACCTGTATGTGCACCCTGCGAGTCAGGGGCAGGGAGTGGGGGAGGCCTTGATGCGCACCCTCTTCTCCTTCAAGGAAACAACCTGGACGTTGAAATGTGCGACGGCCAATGCGCGCGCCCTGGCCTTCTATGAAAAGCACGGGTGGACCGTGGAGGCGCGTGGGGAGGATGTGGGCAGTGATTATTTCCTCATGCGATCTCCCGTCCCGGACGGAGGAGACGCCGGCCCGGGCCGGTGGCATGACGAACCTTAATCGTGCCCGGGGCAATGCCAGTGGCGGCCGCGATGGTCACACCAGTCATGGCAGTGATGATGATGGTGACAGCCGCAGAAGCGGACACCACAGACATGGCGCAGCTTTTGCATGAAGGTGTCGCCAGGGGTGTTGGGGCTCACCGTGGAGGCAGCCATGGTGGCGCCACAGGCGAGCACAAGAACGGCAAGGGGAACAAACAGCATTTTCATGGTAGGAGGCTTCTCAAGGGAAGCAGCTGGAGGACTGAAGCAGTGCGGGTTTCAATAAACTACTCCCGCCTCTCATCAGGCCACCACCCGGCGGCCCTGCCGAGACAGGAGGGCAGCCCAGATCACCGGCCGATCACCACATAGCCAACGCCCGGAATGTAGATGGTGTGACCACCATGACCGTGGCCATGACCGCCGTGGCCGTGGCCATGACCGCCGTGGCCATGTCCGTGACCACCGTGGCCATGTCCGTGACCACCGTGGCCATGTCCGTGACCACCGTGGCCATGTCCGTGACCACCGTGGCCATGTCCGTGACCACCGTGGCCATGTCCGTGACCACCGTGTCCGTGGCCGCCGTGGCCGTGACCGCCGTGGCCGTGGCCGTGGCCATGGTCATGCCCGCCGGCAAAGGTCGCAGTGGGAGCGAAGGCAAGAGTGAGCGCGATAACGAGGGATGAGATGACGAGTTTCATTGGGGTTTTTGAGCCGCGGTGTTGCGTTGTTTTGTGCGTCGCGGTTCGTCATATCAGACGAGGCTCATGAACCCTTATTCATCATTCGATGCTCATTCTAAAAAATCTCCCAACACCCTTGGCCAGCCCTCCTGCCACCGTCACTTTCACAGACCTGTGGCTGCAATGATCGTCTCCACGCGCAAACCCTCGAGGTTCGAGTAAGCAACATCCGCCTGGCCCAGGCTTTCCAGCGGATGGGTTGTGGCCACTGCCACCACCTTCATGCCGGCGCGTTTGCCAGCCTCAATCCCGACATGCGCATCTTCAAACACCACACAACGCTCAGGTGTGCGGCCCAGCTTTTCCGCGGCCTTCAGGAACACCTGCGGATCGGGCTTGCCCACGGTGACATCTTCCGCGCTGACAATGTGCTGAAAATAGCGATCCAGCCCGGTCATGCCCATGATGGTCTCGATGTTCAAACGCGGCGTGGAGGACCCCACCGAGGTGGGGATGCCGAGCGAGAGCAATTCCTCCAGGAGCGTCACCACGCCGGGCAGAGGGACGATGCCGTCGCGCCGCAGGATCTCCCGGTAGAGCTCCTCCTTGCGATTGCCCAGTCGGGCGATTTCTGCGTGGTCATCTGCTGCCACAAAATCAAAGCACATGGGGATGATCTGCTGGTTGCGCATCCCAAAAGTGGCCTTGAAGAAGCCTTCTGGCATGGGACGGCCGAGCTCAGTAAACAGGAGCTGCCAGCTTTCCTCATGCTGCGCATGGGAGTCGATGATGACGCCATCCCAGTCAAAGATGAAACCGGTGGTGGCGGAGAGGGAGGTGTCGGGCATGAGGCAATGAAGGTGGCAAACTTCAAATCTCAAACTTCAAACTTCACGAGTTGACGTCGTGGGCCCGGTCGAAGTCAGGCACCCCCGCTGTAGGCAGGGGCCATTCCCCATTTACCCCCTGACCCGGCGGGAGGCAATGAGGCCATGCCGGGGAGCAAAGACAAAGGCGAGGGCGAAGAGCAGTGCCTGCACGAGCACCATGCTGGCGCCTGGAGCGGCATCCAGGAAGAAGCTGACATAGACCCCGGCCACGCACGAGAAGATGGAGGACAGTGCCGCCACGATGAGCATGCGATCAAAACGATCCGTCAACAGGTGGGCGATGCAGCCCGGCGTGATGAGCATGGCCACCACCAGCAGAATGCCGACCGCCTGTAGCGCCGCCACGATGGTACCGGCCAGCAGTGCGAGAAGGAGATAGTAGAGCACCTGCGTGTTCAACCCAATGGTGCGTGCGTGCGTGGGATCAAAGCAGTACAGGAGCAGATCCCGACGCAGCGTGAGCACTATCGCCAGCGTGAGAATGGCGGCGACGAGCGTCTGGATCTTGCTGCTGCGCTCGATGCCCAGGATGTTGCCAAAGAGGATGTGATTGAGGTGCACGTCCGTCTGCACCTTGGTGAACATCACCAGTCCCAGAGCAAACAGCCCGGTGAAGATGATGCCCATGACGGTGTCTTCCTTGATCCGCGTGTTCGCCTTGACCCAGCCGGTGGCCGTGGCACACAGCAGCCCGGTGACAAAGGCCCCAACGGCCAGGGGCAGACCCAGCAGATAAGCCCCGACAACGCCGGGAAGCACGGCGTGGGAGATGGCGTCCCCCATGAGGGACCATCCCTTTAGCACCAGGTAGCAGGAAAGCACGGCACACACCGTGCCCACCAGGGCCCCGATGAGCATAGCATCCACCATGAAGGAGTAACGGAAAGGTTCGAGCCAGTCCATGAGCAGGTCAGGTTACGCGGAGAGAGAGGACGAGGGCGGTTGCGGCCCCTTGGGCATGGAAGGTGCCAGCGCGCCGGCGACCGCCCGGGCTTCCCGGCGACGGGCCCGCGCCGCGAGCAGCCCGTGCTTGGGCGCCAGGACCAGCGCTATGAGAAAGAGGCAGGTCTGGAGCACGACGATGCAGCCACCGGTGGATCCATCCAGGAAGTAGCTGGCATAGGCACCCGCAATCCCGCAGAACAGGCCCATACCCGTAGCCAGGATGATCATACGGCCAAAGCGATCCGTCAGCAGGTAGGCCGTGGCCCCGGGGGTAACTAGCATGGCCACCACGAGCACCGCACCCACCGTCTGCATGGCGGCGACCGCCGTGGCAGAAAGCAGCGCCAGCAGCAGGAAGTGGAGGAACGTGGTATTCATCCCCAAACTGCGGGCGTGGCTGGCATCAAAACAATAGACCAGCAGATCCCGCCATTTCACCAGCAGGACCCCCAGTGAGAGACCGGCGATGCAGACCACCTGGACGATGTCCTGGTCGGAGATGCCCAGGATGTTGCCAAAGACGATGGTGCGCAGATTGATCGAGCTGGGAAACACGGAGAGCAGCAGCACGCCCAAGGCAAACCAGGTGGTGAAGACCACACCGATCACGGCATCCTCCCGCAATCGGGAGCGATGCTTCACCCAGCCCATGCCCACCGCCGCCAGCAGGCCGGCCACGAAGGCCCCCAGGGAAAAGGGGAGGCCAAAAATGGACGCCACCGCCACCCCAGGCACGATGGCGTGAGAGAGCGCATCCCCCATGAGCGACCAGCCCTTCAGCGTGATGAAGCACGAGAGGAAGGCGCACACCGCGCCGATGAGTCCACTCAGAAGAATGGCCTTCACCATGTACTCGTACTGAAAGGGGACGAGCAGGCTGTCCATCATTTCCGCGAATCCTCCACCAGCGGCCCGGTTTTGGTGCCTACGCCGCTCCGCTTGGGTGCGCCGTCGTGACCGAGGAGCAGGGGACGCTCATCATCAGAGAGGAGCAGGACCTCGTTCCGCGCGGACCCCGGGAGGTCCGTGTGATCGAACTTGAAGTGCCGCAACACGCCGCCGAAGGCCTTGGCCAGGTTTTCTTCTGTAAAGATCTGCGCTGTGGGCCCGGAGGCCAGCACGGTGCGGTTCACCAGCACCACGCGATCACAAAACTCCGGCACGCTGCCAAGGTTGTGGGTGGAAACCAGGATGATGTGCCCATCTTCCCGCAGCTCCTCCAGGAGATCAATGATGGCCGTTTCCGTCTTCACATCCACGCCGGTGAAAGGCTCATCCAGGAGCATGATGCGCCCGCGCTGCGCCAGCGCCCGCGCCAGGAAGACACGCTTCTTCTGGCCTCCGGAAAGCTCGCCGATCTGGCGGTCCTTGAACTCGGACATGCCCACGCGTTCCAGGCTCTCCTTCACAATGCGCCGGTCCTCTTCCCGCGGAATGCGCAGGAAGTTCATGGAGCCGTAGCGCCCCATCATGACCACGTCCCACACGCTCACGGGAAAGGTCCAGTCCACCTCCTCACTCTGCGGCACGTAGGCCACCAAGTTGCGCTTCTGCGCCTCCTTCACCGGACGTCCGCCGATGCTCACTGTCCCTTTGGCGGGCTTCAGGAAACCCATGATCACCTTGAAGAGGGTGCTCTTCCCGCTGCCGTTCACGCCCACCAGGGCGCAGACGGTGCCAGAATGCAGACTGAAGGTGGTGTCCCGCAGGGCCACGTTGCCGTTGGTATAGGCCACCGTGACATCGGTGACTTCGATCGAGAGCGGCGTGGAGTCGTCGGACATGGAGCGGGCGGGGGACGATGCACCCCGCCGTTCTGGCCGCGGCTCACCGCGTTCACCGTCCGGCGAAGCCTTGTACAATAGTGTCGGCATTGGTTTGGAGCAATTGAAGATATGTCGGAGCAGGACCATCGTCGTTGGTGAGCGAGTCCACGTAGAGCACGCCGCCGTATTTGGCACCGGTCTCCTTGGCGACCTGGAGCATGGCCTTGTCACTGATGGTGCTCTCAGAAAAGACCACCGGGATCTTGTTGGCCCGCACCCCATCCACCACCTTCTGCACCTGCTGCGGGGTGCCTTCCTGATCCGCATTGATGGGCCAGAGATAGAGCTCCTTCAGATCATAGTTCCGCGTCAGGTAAGAGAAGGCCCCTTCGCAACTGACCAGCCAGCGCTGCTCTGCCGGGATGGCCGCCAGCTTCTGGCGCACGGGTTCATCCACGGCCTTGATCTTCGCGGTGTAAGCGGCGGCGTTCGTATTGTAAGTAGCCTCATTGGCAGGATCCAGTTTTACCAAAGCCTTGCGGATGTTCTCCACATAGACCACGGCGTTTTCCGGCGACATCCACGAGTGCGGATTGGGTTTGCCGGAATAGGGCCCTTCGCCGATGCCGATGGGTTCCACGCCTTCCGTCAGCACCGCGCTGGACACGCCCTTCACCTCCTGGAAGAATTTCTCGAACCAGCGTTCCAGGCCCATGCCGTTCCACAAGACAAGGTCCACATGCTGGGCCTTCACCAGATCCAGCGGCGTAGGTTCGTAGTCGTGAATCTCTGCACCCGGCTTGGTGATGGACTCCACGATGGCGGCATTCCCTGCCACATTCTGCGCCATGTCCTGGATGATGGTGAACGTGGTGAGGATCCGCTTGGGACCGGATCTCCGGGTGCCTTTGTCTCCGGACTTGGGTCCGCAGGCGGTGAGCCCGGTAGCGGCAACGGTCGCAAGCGTCAGGGTGGTGAGGAAGTGGCGGCGGGGCGTCATGTCAGAACTTATGGGTGCAGGGTGGTTAGAAAGGAGGGTGCCAGAGATATGGAAAAATCAGCGGAACTGGGACGCTAGAACCTCATGGAAATGCCGAGGAAGGGGTTCAGATCGTCCGCCGCCTCCGTCACACCCACATTTACTCCGGCATCGAGCCGCAGGTTCTCAGTGAGTGCATAAGTAAAGCCGACGTCCACGGTGCCGATCCACTCGCTGGAGTTCTCCGTCGGGATCTCGGAGAAAAACTCCACGTACATACCGAGATTCTCCGTCAGATCATGACCGACGGTGATGGAGTTCACCACATGCACGGTGTGGCCGCTGCCGTCCTCGTCATTGACGACGTCCAGCTCCGTCATCAGCCCGAGGGCCCAGCCTTCGGCGAGCTCGATGGCGAGTGGAACGATGATGCCAGCCTCGGCATCCGGCACACCGTAGTCGCCGCTGGCCGTGGGGAGGGTGACAAAGGGCATGATCGCCAGCGCCGTGCGGCCGCCATCGTTGCCCCAGACATTGAACTTCGTGCGCAGCGTCAGATCGCCAAAACCTTCGTCCGTGCTCTGGACCTTGCCAGCGCGAGTGCGCTCATAGTGGTAGCTCTCCACCACCACCTGAAAGTCGATCGAGTTGGTCAGACCGAGCTTCAAGTTCATCGTGGCGACATCCAGGGCATCGTAAGCCACGCCATGCTCGCGATCCCGGGTCCAGGTGATGAGGTCGGCCTCAATCTGGAAATGCCCGGCGTCCACCGTGTAGGCGCTCTCGGTCTTGTCCGGCCGGTCCGTGCTCATCTCCCGGAGGGGCTTGGCCTGCCCACTCGTAACAACGGCTGATGGGGGTATGGATGGAACGCCCGCCAGCACGGAAGAAGCCGTGAAGCTGGTGAACAGGAAAGCAGGGAGAAGAACGGGTGAGTTGAGTTTCATGACTTGAATTGCGCACACAGCAGGCTTTGGCTTGTCTACAAATCTTAGCCTAGGCTAACTTTGCCGAGAGCAACTTCGAGTCAACAAGAAATTTTAGCCCAGACTAAGATTGCTTCATCGGACTACAGCCTTTTCAGTTTCACTGCCCGGGGTTCGCTGCTAGTTTTCCGGGACCATGTCAGACCCCCGCCCTGTTCGATCTTCCAATGGTCAGTCTCGAGCCATCGAGGACTACCTGGAGCAGATCCATAACCTCATCGAGAGCAAGGGCTACGCCCGGGTGGTGGACATTGCCCAGAATCTGGGCATCTCCCAGGCCAGCGTGACGAACATGATCCAGAAGCTGGATGCGGAGGGGTACCTGATCTATGAGCGCTATCGCGGCGTGACCCTCACGGCCGAAGGTCGGCGCGTGGGCCAGGCCATCGCCAAGCGCCACGACATCCTCACCCGCCTGCTCGCCGGCTTCGGCCTCGATGCCGAGACGGTGCACCGCGATGTGGAAGGCATGGAGCACCACATCAGCAAGAGCACGCTCAAAGTGTTGACGCTCATTCTGGAGGAACTGGAGGGGAATACGGAGCTGATGAAACGGCTCAAGGAGAAGATGGAGTAGGGGGGGCAGCGGCGGGTTGACTTTCCTGTCGTCACAGGCATCCTTGCCCGGAACTACCTACGCCTGTATGAAAAAACCCTTGGTGGCTTTTCTCCTGAGCTTCTTCATTCCGGGAGCCGGTCTGGCCTACTTGGGAAACTGGAAGGGGGCCTTCATCAACATTGGCATCGCCCTGCTGATCGGCATCGGTTGCGCCATTCTCCTGCCGGACGACTTCTTCGCCCACTACGGCCGCTACATCGGATTTGGCATCGCAGGCGGCTCCGGGGCTTTTGCCCGGCAGAAGGCGATTGAGTTCAACCAGACGGCTGGGACGGGCGCGGCCACAGGCCAGGTGTGAAGCGGTGGAGGAGGCGGGAGGGAAGTTGTTGTTGCGCCGAACTTGGATCATTCCCAAATCGAACAACCATTCGGGTTTGAAGCGCCGCATGCCTGACTTGTCAGCGTGAGGAAAACGAACCAACCGCGCTCGTTTTGGGTGGCCGCCAAGGAACCGACGCCTTCCACGCCCTCAGTCGAAGTTCTTCCTCGAAGAGGATGGGGCTACAAGCCCAACGTTGACGAGCTTCCAGCGAGTCTACGTTGGGTACGGGTGTTGAAGGCATCTACTCCGAAGGAGTTGTGGCGGTCTGAGTCCCTTTCGCATCCAAGGTTCCTTGGCAGGCACTGATTTTCCGGTCTGTGGTGCAGCGGCAGGAGTAGGGATCAAGGAGCCAAGGTAAACGCTGGAACGATCCGGAGGGCTTGGAGGTGGGCGGAAGGGTATTGCGCGAGATTCGCCCTGTAGACGTTTCAGTTGGTGCCTCCTTACGTCGACAACTACGACCGGCATTGAGAGGGGTTGGGCAAAAGGAAAGGCGCTGGGGCTGTTGGGGCATGAGCCAGGCTGACGGAGAAGATGCTGGCGACGCCGCCACCATGGTCCTCCAGTCTACACTGTCTGCTGAAACTTCCCGACACCCACCCGCGTTGCTTCACTCCATGCGCCGCTTGCTTTCCTCGCTTCTCACCGGCTTGTGCTTCCTGACACCCTGGTTGCCTCTCTCAGCCGCCCAGCCTCTGGCCCAGGACTACACGCTGGTCTTCCACAATCCCAACCCGGAGTTCTACGTAGAAGGACCTGGGCTCACGAGACTGGAGGATGGCACGCTCGTCGCCATTGTGCCAGTGGTGCCGCGCATGCAATGGAGTGAGGAAAGACGGGCCACTCAGAGCATCGTGCACATCCTCCGCAGCGGAGACGGCGGGAAGAGCTGGCAGGAAAGCTCCACGCTGCCGTACTACTCGGCCGCGCCTTTCGTGCACCAGGGTGCCCTCTACCTCTTCGCCAACAAAGGCGGCACCAAGTCCCGCAACGATGATCTACTGCTCCTGAAAAGCTCCGATGGGGGCAAAACCTGGTCGGAGCCGGTGACCCTTTTCAAGGGACACTACTGGAACTGCCACACGGGCATGGTGCAGCATCCCGACAAGATTTACTGGGCCGTGGATGACTTGAGTCTCGGCAAAAACCGCGGACCTCGTCTGGTGGCAGGGGACTTGTCCGGAGATCCGCTGAACCCCCCCGCGTGGCGCATCTCTGAGCCTGTAGCCTTCCCGGGCATCCCGGACATGATGGCCCTTCCAGAGCTGGCCAGCCTGGGCAATCAATACCTCGAACCTAATGTCATCGAGGTGGCGGGAAAACTTCGGGTCATGTGCGCGGTGAAATTCCGGCGGCAGGCGGTCACCGGCATCAATGCCATGCTGAGGGCCACGGATTCACCGGAAAAGCTGGGCCTGGAATTCGGCATGTATCACGCCATGCCGGGCGGGCAGCTCAAGTTCTGCATCATCCGGGATGAGGTGTCCAAGATGTTCTGGGCCACGGCCAATCTCCCGGTGGACAGCCTGGGCGTCTTTGACTGGTGGGAGGGGTTCAAGGAAAAAGGCGGCAAGCTGGTGGCGGAGCAGGCACCGGGCGGCAACGACCGCCGCTTCCTCATGCTGCAGTACAGCATGGATGGACTAAACTGGTTCCCCGCGGGCTGTGTCGCCCAAGCTCCGAAGGTGACGCAATCCTTCATGTACGCCCGGCCCGTGGTGGATGGAGAGGACCTGGCAATCATTGCGCGCTCCAACATCAACGGCCCGAACCATCATGACGCCGATTGCGCGACGTTTCACCGCGTGAAGAATTTCCGCAGCCTCGCACTGGATCTGGTGCCAGTGCCGGAGTAGCGTTCCAGATAGCAACTACAGACCTTAGGACACCCATGAGTTGGAGCCCCATTGTTCTTGGCCCTGGAGAAGGGGAAAAACTGCTGTTCAAGACAGGTCTAATGACATTCAAAGCCTCGTCTGCGATGACGGGTGACCAGTTCATGATTGCCGAGACCGAGCTTCCACCCGGCGTTAGCGTACCACCGCATTCGCACCCCGAAGCAGAAGTGTTCTACATCCTTCGCGGTGCGTTTGAATTTCGCGTGGGAGATATGGAACAACCACACGTTTGCACTGAGGGGGCCATCGTTTGTGTCCCGCCCCATGTGATTCACGCTTTTCAGAATCGTTTGGATTCCAGCGGCAAGATCCTTGGAATGATGCTCCCCGGCGGCGGATCTGGTCTTGAGGGCTTCTTCCGCCAGATTGGCGTGCCAGTCCGACCCGGGGATCAACAACCGGACATGAATCAACCTGCGGATCAACTCTTGCAGGACATCGCGCAAAGGCGCCTGTCGATCACTTGAACCTCAGAGCTGGCACGATGAAACGACTTCTCTTTATCTGTTCCCAGAATAAGCTGCGCAGCCCCACAGGCGAGGCTGTCTTTTCCGACTACCCAGGGGTGAAAACCGATTCCGCCGGGCTCAATCACGATGCGGAAGTGCCCCTTTCAGAAGAACAGCTGGAGTGGGCGGATGTCGTGCTCGTCATGGAGACCACGCACCGCAAACGCCTCAATGACCGGTTCGGTCAGGCCCTACGCGGCAAGCAGGTGGTGGTGCTGAACATCCCGGATCGTTACGAGTTCATGGATCCCGATCTCGTGGAACTCTTGAAGGCCCGCTGCGCGCCGTATTTACCCGGGTGAGGGAGGCGGAGATGCTGCGGTTCAAAGTGGGTTGTTCGACATCCATGGTTAACGTAAAACAGTGAGGGAATGGAGGACGCTTGGGCATTCGTTCTGATCTTGGCGGCAGCTGCCGTATGGTGGGGACTTCAGTTCCTGGCCTGGCTGCTGATCCTGCCAAGAGGAGGCGATTCTTCCGGAGCGCGAAGGTCTTTGCTGGTGTTCGGCATTGCGGCACCCGTGTTCGTGCTTCTTGTGCTGGGAGCCGGGGAGGTTCTTGGAGGACGGAAGATCGGAACCGAAATGTTGGTCATGCCGGCTGTTGTTGGTCTGGTGGTTTTTATATCCTGGCTTGGGCTCATCACCGCTTCCAAGGTCAAACGATCCCGTCTTTGACTCGCCCTCTTGACCTTGACCATGATCAACATCATTCCAGTTGTGGAAATGCCCTGGATAAAAGAGGGGGAGTGCGCCCCTTGGCCAGTGACCGATGTTCCGGGCTTGCAGTGGGTACCGCTCGAGCCCTCAAACCTCGCGTGTCTGGGAACTTTCATGCTGCAGCTCTGCTATGGGATGGAGGTGCACAGCGTGGATGAAGCCATCGAGGTCATTCGTGCATCCGATGAGCTTGGGGCCTACGGAGGTGTCCAATTCACTCAGCAGGAGACAGTGATTGGCCCCTCGTGTTGCAGTGGCCTGGAGCACTGCCACGAGTGGCTTACGTTTTTGCGTACCGGAGCGGCTCCCTGGATGGGGCATGAGCCCTCCGCCTGGGCCGAAAAGGTTGGCACCGAGATCATCATCTGGAGCGATGGCGGCAGTTCCTCACCTCGTCAGAAATTGGGCCCTTTCATAGCGGCTCCCATCTTCGAGTTCGACCAGGCATTGGCTTCGGCTGAACAGCTGCTGCAGAAGTTTCTAAGTGACGTACCTAACTGGCTTGCTGCCGTCGGTCGGGCGGATGCTCAAGACATCGTCCCCAAGATCCTTGACCGTTTCAGCATGGATCCTGGAGTGGCGGAAGCGCTGCGTCGCGATGCCGAATTGGATCGGGATCCATCTCTGGAAATGACGTTGGATGAACTGCGACGAGGCCTCGGGCGATAGAGAAGTCTGGAGCACACCTCTCAGCCCTCCAGCCACCCCTCCCGACTCCTTGACATTCAGCCCCCGGAGCCTGTATGCTCCGGCTTCAACCGTCATGACTTACACCGAACTCCACCGCCTCTACCACCAGCCGTTCTTCGACCTGCTCAAGCAGGCGCGTGCCGTTCATGAGGAACACTGGCCGGAGCGCGAAGTCCAGCTTTGCACCCTGTTGAGCATCAAGACCGGCGGTTGCAGCGAGGACTGCGGCTATTGCGCCCAGAGCTCCCGCTACTCCACTGGTCTGCAGCGCGAGAATCTCCTGAGCAAGGAAACGGTGATGGAACGCGCCCAGGCAGCAAAGGCCAATGGCTCCACCCGCTTCTGCATGGGTGCCGCCTGGAAGGGCGTCCGCATGGGCACCCAGAAATTCGAACAAGTGCTCGATATCGTCCGAGACGTCAGCACGCTGGGCATGGAAGTTTGTGTGACCCTCGGGGAACTGGGCCAGGACGAAGCCGTGGCGCTCAAGGACGCCGGGGTGACCGCCTACAACCATAACCTCGACACCTCCCGCGATCACTACAAGAACATCGTCACCACCCACACCTACGACGACCGTCTGCGCACCATCCGCCACGCCCAAGAAGCGGGCATGAGCGTCTGCTGCGGCGGCATCCTGGGTCTGGGCGAGTCCATCGATGACCGCCTGAAGATGCTGGAGACCCTGAGCAACTTCAATCCTCCGCCGGAAAGCGTGCCGATCAACAGCCTCATGCCCATCAAGGGCACGCCGATGGAGAACAACGAGCCGGTGGATGTGTTCTCGCTGGTGCGCATGATTGCCGTCACCCGCATCGCCATCCCGAACTCCAAGGTGCGTCTCAGCGCCGGCCGCTACTCCCTCAGCAAGGAAGCCCAGGCCATGTGCTACTTCGCCGGGGCCAACTCCATCTTCTACGGGGACAAGCTGCTCACGACCGTGAACCCGCGGGCCAACGAGGACATGAAGCTCCTCCAGGAACTGGGCTTGGTAGCTCAGGCTCCCAACCCGAGCATGAATGCCCCAGAGGTGGACCTCGACCGCCCGCTGTCCCCGTGCTGCACCTCCGACGAATGCCACGAGCCCGAGCAGGAACTCGTCGCAACCGGCTGTTCCAGCGGCGGCTGTGGATGCTAGTTCCTAGGGACATCCCGTGAATCTTGAAGGCGGCTCTGCGGGGCCGCCTTTTTTTGGCCCTCTGCGCTTTAAATCATGTTTCCCTGACATAATGTCATGTTTTCTTGACACGTATTCATGTCAAGATATCCTGACACCGTGTAAAGGAGACTTGACTATGAAAATGGAACTCACCGATGTACAGAAACCACACCGTCAGTATGTCATCCGTACCGCGCTCTTTATGAGTGGCTACGTCCTCGTGAACCTCGCAGCCATCGCGGGGGCATTCGACGACGTGCGAGGGAAGGGGGCCTGGGCTTTGGGCCTCGTGGTCTCCGCACCCATCATTGGGCAACTCTGGTCCCTGCTCGCTTATATGCGGGATGCTGATGAGTACGTGCGGAGCGTGATGGCCCGGACCTTCATCATTGCCAGTGGACTCGCGATGGCGCTGTTCTGCACTTGGGGATTTCTGGAGACGTATGCAGGTGCCCACCATGCGCCAGCCTGGCTGATCGTACCCACCTTCTACGCAGCATTTGGGCTGGTGACTCTTTTCACACGCGACTCCCGCCCATCCCAGCCATGAAGAACCGACTCAAAGTGCTACGAGCCGAGCACAATCTGACGCAAGACGAACTGGGCAAGATGCTGGGCGTTTCCCGCCAGGCGGTGAATGCCTTGGAAACCGAGAAGCACTCGCCTTCTCTGGATCTCGCTTACCGCATTTCCACCGTCTTCAAGCAACCCGTGGAGCAGATCTTCCAGAATCCGCACACTGGGGAAGGGGAGGGTTGAATTTTTCAGCGGGGGGGACGGTCCATCGGGACCGCTCGACGGACGCTTATCTTATTGTCGGTGAGTTGGATTTTCCCTATGATCGGGCAGGCTTGGCCAACGGTTTAACCCGATTCTCCGGTGAAAGAAGATGGCTCTCCCTCCTGATCGGCTCTCCCAAACCCTCCGTCGCTGCGAAGGCTACGGCGAGCTGGGCATGTGGCATCAGTCCTGGGAAGAGCTGGAGGACCTGCCGGACCAGGATCGCACCCGGTTGCCAGCGTTGATCTGGCGGGTGCGCACGCTGGTGGGAATGGGGTTTCATCGTAACGCGGTCTCTCTGGGTGGCGGCCTGGTGAAGTCGTTTCCAAACAGTCTCGGGGTCAAAGGCGTCATGTGCGAGGCGTTGATCGCCCTCGCCCGATCAGAAACCCAGACCGGCGACCCCCAAGTGGCGAGGGAATGCCTGGCCCAGTGCCTGGAAATCGATCCCGGCAAGCGGCAGGGGATCTTGAGCATGCCGGAGTTCAGGGACTTCGCATCTGCCCTGCCGGGTGCTTGAGAGAAGCGCAGGCCATCCGGCCGCGCCATACACCAACAACGCTGAAACGGCCTTGCCGCCACTCTTTAGGTTTAAGGAAAGTACTTCCACAAACGTCAGTCACCACCCAGGCTGGCATGAAGCGTCTTCGAGGCCTCCTCCAGTCCAAAAACTCTTTGAAACAGGGCTTTCAGACGCGCTGGAATCCAGCATCTGAATTCCGCTCCCCACGGCCTCCCGTTCTTTTTCAGTTCGGATTCAATGAAATAAATTGTGGCCAGGCTTCAATCATCTGAAAACAGTGAGGGCCGGATTGTTGGAAACAACCCGGCCCGCGATGGGATCTAGGAAACTATCTTTCCCGGTCTCAGAACATGCCCAGCACCTTGGCCACAACGACGTCGGGGTAGGGGAGCTGGAGCTTCTCGATTGGCGGGCTGTAGAAGGCCGGAGCGTCCAGGGAGCCGATGCGCTGCACAGGGGCATCGAGGTCATCGAAGCAGTGCAGGGAGATGCTGGCGGCAATCTGGGAGCTCACGGCGCAGAAGGGCTTGTTTTCATCCACACAGACTGCGCGATGGGTCTTCCGCACGGATTCGAAGATGGTTTCTTCGTCGAGCGGGCGGATCGTACGAAGATCGACCACTTCGCAGCTGATGCCGTGCTCTTCTTCCAGAATGCGAGCAGCCTCGAGGCAGGTGTTCACCGCCCGGCCATGGGAGATGAGGGACACATCCGTGCCTTCGCGCTTCACATCCGCCACGCCGAGCGGGATGAAGAGTTCGCCATCGGGCAGTTCGGAGTTTTCCGGCACATCCCATTCCTGGCCGTAGAGCACGGTGCTCTCCATGAACATCACAGGGTCATTGTCCCGGATGGCGGCCTTCATGAGGCCCTTGGCATCATAGGCATTGGAGGGGCACACGCACTTCATGCCCGGGAAGGAGGCCATGATGTTTTCCGGCGTATGAGAGTGAGTGGCTCCCACGTTGGTGCCGCCGTTGGCAGGACCACGAAGGAC
>NZ_BATR01000033.1 GCF_000739655.1 Verrucomicrobium sp. BvORR106 | reverse complement strand
TTCTTTTTGGTTTCGCCACGGAATCCCCATTGCTTTAACAATGGCATGGAGACGAAGAATTGAGGCGCGCTCAACCAGCCCTAGTGCCATGCGGAAGAGGCTGGTGATTTTATTAAGGCTGATGAAGCATTAGCGAATTCAGAGGCCAAAAAAGAAGAGCCGCAAATCTCCAAAAAACTCTTAGGGAGATGCGCAACAGCCTCAAAAGGAAGTCCTTCAGGGGTATTTGAAAGGGCGAAACGCGGTCAGAAAGTGGCAAAACGATGTCCGGCGCGTCGCTCCGCTCCCCAAAAAACCCACCAAGACTCACCATCGCCCCAAAAATGAGTTCGAATCCGGGCTAAACCACCCTCTTCAAAGTCGTAACGGTCGGATGGTACACCGCTTGTTTCGCATTCTTTCCGGGTTCCTCCCCTTTGCCACCCTTCTAGCCGCCGTGTTCACGGGAAGCGCCCACGCTCAGGTGGAGAGGATCTGGCTGACTCACCAGTCTCACACTCCAAATGCGCTGGTCGTGAACTGGGAGACCGCGTCACCTGCGGAATCGGTGGTTCGCTTTCGGGCAGCAGACGGTGCTCCCCAGGAGGAAGTGCGTCTTCCAGGGACACGCACACTGCATCACGTGGAGATCCCCGTTACAAACGCCAACACACTCTACTCCTACACCGTGGGAACGGGGACCCACACCAGCCCCGAGGCATGGTTCCACAGCCTCCCGGACCAGGGTGAGCTCCGCGTGGCCATCGTGGGAGACTGGGGCTATGCGCCGGGGCGGGATCTGTCCGCACTAAAGAACGACAAGGTGCACCTCCTACTGACCGCTGGGGACAATGTCCCGAGCCTGCACGAGGCCGCCACACCCGGACTGAAGGCCTTCAGCGCGCTCATTGACCAGCAACCTGAGCTGTTCCGCAGCACGCCCTTCCTTCCCATCCTGGGCAACCATGATCGTGAAGTCCGACCCCGCGGTCCGAAGCCGCCCGCCGAGCCCGTCTATGACGTGGAAGCCACGGCCTACCGCGAATTCTTCGCCCTGCCAGGGGAGGAATGGCGCTGGCATTTCGACATCCCGGCCTTCGATGTGCGCTTTGTCGCCCTGGACCTGAACCACATCTCCGACTTCGGCACCACCTGGCAGACCTGCCATGCCTGGGATGAAAGCTCTGACCAGTTCCAATGGTACAAGAAGCTCATGGCCGAGACCACCAACGGCTTCGTCTTCACCCTCAACAACGAGCGCCAGTCTTCGCTCGCAGGCAAGACCAAGGGCCTGTGGCATGAACAGTTCCGCAAAGGCAGCGCGCTGGTCACGGGTTTTGGTTATTTCGCCGAACGCGCCGAGCTGGAAGGGGGCCTGCCATATTTCAATACCTGCCTCAAGGGCGACGGCTCACCGTACAAGGATGCCAAGTCCGCCTTCTTCGCCAGCCAGGACAACTACCTGCTGCTGACTTTCACCGCTGGCTCGGACAAGATGAAGGTGCAGTTCAAGAATCTGAAGGGCGAGGTGCTGGACACCCGAGAGATCGCGAAGCGGGGGACGGTGAAGCAATGAGCTACAACGCAGACTGCAATCGCTGATGCGGTTGCCGCCGCACATCGGACGGCGGACAGCCGTAGCGGCGTCGGAAGACACGGGAGAAATAGAACGGGCACACAAAGCCGCAATCCTGGGCGATCTCAGCCACCGCACGGGGTGAGTGCATGAGCTGCTGCACGGCAAGTTGCAGCCGGCGTTCGTTGAGCCACTCCATGGGGCGGCGCCCGGTCTCACGTTTGAAGAGACGGCCAAAGTACACGGCCCCCATGCCGGCAGCAGCCGCCCAGTCGGCCAGAGTAATTTCCTCTGCCAGATGCTCTGTGGCCCACCGTTGCGCATGGAGGATGGCATCCAGCCCGCGCCGGCCTCCGGGAGTGACCGCGCCCTTTTGAAGCGGGGCGTGCAGATGGCGCATCAGATACGCCACCCACTGGAGTACCGCGCCATGCAGGGCAAATCCCTGCCCCACGGTAGTGCCGCCCAGCACCGCCAGCACTTTTTCAAACTCCGAGACGAACTCCGTATGCGAATGCCAGGAGCAGCGCCGCGGGAAGGCCCGCTGCAGGAGGACGTTGGGTTCACCTCCCTGGGAGATGGCGAGACTTGCGCTGAGGCTCACATGCGGAGCCCGAGGATCGTGGCCGAACTCAAACTCATCGCCCCCCTTGATGATGACGAAGTCACCCGTAGCCAGTTCCAGTCGCGTCCCATTGATCTCTGCCCAGCACGAGGAACTCTCCACAAAGAAAAAACTCATCATCTGCGGGGCGAGGCGGCTGCGCTCCACCGCCCACTCGGGGTACCCGGCATAGCGGCCAAACCAGTGCATTTGCAGTCCAAAGTGCCCGTCGGCCAGCAGAGGCCAGTCGTGGTGATAGGGCAGAACGTTCATGGTTGAAAAAATGCAGGAAATCACCAGGGGCCGTCCATTCCCAAAAGGGCGACGTCACGCTCACATAACGGCAGCAAAACCACTCTTGATTCCATCCCAAGCATGAAATCCTCCACCTCCACCGACCGCCCCAGTCGCCGCCAGTTCCTCGCCACCATCGCCGCAGGGGCTGCCGCGGGCATCGTCCCCATAGGCAACGCCGCTGCCACCCCCGGTAAGAAGGTCCGCCTTGGCATCGCAGGCGGGCGTTTCGGCGCGACCTTCCACTGGCATGAACATCCCCAATGCGAAGTCGCCGCCGTTACGGACCTGATTCCCGAGCGCCGTGCCCATCTGGTCAAAACCTACCGCTGCGACAAGAGCTACGCCTCCCTGGAGGAGATGGTGAAGGATCCCAATCTGGATGCCATCGCCGTCTTCACCGACGGCCCCAAGCACTACGAGCATGCCGTGCTCGCACTGAAGCACGGCAAGCACGTGATCTCCGCCGTGCCAGCCGTGATGGCCGCCACCGTGGCCGAGGCTCTGGATCAGGCACACAGCCTGGAGGAAACCGCCCGGAAGAGCGGCCTGACCTACATGATGGCCGAAACGAGCTACTACCAGGACTTCACCATCAGTGCCCGTAAGTTCTACGAGGACGGCACCCTGGGCAGCATGGTTTCTTGTGAGTCCGAGTACCTGCACCCAGGACTGCGGGTCCTCTATGGCTCCGCCGATAAGCCCACCTGGCGCTATGGCGTGCCGCCGATGTTCTACCCCACCCACTGTACCGCCCACCTGGTGAGCGTCACGAAGGAGCGGCTGGTGGAGGTGACGTGCTCAGGGTGGGGGAACGATCACCCTGTGTGCAAGAAGAACGCCTTCGGCAACAACCCGTACTGGAACGAGACCGCCCACTTCCGCAGCGACCGGGGCACGCCCTTCCCGGTGCGCATCTGGTGGGAAGGACCCGTATGGGGCCGGGAGAGCGCCAACTGGTACGGCAGCAAGATGAGCTTCGCAGCCAATCCGGGGCAGGGCCATGCCATCTGGCAGCCAGGCAAGGAGCAGGGCCACGATGACGCCGGCTTCCCGCTGGTCGCTGCCAAGCTGACTCCCTATGAGCAGCCAGACTGGTGGAAGACCGACCTGCTCCCAGAACCGCTGCGCCACAACAGCGGACACCACGGCTCCCACACCTTCCTGACGCACGAGTTCATTGATGCGCTGGCGAACACAAGACGGCCCACCGTGGACCTCTACGAAGCGCTCGCCTACACCGTGCCCGGCATCATCGCCCACCAATCGGCGTTGAAGGGCGGGGAATCGCTGAAGATCCCGCAATTCACCCGGCCAGCGTAAACGACGTCCATCAAAGAGCAGGCCTGCGCTCCCCAAGTTCCGGGGAAGCGCAGGCCCAAGTCTTTTCTTCCGACTATTCCAACTGCCTTACGCGGGATAAGCCTTCACCACGTAGGGTGCGCGGTACTCACGCGTGAGCAGCTTGCTGGCGGCTTCGTTGCCCGTCGCGGTTTCGGCAGCGGGATCGAACTTCAGCACCGGCCCCAGCGTGAGCGGGGTGGCATTGAGATCCACGGCGTTCGCCTGGAGGTGCTGGAGCATGCGATCAAGCGTCTCCGTCGCGCCCGGGATCGGGGCAAGGGTCTGCTTGATTTCCTCGACACCCTTCTTCTCACCAAGCTGGTAGGAGATGTTGCCCGTGTGGCAGATCGCGGCGCTCAGATGACCGTCCAGCAGTGGAGCGTTCAACTCTGTGGGCTTCCGGCTGCGCACGGCCTTGATGAAGTTTTCGTAGTGGTTGTCCGCACCTTCCCACTTTTTCACTTCCTTGCCCTCTTTGTCATAGGCAATGGCGCTGTAGTAGTCAGGCACCAGCACATGGCCGTTTTCGCAGTGGATGATGACGCCTACGCCAGCCCCCATGAACTTGTCCATGCCTTCGCCCGCGTCCTTGGCGGTGGGCAGCCCCCGTACTTCAAAGATCAGCGGGGCCTTCTCATAACCCTGGTACACGATCTGCGTGTTGGGGGTCTGGCCGTCATCTTCATAGCCAAGACGCCCCCCGACACTCCAAGCGGTGGGGGCAATGGCCGTCTCACCCAGGAACCAGCGAGCAATGTCCATCTGGTGCACGCCCTGATTGCCCAGATCGCCGTTTCCATAGGGCCACTGCCAGTGCCAGTCATAGTCCAGGCGCGGACGACGGATGTCTGCAATGGGGGCCGGCCCGAACCACAGGTCACGGTCCACCTCCGCCGGCACGGGCAGAGGCGTCTTGCGCACCTTCATGGCGGGGCGGCTCTTGTAGCAGAGACCCCGGGCGAGGGTGATCTTGCCCAGATTGCCCGCCTGCACCCAGGCGACAGCCTCACGGATGGCAAAGCTGCTCCGGCTCTGGGTGCCCCCCTGGACAATGCGATTGAGCTTCTTCTCCGCATTCACGATCTGGCGGCCTTCCCACACGTTGTGAGACACGGGCTTCTCCACAAAGACATCCTTGCCTGCCTCCATGGCCCACTGCGCCCCCAGGGCATGCCAGTGGTTCGGCGTGGCCAGGCTCACGGCATCAATGTCTTTGTCAGCCAGCAGTTTCCGGTAGTCCTGATAGGTCTTCACCGTCAGACCTTCCTTTTTCAGGCGCTCGGCTTCATCGGCCAGGTACTTGGAATTCACATCACAGATCGCGGCGAGGCGCACGCCCGGGATTTTCTTGTAGCTCGCCAGATGATCTCCACCACGGCCCTTGAGACCCACCACGGCCACATTGATGGCGTCATTGGCCTTGCCGCCGCAGGAGGTGAGGCGGCTGCTGATGAAAAAGGCCCCGCCGGCAAAAGTAGCTTGGGACAGGAACCGGCGGCGGGATGAGGAAGGCGAGGGAGGCATGTGAAAGAGAGGAGGGGAACGAACCTAGATAAAACAGTTAAATGTCGAAAGAGTGGACTATCGTGACGCAAAGATCGTGTCCGCATCCAGATGCGGCAGCCCGTGGGCGTCGGCGACAGCGGCATGGGTGACATGTCCATTATAGACGTTAAGGCCATCAAGAAGATTGGCATCCCGTTGGAATGCGCCGGGCACCCCATGGTCTGCCAGCAGTTCAATGTAGCGGTAGGTCACGTTGGTCAGGGCCTGGGTCGCCGTGCGAGCATAGGCCGCAGGCATGTTGGCCACGCAATAGTGGGTGACCTCCTCCTCCACATAGGTGGGCTGGTCATGCGTGGTGGCGCGGGAGGTCTCGCAGCAGCCCCCCTGGTCGATGGCGATGTCCACCAACACACTGCCGGGCTTCATGACCTGGAGCATCTGGCGGGTGATGAGCTTGGGGGCCTTGGCTCCAGGCACCAGCACCGCTCCGATGAGCAAGTCCACGCTGGGCAGCATTTCCAGAATATGGGCGTGGTTGGAGTAGAGGGTGTGGGCGGTGTGGAGGGTGATGTCGAGGAAGCGCATGCGTTCCACATCCACCTCCAGGATGGTCACATCTGCGCCCAGGCCCGTGGCCATGCGGGCGGCATTGACCCCGGCCGTGCCCCCCCCAATGACGACCACCTTGCCCGGAAGGACGCCGGGGACGCCGCCGAGCAGCACGCCTTTGCCCCCGTGATGTTTGGCCAGAAAGTAGGCACCCACCACCACGCTCATGCGCCCGGCGATCTCGCTCATGGGCTCCAGCAGGGGGAGGCGGCGGTTCACCTCCACCGTTTCATACGCGATGCCAGTGCATTGGGAGGCCAGGAGCGCCTCCGTGAGCGGCTTGCTGGCGGCCAGATGCAGGTAGGTGAAAAGGATCTGCCCGGGCCGCAGCAGAGGGTACTCCTGAGGCAGGGGCTCCTTCACCTTCACGATCATGTCCGCCTGGGCAAAGACGGCCTCGTGGGTGCTCAGGATCTCCGCCCCGGCGTTGGCATATTCTTCATCCGGGAAGCCGGATCCCGCACCTGCCTGGGTCTCCACCACCACCCGGTGCCCCCGCTTGACCAGTTGGTAGGCAGCGGAGGGCAGCAGCGCCACACGATTCTCCTGAGCCTTGATCTCTTTGGGAACGCCGATGATCATGCAGCTACTTTGCGGCGACTGCGGGCGGAGGCGAGGAAAAAAGCGTGACGGATTCCAACCGGCGTTGCGTGGTGGTCCGCAGATCGGGGATGACGTTCAGGAGCGGCTGCCCCTGGAAATGGGCAATGAGATTGTCGTGGACTATCCTCGCCATCTCCTCACGATTCTCCTCCGTCCGGCTGCCGACATGGGGAAGCAACACCACCTGGGGCAGGCGAGTCAGTTCATCTGGGACCAGCGGCTCCCGCTCATACACGTCCAGGCCCGCGGCCCGGATGGTGCCTGTCTCCAGGGCATGGACCAAGGCGGACTCCTCTACCACCGAACCCCGTGTGATGTTGATGAGCGTCCCGTCCGGCCCCAACATCTCCAGCACGGAGCCATCCACCAGATGCCGGGTGGCGGAACCGCCAGGGCAGGCGATGATAAGGAAGTCGCTCCAGAAAGCCAGATCGTGCAGCGTCCTGAAGAACGGGTAGCTCACCGTAAGATTGGGCCGCCGTCCCGCATAGCCCACCCGCATGCCGAGCGCCTCCAGGCGACGGGCGATAGCCTGACCGACCCGGCCCAGCCCAAAGATGCCGGCACGTTTGCCGCCTGGCTTGAAGCCCAGAGGAAACGCCATGGCCGGCCAGCCGCCGTCATGCAGAAAGCGATTGGCCTCCAGCAGGCGGCGGGAAGTCATCAGCACCAACGCCAGGGCCACATCGGCCATGTCCTCTGTCAGCACATCCGGTGTGTGCGTGACGCGGATCCCGCGGGCCCGGCAGTAATCCACCGGCACGCCCTCGTAGCCGGTGCCAAAGACGGAGATGATTTCCAGATTCGGCAGGATGTCCAAAAGGCCTTCCCGGTACAGGGCATTACCCGACCCCACCAGGCCACGGATGGAGGTTTCCTCGCCATCGTTGAGACTGGTGTGGCAGACAAACCGCTCCGCCAGGGCATGCGACAGCCTGCCCGGGAGAGGAGCCAGGCAGAGAAGATGAGGACCCTTCGGCGCAGGCATGATCGCAAATTGAGGAAGGGAAACCCGGAAAGCAAGAAGGGTTGCAAGATTGCGATTTACTTTCGTATGGAGGCAATCCGAGGGGAAGGAATCCCCGTTGCATTTGAAGACGTTCCGTTTTGGTTGGTGGTTACCCTTGAAGCCCTCCATGAACCTGCCCGCCTCACTCTCTGTCCCCGTGACCCGCCTTTTTCGCGGGCAGCCGGATGAGCTGTTGCAGGACGAAGTGGCCGCAGAAGAACCGCTAGAACTGAGGGTGGAAGGGAAAAGCATCGCGGTCGTCATGCGGACCCCGGGCCACGATGAAGAGCTGGCAGCAGGATTCCTCCTCACCGAGGGAGTCATCACCAGCCCGAAGGACCTGTTTGAGATCTCCGTCTGCCCCAGCCGCTCGGAAGGCTACGGCGGGGTGGTGGATGTCCTGCTGGCCAAGGGGGAGGTGGACTGGTCCAAGCTCACGCGGCACGTGTTTGCGAGCAGCAGCTGCGGCGTTTGTGGCAAGGCCACTATTGAGTCCGTGTTTCAGTCCTTCGCCCCCCGGGAGTGGAAATGGACGGTGCCGCGCGAATTGCTCTGGAGCCTTCCCGATCAACTGAGGGCCGCGCAGCTCACCTTTGAAAAAACGGGAGGGCTGCATGCCAGCGCCATCTTCGACCTCGAGGGTCAGCTCGTGGTGGCACGGGAGGACGTGGGTCGCCATTCCGCCCTGGACAAAGCGCTCGGGTTTGCCCTCCGGCAGGACCGGCTGCCTCTGGACCGCCACGTGTTGCTAGTTAGCGGCCGGGTTTCCTTTGAGCTCATGCAGAAGGCACTCGCCGGGGGCATCGGGATGGTGGCCGCCGTGTCCGCCCCCAGCAGCCTGGCGGTGGACTTTGCCCGGGAGTCCGGCCAGACGCTGGTCGGCTTCCTGCGTGGTGGGCGGATGAATGTCTATGCCGGGGCAGAACGCCTGGGCGGGGATTGAGGAAATCAGTATTATTTCATGATGCGCGGCTACTTTGACCACAATGCAACCACGCCCCTGCATCCTGCAGCGCGGGCGGCCTGGCTGGAGGCCACTGACCGCTGCTGGCAGAACCCTTCGTCCCTCTATCGCGAAGCGGCCGCGGTGAAACACCACCTGGAAGGGGCGCGGGAACGGCTCGCGGATCTGCTGGGCTGCGACCCGGGCCGCGTCATTTTCACTTCCGGCGCGACGGAATCCAACAACGCCCTGGTGCGGTGGCTGGCCCAGAAGTCAGGGCCGGAGGCGAAGGTAGTTTCATCGAGCACGGAACACCCCAGCCTGGCCGAGCCGCTGGAGCATGAGTTCCGCGGCCGCCTCCTCAAGGTGCCGGCGCATGCCGACACCTCCCTGAACCTGGAGGCAGCCGACCGGCTGATCCAGCCGGAAAACACCGCCCTGGTGACCGTGATGGCGGCCAACAATGAGAGTGGCACCTTGAATCCGTGGCGGAATCTCACCGCCCTCTGCCGGGCAAGACAGGTGCCCTACCACTGCGATGCCAGCCAGTGGATCGGCAAGTTGCCTCTGACGGGCCTCGGCGAATGCGATTACCTCACCGGTAGCGCCCACAAGTTCGGTGGCCCCAAGGGAATCGGCTTCCTGCTGGTTCGAGATGAAAACGAACTCCTCCATCTTGCCCGGGGCGGCCCCCAGGAGGAGGGTCGCCGGGCCGGGACGGAAAACTATCCGGCCATCGAAGCCATGGTGACCGCGCTGGAGGCGGTGGAAGAGACACTGGCTTCCGTCGTGCCCCAGCAGAGTGCCTGGCGCGATGCCTTTGAAACAACCCTGTGCTCGCTGATTCCGGGGACGCGGATTGTGGGACAGGAGGTGTCCCGCCTCTGGAACACCAGCCTGTTTGTTCTGCCCGCTCATGATCACCGGAAATGGCTCGGCCGCCTGAGTCAGGCCGGGTTCGCGGTGTCAACTGGGTCCGCCTGCAGCGCCGGGGACAAGGGCGCCTCATCCGTCATGCAGGCCATTCACGCCCCAGTAGAGGAGTGGCGTCGGGTGCTGAGGATCAGCGGCGGCTGGGAGACGACCGCGGAGGAATGGCAGGCCCTGGCGGAGGCGCTCGGCAAGGTAGGCGCCGGGCTCTGAGTTAAGACGGAAAATCTAGATGCGCCGCACCCGCTCAAACTGGTACGATGCGGGCCATGCAACGGCGTCGTCCTTTCTTGTGCTCCATCACGGCAGCGGGCGCGCTGCTGTCGTCGGTTTTCCTCTGTGAACCATCTCACGCCGCCGAGTGGAAGCAGGCAGCCGTAGCATCGGTGCACCCTCTGGCCACGGCGGCAGGCGTGAAAGCCCTTGAACAAGGCGGCAACGCCGTGGATGCGGCGATCGCCACCGCCCTCACACTCGGCGTGGTGGATGGGCACAACTCCGGGCTGGGCGGAGGTTGTTTCATCTTGATCCGTGCCGCAGACGGAAGCGTGACCGCCATCGATGCCCGCGAGACAGCACCCGCGCTGGCCAGCCGGGACATGTACCTCAAGCCGGGCACCACTGAGCCCCGTGAAGTGGATGCAGAGGCCAGCAAGACCGGGCCGCTGGCCGTAGCCACCCCGGGAGCCCTGGCGGGATATGCCCTGGCGCTGGAACGGTTTGGCAAGCTCAAACTGGCCGACATCGCGCTGCCCGCTGCCAAGCTCGCTGAAGAAGGATTTGCCCTCGATGCCGTGTACGCCCGCAAGCTAGCCGCCACGAAGAAGGAGCTGGCCTTGTTTCCTGCGACCAAAGCCCTCTTCTTCAAAGACGACGGCAGCGTACTGAAGGAAGGGGACATCCTCAAGCAGCCCGATCTGGCCGCCACCCTGCGCGCCATCGCTGCCGGAGGGAGCCGGGCCTTCTATGAAGGCGACTTCGCCAACCGGGTGGGGGACTGGATGGCAGCCAACGGTGGCGTCCTACGGAAAGGCGATCTTTGCGCCTACACGCCCAAGCTCCGCGAACCGCTCCGCACCACGTATCGCGGCCATGAGATCATCGGCTTCCCACCGCCCAGCAGCGGCGGCGTGCATGTGGCCCAGATTCTGAATGTGCTCGAGTCCTTCGACCTCCCTGCCCTGTCTCCAACTGACCGCGTCCACACCACGGCCGAGGCCATGAAGGCGGCGTTTGCTGACCGCGCCTACTGGCTGGGAGATCCTGATTTTGTTCCGGTGCCGCGAGGTCTGTTGGACAAAGCATACGCCAAGACTCTGGCCAACCGCATCCAACCCGGTGGCCCAGCCGTGGCGGTGCCAGGACATGGGACACCACCCCGCGCTGACACGGACGTGTTTGGCGACCTGCTCAAGCACACCACCCACCTGTCCACCGCGGACGCCGCGGGCAACTGGGTGGCGCTGACGCAGACAGTGAACACCACCTTTGGCAGCAAGGTCATTGTGCCGGGCACGGGCGTGATCTTGAACAACGAGATGGACGACTTCGCCGCAGCCCCCGGTGCGCCCAATGCCTTCAAGCTCGTGGGTTCAGATGCCAACGCCGTAGCGCCCCGCAAACGACCGCTCAGCAGCATGAGCCCCACCATCGTGGTGAAGGACGGCAAGCCCTTCCTCAGCGTGGGGGCCGCCGGCGGGCCCACCATCATCAGCCAGACTCTGCAGAATCTGGTGAATGTGCTGGATCTCAAGCTGACCCTGCAAAACGCCATCGCCGCTCCACGGATTCACCACCAATGGTCACCCGACGAGCTGCGCATGGAACCCGCCTTCGGCCCCGAGATCCTGGAAGCCATGAAACAACGCGGCCACACCGTCAAAGAAGCCGGCAGCGTCGGCATCGGCGTCAGTCAAGGGGTACGATGGGATGAAGCAAAGGGCGAGTTCGAGCCCGTGCATGATCCGCGGGTGCCCGGAGCGGTGGGAGGGAGGTGAGGGTGCTGCTCTTGAGACACAAGATTCAAAGACTTAAGACCTGAGGTGCGGGGTGGGCCGCGGGCGGGTACAGAAAGCGGGGGTTCCCAGCCCCGCTCAGTCGCGCTTCTGGTGACATGACCTGCCTGCCAATGGGTGGAGCGGCCGTTGCTGCGACCCCTCCGGGGTCGGGGAATTCTTTGACAATACCGGAGGTATCAGTCGCTCCGCTCCTTCAACCATCCGGCTAATAGCTGGGTTGCCTCCGGCATCCGAACCCCGGCGGTGACAGTCAGAATCAAGTGTTGCCTGTAGATCCTATCCCGTCGCCCGATGCTACAGAGGGGAGCCTCCAGGTTCAAAACATGGGTAACACATCAGGTTCAGCACATGGCGCGACAACGGTGGCGATCCAAATCCTTCCTGCGGTATTCCCCAACCAGCGCAGCGTCTCAACCAACCGCGAAGCGGTGTCTCAACAGCCCGCTTGCGGGCATCTCAACCAGCGTAGCGTCTCAACGGGCCGCTTGCGGCCCGCGCCCTACCGCCACATCGCCTTCCAGAACTTGGCGAGTTCCGTCGGCCATTCTGCGCCCCATTTGCTCTCAGCCCACCAGACAAAGGCGACGGCGGCACCGGCGAGGATACAGACGAAAAAGAACACACCCGCCAGTCGGTCTGGTGAGAAGAACCGCGGGGAACCACCTGTCGCGAGGTGGGTGGTGGGCGTGGCAATGAGCCGGGCCGTGGGGGCATTCGCATCCACAGGCGGGCCGGGCGCAGGGCCAGCCGGCTTCGGGGGCACGAGCCGCGGTGCCACGGGGCGGGGTGCCGACGCCTGAGCACGTCGGTTGAGCACCTCGGTAGCCTGAGACACCCAGCCGGGCCGATCCCGGGCGTCGAGTTTCAAGAGCCAACCCAACCACTGGGCAAAGGCAGGATCCACATCGGCGCGGAACGAGGTGATGGAGGCCGCATCAAACTGCTGCCAGGAGGCCAGCAGGGCCTCGCGCGTCTTGCCCTCCACCGGTTGTTTCCCCGTGAGGAGATACCAGATCGTCGCTCCTAGAGAGAAGAGATCACCAGAAACCGTCGCTGGGCCGCCCATAAGCCGCTCGGGAGCCATGAACTGCAGGGTCTCCACGGGTGGATTCGCCCGGCACTCGGAAAGGCCCCAGTCCAGCACCAACAAACTCAGCCCTGCCGTACCCTGGTCAGTGATGATCAGATTGCTGGGCTTCAAATCGCCATGGGGCATGCCCGACTTTTCCCCGACCATGATGGCGTCACAGAGCTGGCGGGCCACCTCGCGAGCTTCATCGGCATCGGCTAAAAGTCGCTGGGACGGGAAGGCATTGCCCGCCCAACCGGCCTGATAGGCGTACACGAGCACACAGCCTTCAGGATCATCGTAAGCATCCAGCAGGGTGGCGATGTGCGGATGCCGGATCTGCTTCAACACCGGAGCGCGCTCCAGCACCCAGGCTGGGTCCATGGGGTTCGACGTTTCTCCCGACAGCAGCTTGAAAAGCACCTGCTGCCCTGTGGCCGTCTCAATGGCGCGATACACAATCCCCGCGGTGCCAATCGCCACGCGTTCCTGCACGACGTAGGCTTCCGTCGTGGGCTGCTCGGGCAGGGCATTCTGAGCCAGGGATTCGGGCATCATGCCGGCTTGGGAGGGGATTGATGGACCAATCGGACGCTAACCCGCTTCACGGGAGACGCAAGGGGCGGGAGCTTCTCACTTTCAAGTTTTCCTGATGTCGTTTTTAGCCTGCGTTTCATGATACCGCCAAAGAAAAAACCGCATCCACCCGGAGGCAGATGCGGTTTTGAAGCGGTATCTTACGAAAACCTCGCGTTACGCTGCGGCACCAGGAGCCTTCACGGAGGAATCCGAGGCATGGCGCTGCAGACCACGACCGGTGACCCGGCCGTACCAGAGCACCAGGGAGGAGGCGATGTAGATGGAGGAGTAGGTACCCACCACGACGCCGATGATGATCGGCAGAGCGAACTCCTTCATGGACGGGCCGCCGAAGAAGTACAACACGATCATGGACATGAGTACCGTCAAGCTGGTGAGCAAGGTACGGCTCAAGGTGGCGGAGATGGCCTCATTCATGATGTCGCGGATGCTGCCACGATGGGTGCGGAGCATTTCCCGGATACGGTCGAACACGATGATGGTGTCGTTGATCGAGTAACCCGCCACCGTGAGGATGGCACCGATGTGAATGACCGAGAGCTGCTGGCCAAAGAGCACCGAGAGACCGATGGCGATGACGCAGTCATGGAAGAGGGCCACGATGGCCGCCACAGCGAAGGCGAACTCATAGAAGACCACCAGGTAGATGAAGATGGCCAGCATGGCCAGGCCGTAGGCGATGGAGGAACGGATGGCCAGTTCCTTGCCGACGATGGAACCCACACGATCCGTCTGCCCGCCGGAGAGCTCACCCTTGTACTTGGACTCCAAAAGTTCTTTCACCTTGGTCCCGTCGTCATACTCGCTGCGAACCGTGATGAGGTTGGCCGTGGCGTTGGAGCTGGCCTGGACGAAGGCACCCTGGATGCTGGATTCCTTGAGGAATTTCTCGACGCCTTCGGTTGCCACTGTTTTGCCAGCAGTCACTTCAAAGCGGGTGATCGCACCACCACGGAAGTCGATGCCGATGGCGTCCTTGCCCTTGATCGGGAAGACCAGGAGGGACACGGCTGCGAGGCCGAAGGAACCAATCACAAACGGCTTGGACCACTTCAACATGTCGAACGTGCGGTTCGGGATGATGTGGGTGACGGTGATCTTCTTCAGAAGGTTTGCGTCAATGAACCAGTTGAAGCACACGCGGGTGACGATGAGGGCACCCAGCATGGTGCCGACGATGCCGACCGTGAGCGTGACCGCGAAACCCTTCACCAAACCGGTGGCGAGGTAGAAGAGAATGACGGCGGAGAACAAGGTGGTGATGTTGGCGTCGAAAATAGCGGAGAAGGCTTTTTCAAACGCGGCCTCAAGGGCGGCAGTGAGCGTCTTCCCGGCCGCCATTTCTTCACGCAGACGTTCGTAGATCAGCACGTTCGCATCCACCGCCATACCGATGGTGAGCACGATACCGGCAATACCCGGCATGGTGAGGGTGAAGTTGAACAAGGCCATGGAGCCGAACACCAGGAGCATGCAGACCACCAAACCGATCAGGGCGATGAGGCCCGCGAAGCGGTAGTAGATGAGCATGAACAGCGCGACGAGGATGGTGGAGACCCAGCCGGTCTGGATACCTTGCTGGATGGTCTGCTCACCGAAGGCGGCGGAGACGTTGCTCTCCTCAATGATCGTCATGGGGTTCTTGAGGGGGTTCTCAAGACCGGAGGCCAGTTCCTGGGCTTCTTCCTGCGTGAACTTGCCGGAGATCTCCGCATTGCCGCCGGTGATCGCCGAACGAAGTGTGGGAGCGGAGAGCACTTCACCGTCCACGATGATGGCGAGGTTCTCCCCGATGTGGGCGCTGGTCAGGTCAGCAAAGATCTTGCTTCCAGCGGAGTCCAGCTTGAGGTGGATGACCCAGCCTTCCGGGTTAAGCGCGGGCCAAGCCTGCACGACGTGCTCGCCTTCCAGGTCAGCGCGGCTCTTCACCAGGTAGCTGGCGACTTCACGCTTACCTTCCTTGTCTTTTTTACCGGGAAGCTCGGTGTAGCCGATGACCGGCTGGCCGGTGGCCTTCATCTGGGCCAGGGCGGAGTCGCCTTGGGGATGGACGAGGCGGAACTCCAGGTGAGCCACCTTCTGGATGGTCTCACGAATGTTGTCCACTTCATCAGGATGCACGCCGGGCATCTGAATGAGGATGCGGTCCGTGCCCTGGGGGGCGGTCAGAAGATCCTTGCCGCCATCCGGGTTGAGACGCTTTTCCAAGATGCCGATGGCCTGCTGGACAGCTGCCGGGGACAGGGGGACTGGCTGGCCTTTGTCATCGATGGACGGCTGGAGCTGCACCGTGAAGGAGCTGCCGCCGCCAAGGTCGATGCCTTTTTTGATTCCCAGTCCCGCGAACGCCCAGATGCAGAAGGCACTGACCCCGATGGTCAGCACCGTACCGATGATCTTTTTGGTCCGGTGAATGGTCGTGCCCAGATAGTAAAACAGCAGGAAGAGCAGGACGGCGCCCCAGATGAAGGTGATTTGCGGTGTATTCATGGCACTGACTTTGAGGATGCGGGATGAAAAACAAAAGGCGCCGCCCGGCGGGCCATAGGGCCTGAAGGCGGCGTCATGAGACGGTGCAAAAACTTATTTCTTATCGTCAACCACCGTGGCTTCTTCGGCCTTGGCTTTTTTGTAGGCGATGGCGGTGCGGTCAAATTCGACTTTTCCTTCGGCGAACTTCACCACCACGGTCTTCTCCTTGACGGTAGCGACCACGCCGTGGGCCCCGCCGATGGTGACCACTTCGTCCCCGGCTGAGAGGGCCTTCTGAAGGGTCTCCTGCTCCTTCTGCTTTTTGCGCTGGGGGCGGATGAGGATGAAGTACATCATCACCATCATGAGCACCATCATGATGATCGTGCTCTGTCCCCCACCTGTTTGACCTGCGGGAGCTGCTTGGGCGATGACGATGATGCTTGAAAAACTCATGATTCCTTGTGGGGTTGGTATTTGGCGGTAAACTCTTTCCGAAACTCGTTGAAGTAACCCTCCTCGATGGCGGTTCGGGCACGCGACATGAGGGACAGGTAGAAATGCAGATTGTGGAGGGAAATCAACCGCAATCCCAGGATTTCCCCGGCCTTGATCAGGTGACGGATGTAGGCGCGGGTAAATCCGCGGCAAAGTGGGTGGGTGTCCTCGCTGATGGGACGGAAATCCCGGGCAAAAGTGTTGTTTTTGAGGTTGAGAGTCCCCTCGTCCGTAAAAGCCGTGCTGTGGCGGGCGAGCCGGGTGGGCAGCACGCAGTCGAACATGTCGATCCCACGAGCGACCATCTCAATCATCTGGGGCGGGGTACCCAGCCCCATGGCGTAGCGGGGCTTGTCCATGGGCAGGTGGGGGATGCTGTGCTCCACGGCCGCCATCATTTCAGGCTCGGGCTCGCCCACACTGACCCCGCCGACGGCGTAGCCATCGAAGCCGATGCCGACCAGTTCCCGGGCGGACTTGGCCCGCAGTTCGGGGTAGCTGGAACCCTGGACGATGCCGAAGTGCAGCTGGGGCTTCCCATTGGTCATGGGCTGGTTCTTGTCCACCCACTCACGGCACCGCTTGGCCCAACGCAGGGTGAGGTCCAGACTCTTGGCCGCGTACGCCGCATCACAGGGGTGAGGCGGGCATTCGTCAAAAAGCATGGCGATGTCTGAGCCAAGGATGGACTGGATCTCCATCGCGCTTTCCGGGCCAAGCATCATCGGCGAACCATCCACATGGTTCTGAAAGTGAACGCCTTCCTCCTTGATCTTGCGCAGCTTCCCCAGAGAGAAAACCTGGAAACCGCCGGAGTCCGTGAGGATGGGCTTGTTCCAGTTGGCAAAGGCGTGCAAGCCTCCCGCCTCGCGCATGACTTCCATGCCGGGTCGCACGGCAAGGTGGTAGGTATTGCCCAGAATGATCTGGGCTCCAATGGCTTCCAACTCCACGGGATGGACCGTCTTCACCGAACCCTGGGTGCCCACGGGCATGAAGATGGGCGTTTCGATCACCCCATGAGGAGTGACCAGCCGACCGCGACGGGCGAGGCTGTGGGGATCGGTACCAAGGAGGGTAAACATCGGCTGGAATAAAGAAGCAGAAGCGGGCGCACAGGCTGGCAAGGTCCGGCCTCGGCGCAACCGGGAAAAACGACACCCAAAGTTGGATGTCGGCCATGGGTAGGGGGCCACCGGACGATTCGTGATGAAAAAGGCGGCCGAAGCCAGCGTTCCCACTGCCCGCAACCTCGTCATCATGATCCGTTTCCCTTTCCTCCTGGTCACCCTGGGCCTGCTCTCGGCTGGGAGCCTCCTCGACGGTGCAGCCCCCGCCGTATCCGCCAAGCCCAACATCGTGTTCTTCCTAGTAGATGATCTGGGGCAGCGTGATCTGGCCTGCTACGGCAGCACTTTCTACGAGACGCCGAACCTGGACCGACTGGCCAAGGAGGGGGCGCTCTTCACCGACGCCTATTCCACCTGCCCGGTGTGCTCGCCCAGCCGGGCCAGCATCCTGACGGGCAAGTACCCCCAGCGCACCGGCATCACGGACTACATCGGCGCGCCCATGAAGCCGGAGCAATGGAAGCGCAACACCAAGCTGTTGCCTGCCCCCTACGGCGACCGGCTGGCGCTGGAAGAAGTGACGATGGCGGAGGCCCTGAAGACCGCAGGCTACGCGACCTTCTTCGCCGGGAAGTGGCACTTGGGCCCCGAGGGCTGGTTCCCGGAGGACCAGGGATTTGACGTCAACCAGGGCGGGATCGGCCGTGGCGGCCCCTACGGCGGGAACAAGTACTTCTCGCCCTATGGCAACCCCCGTCTGGCGGACGGCCCTCCCGGGGAACATCTCCCGGACCGGCTCGCCACGGAGACCGTGAAGTTCATCGAGCAGCACAAAGAGAAGCCCTTCTTTGCCTACTTCTCCTTTTATGATGTGCACACTCCGCTGATGGCGCGTCCGGATCTGGAATCGAAGTACAAGGCCAAAAAGGCTAAGCTGGGGCTGAAAGCCGAGTGGGGGCAGGAGGACACCCGTCAAGTGCGGCAGGTGCAGGAACACGCCGTCTATGCGGCCATGGTGGAAGCCATGGACCAGGCGGTGGGCAAGGTGCTGGCCAGGCTGGACGAACTGGGCCTGAAGGAAAAGACGATCGTGGTCTTCACCTCCGACAACGGCGGCCTCTCCACGAGCGAGGGGTCTCCGACATCCAACCTTCCATGGCGCGGTGGGAAAGGCTGGATGTACGAGGGCGGCATCCGCGAGGCGTTGCTGGTGCGCTGGCCCGGGGTGGTTCAGCCGGGCAGCGTGATTCATGAACCCGTGATCGGGACCGACTTCTACCCCACCCTGTTGGCGGCAGGCGGAGCATCCCTTCCCCAGGGGTATCCCGGCGATGGCGTGGATCTCAAGCCTGTGTTGAAACAGGAACCCAAGACCGCGGAGGGCAAACCGCGCACCCTGTACTGGCACTATCCGCACTATGGCAACCAGGGCGGCGCTCCCGGCACCGCCGTGCGCCAGGGGGATTGGAAGCTGATCCACTGGTTCGAGGAAGATTCGTATGAACTGTACAACCTGAAGACCGATCCCGAAGAGAAGACCAATGTGGCAGCGGCGCAGCCCGAGGTGGTGAAGACACTGAAAGCGGAGATGGAGCGTCTGGTGAAAGATACGGGATCCCTGCTGCCGACAGCCAACCCGGCGTATGACGCGGCGAAGCCAAGTGGTCGTGCGGCCGGGGGCGGGGGTGGTGGGAAGAAGAAGGAGAAGGCCAAGGAGGAGTGAGGGGCCCGGTTCATAGTGGCTTCCCAAGGAGCGGCGGTTTGTGCTTGCACAACCGCCGGAGGAAAAGCACCCTCAATCCAGCAGTCAGCGATGAGAGCGCATGAAGCGGCCTGCCATGGAACCTGGGATGCGAAAGGCCGTCAGACCGCTACAACTCCTTCGGAGTAGAATTTCCAAAATCTTGTACCCGACGTAGGCTCGCTTGAAGCTCGCCAACATCGGGCTTGTAGCCTTATCCTCTTCGAGGAAAAACTTCGACTGAGTGCCTGGAAGGCGTCGGTTCCTTGGCGGCCACTTGGACGTGCCCGTCTCAGTTCGAAGTTGATCCCAGAATGGGATCTCTAACACAGCCCAACGTTGGACGAGCCCTAAGCGAGTCAACGTTGGGTACCTCCGCAGAGGACGATCAGGTGGGAAGGCCGACAGCATCCGCTTTCTCCCCACCGCCATCAACACCTCCACCTCAGGCGGATGCGATTTCATGTGCCGCCTGACGTTCGCGGCAAGATGCCGCGAACAGCACGCAGGGATGCGTGCGCTCCCCGAGCTTCCCAGGCACAGGCACCGGAACGGTTCTTCTACGCTGTCCTCTTCGCCAGGCGCACTTCGAAACAAAAAGTTGTGTTGCTCACCGACCCGACCTCCAGCTACGATCCCCGAATCTTATCGGCCATGATCACTCCTTTTCCTGATCGTCCGCTCCGGGTCCGGAGCTCCTTTGCCACCAAGAAAATCCTGGGAGGCATCGGTCTGATTTTGCTGGGGCTGGGATTCCTGGTGCTCTTTGTCTTTGTCGAAAAAGAGTCCATCACGGATGTTCTGGAGGATCACAAGATCTGGAAGACGGGCATTCCGGCCACCTTCACCGAAGTGCATGGCAGCGAGCGGACCAAGAACTTTGTGTTCCACGAATATTCCCTGGTGGTTCGGTATGGTGACAAGGAGATGCAACCCCATAGTGCCGATGTGAAGTTCGACACATTCCTGACCAGCGTGGACCAGGAACAGCGGCAGGAGGCGCGGTATCTGGAGAGCGATCCCAAGAAGGTGGCGCTTTCATGGGCGATCGAGGCCAGCACCGGTCGCTGGTTGGCCATCGGGTTCCTGGGTGTGATGGGGATTGTTATCGGAGGATTCTCGACCTGGGGTGGCATCGGCATGCTCCGCCAGCTGACGCTGGCCAAGCGCTGCGGCGAGCGGTCCGAAGTAGTGACGCTGGAGATCACGAATGTGACGCCCAACGTCGCGAATGGGAAACAGGTGGGACTCATCTACAACTACCGGGGCACGGATAGCGATGGTAAACTCCACGAAGGCAAGGCGGTCTTCACCATGAAGGAGGAGCCGCTCTTTGCGGACGAGGAGCGCAAGCATCTCGTGGGTCTGCACAGCCCGGCCGTGCCAGGGAAGATCCTGGTGCCGCGGAGCGACCTCCATCCCTTCGTCTCGCCCGTGCGCCTCTGATACAAGTCAGCAGCGGACCAGCCTCACCCCCAGAGGCCCTGGAGCCGCTCTGTGGCGGGCACGGTATAAGGAAACTGCGCGCTCAGGCGGTGGTCGGTGATGCCGGCCAGTTCCCGCAGTGCCCCATGGATGTGCTCGGGGCGGAGGCGGACGCCCTTTTCGGCATTCGTGGCCAGGGTGGCGGGATCCACCGGCACGCAAAACTGCTTCTCGTCCGTGGCGCCGATCACGCGGTTCCCCTGGATGCCCTTGCCCATGAACATGACGGAGCCGATGGACCAGTGGTCCTTGCCGTTGCCCTTGTTGTACTGGGGTGTGCGCCCCATCTCACTCTGGATCACCACCACCAGCCGGTCCCGGATCTTGAGCGCCTCCGCCCGGCGCATGAGGTGGGCGATGCCGGCCAGGAACTCCGGGATGAGTTTCATCTGGTCCTTGTCGTTGTTTGCGTGGCTGTCGAACTGGCCGATGGTCAAGTTCGCGGAAACGCACACGCCCGCCTTGAAGGAGGCGAGGGCGATCTCCACCTGCTGGGCGAGACGGGCCTTGGGGATCTCCGCCGGGATGTATGGAGTCACCCGCTGAAGGGCCTTGGAATTGATCTGGGCGGCGTAGAGCATGCTCTCGGCCCGCTCCACCCGCGGCAGCACCTGACGGGAGAGCCGGGCATCGGTCTGCGCCTTGAGCGTGCGCTCGATGCGGTCCAGCACAAAGTCATCGTGATAGGGCGACCGCTGCTGGCCCTCCACGCTGTCCGCATTCGCCACCCGCTGGAGGGAGGGCAGGTAGGGGATGCGCGACATGGGCACGAGGTTCCCGGTGTTGGAGTAGTTGCCAAACGTGAGGTAGGCGAGGGGACACTGCGGTCCCCGACAGGCGGCGACCAGCGCGGCGAAGGTGGGGTAGGCCAGACTGTCGAGATGCCCGGTGGCCATGTAGCGGGCACAAGGGGAGTGGTTGTTCACCGAATAGTCCAGGCCGTTCACCACCAGGAGCTCGCTGCCGAACTCGGCAAAGAAGTCCTCATTGCTCATGCCCGCCCCGGCCTCCATGTGGGCGGCGTTGGGAGCAAACTTCAACTGGCCGCGGGTCTGGATGTCGCCGTTCCCATAGAGACGGTTGATGCCGTCGGTGCCTTTGGGATCCATGAGATAGGTCGTGTCCCAGCCGCCGGAGGCGTTGAAGACCACGTAGTACGGCCCTTCAAAGGCATCCGGGTTGGCGGAGGCACTGCGGGCTTCCTCTGCGGCGAATCCCAACCCGGGAATCGCCACGGGTGCCGCCACGCCCAAACCGGCCAGACCACACAGTTTTAGGAAATCACGTCTCATGATGCTGGGTGGCTATTCGTAGAGGAAGTCCCGCTCCCGGAGCAGGCAGGTGACGACGGCGCGCCAGGCGCGCATGATGTAGCGGGGGTCCTTGATGCGGCCCTCGCCCTCCACGCGGCAGGCGTAGATGTCCAGCGGCTCAAACCCCTGGCGCTCCTGGGCATCGCTGATGACTCCGGCAAAGAGATCATAGATCCGGCCCACCTCCGGGGAGTCCGGAGCATCATTCCGTCCGAGGATGAGGTGGTGCAGATGCGCAATGGCCTCCCGGATCCGGAGGTCGGCCTCCGGGGAGGAGCCGGGTGCGACATCTGGATCGATCTTAGGAAACAACCTCCGCTCCGCCGGCGGCCTGGAAAAGTCCTTCGGCACGTTCCGGCAGGCCACATCATTCGCCATGGCCCGCTGGATGGCCCCCATGGCCCCGCTGGGATCCGTAGCGCGCTCCGTGACCTCCTTGGAATCGATGCCGCCGTAGAGAAGGGCGAATTGAGGATCCTGAAGGCGCCCCCAGCCGCGGCCGAAGATGGCGGTGACCTTGCGCTCCAGCTGCTCCGGAGTCAGCAGACGCACCAGCCCCACATCCCCAAGCTCCTCTGCCCGCTCCGGGTTCGTCGCCAGATCCTGGGCCGCCAGCCCGTCGGCACGGTAGAAAGGGGACACCGCCCAGCCCTGGAGGATGGCCTTGAAGTTGTAGCCCGACTGCACAAACGCCGCAGCAATGCGGGCCACCTCACGATGCTGGGCCTGCTGCGCGTGCAGCTTCGCCCGGTAGTGCGGCTCGGCGGGATCTTTGGGTGGCAGCAGCGTCTTGCGCCCTGTCAACACATAGAACCCATGCTCCACCATGGTGCTGGCAAAGCGCGGATCGCGGGCGGTGTGCTCCCCCAGCCACTGGAGGGCCCGCCAGCGTTGATCAGCGGGCAGGTCCTCCCCTTCAAACCCGGGACCAAAAACGTCCTTGAACCAGCCCTCCTTCCGCGGACCAAACACGCCTTCGAGGCTGTAGTAATCCTGAAACACCCCCGCCACCGGATCCAGGGTGCGATGGCACACCACGCACTCCGAGGCCTGCATGACGGGCACCTCAAACTTGGCCGTGACTGCAGCGGCGTCTTTCACCCGTGCCGCCAGCTCCATCACATCCACCCCCAGGAAGTGCTGGTAGTACATGCGGGCTCGCAGACAGTTGCGGTTCGTCTCCGTGGTGGGGTAGCGCCGCAGGTACTGGAAGAGGCTCATCATCCCGGCATGCGGATAGAAGCCGGTGGGAGACTCCTGATGGTCCCTCCCCGTGCGGTTCTTCAGGGACGGCAGGCGAACGGGCACATACTCAAAGGGATCCTCCGTATTCTTAAACCGGCCCTTCAGCTCCTCAAAGAGTCCGTAGCCCCGCGCAGTGTAGGGCGAGATCATGATGTAGTCCGCCGTCACGAGCTCCGTGAAGGGCCGGTTCTCCCGCACGATGTGCTTCACGAGCTCCATCGGTTCACGGAGCAACGCCTCCCGGTAGTCATCGGCCAGCTTGTACCGCGCTTTCTGGCGGGCCTTCTCGTCGGTGATGCTGCTGAGGTCGTGCTTCTGCGTCCAGTGACGGGTGGTGCTGAAGTGCTCGTAGGAGAGGGCGCTTTCTGCACCTTCTCCATAACCCCGGGTGAGGAAGATGTCGTTGAACGCCTCTGCCAACCGGTCGTAGAAGGCCTCCTCCTTCATCACAGTCTCCAGCACCGGAGCGAGAGCCTTGAGCCCGCCCTGACCGATCTGGCTTTCCTCATCCCTCGTGGGCAGCCGGCCGGCCAGAGAAAGGGTGAGCCTCCGCAAGAGATTCCCATCCTCCATCATCGCCACGCCTTCAAAGAAATCTCCCTGTGGCTCGATGGCCATGGCAGGCCCCGGGGTGGTGGCTGGCAAAGTTCCAGATGCCACCTGCTGGACAAACTGTTCCAGGGTACGGAAGCCCGGTGAGCCAGGCTTGAGCACATCCTCACCTCCATGATCCAGGCCTCCCGCGGCCTTCACCAGCATGAGAAAGCCTTCCTTCTCCCGCACGCCCGCCATCTTCTGGAAGGCCGTCTGGTTGTGCTGCCGGGACTCGTCTTGGTGCGGGCTGGAATCCTTGGCTGGATCGCGCAGGACAAACTTGCTGTCCTCGGCATCGCCACCCGGCTTGTGACACTTGAGGCAGGAGCGCGCGCCCACTTGCAGCCAGACTTCTTCAAAGGGATCAACCGGACGTGCCGCAACGGCGCAAGGCTGGCCCTGCGATGCCTCCTTGATCAACGGTGGTGCGACCTCCGCCGCCGCGATGCGACTGCCAGAAGGACCACAGACGAGAGAAAGAAAGCCCAGCCCAGCCAGCAGGATCGACCTGGGCAGAGGGGGTGAGAACGGCAGCGGGAAGTCCATATGACAAGGACAAGTCCAGGCAAAAAGCGGCAAAGCTGGACATACGTTGCAAGTTCAGCCGTCATTGCATCCCGACACCGCCTTCAGGGGAGTATCCCGGTTTTGCCCACAGATTGCAGCTTGAGGTTTCCCGGATTTTTGCTTTGTGAGCAGTGTTCACTCACCCCCTGAGAGAATCCTTTTTCCCGTGTGGATGAATGGAGGTGCCCGGCACCCCTCACCCGCGCCAAAACCCGCCCCCCTAGATGAACTACCTCGTCCACAAGCACGGACAGCAGCTTGGCCCCTTCTCCGAAGCCACCCCCTTCCTCGTCCGGCGGAGATCCCTTTGCGCCAGCCGGTGGCCTCGCCCGCACCCGCGCCTTTTCGCGCCTTGCCAGACGGAGCCAGCAAGCCTGCGTTGAAGCGCCAGCGCCCGCTGTGGCCCTGGTTGCTGGGGGCCGGGATCCTCGGCGGATTTGGTCTCCTCTTCACAGTGGGCTTCATGGTGCTACAGAGGGTGAACAAGAATGTCACCGCTTCCCACCGTGCGGAAAAACCGCTCTTCGAGGACCGGGCGGGACATCGTACGATCTGGAAGAAGTCATCGTATGAGGCATCCGGACCCGCCGAAGAGCCGCCCAAGGGAGTGTTCGAGAAAGTCCACTACCCTTCCGAGGTGGGCTCACTGGTGGCGTATGTGACCCCGGATCCCAAGGATGGGAAGAAGCACCCGGCCATCGTGTGGGCGCATGGAGGCTTCGGCGGCATCGGCAGCTACTTCTGGGAGGAGGCCTCCAAGTACGATGACCAGTCAGCCCGCGCCTTCCGCGAGGCGGGCATCGTGCTCATGACGCCGTCCTGGCGGGGTGAGAACGATAATCCCGGAAGGTTCGAGCTGTTCTACGGCGAGGTGAACGACCTCCTGGCAGCAGTGAAACATGTGAAGACCCTGCCCTATGTGGACCCCAACCGGGTGTACATCGGCGGGCATAGCACGGGCGGCACGCTCACGCTCCTGGCCAGCACCGCCTCAGACCAGTTCCGCGCCGCCTTTTCATTTGGTGGCATGTCGGATGGACGGGAGGTGCTGTATGCTGGCGAAGGGTTCGGCAACACACCTTATAACTCGCTGAAGGAACGCGAAAGCCTGCTGCGCAGCCCCATCCGGTACACCCGGTTTATCAAGCGCCCCACGTTCTACTTCGAGGGGGAAGACAACCCCACCTTCATAGAAAGCGCCAAAAAAATGGCGGACCGCGCCGTCACCACGGAGGTGCCGTTTCAAGCCTACACCCTGCCTGGCACCCACTTTGACCTTCTGCGACCGGTCACGGGTCTGCTCGCCAGGAAGATCCTGGCTGACACAGGCGAAACCTGCAACCTGACCTTCACCGATGCCGAGCTGCGCAAGACGTACGACGAAGTATTCCCCCACACTCTGGGCAGGGTGCTGACGGCCTGGCTCACCGATGGCGGTGACCTCACCAAAGCGCTGGAAGGCCTGGACGAGGAGGATGCGGAGCCTCGCACCACGAGCGATGTCAACCTGCTGAAGCGGACCGTGGACAAACTGCGCGACGCAGCGCCGGGTCCCGCCATCACGGCGCAGATGACGGCCCTCACTGAGGTCTGTGACAGCGTGACGGACTCCGAAACTTATGATTTGATCGTCGAGGATGTGCTGCCTGCCGTGCAGAAATGGGCCAAAAAAAGGATCGCAGAACCTGCCTCCTTCACCGTCGCTGCCAGCGATCAACCGGGTGAGGACGCCCAGTTCCTTCAAGTGCTGCAGTACCTGATGGAGAATGGCGAGACTGACGACACCCGGCCGCTCCTCGTCCTGGCCGCCCGCCAGGGGGTGGGTCCGGAGGACTACGCCTGGGCTTCGCTGTTCCGCACATTCTCCACGGAGCCAAAGCAGATGACCCTGCTGGTGAAGGAACTCAAAGGGGCCCTGCCCCCAGGATTCGCTGGCGTGTCGCTGCTTGACTCCGCGAACCAGGCCCGGCTGAAGGAAAAGTGGAAAGACCGCCACCCGTATGACTCCGAGGCAGGCGTGGCCCGGCTCCAGGCCTGGTTTGAAAGTCGTGACCCCGAAACCTCCAGCTATGCCCACAGCGCCGCCGTCGGCCTGGCCTTTCTCTCGCCGCCTTTCCGCGCGCGGCTGCTGCCCGTAGCGCTGGCTCACCCGAGCGAGGAAGTGCGCATGGAAGCTGCCTGGTCGGATCTGAAGCACGAGGGCGCCACAGGACTGGAAGTGCTAAAGAAGGCCTGCCTGGACGTCAACCGATCCAGCACAGCCCGGCGCTATCTTGAAGAGCTTCATCATGCTGCCGACGTCCCGGCTGCCGCCAAGGAACCTGACTTCGCCGCAAAGGCCACGATGTCCGAATGGCTGCAGCACCCCAATGAACTCGGGGCACCACCACTCAGCCTGGACATCCATGACAAGGCAGAACTCTTCTGGCCCCCCCTGAAGAAAAAGGTGCCCCTGTGGCTGATCAAATACACGCATCGCGCCGAGAGCGATGAAGAAGGTGCGGCCAAGGAAATCGAGACCAACTATGGCATGGTGGGGTCGATGACGTGGTCTTTCTTTGCCGAAGAAAACGCGAGCCCCACAGCGGGCTACCTCTACGTCAGACACTGCGCCCTGGAGCTGCAACGTCAGGCCGATGATGAAGAGGAAGATGACGATGAGGACGGCGCTGCGGCAAAAACCCAGAAAAAGAAACTGAGCCGCGAGGAGTGGGCGGTCGAGGCCAGGAAGCAATTGGAGCAGGGCAACCCCGGCCGTAGTTTCGAGTGAAGTGATGCCCTTGAACCACCCCGAACGGCGGCCGCCTTCGCGGTGGAAAATATTTTTCCAAACCCATTCAACATTCTTCGCGGCGGATGTTCAATGAACTCCACTGACTCATTGGTCTTGCCCGCGTCATGGGGAGCATCCGGTCCATTTTTTCCGGGACGATTGTCGTCTGGTTAACCCTCGCTAGTGCCCTCGTGTGCACCGGTGCCGGGCCGGTGGATGCTGGGCAGACGCCCCCGCCTCCTGCCTGGTGGGTCTGGAATCGCCCTATACCGCTAAACGCGGAAGAGGCTGCGGGGCTGCGGAAGCACGGGGTACGGGAGCTGCAATGGAACCTGGGCACTCTGGCACGCAAGGGCACCCAATGGACGGGGGCAGACAAGCTGTACCTCCCGTCGCCGGTGGAAGGGCTGACGATCACGCCGGTGGTCCGACTCCATCATGCCGCCACCACGATGTCAGAACCCACGGCCGATGAAGCGCTGGCCGAGCTGCTGGCCAGGCTCTGCGGGCGTCTCCGCTGTGAGACCTTGCAGCTGGACTATGACTGCCCGGACCGCCTGCTGCCTCGCTACGCGGAGGCCTTGAAAAAAGTACGCCAGCACATCGCCCCGGTGCGGCTCAGCGTCACGGCCCTGGCAGGCTGGCCCCGGGTGGCAGGGTTCAAGGAATGGTGCGCCCAGGCCGATGAAGTCCTGCCCATGTTCTACGATCTGGAGTCTGACGCGAACGCAGAACGGCGGGCACCGCTGCTCTCAGAGGCCACGGTGCGGGATCAGATCCCCCTCTGGGCGGGCTGCCCCACACCCTGGCGGGCCGGGTTGCCCAACTTCACCCGGGTGACGGTGCTGGACGCGCAGGACAAAGCCCTGGGCCATGTGGACACCTGGCGCTGGGAGACGTTGATCTATGATCCCGCATGGGAAGTGCGACAGCCTACCTCACAAGGCATGACGGAACTGCGCGCCCGATCAGCCACCACCGTGGGGAGAACTCCAGTTGTCGAGGGAGGAGGACTGCTGGTGCGATGGCCGGATGCAGAGTTGCTGCGAGCCGCCAGCCAGGCGGCGTGCGCCGCAGGTGCGGAGGGTGTGATCCTTTTCAAACTGCCTCAGGCGGATTCCCCCAGCGGATGGAGTGTCCCCACCGTGCTGGGGGCGCTGAGTCTCGATCAGGAGGAGGAGAAAGACCTGCTTCCCAAGATCGAAGACTTTCGTCTGCTGCAAAAGGATTCCCGGTTCGTGCTGATTCATGAAGGAGGCATTGATCTACCACCCCGCTTCGCCTCACCTTCCAGTACGGATGCCGGGTGGACACTCGAGTTGGATCTGGCACCGGCAGCGTTCGTTGAATTGGCAGCCGGGGAATTTTCCGGGCGCGACACCGCCAATGAGAAGCAGACAGGGCAAGTGACACTCCGGCTTCCCCACCTGCGCAGCGGCAGCAGCCTCAGTTCTGGTTATTTTCAGTATCTCAAACCGTCGGCGGTCTTGCGCTGGCGCATCCCTCAGCTCTCCTCTGTATGGCAACCCGCCGCTCCCTCTCTGTAGCCCTGCTTGCCGCAGGCACGTGTCTGACCACCCCGAGTGAGGTCAACTCCTGTGGGCCGATGTATTATGCCGCCGCTCCGATGCTCTCGGCGTTTCCTGAACGACATCCAGTGAAAACCATGCTGGATCTCTTTGCCGATTCACAGAAGGCTAGCGTGGTACCTGAGAAGGAGCCGGTAGGGTGGCTCGTGGGACGCTTGCTCTCTGCAAAGCGTGAGGATCGAATCCAGATTATAGATAGCGCCATCGCGGCCAATCGCATGACGGGAGTCTATGAGTCCCGCATGGCCAACCTGCTATGGGACCTGCGGGATTTACGATCTGCCTGGGAAGGTGACTTCAACGCGGAAGCGAAGGCCTACGTGGACTGGAGAGTGTATCAATACGAAAAGGAAAAACGCGGTCTCCCACCCAGCATCGCCGCAGAACATCGCAAGGTGGAGGACGGCTGGTGGATGTCGCCCAAGGAAAAGGCAGACGAAGTAGCCAGGCTGGCGCAGGAACAAGCCGCCATCAAAGCAGGGATTGAAGAAGGGGAACGCGCCATCGCCCAGGCATCGCCTGCGCTGGCTCCCCACTGGATGGTGGCGCGAGGAGGAGCCGCCTTCCGTCGCGGTGCTCTGGAGGAAGCGGCGGGATGGTTCGACAAGGTAGTGCAGAATCACGCTGGACATCCCCGCCGGGAGACTGCGCTCTATATGGTGGCCCGTATCAAGATTGAGGAGGCCCGGCGTATCTCCAGGAAACAACTCGAGGCGGAGAAGGATCGCCCTGAGGAGAGTCAGGACCTGTTCCAGGCACTCGAATCGGCAGAGCATGCTCTGGATGAATACTCCAAGGAATATGCTGCGGGCCGCTATCTCGCCGAGGTAGCGGGGTGGCGGGGGGCCATCCACTCTCTCGCTGGTCGGCATTGGGAAGCACTGGGTGCCTATGTGACGCAGCTTGATCACGCAGATCAACCGGAAGTAAGAAGCTCCGCCGGAAGGGAGATCGAACGCTGCCTCAAAGAGCTGCTCGCTACCGACCGGACCAAGGACAACTCCAACAACATGCAGGACGTCTTGAATCTGCTCGCTGTCCGTCCAGAGGCAACCCTTCGGGTGATGGGCTTTTTCCTGGATGGCCCGGCTGACTTTGGATACGAAGCAAGATATTGGGATGAAGATTACCTGAACCAGGAAAAGCTGGACCGGATTAAGACCATGCTAGGTCGGTCGCGCCACGCTGCGATGCTGCAACGACTGGCGGCCACGGCCCTTGATCACGAGGGCGCATTCAAGGCGGCATCATGGCACCCCAGGTTCGTCGCCCTCATGGCATGGGCCGCCACGGAGGGGGGCCAGCATGCCCAGGCCCTGCGGATCTGTGAGCGTCAGCCTGAAGCACTGGTCAGCAGTGACGATCTGCAATACTGCCGTGCAGTCACCCTACAGCGCCTCGGAGATGATGCGAGGGCCGCTGAAGCGTTCCAGGCAATGAGGGAACGCTTCCCCAAGAGCCGGCTGACCGACGGTTTGGCTCTGCGACAGGCCCAAAGCCTGCATCGTCTCGGCAAGGACGGAGAAGCGATAGTTATCTTAAACTCGGCCATCGCCGCCGTTGAGATTGTGCAGCGGGAGCCCCGCCCTGTGGGCGCAGCAAGTCCCTCGCCCCTGAACTCCCATCAGGAGTTAAGCCAGTATCTAGGAGTGCTGGAGCAGTTCTGTCCTTTGCCCCAGTTGGAGGTCGCGCTGCGGTCACTCCAATTGCCCGCGGCGACGAGTCCCCGGTTGCATCAGTTGGTCGTAGCCCGACTGCTGGCAGTGGAGGACTGGCGCTCACTGCGCCGGGTGCTGGGCACCCCTCCGGCAGGCCCAGACCCTGACGAGGAAGCGGAGCGAAACCATCTGGAGGACGCCCTGAGCTATTGGGAATGGGGTCAGCCTTCGCTCATGCATTTTTACGCCCGCAAAGACCTGCATGCAGGACTGGCGCGCGCGTTAATGTTATTACATGAACCTAGCAAGACTGCTCTGACACCCGCTCAGAAAGCCCTGTGGCACTGGAGCATCGCCTCCGTCTGGCAGGCCGTCCGGGGGCAGCTCACCCTGTCAGCCGTCTATTCAAGTCCTGGCGATTATATGGCAAGCGATCATCGCCAGATGGAACTGCGCCTTCGGACCAACGCTCTCGCTCTCGGCTATCGGTTGGAGACAGTGGACCGAGCGTTGGAAGCTCGCGATGAGCTGCGCCATACCTTTCAACATTGCCTGAAAGCTGCCGATCTGGCCCCTGGCTCTGCCCTGGCCGCCCGGGCCTTGCACAAGGCACTGGAGTGTCTGCGTCGCATGGCGGAAGTATCGCCCTACGCGCAAGCACGGGCTTTTGAAGGCGACTGGGGAGGACTTTCCCGTCAACTGTATGACCGCCTACTCAAGGAATGCCCCGACTCCCCTGAGGCTGGCCAGCTCGCCGCCTGGTGGAACTTTGCTGCCCCACCAGAATTGCACGGATGGATGCCGGGCAACGGCTATCCCGCCGGCGAGGACTACGAGATCCGGGAAATCCTGGTACCCGATGCCACGACGAAGCCGCGGCGAGAATGGAACCAGCAACTCTGGCAACGGGAGTCCGAACGCCGACGCCAGTTCGATGTCTTGCGTGGACGCCTCCAGAAGCTCGGCAGCGTGTTCGACAGCCAGGGGCTTGAGGCCGCGAGAACCGAATCCAAGGCGATCCGTCAGGCGTTGATTCCTCTTGCCGATGCTCTGGACTGGACCACGTCGATCAACGCCCTTGATGCCGCCGATTTGGTATTGAACCAGCCCGCACCGGAAGCAGAGGCAGTGAAACGTCATTTCCTTCATTCCAGTGTTGCACGGGCATCGGAGCAAACTCCCGCCCCTGCATCCGGGTCACCTGCCGTCGCCCATGACACAGACGGATTGGATGACCTAAGCGCGTATCGTGCCGCCGCTGCCGCGATGGAGGAAGATCGGGGGATGCCAGATCAGTGGAGTTTACAGGAGACTCGGTGGCAGAGCTACCTGCATGCCTATCCCCAATCCCTGAAACGCGAAGCGGCTCAATTCCAACTGGCGCGCGCCATCACGCGGCAGCACCGGGGCTGGACCCATGTTAGCAACCGTACCTGGCCTGAGGCCCCATTTGTAGGCACCTATGTCCGGCTGGTGGTGCAGAGAGAGAAACCCTTCGATGCGAGGCGAGCCAATGCCGCTCTCGATGCCTACACCAAGGCCTATCCAGAGGGCCGTTATCTGGCAGACGTGAGTCTGTTTAGAGCCGGGGTGGCGGTGGATGCTGGAGACTATCCCGAGGCCCTGCGCCTGCTCTGCGCCGCCTTGGGGGATGAGAACCACAAGGAACTGCACCTCGATGCTGCGCTGGCTCTCGCGCAGTGCTTTGAAAAGTTGCACGATCCAGAAAAACGCCGCCCTCTGGCCCAGGCCATCGCAGCGGATCCTCTTGCCTGGGATCGATTCACGGTCTTCACACGCAGCGCCAGCTGCGGTCAGCGGTTGCGGGTGTATGAGGACTGGGTGGCGAGTTTGAAGAAGTGAGAATGGGATGATGACCGGGAACCACCAGAGCCTTTGAAGATCATCCATTTTTTGATCCACTTTCCACTTGGCACTCCCAGACTCACGCCAGTGTCTTGGAGCGCCAGCGGCTCGACGATGCTTTCGCCGGCTGGTGGCGGGTGGGTTGCGCCTTGAACCTTGGTTCGGTTGTTTGGTGTGCGCGTGGCGTGGGCTTCGCTCGTGCGTTGTCGTCCTTCGCGCTTTGCCACGGTTAGAAAACGGTGTCGAGCCACCGTACTCCAAGACGCTTCGCGACGGAGGGAGTGGTGAGGGTGCTCGGCTGATGTGGAAGGCTGTACGTTCCCAGATGGGCGCAGAGCAGGAGCGAGTCTCCAAGCCCACATTCCGAAGTCAATTTCAGTCGGCCCTCTCAAAGCTCGCAGCAGCGTCTTGGAGTGCTGGCGACTCGACGCCGCTTTCGCCTGCCGACAGGACAACCTCTCCCTCCCTACTCCTTCGCCAGCCGGTAAAGGAGGCGGGGTCTCCGACCCCGCTCAGTCGAACGGCGACTGAGGTGGCACACGTTTTGAGTGGCAAGTAGCTGCTGGGTTTTGGGCAGATCCATCCCTCCGCTCACCCGCGGGGCTGGACCCCCCGCCTCCTTTATCCACGCTGCTCCAGTGTCCGGGTTCTAGGTCAACACAAGGGGTGCCAAAGCGGTGTCGAGCCACACGCACTCCGAAGACGCTTCGCGATGCTGGCAGCGCTGGAGCAGATACAGTCACCAGTAGCGGGTCACTCTTCCACCTTGCGTAATCCACGTTCCTCTGCGCTAAATCGAGGTTCTCATTTCCCCCCAACGATCCCGATGAAAAGGACGTCCTCCCCCAGACTCCCCGGTGCCCTGCTCTGCCTCATTGCTGCGGGGCTCCTCTCAACAGCTCACGGTGAAGAGCCTGCGGGATGGGTCACTAAATCTTTTACCTGGCTGAGCAGGGATCTTGTGGAAGAAGGAACCGATGGAAAAGCTCCGCCCCTGCCTATCGCAGCGCTGCCAAAAGACAGCGCAACGAAAGAAGATTGGGCTCGTTCAGTCAGAGCATCTACTGCCACCATCACACGATCGCTGACGAAATACCTCGGGCCGTTCCCAGAGGGCACGGTCATGCTCTATGATCCGGCCTCCGAGACTCTGGCCATCCGCACCACCTCTCAAAAAATGGAGATGTTGAACGCGTTGGCAGGCCACTTAAAGCAGCAGCACCCCTGGCAACCCGTCTTCAATGTGCATGTGGTGGAGGCAGAAGTGAGCTTCGTGCGCGAGATCTTGCGAGAGACCGCAGCCACCCCTTTTCACGACGCCGCTTGGGCGAAGCTGGAGACCCTTGTGGAGAAGAAGGAGGCAAACATTCTCGGGCAGTTGCGCTTGCCGACACGGTCGGGGCAGCGCGTCACGGCCACGTCAGGGACGGAGATCACCGTCCCGTCATCAGCAATTCTGAATGCGAATAACGAGGCGAGAATCGTGCCCAAGGATGAAGTAATCGGACTGCAGATGGATGTTGAACCCGTCCTTGCTCCAGACGGAAGCTTTATGGACGTCAACTATGCCCTTTCATGGCACATCAACGCTCCTAAGCGACGCATGGAACGGGTGTCCTTCGCCGACTCATCCCCCGGCTTCGGCTTACCGATGATGGACACCCGAGTTGCATCAACTAACACTTCCATCTCGATCGTTCCAGGGCATCCAAGATTGATAGGCGTCTGGGAGGGCGCGCCAGAGCGTCCAGGAAGATGTCAATGCGCTTTCTTAAACAGTGAGAAGATGCCGGGGCATTCCCGCCTCAACGACGCCCTGTCCCAGCTGCTGAGCGAGCACGCTAGTCCGCCGCCACCCGGCGCGCCCACCGGATCTTATCGCATGCCGGACGACATCAAACTGGCCATCCACCGGGTACCGAAAAGTTTCCTGCAACTTGACGCTCAAGGAGTGGATCCCTTTGCCAGCTCCAGCAACAGATCGGCTGAGGCGAAAGCCGCTCAGCATCCCGACGCTTTTGCTGCACAACGCATTCTGACGGCACAAGGCATCCAATTCCCACCTGGCTCCTTTGCCTTTTATCACCCAAGCACCTCGTTCTTGATTGTCGCCAACCGCCAGCCCAACCTGGATATGGTCGAGGCCTTTGTAAGTGGGCACAGTTGCCGCTATTTCATAACTCTCAATTTCGACCTCACGATTGTCGAGGGCGAAGCCTCCGTGATGAGAGAGTTCGCCAGGGAAGCCGGTCAGAGCGCGGATCATTCCACCATCTGGAAGAAGATGGCCGCACTACCTTCGGTGAAGTGGCTCGAATCCGCCCGGCTGGAAACGAGGAGCGGACAGCGGGCGAGCTTCGAGGCAGGCATGATCAGGCAAAGCGTGACATCACTCAAATCTGGCGCTTCAAAGCCCTCTGAGAAACAAGGTCCATCTGCACCTCTCACCCAGGAGAAGCCCGGGAAGGACGCCTCTACCGCAAGTGAGGATGGACGCACCTTGGAGTACACGTCGCTCCCGACCGGCCTGCGTTGGAAGGTCGATCCCGTCATGGGCCCTGCCGGGGACACTTCGGAGGTCAACGTCGCGTTCACCTATCACTATGCCCCGTCGACAACCGTTCAGGAAGCTGCCGTCCCAGTCCTTCCGGTGCCGCACCTGCAACATCACGCGGCAAGGATCGAATTGTCCACTTTTATGGCGCATGGCACCACCCGCTGGCTGGCGACCTGGAAACCTACGGGCAGCCCTGAACATGAGGGAAGGGACGTTTTGCAAGCTGCATTTCTTACCTTGAACCTCCTGGGTTTAGAGCCCTACCCCGAAGCACCATGAGACTGTCCGCCTTCATCAAGTCTAGCGCCAGCTTCCTGTTGTTGATCTCCGCCTTGGAGGCATCAGGTGCCAAGCCGCCGGTTGAAGACCCCTGGGTAACAGAAACGGTGCGAGGGCAGTTTCGCCCACCCGGCGAGCAAGTTTCCGGTCCAGCTGCAGACCCATTTGCCCCGGAGTATATCCCGCCTCCCTCTCCGCCGCGGCTGCCTGTAACGACGGATTCCTCGGAAAAATGGGAGGAATCCATCAAGAAATGCACCCAATGGAATGCTGCAGCCCTTGAGGAATTAGGTGTCACACTTCCTCCGGGCACGTTGTTTCTTTGGGACGCCAGCACCTCATCGCTCGCTATCCATACTCAAAGCAGCGTCATGCCGCAGATCAGAAAGCTGGCCAGACGTTCTCTAACGAGTGCACCTGAAACTATCTCCGTTCATGCCACCGTGCTGGAGGGAAGACAGAATGCGTTGCTGCCGATCCTTGAGGAAACCTACACCTCTTCAGACCACAGGGCCGTGTCCAACCGCCTGAAGGGGTTGGTGGCCGAAGGCAAAGTTCGGGCCGTGAATGAATTTCAACTGGAGACCCGGGCTGGTCAACGGGTAACGGCAAAGAGCGGAGCGGGGACTCAGGAAACGCTTTCGGGCCAGTGGAACGCCACAAGATTACAGCAACACATCACAGAAGAATATCTCTCCGGATTCGATCTTGAGCTGGAGGCAAGCGAGGGCACGATTCCGGAGCAGATGGAGGTGTCCTTTGTTCTGAAGCAGGCCAACACACTACCCACCCGGCGTCGAGAAAAGCTGGCGGGCTCCGGTGACAAGACGATCGAGGTGCCACTGGCGGACCAGCACAACAGTCATTTGGAATGCACAACCCAACTGGTCCCCGGCACCCCTCGAATTGTGGCAGCGTGGACTCCCCAGTATGAAGGGCGGCCCGCGAACCAGGACTCAATTCACCTCCTCATGGTAGAGGCAAATCTTCTACCTGTGCTCGCACCTGAAACTCCTCGATTGAAAGAGATACTTGCCCAGCACGCGGAACGGCTCAAGAGCCGGGCAGTTAAAACCGCGGCGGTTTCTGTCGAAAAGTCCGCCGCCAATCCCCTGCCACCAGGAATGGAATCCCGGTCCATCAAGGTACCCGCCGCGTTTCTGGCTGAGCACCCCGAAGATCTGATCAAGAAAGCAGAAATCCCCTTACCAGAGGGATCCGAGTGTGTCTTTCACAGTGCATCCCGCACCCTTCAAGTCGTGAATACTCCAGAGAATTTGGATGCCATCCAGGCTCTGGCGGACTTGCCGAGATTCCGAGGCCGTCCCGTGCTCCGGCACACCGTGCACATCCTCCACGGCGATGGCCCTACACTGCGCCAGTGGTCAAAGGAAATGACGAACACAGCGGACCCGGCTTCCAAATGGCAGGAGATCCTGAAGCTGGCCTCAGCACACCCCGAACAGGTGAAGCTGCTGGAGCTGGTGCGCACGGAAACTCAATCGGAGAAGCGGATTTCTGTCTTCAACGCCACCGAGCACATGCTGATTGCCCCTCCTGGAAAACCAAGCGACAAGGAGGCTGAGGAGGATACCGTAAAAGAGATTCAGGAGCCTGCACCATCATTCGAGATTCAGTACTGCCATGTAGGGCTGGTGGTTCAAGCAGACAGCATCGCCAATGCCGACGGGCGGATTATCGAATGCAACCTCGCACTGGAATACGACTACGCTCCACCAACATTGGTGCCTGAAGGGCCGTCCGCGAATCAGGAGCAGTATCATCGTGCGAAAGTTGCTACGCCGCTGGTCATGCAGAGTGGCGTTCCTCAAATCGTTGGTGAATGGGTGCCCCTGCACCTTCCGGAAAGCGCGGGCAAGGACCTGCTCCAGATCGCGGTGTTGCGCGTAGATCCGATATGGATTCCTGAATCTGAGGAGTGATCTTTTGAAGCACGGCTGTCTCCCGCTTTTGCCTGCCGACGAGACCCCCTCTCCATCCTCATACCTCCGCCAGCCGGCAAAGGAGGCGGGGTCTCCGGCCCCGCTCAGTCGGACGGCGACTGAGGTGGCGCACGTGTTGAGCGGCAAGTAGCCGTGGGGTTTCGGGCAGATCCACCCCTCCGCTCACCCGCGGGGCTGGAACCCCCGCCTCCTTTATCCTCGCTGCTCCAGTGTCCGGGCTCTAGGTCATCACAAGAGGTGCCAAAGCGGTGTCGAGCCACACGCACTACGAAGACGCTTCGCGAGGCTGGCAGCGCTGGAGCCATTGGCGGGTTGTCATCCGTGGGACGCCCCACGTTGCCCGAAGCTCTTTGTGCCTTGGTGTGAGGATGGAAGTTTCTTGGCCCGAGCAGCCCGCGTCCCATCAATCCTTGATCACCACACCATGTGCCTGCCAGAGTGTGAGATTGGCATCATCCGCACCGCGTTTGGCCAGCTCCTTCAGCACTTGGGCGGGCAGGTCGGGATTGCCCGACAGGGCCCGGTCTGCGGCTCCTTCTGGGAGCTTGAGAAGGTATTGGCGCAGTTCTTCCGCCTCAGGCGAGTCTAAGGCGAGCCGGGGGTTTTTGGCCACTTCTTCCAGCGAGTACTTGTCGCCCTCCAGCGAGCGGGCGTGTTTCAACAAGGCCTTGACCGGAGTCTGAGCGTGCATACGGGCGCAGGATTTCAGGTAATCACTTTCGGTTTCCAGAAAAGCAGCCAGTACGGGACCTATGTCACTCCCAGGTTTGGCGGCGGCTTGTTTCCATTTCTCAAAACCGGGTGCGAGTTCCACGTCGGCGCTGTCGATCACGGCACGTTCGAGGATGACATCCAGAGGCATGTTGCGGCGCGGCTCCATGCGCCAGAGACGCGGATAGACCTTGGCGATGATGCGCACGGCCTCCTCCGGAAGGCGGGGATGCTCAAGGAGATCGTGAACGTTGCTGGAATGCTCAAGATACTTCTCGGAGCTGGTGTTCCAGGAATCCGCCGGTGCCGCCGCCAGTCGACGGGCTTCCTGAACCAACACGGCAGGAGCAACAGAAAGGTTATCCAGCGCAAAGCGCCGCACATATTCGTCCGCATCCTTGCTCAAGAGCTCCAGCGTGGCAGCATCCCGGGAGGCCATGGCCAGGGCGCGCCGCACATCTGCCGAAGGGTCCTTTGCGAACTGGGGCTGCTGTTCCTGCAAGTACGGGAACAGTTCACCACGAGGTGCCTTGCCCAGAGCGGCCACGCGGACGGCGGGACGCTCATCTGCGAGGTCTTTCTTCCAATCGCCCGCGTTCATGGCGACGCTTGGATCCGATGAAACAACCTCATCACCTTCATGCTGCACAGCCCAGGCGACCAGCTCCTCCTCCTTCGCATTGCGAAGCTCCTTCACCCAGGCGGCGGTGACCGGAAGGTAACGCACGGCCCGGAGGCGCACGCGTTTCTCCGGGTCGTGCAACAGGCGGCGGCGCTGATCATCCGTCAGAGCGGGATGGGAGGCACAGGCCCGGCGGACACTGGTTTCAGGATCCGCCACCAGCCCTTCCAGGAGGGCTGCGGCATGACGGCTCGCCGCCACCTGCTGGCGGACGCTCGCCTCCTGATCGGCCGCCAGGGCGGCGGCCTCCTTTGCCGGCAGTTCGGGATGATGAACCACCACACGACGCACCTCGTGGGCGGGATCGGCGGCCAGACGCACCACCCACTCCTGCGGCAGGCGCGAATGTCCCGCCGCAGCGGTCCTTTCGCTTACGTCTTTGGCCGCGGCATGATCTGCCACCACGCCTGCATCCGTCGTGGGATCCAGCCGCCAGTCCTGGTGCTTCAGGACCGGGGTGATGAAAGGGGACCTGCCGGTGTCACAGACCGCGGCTATTTCCTCGATTCCCGCGGGCAGGCTTCCAGTGATCTTGAGCTTCTTGGCGGCGGCAGTCTCCAGGGGAGTTCCCTCTTCGTCGAGCCACTGGACCTTGCCTTTCTGCATCTCCCGGCGGTACTGGTCGCCCTCTTCATCCTGCCAGCGCACGAGGGATTCGTGCAGGACCTTCTCTGCCGTTCCCTTGCCGGTGGCGGAGTCCGCGTTGTAAAGGTACTCCACCTTCGGATCATCGGGGTGCATGGTGGAGCGGTCCGTGATGATGTAGGCCCGGCTCTCAAAGACGGGTCCCCAAACTTCGAAGGACCAGTCGTTATAGTCCGCATGCACGAGGCCGCTGCAGCGCAGTGAACCCAGCACCACCAGCAACTGGCGGCTGAGGATGTGATGCGCCAGCACGTCTCCGGTCACCACCAGGCTGGAGGAGTCATCCAGATCACTGAGCACGCCCCGGACTATCAGGTTGCCCCGAACCACCAGGTTGAGGTTGTTCCTGAAACCACTGTCCACGATGAGATCCCCCTCGTGCACGTACCAGTCCCCCTCAAAGCTGTCTGCCAGATGCGATGCATCCCCGCGGCCCCCGGGGAACGTCTTGAGCAGGGCCTGCCGGGCCTCAGGAGGGAACGGCTGGAAACGCGCGGCGAGATCACGGGTCTGGACGGGAGCAGGCATGGAGATGCTGGGGGAGGCGGCGGTCGCTTCCGCGGCGGGCTGAGCTGCCGCTGAGTGGGGATGCAGCAGGGCATCCACCACCAACACCCCCACGGCACACGCGCACGCCCGGGCCAGAACGGTCTTGAGGACGGGACGAAACACCGGGCCAGGGTGGAGCACCCCGTGGTCGGGCTTGTAGGTGGGAAGCGGACAGAACATGGTTTACCCCCTTTATGTCAAAACCCGCCGAAGTTGTGACAGGCGGACTGGTGCCTAAACCGGGGCAAACACCCGGACGCTGGCATGGCGGCCCTTCACGGTCGTCTCAGTGATCTCCTTGAACTTCAGCTCCGTACCGGCGCGATCCCGGGTATCGCTGGAGAGCAGGATATCTTCGTCATGCTTCTTGGTGAGCTGCTCAATGCGGGCAGCCAGGTTCACGGTGTCGCCGATGGCGGTGTACTCCCGCCGGTGCGGGGCCCCGATGCTGCCGATCACGGCCATGCCGGTGTGCAAGCCCACACCCATGCGCAGCTGCGGTTCTCCTTTGGCGGCACGGCGGAGGTTGATCTCCACCAGCGCAGTTTTCATGGCCAGGGCGCAGCGCACGGCCCGCTCGGCATGGTTGGGGGTGGTCAGGGGTGCCCCAAAGTAGGCCATCATCCCATCGCCGATGTACTTGTCGAGCGTGCCCCCGTGCTCAAAGACAAGGTGCACCATGTGCTCGAAGTACTGATTGAGCAGCTTCACGATCTCTTGGGTATCCAGCCGCTCGGACAAGGTGGTGAAGTCCCGCAGATCACTGAAAAGCACGGTGACCTCACACCACTGGCCGTCGCTGAGGCCTGAAGTGCCTTTTTCGATCTCGATGGCCACTTGGGGAGAGAAGTAGCGGCCCAGCCGCTCCCGCCGCACCTGCTCCTGATAGAGCGCCTCGATGGCGGCCAGACGGTTGCGCCGGGCAAAGTCACACATGGCGGCGGCAACAAGAATGACCACCGCGCCTCCGATGGTTCCGAAAAGGCTCTCTCCCGCCGCACGATGCAGGACGAACTGGAGGACGGTGGCCAGCACGCCAGCCAGATAGATCTGCCAGCGTTCCAAGGAGCTGGCCGCCAGCATGATGAGAGAGACAAAGATGCCGATGGTGAAATTCCCCGCGATACGCGGATCCGCCGGCATGGTGGCGATGAGGTTCCACTGGCAGAAGAACACCATGGGCATGTCCAGGAAGGGCACCGCCAGGCTGCCCAGCCTGCCAATGCGGGGCGAGAGGATGGTGCCCACCAGCAGCACCAGGACAATGGCCCAATAGGCCAGCAGAATGGAGAACGTGGAGGCGCGCCCCTCCACCAGCCACTCGATGCCATGAAGCCAGAGCTCCAGCGCCAGGAAGCCCGTCACCGCCACGAGGCGGTACCAGTGAAACGAGCGCGCGTTCTTGAGTTGCTCCTGGCGGAGCACCCGCAGATATGCCCCTCCCTCAATCGGCCCTACGCCGGTATCGGTGGCAGCGCTGCTGGGCTCAGCCGCTCGCATCGTGCTCAGTTCGTCAGCCATGGTAGGGTGTTGCAGTGCCGGTTCCCATCGTTTTCATTCCGTAGTGGCCGCCCCCGTGGACGATGACACCCCAGAATCGTCGCTACCGGCGATTCTTCCATCAAACAAAAGCATGATGCTGAAGCAAGACTTCTTCCAGAGGGATGTGCTGACGGTCGCCCGTGACCTCATCGGCGTGGAGCTCGTGTGGCATGGATGCAGTGGCGTCATTGTGGAGACGGAAGCGTATGCGGAGGCCGGTGATGCCGCCAGTCATACCGCCACCCGACCCAGTGCCCGTGAGTTCATCCGCCTGATGTCGCCGGGTACAGCCTACGTGTACTTCAACTACGGCATGTACTGGCTCTTCAATCTGCTGGTGAAGGGGGGCCCGCAGAACGGAATGATCCTGATCCGGGCCCTGGAGCCCCGCACCGGCATCCCACTGATGCAGCAGCGCCGTGGCCGCGAGAACTTGCGCGACTTGTGCTCAGGCCCAGGCAAGCTGGCCATGGCCATGGGCATCACGGGAGAGGCCCATGGCACGCCCTTGGTCGGCCCGCACCAGCCAGCGGGGGTGGGCCTGCGCCGTCCCGCTGTGCCACTGGCCCCAGGGCAGGTGGTGGCCGAGGACATCCGGGTCGGCATCAGCCAGGCGGTGGACTTCCAATGGCGCTTTGTAGCGGCAGGGCATGCCCATCTCAGCGTGCCGCACGGGCGGGTGAAGGTGCCTGACATGCGCCAGCCCCACGGCAAGACGAGCCCAGGCCGGAAAAAGAAACCGCCGTCCCGGAAACGAACCCGGAACGGCGGATGAAGAGACAACGTGAAGCGTTGTCGGAAGAATTACTTCTTCTTGGCAGGCTTGGCCGCTTCGGCGGAGCAACAGGCGTCAGCCTTCTTGCCCTTGGCCTTGTCCTTGCTGTCGCAGCACTCTTTCTGGGCAGCAGGAGACTTCTTGGAATCACAGCAGGCGCCGTGATCTTTTTTCAGGGAGGCGCAGGAGGCGAGGCTCAGCGTGGCGACAGCGGCGGCAAGGGAAAGAATACGGATCATGATGACGTGGTTGTTGGATGAACGGTTGGTTGGTTGGGTTGGCGTTTTTATTTAGTCCTGGGTCTCAGGCGGGGTTTTTAACAAAGCTGTTAAGATCCCTCTCATGAGACGTTTCAGGTACCGCCCTTATTCCAGCGTCTGGACACATTTTGTCCAGAACCTTGAAACAAAAAGGCGCGCTGGGTTGCCCCTGCGCGCCTGATCAAAGTGCAATACAAGCTGGATTACTTGCCGCTGTGCACGCCCGTGTCCACAGGAGCGGGAGCAGGAGCTTGCTTCTTGGAAGCGCAGGAAGCCAGGGTCAGAGCGGCGGTAGCCAGCACGAGGGCGACGAGAGTGGATTTCATAATGATATTGTTGGGGTCGATGGTGGTACTGTTTTTGCGGTGATAGCTTTCACCACGCACCGCGCGGCGATATAACGTGAACTATTGCTTTTGCCAACTAGAAAGCAAGATCGCTGTGGGGACAGGAGGTCGCAGCTTCCATGGGGGCAACATCAACCCTTCGCGATTGCCGGGCGGCACGGTTGTCTTTTTCGCGGCAGAGAAGTGTTACTTTTCGCAGGATTTGCATCCTGCCTCCAGCTGTGATAGGTGTTCAGGTGAGCAGCCCGTTTCAACTCAACTCGCACTACTCGCCCGAAGGTGACCAGGGCCAGGCCATCGCCAAGCTGGTGAAATCCGTCCGCGCTGGCAACCGGCACCAGACCCTGCTGGGCGTGACCGGATCGGGCAAGACCTTCACGATGGCGAACATCATCGCGCAGATCGGCAAACCGGCATTGATCATGTCGCACAACAAGACGCTGGCGGCGCAGCTGTACTCGGAGTTCAAGAACTTCTTCCCCAACAACGCCGTCGAGTACTTCGTCAGCTACTTCGACTACTATCAGCCCGAGGCTTACATCGCGCGCTCAGACACCTACATTGAGAAGGACTCCAGCATCAATGAGGAGATCGAGCGCATGCGCCTCTCCACGATGGGGGCCCTGCTCACGCGGAAGGACGTCATTGTCGTGGCCAGCGTGTCCTGCATCTACGGCTTGGGCTCGCCCGAGGACTATGAAGGCATGATGCTGCCCGTGAAGGTGGGCGATGTGATCACTCGCGAGACCTTCCTCACCCGTCTGGTGGACATGCTCTATGAGCGCAATGACATCGCCTTCAGCCGCGGCAAGTTTCGGGCACGTGGCGATGTCATCGAAGTCTTTCCCGCCTACCTGGAAGACGAGGCCATGCGTGTGGAGTTCTTCGGGGATGAGATCGACCGCATAAGCGTCTTCAATCCGCTCACCGGCACCGCCACGGGCCAGCTGCCGGGTTATACCTTTTACCCGGCCAAGCAGTTCGTCACCCCGGCGGACAAGCTGCGGCGCGCCATCAAGGCCATCCGCGAGGAGCTGGAGGCGCGCATCGCGGAGTTCGAGCAGCAGGGCAAGCTGCTCGAGGCGCAGCGCCTGCGCATGCGCACGGAGTACGACATTGAGATGATGCAGGAGATGGGCTTCTGCCAGGGCATCGAGAACTACAGCCGCCACCTGGCCTCCCGCGAACCCGGCAGCACCCCGGGCACACTGCTGGACTTCTTCCGCAATGATTTCATGCTCTTCCTGGATGAAAGCCACGTCACCGTGCCGCAGATCGGCGGCATGTACGAGGGCGACCGCTCCCGCAAGACGGTGCTGGTGGAGCACGGCTTCCGCCTGCCCAGTGCCATGGACAACCGGCCGCTGAAGTTCCCGGAGTTCATGAAGAAGATGCAACAGATCGTGTACGTGAGCGCCACGCCCGCCACGTTCGAGATCGAAAACAGCATCGTGGGCAACACCGGATACATCCCGCACAAGCGCGAGCGCATCGGCGAGGACGAGGGCGTGCCTGCGATGGTTCCGGGTTCGAGGGCAAAACCCATCGCCCGCATCTCCGGCAGTGCTGAGTCGCTGGAGAAATTCGACGTCAACGCGAAGGGCCGTCATCTCATCGTGGAGCAGATCATCCGCCCCACCGGACTGCTGGATCCCATCGTCACCATGCGCCCGCTCAAGGGTCAGATCGATGAGACCATCGAGCTCTGCCGCCAGCGCATCGAGAAGAAGGAGCGCGTCCTGGTGACCACCCTGACCAAGCGTACCGCCGAGGACCTCACCGACTACCTGCGCAACCTGGACCTGAAGGTTCGATACCTGCACAGCGAGATCGACGCCATCGAGCGCGTGGAGATCCTCCGCGCCCTGCGCGCCGGGGAGTTCGACATCCTGGTGGGCATCAACCTCCTGCGGGAGGGCCTGGACCTTCCCGAGGTGAGCCTCGTGTGCATCCTGGATGCGGACAAGGAAGGCTTCCTGCGCAGCGAGACCTCCCTGCTGCAGACGGCCGGTCGCGCCGCCCGCCACGTGAACGGGGAGGTGGTGCTCTTTGCCGACCAGATCACGCAGAGCATCCAGGCCCTCATCAACATCAGCGCCTACCGCCGCGAAAGGCAGGAAGATCACAACGAGAAGCACGGCATCACCCCGCAGACCGTGCAACGCGCCGTGCAGGAAAGCCTGCACACCTACCAGGCCGCCCGGGATGTGGAAGAAAGCGTGGTGCGCGATGAAGCCGGCGGCTATGCCGTGACGGAGGTGATTCGTGAACTGGAGTCGGAGATGGCGGAGGCGGCGGTGAAGATGGAGTACGAACGCGCCGCCCTGCTGCGTGACCAGATCCGCGAGCTCAAGAAGCAGGCGGGCATTGAAGACACCGGCATGATGCCCGCGCAGAAGAAGGTGAAGTATGGGGTGAAGAAGGGCAAGGGAGGGTCAAGGGAGAAGGGGAAAAGGGGGAGCCGGTAAGTCAGTGGGCAGTGCGTCGGTACGTCAAGGTGTTGGGGGTGCAGAGGCGTAGACTGGCGTACATTGGTCTGCGGATGTTTGATGGGGGGCGGAGACGTCAGGTTCGAGGAAGCTTATTGCCTTACAGGTAGGCTTGGGAAATGCGGCCCTGACCGCATAAATGCGGAACTCCAACCCTCTCCGTTCCCGATGGCGGGGTTGGAGTACCAACTTCAGTCGGCGGCAGCTCTCATCCGGCTTTGATAAAACAACCTGCGCTGATCTACTTTTGCCCAAAAGCGTGCCTGGCCCATGCGATCTTTTGGGCATCCTTCTGATTGGTGACGTGAGCCAGCAGTTTCTGTTTCAGCTTCGCGGGCAGCACGGCCAGCCTTGTGGTCGGCCAGCCAACCAGGTATCTGGCCGCGCCTTCGAGCTGGGCTGTTGTGAAATCGTCCCGCTGTCCAACGGTCACGAAATCCGCGTCGCCGTACTCCTCCAGCATCAACCTGGGGGCTGACGCGTAGTTGGAGTTCGAGGGCCAGCGGTCGTCCTGAGCATACCAGGCAAAGAGAGCCAGAATACGGTCCTCTGCCTTGGGAAACTGCTTTGCCAGAAGTACCTGCAGCTTCTTCAGATCTCTCTTCTCGCCTTCCGCTTGCCAGGCCGTCCAAACTGGCCGGATTGACTCTGGCATGGCGGACAGCCACCGGGCTTCTCTGTCTGAGTAATACTTCTCCTCCTTCGCCAACACTTCATAGCTACTATCCGAAAGAGGCACGCGGCCCGCTTTGAGCAGCGCGTTGAAGTACTCGGGTGAAGCCGTCAGCCCAACGGAGGAAAGCCGCTCCTGGTCACGATAGACGTCGACCCTTACACACTCGAAGCAGATCACGAGATCATAATGATGCTCCCTCGTGGTGACGCGAAGGGCGTGTCTGGGCGAAAAGCAGAAGGCCAGACGATCAAAACCCTCGGCAACCCCTTTTTTTACCAATCGAAACGCCGTCGCGGTTTGCTCCCAGGTCAGTGTGGTGTCACCCAGGACCCGTTCGTTGTGCAAACGCTCATGCTGCGGCAGCATCTCTCCCGCAGGTTCTAGGGAATACAGTTTCGCCGTCTTCGCCGCCTCGAAAGCCGCCACTACCTCGGCGGGAAGCGAATCCGGGATCTTGATGTCTTGCGCATTTGCCGGGCACGAAAACACGAGCCCCAGACAGAGCCATCCGCTGAGCTGAAGGCAATGCCTCACGATAGCTGACACATTCATAGGGCGGAGGGGTCGGGAGATGGAGATGCGCTTGCGCTCATCTCATCAGTTTTTCTCCATGAAATCAAGCGTCGCAGCGGGATCCAACCTTCCCCCAACAAAAAACCGGGCAACCCTTTCGGATTGCCCGGTTCTCAAATGATCTGCGGTCTGCTCAGCTTACTGCGCAGCGGCCACAACGCTGTCGGCGGTGATGCCGAGTTCCTTCATGACGACATTGCCAGGGGCGCTGAGGCCGAAGCGGTCGATGGCGATGATCTTGCCTTCGGTGCCGACGTACTTCCACCAGAGGGCGGAAACACCGGCCTCGATGGCGACGCGCTTGGTGACTGCGGGAGGCAGCACTTCATCGCGGTAGGCCTGGGTCTGGCGGTCGAAGCGCTCGAAGCAGGGAAGGCTGACGACGCGGACGCCTTCGCCAAGCTGCTTGGCGGCATCCACGGCATGCTGCACTTCGGAGCCGGTGGCGAGGAGGATGGTCTTGAGCGCGCCGGTTTCCTTCACGAGCACATAGCCACCCTTGAGGGTGCCTTCGCGACGGACGGAGGCAGGGGTGCCGCCCTGGTTGGGCAGGTCCTGACGGGAGAGGGCCAGAAGCGTCGGGCCATCGTTGCGGCTGTAGGCAGCGGCAAAAGCAGCGGCGCACTCTTCGCTGTCGCCCGGGCGGATGACATCGAGGTTCGGGATCACGCGCAGACCGCTGACGGTTTCCACCGGCTGGTGGGTCGGGCCGTCTTCACCCACTCCCACGGAGTCATGTGTGAAGATATAAGCCACAGGGAGCTTGGACAGGGAGGCCAGACGGATGCTGGGGCGGCAGTAGTCGGCGAACACCAAGAAGGTGGCACCGCTGATGCGGAAGAGGCCGTCATAAGCCACGCCGTTGCAGATGGCGCCCATGGCGTGCTCACGAATGCCGAACCAGATGTTCCGGCCGGTCGGGTTCGCGGCGGAGTAATCGCCACCGTCCTTGATGTAATTCTTGGTGGAACCGAAGAGGTCGGCGCTGCCGGTGATGACATTCGGAACGGCCTTGGCGATGTGGTTCAAGATCTCACCACCGCTGTTGCGGGTGGCGGCCTTGCTCTCAGCGGGATACTCGGGGATGAGCTTCAGCAACTCCTCAGCGGAATGCTCGTAGTTCACGCTGTTGTCCAGCTCGCCCTTAAGCGCCGGGTTGGCGGCCGCCCAGGCGTCAAAGGTCTTGGTCCACTCGGCGTGTGCGGCACCACGCTGGGCCTTGAGGTCGGCGAAGTAAGCCTTCACCTCGTCGCTCACGAAGAAGTGCTGGTCGGCAGGAAGGCCGAGAGCCAGACGGGCGGCGTCGATGAACTTGGCGCCGCCTTCACCGTGGGCCTTGGCCGTGCCGGCCACTTCCGGGATGCCCTTGCCGATGAGGGTCTTGGCAATGATGATCTTGGGCTTGCCGTTGTTCGTGGCCTTGGCCGTCTCCACGGCGCTCTTGATGGCGTCGAGATCGTGACCGTCGATGGTCACGGCGTCCCAGCCGAGGGCTTCGAAAAGCTTCTGGGTGTCTTCGCTCTGGGTCACCTTCGCCATGGCGTCGAGCGTGACGTCGTTGGAGTCGAAAATGAGGATCAGGTTGTCCAGGCCGTTGTGGGCGGCGAAGGCCACCGCTTCACGGGCCACGCCTTCCTGAAGGCAGCCGTCGCCGGCGAGAGCGATGATGTGGTTGTCAAAAATGGTGTGCTCCGCGGTGTTGTACTTCGCGGCGGCCATCTTGCCGCTCAGCGCGAAACCGACGGCGTTGCCCACGCCCTGGCCGAGGGGGCCGGTGGTGCACTCCACGCCCACGGTCTCAAAGGACTCTGGGTGACCCGGGGTGTGGCTGCGCAGCGCGCGGAACTTGCTCAACTCCTCAACGGAAAGGTCATAGCCGGAAAGGGCCAGCCAGGAATAGATGAACATGGAGCCGTGACCGGCGGAGAGGATGAAGCGGTCGCGGTTGAGCCACTTGGGGCTGGCAGGATCGCACTGCAGGGTCTCGCCGAAAAGCACGGCTCCTACTTCCGCGGCGCCAAGAGGCAGACCCAGGTGACCGGAGTTGCACTTGTGGACGGCGTCCATGGCAAGGCCACGGGCTTCATTGGCGGCTTTCGAGAGGATGGCTTTGTTCATCGTGTTTTCTGCGGAGCAATAAATTCTGCAAAGGCGCGCTACATAGCTTTCACGGGGCGGGATGCAAGGGCGAATGCAGGGCCGGGACGGCCGCTCCGGCGGACTTGTGAACAATCGGTCAAAAATGTGACTGAATTTCCAGTTCCTCGCAGGCGAGCAGGAATTCGCTAGCCGACCAGGCCTGCTTGATCTTGCCCATGGGGTTGCCCGTGCGGGCGTGCGCCCACTCGTTGAACTCCCAATCCCCCAGCACGCCGCGCTGGTTCAGCCGGGCGAGTTTGAGCAGCTCCTGCCGCGCCAGGACGCGCAACCCGAGCCGGTTCACAAAGCGCACCCAAGCCGCGCCGATGTACGGCCAGATGCCGCCGTTGTGATAATGCCCGGGGAGGTTGAGCAGGTTCACCGTGTAGTACGGTCGCCAGTCGGGATCGCCCGGCTGGACCACCGGGTACAGATTGGCCACAGGGAAGGGGTCATTCACCCCCACCCCCCACATGAAGCGAAAGGCGTGGCGGGCCCGGTCCAGATCCATGACGTTGAAGAGGAACGCGAGGATGTTGCCGTAAACGTCACAGCGCCAGTTGAAGGCAAACGGGGTGACCTGGGCCAGCAGGTAGCTGGTGTCGCCCAGGCTGTACTGCATGTCCGCGAAGCTGCGCGGCGAGGCCTCAGGCACCGGGGCGGTGCTGGGCCAGAACCGCTGCATGATCACGGCCTTGATCGTCTGGGAACGGCGCACGTAGTCGCCAGCGCGACCAGAGACGCCCAGCATCTCCAGCAGGCGGCCAAAGGCGATGTTCGCCCGGTACCAGAGCACCTCGTCCAGCAGCACGTTGTACGAGCGACCGAAGAGATCCGTCCAGTCGCCTGCTTCCGGGATCTCCAGGAGTCCGTCGTTGTTCGAGTCATGCGCCGCCAGCCAGTCCATGGCTTTCTGCAGGGTGCCGACCCACTTGCGCGCAAACGGGAGATCCTTGCTGGTGCGGACATGCTCATACGCGGCGATGACGACCCACAGGCCGCTGTCGATGGCACAGATGCCGCCCACACCAGAGTAGTCAGGCAGTCCGGTGTCGATGTTGACGTTGGCCGGGATCTGACCATTGGGCGAGACATTGGAGAGCAGGGTCTCCAGAGTGCGCACCCGGCACTCCGCCACCTCGGCGTCCTCCAGGCTCATGCAGCCGATCACGGTGATGGCCCCGTCCCGGCCCCAGACGCTGCGGTAGTTCGCATCCGTGCCGCGCACTTCATTCTCCGCCAGCGAGCAGGCGGAAAAGCCCATGGGGGTGATGTTCTTCTTGAGTGCCTCCACGGCCTTCTGGTAGGCCGTCTTCAAGAACTCCACCTCCTCCGGCTTCAGTTCATCGGTGGGGGCCTGCTGGAGCAGTTGCTGGATCTCTGGAGTGAATCGCGTGTGGCTGGGATCCTCCGGGGTGGGAGCCGGAAGGACCTGGATGAGGCCGAAGTGCTTCATGCCCAGCAGCACGCCATCTGCGCAAATGGCATGGGCCATGTACGGCCGGGTGGTCAGCACGGCCTCCAGCAGCTCGGGCTGGGCGTTTTCCACCACAATGCCGCGCACGTCTTCCAGGTGGAACATGGCGGCGTCATTTCCTGTATCCCCGGCCACCAGGGTCTCGGCCGTGGAGATGCCCAGGTGATTGAGCAACCAGTCCAGGGAGTTGCCCTTGTCCGCCAGCATGGGCAACACGTCGAGGTCCCGATCACTGGAGTACACCACCGTGGCCTGGAGCCCGGCCGTCTCCAGCGCGGCACGCAGGCCGTCGATGACCTCGGCGGAGGCATGGTGGAGGTACCAGCTTGATTTAAAAGGGGACTGGAAGTGCGCTGGCTGCGGCACGGCATGGGTGGTCTGCGTGACCACCTCCACCGCCTTCGCCCGGTTCCACCCGCCGCTCATGATTTCCGAGAACTCCTGCACCACCTCCTGCGTCTCGCGGCGGTAGATGAGGGTGCCGACCCCGCAGATGAGGTAGTCGGGCGGCGGCAGGTCCGTGCGGCGGAGCTGGCGCAGACTGTCCGCCAGCATGCGCCCCGTGTTGTACACCAGCACGGGGCGGGTGTCTTCCGGCAGAGCCAGCCAGGCCCGCTGAAAATTCAGGGTGGCGTCGGGCTTGCCCAGCAGGGTGCCGTCGAGATCGAAACAGGCGAGCCGGATGGGCAGGACGGGACTGGCAGGGGAGGTTTCAGTAGCGTCAGGCATGCAGAAGGTTCAAGGTCAAACAAACGAAGGCGTGGTGCCCGCCGGCACGAAGGAAGGGTGGGGGTCCAGAAGGGATTCCGGTGAAAGGCGGTCCTCCAGCTCACGCAGCACCTGCTGGGCGATGCCCGTCCACGTGAAGAGGCTGCGAGCCCGCTGGCTGCCCAGGCGGCCCAGACGCTCCCGCAGGCGGTCGTACTTCGTGGCCTGAAGCAGGGCGATGCCGAACTCCTCCTTGTCCAGGGTGTCGGCATAGATGGCATGCACGCCAAAGTCCAACGCGCGATAGAGCCCGCCATGGGTGGTGACCACGGTGGGTGTGCCGCAGGCCAGGGCCTCCACCGCCGTCATGCCAAACGGTTCATAGCGGCTGGAGAGCGCAAACACGTCCGCCGCACGGTAGCGGTCGGCCAGCTCCTCATCGGACACGGAATCAGAAAGCACAATGCGGTCCCGGTAGGGGCTCTGCGAAATAAGCCCGCGCATCTCCTCCAGCAGCGGACTGTTTCCGGGGTCTGAGGAAACTTGCCCAACCGCGAGATGCAGCCAGACATCGTCCTTGCGGGCGGCCGCCACTTCAAAGGCCGGGATAAGGAGATCAAAGCCCTTGTTCCGCGCCAGGCGGCCCAGCGAGAAGATGACCTTCCCCTGGTAACCGAAGGACTCACGTAGCGCCTGACGGCTCGCGATGCTCACCGGGAAGAAGCGGGTGTCGTCGTACCCTGGTGGGATCATGCGAATGACGTCCGCAGGCAGGTTGTAGTCAGAGCGCAGGAGGTCGAACTGCTGCGGAGAGGTGGCCACGACCAGATCACAGGCCCGGTAGAGCGCCTGCTCCTCGCGAATGCGCACGGGGAAGTTGTATTTCTTGTCGAGATCGGCCACCTCCTCTGGAGCATCGGCCTTCATCTGGCTGCGCTTCCACGCGCCCAGTGAGTGAGGCGTGTGCACATGCGGAATGCCGAGCGCCTCTGCCATTCTTTGTGAAGCCACGCCGGCGTCCCAGTAGTGGCTGTTGATGAACTGATAAGAGTAATCATGCCGGTCAATGTAGCGCAGCGCATGCTCCACCCACTCTGGCAGCTTGTTCACCAGCGTTTCTTTGGGAATGAAATCTTTCCCTCCGCAGGGCATCCGCAGAATGGTCACATTCTCATCTACCACCTCACGTTCAGGCTGTTCCTCGAACCTGCGCGTCCAGATATCCACCTTGAAACCCAGTTGGGCCAGCTTGCGGGAGAGCTCCAGCACATACACCACCTGACCTCCAGTATCGGGTGCGCCCAGCGGCGGATTGGCAGCGACATAACCGTGGGTGGAAACCATGGCGATCCTCGGGCGAAGCCTCCGGCGCCGGGCGGACGGGGTCTTGGGGGTAAGTGTTTCCATTTCCATGCTCATGGGGTACGGCCACCCCGTCCCCCGCACCATAGGCAAGGGCTTTAGAACCGCCTAAACGATCCTATCTCTTGTAGCCAAGCAAGCAGGGGGCGCGCTGGCACAGAGGATCGGATACGGTGGGACGGGTGGATGTATCCGAGCTGGATTTCTCCAGCACTGCAAGCCCCTAAGATTTCCCATTCAAATCAACGCGTCCAACGCAATTGTGATTTCCTATAACCCTTTGCCAACTGGCGGATCCCGCTTCAAGGACGCCTTGCCACTCTGCTTTCCTCAACACTCCATTTGTCCGACACAGGGCTCCCGAAAGCGGCGATTCTCGCCGCACTCCCAAAATCCCGACAAGTCGGGATCAGGTGTTGACGGTCTTCAGGCAAAAGAGGTGCCATACAGCTTGCCACATCATCGTTCCCGGCAGGATGCCAGGAACAGCACGCAAGATGCGTGCGCTCCCCAAGCTTCTCATCACGTCCAACCCCTGAGCGCGCAGCGCTTTTGGGACTGCGGTGAGAATCACCGCTTTGGCACCCCTTGTGATATCCTATAACCCTTAGCCCCCCATCAGAGCCCACAATCCTCCAGTCGTGCGATGTCGCAGCATGACTGCACTACACCTCCTTCTGCAACCCCTCCAGCACCGCCTTGACTTCGCTCCAGGCCACCTCGTGCGGAGGACGCTTGGTTCTGGCCGCCACTGCCGCCGTGGCACCGGCGGCTTCGCCCATGGCCACCGAGTTCCCCGTGGACGCGATAGCTCGCGTGGGCGGTGAAATCCCCGCTGATGCAGCGTCCCGCCATGAGGAGTCCGTCCACATCCTTCGCAATCAGGGCGCGCAAAGGGATGTCGTAGGGGTGAAACTTGAAGTCTGCATGGATGATGGCCTTTTTGTCATTGGCTTCCTTGTCATGGGCGTGGATGTCCACACCGAACGTGGCCCGCGTCACGGCATCCTCATGCCGCACACCCGTGGCCAGGTCATCTCGATTCACGGTATAACGTCCATGAATCCTGCGCCCATCGCGCACGCCGATCTGCTCCGGCGTGGCCACGATCTGCATGCCCTCCCAGGGCCCACCGAGCTTCCGCAGGCCCCGCACCACATTGAATACTTCCGCGCGGGCCCGGATGGTCGCCTCCGTGATGGCAGGCGCGTCAAAAGCCTTGATGCCATATTCATGGTTGATCATCACCATCACGAGGTTGTCCCGCACCTGGAACAACGTGGGCATGCCGTAGGAGGGTTTGAACCCGGCCCGGATGATCTCATTCTTGAAGCCCTCTGTGGCCTGGTGGTGCCAGTCCCACATGCCCTTGCGGTTCTCCGGCGTGACTTGGTAGAAGGAAATATAGTTCTTGAGCGCCTCCGCATCCTTCACCACGGCCAGGGTGTTCAGCGTCATGGGCTGGCAGGGACATTCCGCACCGCCTTGGCCGATGTCCCAGCCACAGCGGGCCATGGCACCGAGGTCGCCATCTCCCGTGGCATCGATGAAGACCGGGGCGCGCCAGGCCTGGCGGCCGGACTTCGACTCGGTGATTACCGTGGTGAGCTTGCGACCATCGCGATAAGCAGCGGCGAGGCGGGTGTGCAGGTGGATCTTCACGCCTGCCTCCACGCACATCTCTTCCAGCAGGACCTTCATCTCTTCCGGCTCATACACAAACTGGTCCGGCAGCTTGCTGCGACGCGCATCCCGCTCGTCCAGACGGCGGATGATCTCCTTGGCGATGCCGGGTTTGTTGAAGTCGAAGATGTAGGTCAGCAGCCCCGCCGTCCACACCCCGCCCAGGCAACCGTGAATCTCGATGAGGCGGGTCTTCGCCCCCGCCCGCGCCGCGGCCAATGCAGCAGCGATCCCGGCAGGCCCAGCCCCGCAGACGATGACATCCACATCCTCACCCAGTGGCAGATCCTGAGCAGGCTCCGCAAAGACGCCCACCTTCGGCTGCGCCACCTCTGGGGTGGACGCCGCTCCGAGCCAGGGAGCCGAGGCCAGCGTAGCCGCCCCGGTCAGAGCGGAGCGCAGAAAGGTGCGGCGGCCATTTTCAGGGTGGTGAGGGGAAGAGGTGGATTCGGACATGGCAAAAGCAGTGAGAAGGGCGAACGTTTGTTTGTTCTCTAGAGTCCCCGATGCCGCCATGTTGGACAAATCGGTGCGATCGAGCACGCTGCTAAATTTTTAGCATTTAGCACTCGACAGCTGCACCTGACGAGTGCTAAAAAATTAGCATGAAGCGGAAATTGCATGAACTCAGCCGACGCGAGCGGCAAATCATGGAACTCATATTGGTCAAAGGCTCCGCCTCTGCAGCCGAAGTGGAGGCAGGGATTCCCGATGCACCAAGCTACTCCGCCATCCGCGCCCTGCTGCGCATTCTAGAGGAGAAGGGCCATCTCAAGCATCGGGAGGAAGGGGGGCGTTATGTGTACGAACCGATCGAGGCCCCGCAGACGGCAAGTAGGTCGGCCCTCCAACAAGTGGTGAAGACATTCTTCGGCGGCTCGTTGGCCGATGCGGTTGCCGCGTTCGTCGATGACAAGGACGGCGACCTCTCCAGCGATGAGTTAAAACGGCTGGAGGACATCATCAAAAAAGCCGGGAAGCCGGGCTCTGAGCCCCGGGCGTCTTGAGATCAACATCCTTTCACATCGGACTCACATTCCAAAACAGCGCCATGAATGCCATCACCCTCCTCATGATTGACCTTGGGCTGCGCAGCAGTGCCATTCTGATTGTCGTCTTTGCTTTGCTCGCTGTCTTTCGCCGTGCCTCCGCAGGCGCTCGCAGTGCCGCATGGCGCGTGGGATTCCTGCTGCTGTCCCTGCTGCCCCTGACTTATTACTTCGAACCCCCGTGGCGTCTGACCGTGGCTGAAATGGCTCCGCCTCCGTCTCGAGAGCGGTCGATCTTCAACGCACCGGCGGAGCTGGACCCGGCGAACAGCATCTATGGCGGGCGTTCCATGATGGAGTCCCTGGAAGAAACCAGCCCGGGAGTCACGTGGATCGTCATCTGGATGGCCGGTGCCGGGGTCTTGCTGATGCGCCGTTTCATCTCCGGCCGGCAGTTGAGGAAGCTGGCGGGGCAAACCATGCATCTCACGCCGAAGTCACGGCAAGGACGCTTGTGCAAGCACCTGGCCACCTCACTGGGCATCTCACGTCGTGTCCGCCTGCGCCAGGGTCCCACCCTGGCCGTGCCCGTCACCTGGGGCATTCGCAGACCCGTGATTGCGCTGCCGACGGCCTCGTCCGACTGGGATGAGGTTCAGCTTGAGGCCGCCCTGCTGCACGAACTGGGGCACATCCGAAACCGCGATGCCTCTTCCCGTCTCCTCGCCACAGCGGTGCAAGCACTCTACTGGCCCAATCCTCTGGTATGGATCGCCGCCAGGGCCTGGCGGACCGCCCAGGAACAGGCCTGTGATGATCACGTCCTCCTCAAAGGCACGCCGGCCGACACTTATGCCCACCAACTGGTGGAAGCCGCACGCAGTCTGGCCGTGGCACGTCAGCGCCTGGGCACGGCGCTGGCCATGGCACTCCCTTCCACTCTGGAGCAACGCATCACTGCCATCCTAAATCCCCGGGTGAACCACCAGCCCGTGAGCCGCGGCACCTGGTTCAAGATCTCCACAGCGGGAGTTCTGTGCCTGACGCTCCTGACCATGGTGCAGATTCGCGGACTTGCGGCACCCGCGGAAGACTCCAGCAAAGGCAATCCCACAGAAATACAAGATCTGGCTGAACGCACGGTGCTCCCCGAGCTGAAACTCCGCATGGCCTCCCTGGAGGAAGCGGTCGCCGCCATACGCCTCAAGATCGTTGAGGCATCACCGGAGAAGAGGCCTCTCAAGATAACGGTGAGGCACCTGTCCGTGCACGACAGGCAAGCCAAGATGTCGGTCGATTTCATACAAATCCCCCTGCATGAAGCACTGAACTACATCGCCCAACTGGCAGGGGTAAAATTCAGCTACGTGGACAACGAGGTGCTGATTGAAGGGAACGAACCTGCCAGCGATTGACGGCATTCTCGCCCGCGGTTCATGGTGACAACTCATCCACCGGGAACGAGTTGAACAGCACACACCAGTTCCACAGGGGATACGGTTGTCCGGCACGCGTCCCATACTCCCGATCCCCGAAGGCATAGACCGCCTTCTCGGGATCGGAATCCCGCAGGTTGCCGTAGGAAAACGCGCGGTAGGCCACCAGCGTCTGCCCTTCCTGAAAAGGCACCTGGTTGCGAAGTTCGCGATTCTCAATCCGGATCACGATCTTCCCATCCTCCTCCCGCAGATCCCGGATGGGTGCCCGGGTGGCGGCAGCAGCCGGGGCCTGGTTCGCGATGTAACAAGTGCCTTCGTCCAACTTCAAAGAGATCGATGAGCCCTCCCGTGCCACCACCAGCTCCGCGATGGCAGGCTGCCCTTCCACGACCGGCATCAACCGCACGGCCGTGATGCGGCCGACCGCTCCAAGATAGGGGACACCGTAGCTGATCTTGATCTGGTCGCCCGGAGGCAACGGAACCGCCAACTTGAGCCGGACTTGCGCAGCGGATGACAATTGCACGGCCTCAAGTGCGATGACCGCCCCTGATTGGTTGCGAAGCTGGAAGCCAGCCAGTGAGCCATACGTGCCCGGTTTTCCAGCAGTCGATTGCTGGCGCGGCAGAAACGCCTCCTCCAGCACCAGAGGCGGACGCGGCACGATGAAGTCCACCAACACGGAGGAGCGTCCCGCCTCCAGTACGGCCCGCCAGGGGCGCAGCGGCTGCCAGTCTTCCTTCTCAATCAAGACACGGCGCACCACCTTGGCCACCTGCTCGCCGTACCAGCGCTCTCCGTCTGCCGCGAGGTGGATGCCCTCCCCATGACGCCCCGCATAGCGGCTGTTGATGGCACTGGGCACCATGTAATGCGGCCCCACCATGTACAGGTGCGGATCCAGGTCGGCGGCCATCAACTGGGCCTGCCCAGCGGCCCCCAGCGTCTGATAGGTAAACGAGAGGGATCTCCCCGGCCTGACCGGTGATGGCGCGGAGATCGTCCGACCATTG
>NZ_BATR01000034.1 GCF_000739655.1 Verrucomicrobium sp. BvORR106 | reverse complement strand
TGCATTCAGTCGAAGTTCTTCCTCGAAGAGGATGGGGCGACAAGCCCAACGTTGACGAGCTTCCAGTGAGTCTACGTTGGGAAGAAGTGTTGGAGCGTTGCTACTCCGAAGGAGTTGTGGCGGTCTGAGTGCCTTTCGCATCCAAGGTTCCTTGGCAGGCATTATCTGAAGCTACTGCGGCATGGGGCATGATTCTCGCCTTCGAATGCCAACCATCTTGAGTCCCGCTCTCAACCGGCGAGCGAACAACTTGAGCCCTTGACCCTCTCTACAGCCTTGCCGCCAAAGACTGGGAAATTTGTGCCTGCCAAGGAACCTGAGAAGCTGACATGGACGTGTTGAAAGCGGTGGGAGAAAGAGAATGCTGACGGCTTTCCCACCTGATCATCTCCTGTGGCGACACCCAAGGTTGACTCGCTTAGGGCTCGTCCAACCTCGGGCTGTGCTACAGATCCCATACTGGGATCAACTTCGAACTGAGACGGGTGCCTCTAGGTGGTTCCTCGGCGGCCGCCCCAAAATGCGCGCCGTTGGTCCGTTCTCCTTACGTCGACAACGACACCGGCATGGGGACTGGCAGGCAGAAGGTCAATCCCAGAGCTCTTGTTTGCTGAGGCAGCCTGGAAAGGATTGGTCGCCGAAGGGGGTGAACAACCGTTTCGGAAGTTGTTCCCGCGTCCGCTAATGTACCCAAGAGCCGGGACGGCTCTTCTACCTTGGATGAAGCATCGCTTCCGCGAACCGTCTTCACTCGTACCCACTCCACTGCTCCGCTGCTGCTCGACAGGGTTCTAGCGCCACACAGGACTCCCGAAAGATGTTGCGCATCCAGGGGGAGGGAGTTCTTGGGTAGGATGGAGCATGCACCGGCCTCCGATGTCGGAGGCCGGGTGGCATGCAGCCTCCTTGGCAGTGGTCAACACCTGGCGACGAAGTCGCTTTGGGACTGCGGTGAGCATCACCGCTTTGGGGAGGCCTGTGTCAGTCTATCGTTCCCACTCCATCTCCGGAGCCACTGACCTGGCCTGGCCTGACGTTGCATCACCCTGTCGGATGTCCAATGGTTCGACCCCATCACCAGAGCCGGCGAAAGCGGTGTCGAGCCACCGGCACTCCAAGACGCTGGCGCGAGGTTGGTTGAGCCAACGAATAGATGACCATTCTTCGTGAAGCGAAGATGGCTCCAGCGCTGGCTTCGTCGCGAAGCGTCTTGGAGTGCGTGCGGCTCGACGCCGCTTTCGCCGGCGGGTGGCGGGTGCCACAAGGGTGATTGGTAGCCTGCTGATTATGCGGCCAAGCGGGGCCATCACGGCGCACGACTCTCCCCTGCTCCCATCCTCGCGGTACGAGGAACTCACAAGCGCCACCAAAGCGGCGGTTCCCGCCGCACTCCACAGATGCTTCGCATCCAGGTGTTGGCCGTCATGGGTTGGTTTGAGGACCCACCAGCCTCCGATGTCACCCGCTTCAGCGCCAACTTCCGCCCCACCCCTGACCTCAGGTCTGATGTCTGGCGTCTGGCAGTCTGGGGTCTCCGCATCCTCCCCCGCTTCGCGGGTCGATCGCACAC
>NZ_BATR01000035.1 GCF_000739655.1 Verrucomicrobium sp. BvORR106 | reverse complement strand
CTCCTTGGCAGCCGCCATCACGACGCGGGCCTCGTGCACGTCCCGGGTCAGCGGCTTTTCACAATACACGTGCTTCTTCGCCCGCAGTGCCGGCAGCACGGCAAAGGCATGCGTGTGCTCGGCCGTGCTGATGACCGCCGCGTCATAGTCCATCTCTTTCGCATACAGTTCGCGGAAATCACGATACTTTCGCGCGTTCGGGTACTGCTGGGCTGCCGCATCCAGCGCCTGGGAGTTCACGTCACACAGGGCCACCACGTTGGTCAGGCCGCCGATCTCCTTGAGATTGGCCGCGCCGCGACCACCGCAGGCGATCACGACCGTGTTGAGCTTCCCATTGGGTGATTTCGACGAGACCACCGCCGGGAAGCCAAGCACGGCACCGCCGGTGGCAAGAAATCCGGACTTCAGGAACTGACGTCGCGTTTTGGAACGTGAGATGATAGTTTTGTGATTCATGGTTTTGCTTGCCGGGGTGCAGTACACGTACGTGGCGAGGCCACGCGTTTCGTCATGGGAATCACAAGAAGATGACCTCCCCATCCAGACTGGGATGAATTTTACCGATGCGGGCTCCGTCTGTATCTGGCAGGCTGGCCCCCGGCTCTCCATTCATCCGATCGCTCCGCTCCCATTCCTATGAAGAATCGCCTTCATTCCCTGGTCCTGCTGTGGCTCGCTCCCGTGGCACTGTTGACGGCCTGCAGCACGACTCCTGAGACCAAACTGGCCTCGGCCCCCGTGCGGTTCGGCATGACGAAGGCTGATCTGCAACGCCAGTTCGGCAGTCCCCTTCGGCTGGAGAAACAGCGCGATGGCAGTGAAAGCTGGTACTACAAATTCGGCATCCGCGAGGTGGAGACCACGCCGATCTATGAGGCGGAGACTTCCGACTACGAGCAATCGGTGACCGTGGGCACGAGCTTCAGCACGACCACGACCATCCAGGAAGCTCCCGTGCGCGTCTCGCGCTCCGGCAGAGTCTTCGGTGCGATTCCCAAAGGGCGAGTGGTATTGCCAGATTGAATGTGCCGGGCAACTTGCTACACAACTGAGCAAGGCCTGACACCGCACAAGGAGCGGCGGTTTGTGCTTGCACAACCGCCGAGGGAAAACGGAGTGCTCGATCGCCAAACAGCCACCACCTGATGTGGTCTTGCCGCTGCCTTCTTACTTGGAAACATGCTTCCTCCGGCAACCATCGGCGGTTGTGCAAGCACAAACCGCCGCTCCTTGGATTCTTTGGCGTCACAACCTTGATTCGGCAAAGGGCGCATCAGGATCTCAACCTAACCGCCCATGCACCCTGTATGAATCGCCAACGTCGGGCCTGTAGCCGCATCCTCTTCGAGGAAAAGCTCCTCAGGGTTCATGAGCCAACGCGCAATCAACTGACGCACTGACGCGTCACTTGCCCTTCTTCAGGAGCAGGACAAAGATGAGCTGGCCATCACGCCACTTGGGTCCGCCGATGAAGAGCGGGCTGTCGGGCTGCAGGAGAGTGTCGGTCTTCACGAGGACCTGCTGCCCCTGCCAAAACTGCAGGTGCAGATTCAGCCCGCCATTGGCGGCGGTGCCTTTGGAGTCCAGCTTGAGGAACACGTCGCGGGACGGCACCACCCAGGATTCATACTCACGAAAGACCACCTGGGAATGCTGACCCAGCACTTCGAACTGCGTGTAGGGGAAGGCCTTGGCGAGGCGCTTCGACAGATCAGGAAACTCCGGGGTGGGCGTCGCCGCTGCGCCATCCTGCTTTGGTTTTGAGGAGGCAAACACCAGCGCCCCCCAGACCTGACCGTCCTTGGCCGCGATGTCGGCACTGATCGGGGGCTTGGGAGCTGCTGCCGCTGCCGCTGACTCCGGGGCCTGAGCCCGGAGTGGGGCCAAGCTGGCCAGGAGCAGAGCACAGGCAAGACTGACCCGCGTCGCGTTCAGCAGGCGGGAGTTGGCAGAGACGTTCATGACAGGATCTGGAGCAGCGCGAGTCACCGGGAGCAGACTACTTTTCAATGGGCAGAGCGCCCCAGGACCATCGGCTTGCTGGCGGAATCCTTGGCCATGACCAGCAGCACACCGCCTTGGTCATCATAGAGGGTGGTGGTGGCCACCTGGGCATCCGTCTCACTGTGGTGCACGTTGATCCCCACGATGTCACGATCAGAAGGGATCGCCTCCAGACCGTTCAACACGAGCACCGTCGCCCCAGCATCCTTGTTGTGGTATGTGCTGGCTTCGATGCCCGACTTGGGCGTGTAGAAGCTGAGGACCTTCGTCTCCTCGCCCGGCTGGGCCGAAGGCATCACCAACATGCCGACCGCAAGGGCGGCCGCCGCCCCGGCGAAGATCCAGGGGGAACGCAACCACGAGAGCCAGGAGGTCCCGGTTCCGGCGGCTGCCGTGGACTTGACACGCTGGTCAGCGCGCTGATCCGCAGCGATCTGTTCCTGGATCTGCGAGTTGAAGAAGTCGGCATTGGGGAGCGGACGTTCCATGTCCACATTGGCACGCAGCAGGTTTCCGAGTTGACGCAGGGAGTTCGCCTCCTCGCGGAGAGCCGGATCGGCCTCCAGCATCGCCTCGAAGCGAGGGCGCTCATCTGCGCTCAATTCTCCATCCAGCCAGCGGGCCAGAAGTTGATCATCAGGCGTTTTCATAGGCGTCTTTGAGCAGTTCTTGAAGTTTTTTGCGTGCGTAAAAGAGGCGGGACATCACCGTTCCCATGGAGCTTTCCATGATCTGGGCGATCTCCTCGTAGCTGAACCCCTCCACCTCCCTGAGGAGGATGGCGGTGCGGTGGTCCGGGCTGAGTTGATCGATTGCTTGTTGTATACGCGTCCCGAGCTCCCGATTTTTAAGCGCTTCGTCAGGTCGGTGCTCTCCTTTGGGGACGGTCTCGGCTCCCGCTGCCACCCCGGCCTGGCGCTCGTCATCGAACTCTCCCGCCCCCTCGATCTTGCGCTTGCGAAGCCAGTCGTAGGTGGAGTTGTGAGCGATCCGGTAGATCCAGGTGTAGAACGAGGCATCGCCCTTGAACGACGCCAGAGCGCGCCAGGCCTTGATAAAGGCCTCCTGCGCCAGATCCCAGGCGTCTTGTTCATTCTGGACGAGATGGTAGCACATGCCGTAAACCTTTCCACGGTAGCGTGTCACCAGGCTGTCAAACGCCCGCGCGTCGCCAGCCTGAGCCCTCCGAACCAGGTCCGAGTCCGCAGCATCAACATCATTCAAGCTGCTGGGAGAAATGGACATGATTCGGTGGGCAATAAATGGACGCAGAGGCTCTGTCTTTTATTCAGCCGCAATGTTAGGGGGCTGTCAAAGATTTGCCATTGTCTCGGACGGAGAGACCCGCAATGAATGGCACCGCCCGTCGCGCCCAGGCCGCGGCATCTGGAAAACCGGCCGCCGAGTCGCCGAAGCAGCTTCGCAGCATCTCGGTATCGATGATGCCCGGGTTCAGGGCCACCACGGCCAGTTTGCCCCCCGTTTCCTGGGCCATGGCCTGGCTCAGTCCCTCGATGGCCCACTTCGTAGCGCAGTAGGAGGCCACCTCCGGGGCAGTACTGCGACCCCAGCCGGAGGAGAAATTGACCACCACGCCGCCCCCTTGAGCGATCATCGCAGGCGCCAGCCCCCGGATCATGGAGATCGTGCCTTTGACGTTCACATCCAGGATGTTAGCCACTTCGTCAGCGCTCAGTTCCCAGACCGGGGCGCTGCGATTGATGATGGCGGCATTGTTGATGAGCAGTTCCGGCGTCCCGTGGCTGGCCAGGATCCCCGCGCAAAAGTCCTCAACCTCGGCATCCCGGCCGACATCCACCTGGGAGAAGGCATGGGGAGCCGGATAGGCCCGGCGCAGCTCCTCCACAGCGTCCGCACTCCGGCAGCAGCCGGAAACGGTCCACCCCAGGGCCACAAAACCCTCCACCATCGCCCGGCCCAGGCCGCGGCTGACTCCTGTGATCACGACGTGTTTGGTCCGGCTCATAAGGGGTGATTTATGCACCCATCCCTTGGCGCTTCCACGTAAATCGGTTTACACCACCACCGACCACACGCCATGATCTCCGATATGCTAAACGACGTGCAGACCGCCGCCACCGGACGCAAGTTTCCGAAGTTCGACCTCGCCCGCCTCCTCCATACCGTGTTTGAGCCCACCTTCGGCCGGCGCGTCTGTATTTTGATTGATCTCCCGGACCTTTCTGAAGCCAAAGGCCTGGCGTTCCTGAACAACCCCGAGCGCAAGATCCAGCAACGCGCCCACCAGTACTTTTACCAGGGGCTCCACGGTGGTGTGATGGAGGAGTTGGCCCTCAAGGGCGGTGAAATCTACGCCTATGAGCAGACGGGTGGCAGCAACCTCGACCTCCCCGACCGCTGTGTGGACATGGAAGGCAAGGAACTGAGCCTCGAGAAGGACATCTACACGAACTACGACCTCATCCTCTGCATCTCCACCTTCAGCGCCACCGCCCCGCTGACCGCCTTCGCCAAGCAGTACGGCTTCCGTGGTGCGACGCTGCACGGACTGAATGAAGTAATCCTCAGCACGGGTCTGGCCGTAGACTACAACGAGGTGAGCGTGGATGCGGAAAAGCTCCGCAAGGCAATGACCAAGGCCGACTGGGTGGAAATCGATTTCACCGTGGACGGTGGCGAGGACATGACGGTCCGTCTGGAACTCAGTGGCCAGGAAGCCCAGAAGAGTCACGGTCTCTGTCGAGGCGATACGCCAGACATCGCCAACCTCCCGGCCGGCGAGGTGTATTTCGTCCCCACTGGCGCCGAAGGCACCTTCCCGCTCAAGTATGAAGACGGCACCCTGGGCAAGCTCACGGTGACCGGAGGATGCATCATCAAGTCAGAGCTGATTGAGGGCAGCCAGGCCACCATCGACGCCCACAACCAGAAGCTCGCCGACGATCCGATGACCGGCGTGCTGGGCGAGCTCGGTTTCGGCACCCAGGTGCTTCCGGTGTCCGGGGCCGACATTCAGGATGAAAAGGTGCTGGGTACCTGCCACTTGGCCACGGGCCGCGATGACCATCTGGGCGGCCACATCACTCCGGACCAGTTCAAGCGCCGCCAGAATGCGACGCATGACGACATCCTGTTTGCCCCGCACAAGACGCCGAACTTCGACATCAAGCAGGCGCGCATGAGCCGCGGAGGCAAGGTGGAGGTGTTGATCGAGCATTTCCAACCCGCCGCCTACCTCCAGGCCGCCCTCGCGGGGGCTTGAGCAGGCAATATGACCGCTCGTACGAAAGCGGATGAATTCTGATTCAGAAGGGCGCTTTTTACGAGCGCCCTTCTCTTTTCGGTGAAGGGGTGTGGTTTCACACGGTGCTTGGCGCGCCCTCTGGAAGAAGAAAAAAGGTCCCCCTACCGGTCTCCAAGCAATTCTCCCCCCATGTCCCGGCTGAATTCCCTGCTCGATTACCTGCTCTGGCCAGCCCTCTTCCTGGGTGCGCTCATCCCCACGGGCTTCGGCATTACCCACGGTCACGGCCCCCTGGCGTTTAACCTCACCTATCTGACCCTGGCAGGTCTCCTGTTTTGGCTGGAGAAGGTCCGCCCTCACGAGGAAGCCTGGCGGGAGTCCGATGGACAGGAAGTCACAGATCTGGCCCATACCCTCTTCACCAAGATCTCAGTTCAGGTGATCATCGTGTCCCTGACCAATCTGGGGATTGCCCACCAGTTTCGCGATCGCGAACCAGGCGGGTTCTGGCCCGCTCATTGGCCGATGTTTTTTCAGGTCTGCCTGGCCCTCGTGGTGGCCGAACTCGGCCTGTATTGGGCCCATCGGCTGGCCCATGAGTGGATGCCGCTCTGGAAGTTTCACGCCGTGCATCACAGCTCGAAGAAGCTCTGGTTCTTCAATACCGGCCGGTTTCATTTTGTGGACACCATCAAGAGCATGGTCTTCGCCACCCCGCTCCTCGCCTTGGCCGGGGCTCCCGGCGATGTGTTCATCTGGGGCAGCGCCATTACCGCCTACATCGGCGTGCTCACTCACTGCAACATCCAGATGCGCTTTGGTTGGTTGAGCCATGTTTTCAACACCCCCGGCCTGCATCGCTGGCATCACTCCATGGACCTTCGGGAGGGCAACAAGAACTACGGGGAGAACCTCGTGCTGTGGGACCAGATCTTCGGCACCTATTACGACGACAGCACGCGGCGCCCTCCCGCAGAGATTGGGATTCGCGAAGCCATGCCCAAGGGATTCCTCGGTCAGCTGGCCGCTCCGTTTTACTGGGGGCGCTATCAGGCGCAGCAGAAGGCAAAGGTGCCGGTGACCCCTCAAGCAACGGCATCGCCACTGGGAGAGAACGGAGGACAAGTCAGCACAGCCGACACACAGAATTCTGCACCCGAAGGTTTCCCGATGTCCGAAGCCTGAGGAGAGTTCCTGTTTGCATCTTATAGTCCCGAGCTGCCTTGTGTGCTCTGCCCAGATCCGACGATGAACATCTACGAAACTCCCAAACTCCTCAGCGAATACCTCCTCTTCCACTATGCTTCGGACGCTGAGGTGCTGCCGTGGGAGTTTGGCCCGTCATCCGCACTGGGCTTTGCCGTGCGTTCCGTGACGAAGCTGCTGGATCGTTCCCTGGTGCCGCCCAATGCCCGCGCGCTGGACTTGGGTTGCGCGGTCGGCCGGTCATCATATGAACTGGCCAAGGCCGCCGGCGAAGTGATCGGGATCGACTACTCCCAGAACTTTGTGGATGCCGCCGAGAAGATCCGCCGCGATGGCATGCACCCGTATCTGAGGATCGACGAAGGGCGGGCTCAAACTCCACTGAGTGCCCAGCGCCCAGAAGATGCTGCGATCTCGGACAAGATCCGGTTTGAGCAGGGAGATGCGATGAACCTTCGGCCCGACCTCGGCGGTTTTGATGTGGTTCATGCCGCCAACCTGCTCTGCCGGCTCACCGAGCCAACAAGGCTGTTAAACCGCCTGCCTTCTCTGGTGAAACCCGGCGGCCAGTTGTTGCTCACCACCCCCTGCACCTGGTTGGAGGAGTTTACACCCCCCGACCGCTGGCCCCAGGGTTCCACGTTGGAGTGGCTCCGGGGCGCGTTGTCCGAACACTTCCGGTTGTTGCACGAAGAAGATCTTCCGTTCTTGATCCGGGAGCACGCGAGGAAGTTCCAGTGGAGCGTGGCTCAGGGGACGCGGTGGGTGCGGAAATGAGAGATGGGGTGTGGCCTCTGGTCGGGTTTTCGGTTCCGGTTAGGCCTCCAATGTCGCAGGCCGCGGACATCTCCAAGCCACCCCGAAAGACTCATGACCTGGCGACGAAGTCGCTGTGGAGTGCGTACATGAAGCGCCGCTTTCGCGCCCCTCGTGGTCACCTCCGATTGAGCGAGCATCAGCAGCGGCACTGACCCGCTCAGTTTCGCGCCAGCGTCTTGGAGTGTCGGTGGCTCGACACCGCTTTCGCCAGCTG
>NZ_BATR01000036.1 GCF_000739655.1 Verrucomicrobium sp. BvORR106 | reverse complement strand
GTGCTGGGACCGGGAGCATGGAGCAGGGCGGGCAGCAACGTCTGTAGCACCAAGGTGGTGGCCCCGCCGCTGCCGATGGCAAACTGGTAGTCGCCAGCACGCACCGGGCCGGGCTGAAACTTCAGCTCCTGGGAACCCAAGTGCGCACCCTCCACCACGGCCCCACAGATCTCCGCCGCTGCATTCACACACGTCAAGTGCTGCCGCATGAGCCCCGGCTTGGGCCGGGCTCCGCGGATGCGGGTCATGTGAAACGCTTTGCCGGTGATCAGGGAGAGCGAGAGGGAGGTGCGTAGCAACTGGCCACCGCCTTCAAGGCCGGAGAGGAGGAGCATGGGAAAAAGGTTCTTGGTTCTTGGTTGACTGAAGCGCCGTCGTTGCGACGGCGCTTCAGTCCAGGGATGGCATTAGTCATCCGCTTCGCTTGCGTCTTTAATCACGAAGCGGGCTTTGAGTTTGCAGACCGTCTCGGCCAGACCGGCGGTTTCCACGGAGCGGAGGACTTCGTTGAAATCCTTGTACGCGTTCGGGGCTTCGTCGATCGGGTAGGTGCGGCAGTTGGTGAGGATGTCGTGGGTCACGAAGTCGGCGTCCACCAGCTTCTGGTCCAGGACACGCCCCGCCTGCTTGCGCCCCATGCAGCGTCCGGCACCGTGGTTCACACTGTAGCAGGACTTCACGGCACCGGGCTTGGCCACCATGACGACGGAGCCGTCCCGCGGGTTGCCAGGCAGGAGGATCGGGTGGCCGATGTTGTAGAAGGGTGTTTCCTGCAACCCAGGATGCAGGGCAGGGAAGGCGCGGGTGGCCCCCTTGCGGTGCACCCAGGTGTTGCGTCCGTCCACCAGCTCTTCGCGGGCGATGTTGTGGCTGATGAAGTACACGAGCTCCCCCTGGGTTCCAGGAAGCACTTCCTGGAAAGCCTCCAGCACGAGTGAGTTGATGAGCAGGTGGTTCACGGTGGCGAAGTTCGCCCCCAGGGACATGTCATCAAGATAAGCGTTGGCCTCCGGCGAACCGAGCGGCGCATACACGAGCTGCCGGTCCTCCGCCGGGAACGGCAGCGACCACTGGCGGAAGAAGGCTTCCAGGGACTTGAACTGGCGCGAGGCCAGGTCATGACCAAACCCGCGGGATCCGCAGTGGGAGAGGAAGGCCACATGACCGTCCTTCAGACCAAAGGCCTCGGCTGCACGGCGCGCCTCAGGCGATCCGTCCGCAAGCTCCACGCGTTCGCATTCCCCGAAGTGGTTTCCTCCACCGTAGGAGCCGAGCTGCTCCACCTTCTTGTCGAAGTTCGGATACCCGTTGAAACGACGCATCTTTTCGAGGCGCTCGATGAGCGTCGAGACGTTTCCGTCATGACCGACGTGCGCGCTATCTTCGCAGCGGGCCGCCCATTCCGGCGGGATCCCGAGCGCTTCGCACACTTCCTTGGAGGCTCCCTGAGTCACCACCTTTTCACCGAGATCCCCATTCACACGACGGGATTTCTTGGCCGTGCGCTGACCGCGACCGGCCCCGGTCGGAGTGCGTTCCACGATGGCATTGATGAGGGCACGGCGCACCGCCTTGTCCGCGATGACATCGTCCGGAATGTTCAGCTGGAGCAGGCTCATCGAGCACTTGATATCCACACCCACCGGGCCTGGATAGATGTGCGTCGGCGAGACCATGACGCAACCCACCGGAGCCCCGTAGCCTGCATGCGCATCGGGGTTGAGCACGAGATCTGTGACCCCAGGCGCGGAGCGGGAGTTGAGGGCCTGCGCCAAGCAGGTGGCGTCGAAGCCGTTGCGGATGGCCTCCGTTCCGATCACGGTGATCGGCTTGCCTTTGCTGTCCCGGGCAGGGAGAATGGCTTCGGCTTCGCCGGTGACGTGGAAAGGGGAGATGACTGAGGTATCGGACATGATCGAAGTGAGGATGTGAAAAGGCTGAATGAAATGAGCGCGGGCGGCAAGGAATGGTGAAACGTATTTTTTTCCTGCTCTGCCATTGAGCTACCCGTGCTGAACCAGCACGAGACGGGAGTCGAACCCGTAACCAAGTAGGATGTAGTTTCCCCGGCATCCGCCCGCGCAATGCGAGCCACGATGTGGCATTGACGTTTTTAAAAGAGGTGACGGCGACAAGGGGGTGAAGAAGCTTTTCACTGCTCTACCATTAAGCTACTGCGGGGTGTTCATCCCGCAGATGGGAATCGAACCCATGTCTGTGCTTGGGGAAAAGGAGCTCCTTCGGGCATTCGCCGTCATTGGAGAAAGGGATGTTTGAGTCAGAGAAGGTGCTGACGACTAGAGTTTGCGAAACACTCCGTATGTAGTTTCGATGGCATTCGTCAGCGTTTGGGGGATTGAAAGAGGTGACGATGACTAGGGATTGAGGAACACGAGCCTGCTGCTCTACCGCTGAGCTACCGTCTGTATTGCTACAGAGGGCGGGAGTCGAACCCGCGGCCTGCAGGGTAAGATGTAGTTCCTCGGGCATTCATCGTCGTTTAGGTGAAGATCAAGAAAGGGGGGGATTGGAGGCTGGTGACAAAGGGGTTAATGAGACAGAACAGTTTGCAATGTAGTCTCAAAGGCATTCACCAGCCTCCAAAGGGTTGTTGTGAGAGTGCGCTGGTTAGAGCGGCACCTGGTTGATCTCGCCGACCCAGTGTTCCGGCCCCAGTTCACCCCGGGCGAAGGCGGCGATCACCTCAAAGACCGAGTCCGAGAACCCGCCGATGTTGAGGATGTCCTTCTGTTCCTTCGCTTGCGTGGTGGTGTAGGGCTGGATGTCCAGGCACACGAGCCGTGCTTGCGGATTGCGCTGCTTGAAGAGGGCCCATTCCTGCATGGTGCGCGTGGGGCTTGCGCCGTAGCGACCAGGGGGAAGGGTATCTCTCCAGGATTCATTGTCCGAAACATAGATGACCAGGTCTGCTTGCGCCTTCTGGCGGTTGAGTTCCGCCATGGGCGCGCTGCAGTTGGTTCCGCCCGAGGGCAGGGCCATGAGCTTTTCAGCATTGGTCATCACGGAGTCACGCGGGTTCAGGGTCGCTGGCACCACGTTGTCGGAGAACGGCAGCACCACAGAGTTGCGGTTCTGACGCAGGAGGCAGGCGGAGACCAGGGCGGCAACGTGCAGGCACGTCACGGCTGAGGTCGCACCCTTGCGGTAGCCCGTCACGGCAGAGCGCATGGAGCCGGACACGTCCGGGCAGATGACCACCTTGCCGTTCACCTGGGGCACATTGGCCGTGGCGTGTTCCATGGCGTCCTGGAGGGCGTCACGGATTTCCTCCGGCACTTCCTGCCCAGCGCTGGTGTAGGCCATCAACAACTGGTACGGGAAGGCCCGGGCTCGCTGCACCTGGGTTTCATCGCGCAACCGGTCAGCCACAAGGGAGACGATCTGCTTGTCCTCAAACACACCATGCCAGGCAAAGGTGTTCAAGTTCATGCGGGTCATCTGCCACGGGGCCCGGCGGGCAATGGACTTCCATTGGTCCGACGTGAGCGGCAGGGCGGTCAGCATCTGGAAAGGCACATCCGGCACGGGGCCCTGGCGGTCCTTCTTCCAGGCTTCGAACTCACGTACGATAGCCGGGAGGAGATCTGCCGGGTGCTCACGCTCGAGGAGATAACCATAGAGGGCGGCGCGCGCGGTGGTGGCCGGGCGGGGGTGCACCATCTTGATGATGTCTGCCAGGGATGGAGACTGGCCCACGTCCGCACGGAAGAGGTCTTCATCCCGACGGGACTCGAGCCAGCGGCGCACGAGGCGCTTCGGCAGTGTCCCGAGGGACTTGCGACCCGTCACGCCGGAGCGCAGGATCTGGACGAAGTTGCGGAGCATCTTGGCGTTGTCGATCACGCGATCAAAGATGAGTTCAAGGCGGTCCACATCGCGGGAGGCCAGCACGGCGCAGAGCAGCGCGGGCGTATCCTTCATGAGGCCCTTCTTGCGACAGTAGAGCGCGGTGCGGGCCAGGAAGTCCGTCGGCGTCTTGGTCGCGAGCTGCAGCACGGTATCGAGCTGAGTTTCGGCCGAGGCGTAGTAGGTCGCGTTGAGGCATCCCGTGGCGGCGAGCTGGGCCAGGGCAGCCCGGTCTTCGAGCTGGTAGGCCACGCCACCGGCCTCGTTCACCGCCGTGGTACGGGGGAGGAGGGCTCCGGCTTGGGATGGGAAGATTTGCTTGTTGGCCATGTTGGCAGATAGCTAAAGTTATTTCAAATTCCGGACTGGACCTTGGAGGCCAGTTTGTCGCTTTCAGTGAGTCCCAGCACGAGGGTGGTGGCCTTGCCGGCACCGATCTCGCCGAGGGTCTGGAGGTAGCGGAGCTGGAGGAGTTCCGGGTGGTCGCGCATGAGTTTCGCGGCGTTGGCCAGCGTACGGATGGCGGCGGTTTCGGCCCGGGCCTTTTCCAGTGAGGCGTTTGCCTCCTGGCGCTGTTGCAGTGCGGCCATGAAGGCCTTCTTGAGCTCTGGAGGCAGCATCACGTCCCGGATCTCCACCCGCTCGATTTCCAACCCGAGGGCTGCGGCACGAGGGCGGAGGGCTTCCAGCAAGGCCGCGCCGTGAGACGACTTGGATTTGAGGAAATCTTCCGAGGTGGTGGATCCCACGAGCTCGCGGAGCGCGAGTTGCACTTCCACATAGAGGGTGGCGGCGGGGTCCGCGACGGCGCGGTAGCTCACCAGGGCATCCGCCACGCGGTAGAGCAGCACCGTGCTGATCTTGAGCGCGACCTGGTCCGAGGTAAGAACGTCCTGACCCTGCGTGATGACCTGCTGGATGCGGAGGTCATACTGCACCACCTGGTGGCCGCCCTGCCAGAGACGGTAGCGTCCAGGGGCAAGCGGGCGGACAAACGCTCCATGCTGGAACAGCAGGGCCGCACGAGAGTCTGGAATCGAGAAAGAAAATCCGGCTGCGAGGTGGAGGGTTTCGATGAGAGCCATGGGAGTTTGAGAGAAAGGGAAGATGCGGAGTATTTTGAAGTGCCTCACCCGCAGAGGCCGCGGCTTGGTGCGGAGGGCGGTCCGGCTGACCTTTGGGACTTCCAAAGGGGCCTGAACCGTCCTGCAGGGCACCGGGCCGCTGCTTCTATTCCCGGAGGAACTTCAGCAGGCTTGCGGATGAGGCAGGTGGGGATCGCTCCCCTCCAGTTTCAAGTTGGTACCCTTCAGCTCCGATGTGCGTCTTCGTTGGCGATTGCCGCGGAGTCTGCGTGAAGCGTTGGGGTTGTGTCTTCCTATTGCCAGGAGCGTGCCAAGTCGTGCCAACTGGACCCCTCAACGCGCTGGAACCCTTGATTTCACTAGGGAAGAAAGCGCACAATTATTTTTCAGGCCCGTTTTGGCCTACCGAGAAAATCCAATCTTGTTTATATACTGGGATAAGAGTATATCCAGACATCGTGTCTGCTCATCGCCCAACCGTTGTCATTGGCTTTATTGGCGTCCAACTGGACCGCGCTCGGGGTCCGGAGCGCTGGTCGAGGTGGCGTCCGACGGTCGGTCTGTGCCAGCATGAGGATCTGCTGGTGAGCCGGTTCGAGCTGATCTTCGATCCCCGACATGAGCCGCTGGCCAGGGAGGTGATGGCGGACATGAGAACTTGCTCCCCGGAGACGCAGGTGAACCTGGTGCCGATGCCCGTGCGGGATCCCTGGGACTTTCAGGAGGTATATGAGGCGCTCTATGACTGGGTGCGGGCCTATCCTTTTGATGCCGAGGCGGAGGACTACCTCATTCATCTCACCACGGGCACGCACGTGGCGCAGATCTGCTGGTACCTGCTCAATGAGGCCCGGTATCTGCCGGCGCGCATTCTGCAGAGCTCGCCTCCGAGGGGGACGAACCGCGGGGACACTCCGGCGGGCGAGTACTCGATCATCGATCTGGACCTCTCCAAGTACGACCGCATTGCCACGCGCTTCGCCCAGGAGCAGGAGCAGACGTTGGATTTCCTTAAGAGCGGCATCGCCACACGCAACCCGGCGTTCAACCGGCTCATCGGACAGATCGAGCAGGTGGCGGTCAATTCCTCGCACCCGATGTTGCTCACCGGTCCGACCGGGGCGGGCAAGTCCCTGCTGGCCAGCCGCATCTATGAACTGCGGCAGCAGCGCTCCGGGCTGGCGGGAAGGTTCGTGGAAGTCAACTGCGCCACCCTGCGCGGGGATCAGGCCATGTCCGCTCTCTTTGGCCATCGCAAGGGGTCCTTTACCGGAGCTCAAACGGACCGTCCCGGCCTGCTCAAGGAGGCGGACAAGGGGCTCATTTTTCTGGATGAAATCGGGGAACTGGGCGCGGATGAGCAGGCCATGCTGCTGCGTGCGGTGGAGGACAAGACCTTCCTCCCGCTGGGCTCGGACAAGCCGGTGCGCAGCGACTTCCAGCTCATCGCGGGCACGAACCGCGACCTGCGGGCAGAGGTGGTTCGAGGAACTTTCCGTGAGGACCTCCTGGCCCGCATCAACCTCTGGACCTTTGCCCTGCCGGGGCTGGCAGAGCGGCGGGAGGACATCGGGCCCAACCTCGACTACGAGCTGGAGCGCCTGTCCCGCGGCCAGCGCAAGCAAGTGCGATTCAACAAGGAGGCGCGCGACCGGTTTCTCAAGTTCGCCCTGAGCGCCGAGGCCAGATGGAGTGCGAACTTCCGCGATCTCAACGCGGCGGTGACCCGCCTGGCCACCCTGGCACCGCGAGGTCGCATCACCGAGGAGTGTGTGGAGGCTGAGATCGGTCGTCTGAAGGACGCCTGGCTGCGCCCTGGGGAGGAGGGGGAGACGACTGTGCCTTGCAAACTCCTGCCTTCCCTGTTGGGTGAAGAGGCCTGCGCGGAGATCGACCCCTTTGACCTCGTGCAACTGGAGCATGTGGTGCAGGTATGCCGGGACTCCGTTTCGTTGTCGGATGCGGGGCGGAAGCTCTTCACGGTGTCGCGGAAATCGAAGGCAAAGTCCAATGACGCCGATCGCTTGAAGAAGTATCTGGCGCGGTTTGAGTTGAGTTGGGCCCGCTGCGCGGGAGACACAAGACGTAAGACCTGAGCTCACGCACGGGCGAGGGTGATGAGCGGAGCGGTCGGGCAAAGTAGTCACAGAGCTTTAGCTCGTCAGTCGTGCTAGCCATGTCTTCCAATACCGAGCTAAAGCTCTGTGACTACTTTCAGCTGCCGCTGCGGGCGTAGTCCGGTTGTGCCAACCGGCCTTGGGAGCGGAGAGAGCTAACGGAAGCCAGGATTTCCAGCTCGGAACGTCGTTCACTACAGGCCCTTGGTCTGCAGCGTGGCTCCGCTCCACCCACACTATGACCAGGGGTGCCAGGAAACTCATCACCCAAAGCGGCCGTGGAGAATTCATTCGGCCTTCTCATCCTGTGCCCGATACCATCTGGAGACCCGCTCCCATTCCTTCATGAGGCGGGCTTTCGTTTCTGCATCCACATGGGCCGCCTCCACCTGGTGTTTCGCTTCCTGCACGTTGTCCATCACGGCATGGTGCACGATACCCCGCTGCTGGACGAAGCGCTGATCAGGATCCTCAATGCGCAGGGAGGCGTCCATCGCGGTCTTGGCCCCGCCGACAACGTCGTCCGGATGAAAGCCGTCAATCAGTCCGTCCACCTCGTCGGTGGAGACACGCTGAAGCAGAAGCTGCTTCTCTGCCGCGTGGAGCGCAGTGTTTTGAATGGCCTCCCGAATGGCGTCAAAACCAATGAAGCGCCCGATGTGCGTGTACTCCACGGTCATTGTTTGCCGGACGCCGGGCCTTCTCATGGTGAGAAGGAGAGGAAACAACTCATTCTGCCGGTGTTTTTCCCGGGCGGCCAGCGTGAACTCGCCCAGCGTCCATGCATCCAGCAGGGCGTCCATTTCCCGCAGGTCTGAAACGCTGTCCTGGGCTTCGGCAGTGATCTCTTTCAGTGTAAAATGGGTGCCCGCCTTGAAGACTCCTTCCAGCGCCCGCCGGCGTGCATCCGCATCGGTCAGCGCGCTGGCGGCTGCACGGGCCTTGCCCCAGTTCTCGGTGGATTGGTGGATGATCTCACTGACCTGCACCTGTTCCTCGGCCAGACGGCGAGCATCAGGATCCGCCAGGGTGGCAGCCCATTGACGGGCGGGGAATTCATCATGGAGCAGGCGGATCCGGGTGAACTTGGCCACTGCCCGGTTGCGTCTGGCGGCCGGCTCCAGCTTGAGCACGCTTTCCGCCCACTGAGGCCAGTCGGGAGCTTTCTTGCTCTGGATCAGGGACTCCACCCAGGCTTCCAGCAGAAGCAGGTTCGCGTCTGGGAACAGGGTGAGCACTTCCATCGGGTCTTTCGGAGCGGTCGCCGCCATGCTTTTTTGCAGGAGCGAGGCCGGTATGTCCTCCTGGCCAAGGTCTGTCTTGATCGCCGAGACAAAGTCCTTCTCAAGCTTCCGATGCAGAACGGTGTGGAGCATGAAGGTTCTCAACGGGCCAGGGTTCTGGGAAAGTACGAAACTCCAGTCGGCGTCCAGGTTGGGGGAGTTCCAGGGCCTTCCGCCACCGAGGAGGTACGAGGAGGAATCCAGCCAGCGAAACTCATCCAGCCCATACTGTCCCGATGCGATGCTGGCGAGGGCAGGCATGACTTCCGACATGGGCTTGTTGGCCAGCGTTGGCACGAGGCCCTCGACCGTCACGTAGTAATAGTACTGCTTGCTCATGGGATTGAGCCTCGTCCGCATGAAGCGGGCTGCTTCCAGCGGGTTGCGTTCTCCCATCTGTCTCACCAGAGCGATGCGGAGAACATTGCCGTGAAATCCCTCCCACTCCTCGGCGCGGCGGAACACGGTCTCGAAGTCTTTCTCCGCCCATTGAGTGACGAGCTTGGGGAAGGACAGGTCAACATCCTCGATGAGGTAGTACACCTCTGTCGAGTGCTTCACATCCCAGGTATCGAAGATGTACCGGGCTGCGTCAGCCCGCTCCGCGGGGGGCAAGGCTTTGAAATTCGCCCGCAGGGTCTGATTATCTGACTCCAGCATGGGTGGACCGGAGTGGAGCCAGGATCTCCAGGCGGGCAGGGCAGGTGAATCAGCGGGAGCTGGCTTCTCGGCGACCGCCGGAGAGGCGATCATCCCTGCGGAAAGCAAAGCGATGTGAAGCAGGCGTGGCCAGAGGGGGGGCATTCCCGCATGGTTGCGGAAACGTCAGGTTTTGTCGATCCCAATCCCGGCGGTGCGCCGCAGCGTCAATCCTTCGTATCGCGCAGGGCCCGCGCACTCTTGGAGCGGAGGGTGGCACCGATCTTCACCCATTTGCTGGCGGCGCAGGCGTCTTTGAAGTTCTGCCACTTGTCAGCCGGGCGTTTGCCCTCGTTCCCGGTGAGGGGGCCGAGCTGGCCGAGCAGCAGACCGAGGCGGAGCCACTTGGAGGAGAGGAGCTTCTGACGGGCGCGGGCGAGTTGGTCCAGTGCCTCGCGGTCCTTTTTGCACTGGTCGTGCTCAGCCCGCAGGGTCTCCAGGCGGTCATTGAGCAATCCACCGGAGATGAGGGGCGTTTTGCCGTCGTAGGACCCGGCGAGGATCTTGTTGGGGAACTCGTCGAGCTCCGGCCCTTCCAGACTGGCGGCGATGGCCTCCAACTCCTGCTCGGAGGCCAGGGTGGCCAGGCGGGCGAGGGCAAGCTGGAGCAAGCCAGCGTGGAAGCTGCTGATGTTGTCCCAGGAGGCGCGGGCGAACTGGAAGAAGCGCTTGCGCATCTCCGGCTGGGTCATGAAGGCCTCGGCGTGCTCCTTGTAGAGATCGAGCTGCATGCGCACCATCTCCTTGATGAGCGGCTCCGGCTTGGTGGCGATGGTGTTGCTGCCATGAACCCGGTACTCCAGGAGCACCTCAGGCCGCACGGCGATCTGGTTCTCCAGCGCGGCGGTGGCGAGGAAGAAGTAGTCGTGATTGAACCGGTAGGGGCGGAAGGGGTACTGCTGCAGGTAGGTCGCCCGGGCAAAGACGTTGGTGGTAGTGGCCACGAAGTTCGCCTGGCCAAACCACTCTGCCATGGAAATGCCCTCCTGCTTGCCCAGGCTCCAGGCACCGTGGAACCACCGGGCGCGCGGGGCGTCCTCCGGCATGACCGCACCTTCGGCATCGATCACCCGCAGGCCGGTGCAAAACACGCACTTCACCGGGTTTTGCGTGGCCAGTTCCAGGCAGAGCTCGATGCGCTGCGGCAGGTACCGGTCGTCAGAGTTCAAGATGCTCACGTACTCGCAGTCCGTCGCGGCGCGGTCCACCAGCTCATTGATGGTGTTGTGCGCGCCGCGGTTTTCCCGCGTCCAGAGCTCGATGCCCTTGCTCTCGTAGGCCTTGAGCACCTCCACGGAGTTGTCCGTGGAGCCGTCATCGATCACCAGGATGCGGTCGGGCTTGCGCGTCTGGGCCAGGACGGAATCGATGGCTCCGCCTACGAAGCGACCGTGATTGTAACAGGGGATGACGACAGCAACACGAGCAGGCATGATGGGGGAAGGCACATGAGTGCCGCAAAGCCGGGATGCTTCAAGTGAATAAGGACGAGCGGCCCATCATGGGATCTTATGGCCCTTGGCCGCCTCCCAGAGGGAGTACCAGTCTTCACGCTCCAACTGGATGCGGGAGGATTGGGCGGCGCTCTCGATTCTTTCCACCTTGTTCGTGCCGATCACCGGCAGCGCCTGGGCCGGGTGGGCCAGGATCCAGGCGTAGGCAAGCTGCTCCAGCGTGGCCCCGTCATACTTGTTGGCCAGACGCGCAGCCTCCGCAGCCAGGCGACGGGCGGCTTCGTTGGTTGCGTCAAAGAGGCGGCCCCCAGCGAGCGGGCTCCAGGCCATGGGGCGGACTTGCAGCTTCTGGCACTGGTCAAACACGCCGTCATAGACGGGATCCATGTGCAGGAGGTGGAATTCCACCTGATTCGTCACCAAGGGCTGATCCAGGCGGCTGTTGAGCAGGTCATACTGGGTGACGCTGTAGTTCGACACCCCAGCGCTCGCGATCTTGCCATCGCGCACCAGTTGGTTGAGGCCGGAGGCGGTGTCATCCGCACTGGTCAGCCAGTCGGGGCGGTGCACCAGGAAGAGGTCCACGCGATCAGTGCCGAGGAACCGGAGGGACTTCTCCAGGCTCTTGATCAAGCGGGAGGCGGAGGCGTTGTAGAAGGCGGTGCGGCGTTCGGGGTGGAATTTGTTGGGCACGTAGATGCCCGCCTTGGTGACAATCTCCAGGCGATCCCGCAGGCCGGGGGAGAGGGCGAGGGCTTTACCCAGAGCCTCCTCCACCTCATAGAGACCGTAGATCTCTGCGGTATCGATGGTGGTCATGCCCAGATCCGCACAGCGATTGAGCCGGCGGTTCAGCTCCTGCAGGCTGGAGCCATCGTCCAGCACCCTCCAGGTGCCATAGACGAGGCGGGAGAATTCGGGACCGTTCGGGGAGAGCTTGAGGCGGGGCAGGGACATGGGAGGAGGAAGCTGGGAGTGAAGGAGAAGGATGCGCGGATGAATTAACCCTCCGGCGGAGGAACGCCTATGGCAGCACGGACTTGATCCGGTGTCCAGCCCGCCTCGCGGAGGGAGCGCAGGGAGCGGGCGTCATCCCGCTTGGCGAGGCGCTTCCCGGATTCATCCGTGATGAGGCGGTGGTGTTTCCAGGTGGGGACGGGCAGGTCGAGCAGTGCCTGGAGGACCCGGTGGAGGTGGGTGGAGGGCAGCAGGTCCTCGCCACGGGTCACCAGGGTGATCTCCTGGGCAAAGTCGTCCACCACCACCGCGAGGTGGTAGCTGGTGGGCGTCTCCTTCCGGGAGAGCACCACATCCCCCAGCGGCGTGGGATCGGCGATCAGGCGGCCGTGGTTCAGGTCGAGCCACTCCAGATCCCGCCCGGCGAGGTCGAGGGCCTTGGTCAGGTCCAGGCGCATGGCGTAGTCGCGCCCTGAAGCCAGGCGCTCTGCCACCTGGTCGGGTGGGAGACGGCGGCAGGTGCCGGGGTAGAGGGGGCCGTCCGGGCCCTGGGGGGCCAGTCCGGCCCGGGCGATCTCCTCCTGGATCTCGCGACGGGTGCAGAAGCACGGGTAGAGCAGCCCCAGCGCCTCCAGGCGGCGCAGGGCATCGCGATAGTCCTCGAAGTGGTCGCTCTGCTTCCGGATCGGAGATTCCCAGGTCAGCCCCAGCCAGGTGAGGTCTTCAAAGATGGCTTCTTCGTAGGCCGGGCGCACGCGCGTGAGATCCAGATCATCCAGCCGCACCAGGAATCGGCCATTGGCCCGGCGGGCTTCCTCATGCGCGAACACGGCCGCATACGCATGGCCCAGATGCAGCCATCCGGTGGGACTGGGGGCGAAGCGGGTGATCACTGTCGGTGGGGGCGAGACGGGGGTCGGGGATGTTTCTTGTCAAGCCGCGGGGAAAACGCAATCTTTTATCTCTCAACGAAATGGTGCGCATGAGGCACCAACACGGAGAACCTTTTCCATTTCATTCTGCGATGCCCATTTACGAGTTTTACTGCCCGGACAATCACACCGTGTACCAGTTTCTGGCCCGCACGCTGTCCAACCGGGAAAAGACACCCCGTTGCCCGGAAGACCCCTCCTTCCGGATGGAAAAACGCATCTCCCGCTTTGCCTTCCTGCGCGGAGCGAAGGAGGACGCTGGAGACGATCCCTTTGCAGGCATGGACGACGCCAAGATGGAGTCCTTCATGGCGGAGATGGAGCGTGACATGGCAGGGATGGACGAGAGCAATCCTGATCCCCGGCAGCTCGGTCACTTCATGAGGAAGATGACCGATGTCATGGGGGACAAAGCGCCGCCGGAGATGCGGGAGATGATCCGTCGGCTGGAGGCAGGTGAGGACCCGGAAAAACTAGAATCAGAGTTTGGCGGGCCAGAGGGGGAGGGTGCCGATGGAGCAGACTTCTTCGCCCAGACGGTGAAACGCCTGCGGAGCGGCCTGCGAGCCCCCAAGCGCGACCGGAAGCTCTATGAGATGAGTGACTGGCTTTCCTGACACGACAGATCCCTCGCCCCCTATCCGATTGGCTAGCCTCGCCGTTTCCCGGTTGAGTGATGCCCCCGAATCTGCTCCATGAGAGTCGTTCGCAAGACAATTTGGCATTTTTGCAACTCGGGAGACATTTGAGAACGCTGGCGCATGGGAACTGCTCAAGAAACTACATTCCCCCCAAGCATGTCCCCGGGCTCCACTAGAATGGCACACGGTCATCCCTTCGACCCGACCCACGGGTACCGGCTGGATGACTTGCTCAAGGTGGAGGCCCCGGAGGAGGTGGGTGATTTTGCCGACTTCTGGCTGGCTCGTCGTGCCGAGGCGCTAGTCTGTGATCCTCGGGCCCGGCTGCGGGATACGGGTGAGGTGAATCAGGGCTGGCGGGTGCTGGATCTTTCCTACATCTCCACGGGCGGCACGCGCATTCAGGGCTGGGCTCTGGTGCCGGAGTCGGGCCAGGTCGTTCGCGGTCTCATCGTGGGCCACGGCTACGGAGGCCGCAGTGAGCCTGAGTTCGAGCTGCCAGTGGAGGATGCGGTCATCTTTTTCCCCTGCGCCCGGGGCTTGGGTCGGAGCTGGCATCCCTCGATCTCTGACCAGCCACACTGGCATGTGCTTCACGAGATCGAGAACCGCAGCCGCTATGTGCTGGGAGGCTGTGTGGATGATCTCTGGCTGGCAGTATCTGCCATGCTGGCCCTCTTCCCCCAGGTGGTGGGTCGCATCGGTTACATGGGCATCAGTTTTGGTGGCGGGGTGGGGACCATGGCCGTGGCTTGGGAAGACCGTCTGCAGCGCGCCCACTACAATGTGCCCACCTTTGGCAACCAGCCGCTGCGCATGAAGCTGGCCACGATCGGCAGTGCCGCCAGTGTGCAGCAGCATGTGAAACGCCGCCCGGAGACGATGGAGGTGCTGCGGTACTTCGATGCGGCGGTGGCCGCCCGGCATGTGAAGGTGCCGGTGCATGCGGCGTGTGCGGTGTTTGATCCCGCGGTGGCGCCAGCCGGGCAGTTCTCCATCTTCAATGCTCTGCCTGGCGACAAACAACTCTTCGTTTTGGAGGCGGGACACCACCCTCATCCAAGGCAGACCGAGGAAGATGCCCGCTTGAGGCGGGAACTTCACAATTTTTTTGCGGCATTGTGACGTAAATTGGGGACGGTGGCGGTACTTTCTGCTGTCAGACCCCGCATGAATCGCGAGTATCACAAGTGGTGGAGCTGGCGGCTGAGCCGCGAGATGGAGCTCCTTGTGATCGGTCATGCCGGTGCCAAGGTGCTGGTCTTCCCCACGCGTGAGGGCCGTTTCTACGAGTACGAGGACTTACGCATCCCGCTCGTGCTGCAGGAGAAGATCGCGGCCGGGCAGCTCCAGTTTTTCTGTGTGGATGGCATCTATGGGGAGAGCCTCTACTGCCCGTGGGCCCATCCAGAGGACAGGATCCGGCGGCATGCGCAGTACGAGGAATATGTGCTGCATGAGGTGTTCCCCTTCATGAACTCCCGCAATCCCGACCCGTGTGTCATCGCGCACGGCTGCAGTCTGGGAGCTTATCAGGCGGCCAACATCGCCTTCCGCCATCCGCACCTTTTCAAAAAGCTCGCCGCCTTCTCCGGTCGGTATGATCTGACCCTGAGCGTGGAGCATTTCAGCAATCTGTTTTCCGGCTACTATAGTGACAGCGTGCATGAGCACACGCCCACGCACTTCCTGCCCAAGGTGGACTGCCCGCGGCAGCTGACCCGGCTGAGGGAGATGGATATCGTGCTGACGATCGGGAAGGAAGATCCCTTCCGGGAGAACAACGAGCTGCTCAGCTCCATCCTCCAGGGCAAGGGCATCGAGCACCAGATCCACTTCTGGGAGGACCGCGCCCACAGCGGCTACTACTGGCGGCGCATGGCACAGATTTATGTGTGAGCGTGCGGGTCGAAAAACGATTCCGCATCAAGCACGGTGAAATCCCGGCAACAAGGGATGACAGCCCGCGGCACATTATACTTGTTATAATTTCCAGATGAACGTAATCTGGCAGACTTTGCCCCAATGTTAGAACCCCCTGCCCCCAGCGGTGCTCCACCCTCGCGATTGCCGAAGGTGGTGTTGCTGTCCGCGGCCTTGCTCTCGCTGACGGCTTATGGGATCAGCCAGACGGGGGTGAGCGCGCCGGTGATCCAGTTCATGGACAACTTCCACTGGACGTTGTGCTACGTGGTCGCCGCCTGGCTGGGCTGGTATGGAGTGAGGACCGCGGCCCCGGAGGAGAAGAGCGTGCGTCGCTGGTTCGCCTGGGGCCTGCTGGCCAACGCGGGCGGGCAGATCATCTGGGACATTCAGGTTTTGACGGGGTGGAATCCGTTCCCCGCTCCCGCAGACATACTCTACTCCGCCCTGGGCCCGTGTTGCGCGATAGGGCTCTGGCAGTGCCTCCGGGCCAACACCTCCAAGTCGGAACTCAAGGTGGCTTCGCTGGACGCGGCCGCGCTCGGTGTCGGAGCGACAGCATTCGTCCTGACGCTCTATCTGCCCAACCAGGGGGAGATGGGCCCGGTGCCGCTGCTTCTGCTGGTGGCTTACCCAGTGACGCTACTGGGGGCATTGTGGATCGGGGTGGTTCTAGCCCTCACGCTGCGGCTACTGCCCCGGGTGTCCTGGGTGCTCTTCCTGGTGGCGCTGGCAGGCACAGGGTCGGTGTGGATGGAGTGGAACATCCTGCAACTGCAGGACAAGCTGGCTGACGGGACCTGGTTCAACTTGAGCTTTTCGCTCGCCAATCTCGCACTTGGCTACGGTGCCATGACGTGGCGGGTTCAGGGTCTTACTCATCCCCGGATGGAGCGCCCGTGTGAGGTGGCGCTGCGCATGCTGCCGCTGGTGCTGGTGATGCTGGCAGTCATCAGCGTGGTGCTGGCAGAGACCTTCCGGCAGTTCTCGCCCGCGGTGCAGATCTCGGTGGACATCGCCTCCGCGCTGGCGGTGGTATTGATCATCTGGCGTCAGAACGTGATGGTCTCTGAGCGCGACCGCCGTCTGCTGGTGGAGCAGCGCATGCGGGAGAGCGAGGGTCGCTACCAGTCTCTGTTCGAATCCTCCCTGGACGGCATCTTCATCCTCAATGGCATGAAGTTCGTGGACTGCAACGAACGTGCCTTGCAACTGCTCGCCTGCAGCCGGGATCGGGTGATTGGTCGTTCACCGCTGGATATCTCCGCAGAACGGCAGCCTGATGGCCATCCTGCGCAGAGTGACGTGGCGGAGAGGTTCAGCGTGGAGGAAAAGGGAGCCCGGCGTCTCTTTGAATGGCTGATGAAACGTCCGGATGGCAGCGTCTTTGACGCGGAGATCAGCGTCAATGCCCTGCATGTAGGCGGACGCACCATCGTGCAGGCCGTGGTCCGGGACATCAGCGAGCGCAAGCGGGCGGAGGAAGCCCTGCGTACCAGCGAGGCACGGTTCTCCAGCTCCTTTGAATCGGCCGCCATCGGCATGGCCCTCGTGGGCACGGATGGTCATTTCCTCAAGGTCAATGCCGCGCTCTGCGCCATGTTCGGCTACACGGCGGAGGAGCTGATGGCGAAGACCTTCCAGGAAATAACCCATGCCGCAGACCTCCAGGCGGACATGGGCCTGCTGCGCAAGACCCTGGCCGGGGACCGCAACAGCTACCAGATGGAGAAGCGCTACATCCACCAGGGCGGGGCGGTGGTCTCTGCCCTGCTCTCCGTCTCCCTCGTGCGGGATGGCAAGGGGCGACCGCTGCACTTTACCGCGCAGATCCAGGACGTGACCCAGCGCAAGAAGCTGGAGGAGCAGTTCCGCCAGTCGCAGAAGATGGAGGCCGTGGGCCAGCTGGCCGGCGGGGTGGCGCATGATTTCAACAACATCCTCACCGTCATCCAGGGCTACGCCTCGCTGTTGCAGTCGGGAGACATCTCACCAGCGGATGGCGTGCGGGAGATTTCCGCTTCCGTGGAGCGTGCCTCCAGCCTGACGCGGCAGCTCCTGACCTTCAGCCGGAAGCAGATCATGCAACCGCGTGAGTTGGACCTGAACGTGGTGGTGCAGAACATGATCACCCTGCTGCGCCGGACGCTGGGTGAGCATGTCACCCTCCAGGTGGAGGCAGACACCCACCTGCCCGGTGTGATGGCAGATCAGGGCATGATGGAGCAGATCATCCTGAATCTGGCCGTGAATGCCCGTGATGCGATGTCCAAAGGGGGCACGCTTACGGTGCAGACCGGCTCGGCGGTCATCACGGAGGATGAGGCCCGGCAGCATGCCGATGCCCGCGTGGGGCTGGCGGTGCTCATCAAGGTGACGGACACTGGCTGTGGCATTCCGGTGGAGAACTTGGCGCGCATCTTTGAGCCCTTCTTCACCACCAAGGAGGTTAATCAAGGCACCGGCCTGGGGCTCGCCACGGTGCATGGCATCGTGCGGCAGCACGGGGGGCTGGTGCGGGTCACTAGCCAGTTGGGCCTGGGCACGGAGTTCCAGATCCTGCTGCCTGCCTGCCGTGCGGCGGTGAAAGCGCCTGCCAATCCTGTTGAAGCAGAGCCCAAGGCCAAGGGTGGACACGAGACCATCCTGCTGGTGGACGATGAGCCGGCGCTGCGCCTCGTGTCCAAGATGACGCTCAAGCACTTCGGCTATCACGTGCTGGAGGCTGGCTCCGGGCGTCAGGCGCTCAAGGTGGTGGAGGACCATCCCGAGCGGATCGATCTGCTGCTGACCGACATGGTCATGCCCGAAGGCATCAGCGGCAAGGACCTGGCAGACATGCTGCGGGATGCGCGGCCGGACATCCGGGTGCTGTTCACCAGCGGCTACAGTGTTGAACTCTTGAACCGCAACATCGCCCTGTCGGAAGACGTGTGGTTCCTGCCCAAACCGTTTACCACCCAGAAGCTGGCCCACATGGTGCGTGAGTGCTTGAATGCGCCGGTGGGTGGGCGGGATATGTGAGTGGGGAGACACAAGACGCCAGACATGAGCTGGCGCTTGATTGTGCCTGCCGTTTGTGTGACTCTGGCGGAAATCGAAGACCTCCCTTTCGCAGAGACCCTCCCTTTCGCATCCTGCGTATGAACTCCGACCTTTGCCCCGCTCTCTTCCGGTTTGACGACATGATCGTGCCCGGCGGTGAAGACTTTTCCAAGATCTGGAACTTCCGGCTTGTGGCGGGCACGACCTATGAGGCGACCGAGAGCATCCACCCGGATGCGCAGTTCCACTGGCTGATTGAAGACGACGCAACGCTCCGTGAAGTGACGGTGACGGGAAAGCGGAGAGAATGGGCGCGGCCGCTGCGCTTCATCTGGACGTTTGTGAAGGTGAGATACGAACTGGGCGAGGCGCGGCCCATCACCGTGGGCACCCTGCGTCGCTTGATCGACGGCACGAGGATGGATCAGGAGAAGTCGCTGACGCCCGCGCTGAACCGGTTCTTAAAGGACATTGAGGATGATGCCGTTTTCAGCAGGGAGATGCTGGAGTCGTTTATGAATGGGGGCGGGGAGGAAGAGGAGGAGGATCTGTAGACAGTCAGTAGAAGAGTGGCCCAGACAAGAAACGCGGCAGCGTCTTCGGAGTGCTGCGGCTTGACGCAGCTTTCGCCTGCCGAATGAACGGGCCATTTTTTGAAACGTGTCGTCAGCTGGCAAGATGCACTTGCTTTCACTTTGCTCTGTTCACACCATAAGGTTCAAGGTATTACAAGAGCCGCCAAAGCGGTGTCGAGCCACACGCACTCCAAGACGCTGGCGCGAGGATCGAGAGTGCCGTGCGTGTTGGAAATGAAAAGCCCCGGTCTCGCGGGAGGAGACCGGGGCGGAATGCGGGCTGCGTGATGTTGGCTCTACGAACTAGAACTTGAAGTTCATGCTCGCAGACACGGCGTGGTTGCCGTCATCGCCGCGACCAAAGTCGGCGTTGTAGTACACGTTGAAGTAGAGCTCTGTGCCCACTTGAACGCCCACACCGGCTCCGACGAACACGGCGTCGCGATCGTCGGTGGAGCTGCGGTATTCAAAACCAGGGCCGCGACCGCCGTCGAGGCGGGCGTGCAGGGTTTCGTCGTCCTGAAGGAACTCATGCTGCCAGAACACGCGCAGTTCGGGGATGATGGCGACGGTCTCGCTGGCATGGATGGTGTAGGCGAGGCGGCCGCCCAGATAGGTGCGGAAACTTTCGCTGGTGGAGTCATCCAGGCCCAAGTTGAGCACGCCGGCACCGGTTTCCGTCACGCCGTCCATCTCCAGACGGGTGTACTGGGCGCTGAGCTGCGGACCTACGGTGAAGTTGCCGAACTGGAAGTCATAACCGGTGCCGATGAGGGAGAAGAACTCCGCGGCATCGGGATTGCTCCGGGCGGTGCGGTCCAGGGAAGCCCAGGAGAGGGGGCGCACGATGCTGTAGTCCGTGGTGCCGCCGCCGACTGCTGCGTTGGCATAGAAGCCTTCGTGGTCGATGGTGGCGTACAGACCGAAGCGGACGGACTCAAGATCGGTCTCGCCGCCATTGGCGTAGTCGCCCCAGCCTTCCTGATAGCTGGCGAACAGGCCGAGGGCGAAGTGTTCGCTCAGGGCATAGTCCGCGCCGACCAGGATGGTGCCGCTTTCAAAGTCTTCGCCGGGAGTGAGGCTCAAACCGCCGCTGGAGAAGAGGCCGCTGCCTTGCACCCAGGCATTCCAGCGGGCGTCATCACCCACGGGAGGCTGGACCGGAGCTGCGACTTTCTGCACGGCTTTGGGGTTCTTAGAACCAACGGTCGGGGCAGGGGCGGGAGCTGCCTCGCCAGCCAGGGCGCGCTGACCAAGGCGGCGGGCGCTGAGCTGCTGGTGAAGAAGTTGGCCGTGGTTGTGGCTGAGCTCAATGCCAGTGCGGAGCGCGCCGTCATAGTAGGTGGGCAGGATGGCTTCAAATGCGGCGGAATACTGCTCTGCGCGCAGGACATCCAGCGCGAGAGTGACTTCGCCGATGTCACCGTGCTCGGTGCCGATCCAGTGATCCAGCGCACTCGCGAGACGGGCCTGGTTGGGCGTCTGCGCCACGAGGGTGTAGCTAGCCGGGGCCACGAGCAGGATGCCGGTGCCGCCCTCGGTGAGGAAGCGGCCACGCAGCACGCCGGGATTCGGCATGACAATGCGATCAAAGCGGCCAGTGATCTTGCCCGCGCGGAGGAAGGGGTACTGGTCGCCAAAGGACACGTGCTTGTTCAGCGCCGCGATGCGGAGCGTGCCGTCCAGATGGGCGGTGCCGTGGACCGTGAGGCGGTCGTAGCGGCCGGGGCCGGCCACCTCGATGAGCAGCGTGCCGCTGGAGGTCTGGGTGTAGTTTCCGCCAATCGTGAGGTGGCCGATGGAGTTGCCAGGGCTGACCGTGCCAGCGTTGTGGACGTTGCCGGAGATGTAGCCGTTGCCGCCGAGCAGGGCTCCGTGGGAGACATTGACCAGGGGCGTCATGAGGTTGCCGTTCACCAGCAGGCTGCCGCCAGTCACGGAGGTGGTGCCAGCCAGGAAGCTCGTGCCATTGAGCACCGTGGTGCCGCTCTGGAACTGGGCGTTCTGGAAGTCGTAGAAGGAATGGTTGAAGACAAAGCGTCCGCCCGCACCGGGATTGATCACCAGGGTGTTGGCTCCTGTACCGCCGTGGACGTCGCCCACGATGGCCGCTGCTCAACCGAGGATGGCGAGGCTGTCATCGCCCTCGCCGAGATCGATGGCCTTGCTGCCGCCGCTGATCACGGTACCGCGGTTGGTCATGATGTCGGCTCCACCGCCGGTCTCGATGGTGGTCACGCCTGCAGCGCCCTGGATGACGCCACCGGCGTTGTTGATGAGGGTGTCGCCAAAGGTGCCGATGATCTTGATGGCGTAGCCGTTTTTGCCCTGGATCAGGCCGCTGTTGGTGATGCTAGTGGCGCTGAGGGCATTGCCGCCGCTGGAGTCGTCCACCAGGATGCCGTTGCCCGCTGCTCCGGTGTTGGTGGGGTTTTCGCCAATGATCTGGCCGCCCGCGAGGTTCACGATGGTGCCGCCACCGATGGAGACGCCTTCAGCGTTGTTGGGCCGGTTGTCGCTGTCATTGACCCCGCCGGCGCCGATGCCGCGGATGATGCCGCTGTTGGTGAGGTGGAGGATGCCATCCACATCCACGCCGTCGCCATCGCCCACCTGGTACTGGGTATCGTAGGAGCCGGTGATGGTGCCGCTGTTGTTGACCGTGACCACGGAGCCGAACTCATCAATGTTGATGCCCGCTCCGTTCACGCCGATGAGCTTGCCGCCAGCGAGGTTCGTGATGTTCACGGTGATGTTGACGCCTTCGCCGCCGGTGATGCCGTGGCGGCCGGAGATGGTGCCGGAGTTCGTGATCTGCACGCCCGTCTTGTCTCGCACATCGATGCCGTCGCTGCCGCTGGCCTGGGTGAAGTCGTTGTCGTCCAGCGCGGCCACCGGCGTGGCCTGGATGAGGCCCTGGTTGGTGATGATGGCGTTCGTGCCGGCGCGGATGGCGTCTTCGCCCGTGGACTTGATGGTGCCCGAGCTGTAGTTGTTGATGATGGCCTGGCCGGTGGTGATCGCGTTGAAATCGAGCGCCTGGTTGCCGAGGATGGACTCGATGGCCCCGTAGTTGTCGAGCGTGATCTTGGAGCCCCCCACGTTCACCCGGATGGTGTCTCCGTTTTGGGTTTTGATCGTCCCGGTGCTGCTGTTGGTGATGTTGATCGTGGCGACGTTGGGACCACCTGTGTTGTCGATTCCGCGTCCCGTGCCGGTCTGGAAGATCGTCCCGCTGTTGTTGAGGGTTGCGATGCCCGTGCCGGTGATGCCGACGGCCGTGGTGCCGCCGCTGATGGAGAGGGTGCCGGTGGCCTGCACCGTGCCTGTTTCACCAGCAGCGAGGGTTTTGGCGGTGTTGTCCGTCGCGCCGGCGTTGACGGTGAAGTTGGCGGCCTGGATGGCAGGCATCGGCAGGGCGAACAGTCCGGTGACTGCCAGCCCTTGGAGTAAGCGGGAGTGCTTCATGAGTGGATGGGTTGAGGATGAACCGCGTTCCTAACTCCGGCCTCCCCAAGCGTGAAAGCGGGGGTGGGTGACGATTCCGTCGCATCATGACGGCGGATTGGGGCACGGCTGAACGAAAGCCGGGGCCGCCTGCGTATGGGGAAAACTGCTCACTTGCTCCCCTCATGAACCGTTTCCTTCTCCCCACGCTGGTTTTGCTCGCCAGCGCCTCTGGCTTGTCCGCCGAGATCAAGCTCTCCAAGGTCTTCACCCCGCACATGGTGCTTCAGCGCGAGATGGCAGTCCCCATCTGGGGCACGGCGTCGCCTGGGGAGAAGGTGGTGGTGAGGTTCCGGAATCAGGAAAAAACCACCCAGGCGGATGCGGCGGGCAAGTGGTCGGTCAGGCTGGATGCTCTCAAGCCCGGCGGGCCGGACGTGCTGATGATCGGCGACAAGAAGATCGATGATGTGCTGGTGGGAGACGTGTGGGTGGGCTCTGGCCAGTCCAATATGGACATGCCAGTGACCAGCTACACGAAGGATGATGCGGTGCTGGCGGAAGCGGCCAAGCAGACCTATCCGAACCTCCGCCTCCTGAAGAAAGGCGCGGGCGATTCCTGGCAGGTGGCCACGCCTGGCACCATCCCGGCCTTCAGTGCCATGTTGTTCTCATTCGGTCATCCTTTGCAGAAGGAGCTCAATGTTCCCGTGGGCCTCATGGTGGGTGCCGTCGGTGGGACGCCCTCGGGCTTCTGGCTCAGTGAGGAGATGTACCGCGCCGATGCGGAGTGTGCGGCGGTGGCGAAGAAGTTCGCGGAAACCTACGACTACCCCGCGGAGAAGGCCAAGTACGACACGCTGAAGGCGAAGTACGACGAGGAGTTCGCGGTGTGGAAACCTCTGGCAGACGCGGCCAAAAAAGAAGGCAAACAACCGCCGCCCGGGCCCAAGAATCCACAGGCGGTTTCTCCAGCGGGAGAGCCCATCAACGGGAAGGTGGGCAATCTGTTTGAATCCTTCATCCGCCCCTACGTCGGCTACGGCATCAAGGGAGTGCTCTGGGATCAGGGGGAAAGCCGCACCGCCATCACTGGTGTGGATCAGGTGACGCTCATGAAGGCGCTCATCAAGGGCTGGCGCAAGGACTGGGGCCAGGGAGATTTCCCGTTCCTCTACGTGCAGAAGCCCAGTGGCGGCAGCCCGGCCTGGGACCCGACGAATCCGGTCACGGCGAAGGCCAACGCCTTTGCGCCCCAGCCCAAGACGCTGCCGTTCCCACCCGACGCGACTTACTCCTATGAGGCGCATTTGAAGATCATGAACAATCCCAACACGTTCATGGTCACGAGCACGGATCTGGGTCCGGGTGTGCATCCCGTGAACAAGTCCGGCTACGGTGCCCGCGGTGCTCAGACCGCCATGGCGGCTGTGTACGGGAAGAAGCAGGAGATCTACGGCCCGCTCTATGCAGGGCATGAGGTTCAGGGTAATAAAGTCCGCATTCGCTACACTCATGTGGGAAAGGGGCTGGCGGTGAAACACGCGCCCCAGCTTCAGGGGTTCCTGATCGCAGGTGAGGACAAGAAGTTCGTCTGGGCAGACGCAGTCATTGAAGGCAATGAGGTGGTGGTCTCCAGCCCGACCGTGCCTGCGCCGAAGGCTGTGCGCTATGCCTGGAGCTACCAGTTCCCTTGGGCGAATCTGTTCAATCAGGATGGGTTGCCCGCGCAGCCGTTCAGGACGGATGAGTAGGAAGACACCAGACTGCCAGACGCCAGACGCCAGACGCCAGACCTGAGAGCTGCCAGCGCTGTTGGCAGCTGTTCGTATTTCAAACTTTTTGCTCTGTCGATCTGGCGTAACACGAACTGAGCATCAAAAAGTTTGTACTACAAACAGAATGTCGTTGGCAATGCCAGAGGCAGGTTGGAAGTGCACATCCTCTTGGCTGTAGAGCGACCGCCAAGGACCTCCGCTGTGCCAATTCCCCATCCTCCGTCGAGAAGCCCTTCCTCGAAGAGGATGCGGCCACAAGCCCAACGTTGACGAGCTTCCAGCGAGTCTACGTTGGGTAACAGAAGGATGAACTCTTACTCCGAAGGTGTTTCGGCGGTCTGGCTCGCGCTTAAACGAAGGAATCCCGACAAACGACAACCGGCCACTTCCTCGCCCCTCCCCCCTTCTCTCCCCTTGCGCCGCCGCCAATCCCGGCTAAAGGCACCATAGGTGGTCAAATAAACACCATTCCGATGCACCCGACCGCCGCTGGCGCACGAATCGGATTGGCTGGATCTTGTCCCCCGCCCTTCTCTTTTCCGCACGCCCGCCTGCCTCGCGACCACCATGTCCACCCGCAAGAAAAAAGCCGCCCCTGCCGAGCCTTCTCCCGCTGCTGCGCCGACCGATGCCTTCATCCACATCCGGGGTGTGCGGCAAAACAACCTGAAGGGCTTCGACCTGGACCTCCCTCTGGGCAAGCTGAACGTCATCACCGGCCCCAGTGGCTCCGGGAAGTCCTCCCTGGCCTTCGACACCATCTACGCGGAAGGCCAGCGCCGGTATGTGGAGACCTTCTCACCGTACACGCGCCAGTTCTTCGAGCGCATGGACAAGCCGAATGTGGACGCCATCCACGGCATCCCGCCGGCCATCGCCATTGAGCAGGTCAACAACATCCGCTCCACCCGGTCCACCGTCGGCACCATCACGGAGATCAACGACTACTTGAAGATGCTCTTCCCGCGGCTGGCCGTGGGCGAGTGCCCGGAGTGCCACCGCCCGGTCCGCCCGGAGACACCAGAAAGCATTCTCCATGCGCTGCTGCATGCGCACACGGGTAAGACCTCCCTTCTGCTCTTTGGCGTGCCCGTGCCCGCAGACACCGTTGTTGAGGACTTCTTCAGCTTCCTCCAGGCCCAGGGCTATGTGCGCGTCCTGATCTACGGCGAAGTGTTCCGCACCGACGAGCCCCAGAATCTCAAGGGCCGCAAGCTGCCCGCCATGGTGCATGTGGTGCAGGACCGTATTGTCCTGGAACCCGCCAACAAACCGCGTCTCACGGAGGCCATCGAGGTCGCGCTGCGTCACGGCAAGGGGCAGGTGAGCGTGTCGCTGACCGGCTCTGGCAAAGACGCTGCCGGGAAACCGGAGATGCTGAGCTTCTCCACCGACTGGCGGTGCGCCGACTGCGACTTCAAGCTGCCGGAGCCCACACCAGGACTGTTCAGCTTTAACAACCCCATCGGAGCCTGTCCCAGTTGCCGTGGCTTTGGCCGCACTCTGGGGCTCGACATGGGCAAGGCGATGCCAGATGAGACCCTGAGCATCCGGGGCGGGCTGGTGCGGGCCTTCCAAGGTGACACCTACAGCGAGTGCCAGGACGACCTGGAGCGATGCGCCAAGGCCGCGAAGGTGAACATCAACACGCCCTTCAACGAGCTGCCCGTGCCGCAGCAGCGCTGGCTCATCGAAGGCGACAACAGCGACCCTGAAGAAGCCCACCGCAATGGTGAATGGTACGGCGTGCGCGGGTTCTTCAAGTGGCAGGAAAGCCGCGCCTACAAGATGCACGTCCGCGTCTTCCTGAGCCGCTACCGCGCCTACACGGAATGCGAGGCCTGCGGAGGCGGGCGTCTGAAGAAAGAGGCCGCGTACTTCCGCGTGGGCGGGAAGTCCCTGGCGGAGTTCTGGAAGACGCCAGTGAGCGATCTCTCGCCTTTCATCCAGACACTGGAAGTCCCGGACGGCGATCGCGCGGTAAAGATGCTGCGGGATGAAATCGTCTCCCGCCTCAGCTACATGGAGCGCGCCGGCCTGGGGTATCTGGACCTGGACCGCCAGACGCGCACCCTGAGCGGCGGGGAGTTGCAGCGTGTGAACCTCACCACCTGCCTCGGTGCCTCGCTCGTGAACACGCTCTTTGTCCTGGATGAGCCGAGCATCGGCCTCCATCCCCGGGACATCGGCCGCCTCATCGGCGTGATGGAAGGCCTGCGGGATAAAGGAAACACCCTGCTCGTGGTGGAGCATGAGGAGGCCGTCATGCATGCGGCGGACAACCTCGTGGAGATCGGACCCGGTCGTGGCGAGAAAGGGGGCGAGCTCGTCTTCCACGGCCCGCTGACCGCCCTGCAGGACACGCCAGGCACGCTCACTGGAGATTACCTCTTTGGCCGCAAGAGCATCCCCGTGCCCGCCAAACGCCGCCCGGTGAAGAAGGGCCAGAACCTGCGCATCGTAGGCGCCCGGCAGCACAACCTTAAGAATGTAAGCGTGGACGTGCCCCTGGGGCTGATGTGTTGCGTCACGGGCGTGAGCGGCAGCGGCAAGAGCACGCTGGTGCATGACGTGCTCTACCGCAACCTGCTCCGCCAGCGCGGGGAGGTGATCGAGGACGAGCCCGGCAAGGTGAAAGCCATCGAAGGCGGCGACAAGGTCGGCCAGGTGGTGATGGTGGACCAGAGCCCGCTGGCCCGCACCCCGCGAAGCACACCAGCCGTGTACGTGGGTGCCTTTGACCAGATCCGTCAGCTCTTTGCCGATACGGAGGATGCCAAGACGGAAGGCGTCACCGCCGGATTCTTCAGCTTCAACAGCGGAGACGGCCGCTGCGAGCGCTGCTGGGGCAACGGCTTCGAGAAGATCGAGATGCAGTTCCTCAGCGACCTGTACGTGACCTGTCCGGAGTGCGAGGGCAAGCGCTACCAGCCGCATGCGCTCAGGCTCAGGCTTCGAGGAAAAAACATCCACGAGGTGCTGAGCCTCACGGTTGAGGAGGCGGCGGAATTCTTCGGCGCACTGGAGTCCCGCCGGGCCAAGGCCGTGGTGGCCTCCATGAACATGCTGGTGGAGGCGGGCTTGGGTTACCTCCGGCTCGGCCAGCCACTCAACACCCTGAGCGGCGGTGAAGCCCAGCGGCTCAAGCTCATTGGCCACCTGCTGGATACCCAGGGCCTGGCCGAGAGCGATGATCCCCAGGGCAAGACCCTTTTCCTCCTGGACGAACCCACCACAGGGCTGCATTTCGACGACATCGCCCTCCTCCTCAAGCTGCTGCAACGCCTCACTCATGAAGGACACAGCATCCTGGTGATCGAGCACAACATGGAGGTCATCAAGTGCGCGGACTGGGTCATCGACCTGGGTCCGGAAGCCGGAGCGACCGGTGGCAACGTGGTCGTGACAGGCACGCCAGAGACGGTCGCCGCATGCGACGCCTCCTGGACCGGACGCTATCTCGGCGAGGTGCTGGAGGGATCCGGAGCCGCCGCTAAACGCGCTGCCTCCCTCAAGGAAGCCTCACCCAAGTATGGAAGCACGACGGTGGAGGCTGCGCCCAACACCATCGCGATCCGCGGGGCCCGGGAGCACAACCTCAAAAACTTCAACCTCGACATCCCGCGCGACAAGATGGTCGTGGTCACCGGTCTGAGCGGTTCCGGGAAATCATCCCTGGCCTTCGACCTCGTCTTTGCCGAAGGTCAGCGCCGCTTCCTGGACAGCATGTCCGTCTATGCCCGCACCTTTGTGGAGCAGATGGAGAAGCCGGACGTGGACCTCATTTCCGGAGTGCCGCCGACCGTCGCGATCGAGCAGCGCGTCTCCCGCGGCAGCGGGAAGAGCACTGTGGCCACCGTCACCGAGGTCTATCACTTCCTGCGGCTCCTCTATTCCAAGGTGGGCACCCAGTTCTGCCCGAACTGCAACGTGGCGGTGGAGAAGCAGAGCGTGGCGGCGATCGTCCGCTCCGTGGAGACCATGGCCGCCAAGGGCAAGGTGCACATCCTCGCCCCGCTGGTGAAAGCCAGGAAGGGCTTCCACACGGATGTGGCGGAGTTTGCCGCCAAACAGGGCATCACCACCTTGCTGGTGGACGGTCAGTTCAAGGAGACCGCCGGATTCAAGCGCCTGGAGCGGTTCAAGGAACACACCATCGACGCCGTGCTCGGCCAGGTGGACAAGAAGGCCTCCGCCATCGCGCTGCGCCCGGTGATCGAAAAGGCGCTGAAGATGGGCAAGGGCACGATCAAGGTGCTGCTGGCGGACAAGACCACCCACGTGCTCAACACGGAGATGAGCTGCCCGCAGTGCGGCATGTCCTTTGAGGAGCTGGATCCGCGCCTCTTCTCCTTCAACAGCCCGCACGGCTGGTGCCGCGACTGCCGCGGCTTCGGCTTCCGCCCCGCCACGGAGAACCTGGACCACCGCCGCGACGACGTCTCCCTGCTGGAGGCGGAGATGGAGGAGGAGCGCAAGTTCGCCAGCGAGGAGCACGCCCTCGTCCCCTGTGAGTCCTGCCACGGCAGCCGCCTCAACCCCGTGGCTCGCGCGGTGGAGGTGAAGGGGGTGCGCATGGAGCAGATCGTCTGCCTCTCTGCCGAACGCGGCGGGGAGCTTGCCTCCCAGTTCAAGTTCAGCGGCATCCAGGCAGAGATCGCCCGGGACATCATGAAGGAGATCACCCAGCGGCTCCGCTTCATGCAGGAGGTTGGCCTGGGGTATCTGCAGCTCAACCGCAGCGCCGACACCCTGAGCGGCGGGGAGGCACAGCGCATCCGCCTGGCGTCCCAGCTGGGCTCAAACTTGCGCGGGGTGCTCTATGTCCTGGACGAGCCCACCATCGGGCTCCATCCGCGTGACAACGAGAACCTGCTCAACACCCTGCTGGCCCTGCGGGATAAAGGAAACTCGCTGCTCATTGTGGAGCACGATGACGAGACCATGAAGCGGGCGGACACCATCATCGACCTCGGACCTGGTGCCGGGCGCTTTGGCGGGGAGATCACCGCCATGGGCACCCTGGAGGACATCCGGTCCAATCCGGCCTCGGCCACCGGCCGTGCCCTGAAGGATGTCATGAAGCACCCGCTGCACGGGCAGCGGCGCAAGCTTCCGGCCCGGAATTCCCCCACCGGCTGGCTCCGGCTCAAGGGGGCCACCGCCAACAACCTGCGGAATGTGGATGTGGCCCTGCCCTTCAGCCGCCTTTCTGTCATCACCGGCGTGAGCGGCAGCGGCAAGAGCTCCCTCATCCGCGGCTGTCTGCATCCCGCCGTGCAGGCCGTGATTTCCAAAACCAAGCAGAAGAAGAATGAGGAGCGCACCTGGAAGGAAGTGCTGAACGCCGACCAGATCGCCGCCGTGTACGAGGTGGACCAGTCCCCCATCGGCAAGAGCTCGCGCTCCTGCCCGGCCACGTATGTGGGCGTCCTAGACGACATCCGCAAGCTCTTCGCCCAGGTGCCACTGGCCCGTGCCCGTGGCTATGAGGCGGGGCGTTTCTCCTTCAACACCGAGGGCGGGCGCTGCGAGACCTGCCAGGGCAACGGGGAGATCAAGGTGGAGATGAACTTCCTCCCCACCACCCGCGTGCACTGCGAGGTCTGCCACGGCCTGCGCTTCAACGCCGCCACCATGGAGGTCGAGTTCAACAGCAAGCACATCGGCGAAGTGCTGCGCATGAGTATTGCCGAGGCGGCGGACTTCTTTGCCAGCATCCCGCGCATTGCCCGTCCGCTGCAACTGCTCGCCGACACCGGCCTGGGCTACCTGCAACTGGGGCAACCCAGCCCGACCCTGAGCGGCGGCGAAGCCCAGCGTCTGAAGCTCGTCACCGAACTCAACGCCGGTCAGGGCCGCACCGTCACCGAGAAGATGCGAGGCCTGAAGACCGACAAGCGCAACCTGTACATCATCGAGGAGCCAACCATCGGCCTCCACGCCCACGACGTGCGCCGCCTCATCGAGGTGCTGCACCGCCTTGTGGACGAAGGACACACCGTGGTCGTCATCGAGCACCATCTCGACGTCATTGCCGAGGCAGACTACCTCGTGGACATCGGCCCCGAGGCCGGCGAACGCGGCGGCAAGGTCATCGCCCTGGGCACCCCGGAAGAGGTGGCCAAGGTGAAAGGCAGCTGGACCGGTAAGTTCCTGAAGCCCGTGCTGGGGTAGGGGGCGGAGGCGGTAAGCAAACGTAGTACAGAGCTTTAGCTCGTTGTTGTTTGTGCTCAGCAGCGCGAATGACGAGCTAAAGCTCTATACTACTTTGGTCCGCGACTGACGCCGCAGACCTCATCATGTCCCATCGCCCAACACGCTGCATCGCTCCGTTCCCACAGCCGACGGGGACCGTCGGACTACGCCCGCGGCGGCAGCCTGAAAGGAGTTCGGCTGCCTCAGCCAATCAGTACGCCCGAGGAACGTGCGCTCTGAGTCCAATGCGGCAACTCGACAGTCATGAAGGCAACGCGCCAAACCTTCGCTCCAACGCGGGGCTGGGAACCCCCGCCTCCTTTAGGCTTCCAGACTGGCGATCAGCAAAAGGAGGGAGGGACATTCCGCCGCTGTGCAGGAGAAGCCTGACCTGAGCTGGCGCTCGCGTAGAGAAGCCCACGCAAATTGCGGCGTCTTGGGACGCTTGCACGGGACCGGGACAGGAATGTCCCTCGCTCCTTTTACTGACCGCTTCGTTGAGGGTGCTCTCTTATGCGCCAGCTCAAGTCTGATGTCTTGTTTCACCCGCGAAGCGCTCCGGGCCTGAAGGGCCCAAAGAGCTCAGCCCAGGGGCGAAGGCCACGAAGTGGACGCAGACCCTGGGTAGGGGCGCGGCTTTTGCATGGCGGCCTGAAGGGTCGCGAGAAAGCGTATCTTGTGGCGCGGTCGGCCGGAGTCTGTCGCGATGTATGGCCGGTATCGACGGACCCATTCGTGCGCTCCGCTCCCACAGCCGACGGGGACCGTCGGACTACGCCGCACGTGGCAGCTGAAAGTAGTGCTAGGCTTTAGCCTGGCGTCGTTGGCGCTGGTCAGCGGGACTGTGACTACATTGCCCTGTCCCTGACCCGCCCCCCCCAAATCCCACTCCCTAGTGCGGTGCCGTCACGCTTCCATTGCTCTCCAGGATCGCCTGCACCGTCACGGCCTCTTCTGTGACGATGGCGAGAAACCGGTCCCGCAACACGGAGGGAAACCGGTCATCGTACAGCGCATACAGCTCATACCGCAGCCCCTTGTCCGCGACGGGCACGGTGATGCATCCGGGTGAGCTCATGCGTTCGGCGATCTTCGGGATCAAAGCCACCCCGCTGCCGGCTGCCACCAGGGTGACCAGATTGTCCGGGCTGGATGCGGCTGGACCGAAGCGCGGGAGAAAGCCCGACTTCCGGCAGACCTCCTGGCTCCAGATCCGCTGGGCGTCCGTGCCGAACATCGTAATGGGCACAAAAGTCTCGTCCTCCAGCGCATGAAGCCGAATGCTCTTCTGCGAGGCCAGTGGGTGCCCCGTGGACATCACGATGGCCAGAGGACTCTTCAAGATCAGCTGGGCCGCGAGCTTTTTCCCCGCGGCCAGGCTGGGGAACGGGGCGGGCACAAAGCCGAGATGCACGCGCCCTGAAGCCACCTGGGTGAGCTGATCCGAGGCGGACATCTCCGTGATATTGACCTTAGCGGCCGGCAGTTCCGCATGCAACCGCGTCAGACAGGTAGGAAGAAAGTTGAAGGTGAGCGGGCCCATCGAGGCGACTCGCAACTCACCCGATTTCCCTTCGGCGGCCTCCCTTGCCCGTGCCACCGCCTTGTCCGCCCGCGCCAGCACCTGTCGGGCCTCTTTCAGGAACACCGTCCCGGCATCGGTCAGAGCCACTCGATTGCGATCACGCTCCAGCAGTTGGAATCCCAAGTCGTCCTCCAGATTGCGGATCTGCGCACTCAGGGAAGGCTGCGCCAGCCTCAGCCTTGTGGCCGCCCGGCTGAAACTCAGGGCTTCCGCCACCGCCACAAAGTAACGCAAATGCCGGAGTTCCATAGAATGAGCTTATAGGTTTTTCCTATCACGCGCAAAGGAAACAAGTCATGTCCAGAGGTACGGCGGTGAAGGAGATTCCGGGTGCAACCCCAGAACCTTTTCCTATGAGCAGTCGAGTCATCAGCCTTAATGAGCTTCCCAAGCGGGGCTTTTCTCCGGCCCCCGAAGTGGAGCACAACGGAGCGGCCGCCCCGCAAACCACGACCCCAGCGGAATCGGAGCCCAAGCCGCCTCAATCCACCGGCCATCGCAGCCGCAAGCCCCTCTTGATCGGGCTGCCGATCCTGCTGGTGGTGGCGACCACCGTCGGCTTCTGGCTGCACTACGCCGCCCAGTTTGTGGAAACCGACAACGCCTTCATCGAGGCGGACGTGCACCCCGTGAGCAGTCGCGTGGCGGGCAACATCCAGACCGTGTTGGTGGAGGACAACCAGCAGGTCGAGGCAGGCCAACCCGTCGCCCAGCTCGATCCTCGTGACTACGAGATGAAGCTCCAGTCCGCCCGCACCGCCCTGGAACAAGCCGCCGCCCAGGTGCCCCAGGCAGAAGCCGCCCTGGCCCAAGCCCAAGCGACCAGCGCCCAGACCGAAGCCCAGGTCAACGCCAGTGCTGCCCAACTGGAGAAGTTCCGGCTGGACTTCGAGCGCGCCCAGAAGCTGCGTAACCTCTCCGGCAAGGCCATCTCTGACCAGGATTTCGACGCCACCAAGGCTGCCTACGTGGCCGCCCAGGCCAGTCACGCCTCCACCCAAGCCGCCCGTCAGGCTGGTGAAGCTGGTGTAAAAACGGCAGAAGCCAACCTCGCCGTGGCCAAGGCGGGTCAGCACCACGCCCAGGCCGCGGTGTCCGATGCCGAGCTGCAACTCTCCTACACCACCGTGCGGGCCCCCGCCGCCGGCAAGGTGGGCAAGCGCACCCTCCAAGTAGGCCAGCAGATTCAACCCGGCCAGGCCCTGCTGGCAGTTGTTTCCCCAGACCACTGGCTGGTGGCCAACTTCAAGGAAAACCAGCTCGCCACCATGAAGGCTGGCCAGCCGGTGGAGATCAAGATCGACGCCATCAAAGGCCAGCGCTTCGAAGGCCGGGTGGAGAGCTTTGCCCCCGGCACGGGCGCCAAGTTCAGCCTGCTGCCTCCTGACAACGCCACGGGCAACTTCACCAAGATCGTGCAACGCGTGCCGGTGAAGATCACCTTCGATCACAACGCCAACGCCGAAGCCAACCAGGACCGCATCGCCCCCGGCCTCTCCGCCATCGCCACCGTGAAGGTCAAGTGAACCAGCAGCTCCCAGTGCCGCCACCGAGTGCTGAAAACTGAAAGCTTGAACCTGAAAACTCCGGACACTTCCCGCCATGAACGCGACCGCCACCCTGCCCCAGACAGGCGCACGTGACTCCACGAACCCCGGAACGTCACTGCGCAACTGGATCGCCGTGCTGGGCGCCCTGCTCGGCGCGTTCATGGCGGTGCTCGACATCCAGATCTCCAACTCCTCCCTGCAAAACATCACGGGCGGCATCGGAGCCACGCTGGATGAGGGCTCCTGGATCTCCATCGCCTACCTGGTGCCGGAGATCATCGTCATTCCCCTCTGCGGCTGGCTGGCCCAGGTCTTCGGTTTGCGCCGCTACCTCATGTGGAACAGCGTGCTCTTCCTCGTCTTTTCCATGTGCTGCGGTTTTGCCTGGAACCTGGAGAGCATGATCGCCTTCCGCGCTTTTCAGGGCTTCACCGGCGGGGCCCTCATTCCCATGGCCTCCACCATGGTGATGATCATGCTGCCTGCGGAGAAGCAGCCGGTGGGCTTCGCGCTCTTCGGCCTCTCCGCCATGTTCGCCCCGGCCATCGGACCCAGCATCGGCGGCTGGATCACAGAGAACTACTCCTGGCCCTGGATCTTCTACCTCAACCTGGTACCGGGCATCATCCTCATCAGCGCCATCGGCTACGGCCTGAACTCCACGCCCGCGAAATTGTCGCTGCTAAAGAAAGGCGACTGGTGGGGCATGGCCTTCATGGCTGTGGGTCTGGGTTCTCTGACCGTCTTCCTGGAGGAAGGAACCCGCGAGGACTGGTTCGGTTCTGAGTTCATCACCACCCTGGCCATCATCGCCGCCATCACCCTCCCGGTGTTTGTCATCCTTTCTCTTGTGAAGCGGAAGCGCACTCCGGCCGTCAACCTCAGTCTCTTCTCCCGCCGCAACTTCCTCCTCGGCTGCATTGTGAACCTTGTCGTGGGTCTCTGCCTGTACGGCATGATGTACCTGCTCCCGCTCTATCTGGCCCAGATTCAAGGGTATAACGCGCTGGAGATCGGCCGCACGCTCATGTGGGTGGGCCTGCCCCAGCTCGTGGTCATGCCCTTCATCCCAAAGATCATGCAGTGGGTGGACAAGCGCGTGGTGGTGGCCTTCGGGCTCGGCATGTTCGGCCTCAGCGCCCTCCTCATGAGCGGCATGAGCGCCGACACCGGCCATGACCAGCTCGTCCTGCCGCAAATCATCCGCGCCATCGGGCTCACCTGCACCATCGTCCCGCTCTCCCTCATCACCACAGGCGGCATTGAGTCCGAGCAGGCCGCCAGCGCCTCCGGCCTGTTCAACATGCTGCGCAACCTGGGCGGGTCCATCGGCATAGCCCTGCTCTCCGCCCTGCTGACGAACCGGGAGCACTTCCACTCCCACCATCTGGGCGAGGCCATCAGCACCTACAACCCGCTCACCAATGAGCGGCTCACCGCCATGGCGCAGAATTTCATGAACCAGGGCCTCGACGCCGTCACCGCCCAGTCCCGCGCCCTGGGGCTGCTTGACCTCGGCGTTCGCAAACAGGCCTACATCATGGCCTACAACGACAGCTTCCACGTCGCCTCCCTCCTGCTGTTTGCGATGATCCCTCTGATCTTCCTGACGCGCAAGGCCACCGGACCTGCACCAGCAGGAGCGCATTGAAGTGGAGACACCAGACTGCCAGACTCCAGACATCAGACTTGAGGTCTGGGGGCGGATGGAAGGCGGCCTGGACTCAGGAGCCGGTCTAAGGCACTCAATCCTGCGGTCAGTAAAGGGAGCTAGGGACATTCCTGTCCCGGTCAGACGCGCCACCCCTGACGCAGCAGACGGTTATGACATCGCACCGCCTCAATACTTTCGTCCCCTCCGCTTCCAAAGCCGGTTGGCACAACCGGACTACGCCGCACGCGGCAGCTGAAAGTAGTGCCGGGCTTTAGCCTGGTATTGGAAGCATCGGGTAACGCAACTGACGAGTTAGCATTCAGGAAAACTCTGCTCCGCCCCTGACCTCAAGTCTGATGTCTGGCGTCTGGCAGTCTGGTGTCTCCCGCGAAGCGGGCTAAGGCTTCTTCTTGTCGGGGGCCTTCGCACCAGTCGCCGCGGGCTCCGCCGCCTTGGCCTCCTTCTGCTTCACGTCCACATTGAGCTTGAGCAGTTGATCATCGCCCTTCTCCGTCTTCTTGATCAGGCCACCTACCCAATGGCCGACTTTCACATCGCTGACCTTGGCGGCCTTGTCGCCGTCCACGATCTCCGTGTCTTTGTTCAGTACAAAGGTCCGGTTGGGTTTGTCCACCCCGCCCTTGATGACCAGCGTGGTGGCATTGATGGAGACCACTTCCCCATAGAGCGGGTAGGTGTCCTTCTTCGGTTTGGCTTCCTTCTCGGCCGCAGCCGCCGGGGTTGTCTTGGTGGCGGGAGCTGTCGCCGCCCCTTTTTCTTTCTGTTCCGCAGCGGCAGGGCTGCACAGCACCAGGCCCGCGGCAAATATCGCCGCCGACCACTTCATGGAGTGTTTCATGCGTTTATCCGGGTGTTTGCACCGGTGAAAGAAAGTGTACCCCAGTAAAGTCCGGGGAGGCAATGGTTTTTCCACGCCCGGCAGGCGGCCGCGCATTCCTTAGATTGTCAACGCAGTCGAAAAAAGCTTAGAATGCCTTTCATGCGAGCCCCCCTTCGAATCCGCATGATTTTCGTGGTGTTGCTGCCATCGGTGTTTCTCGGAGCGACAAAGTCTTTGCCCGCCCAAATGGTGGAGATTCGCGACTTTGCCGAGTTCTATCTGGGCTTGAACAGTCCGCCGGAACTGACTCTAAAAGCGCGCGAGGCGGGGAATCTCATCCACACCGGAAAGGAGAAGGAGGGATCGGAGGCCCTGGAGAAGATCCTCGCCGACGTAGCGGTCTCCAATGAATTCAAGGCCACGGCATTGATGATGCGGGCTGCGATCTTCAACCATCAAAGCCGGGTGAAGGAGCTGCTGAAGGATCTCGACCGGGCCCTGGAGCTGCCTGGTCTGACCGCCAACCTCCAAGCCGGCCTCCTGAACACGAGGGGCGCAGTCCAGTCGGCGACAGGTGAGAAGGACAAGGCGATTCTGGATTTCACCCAAACGCTCAAGATGAAGGACATTTCTGTGAAGAACAGGGGAAAAGCCCTGATGGAGCGGGGTCTGGCTTATGGCGACAAGGGGAGAATGAGCGAGGCGAGCTTCGACTTCACCGAACTGCTGTTCCTTGAGAACCCCCCGGTCGAGTATGCGGCGGCGGCGTTGGTGAAAAGGGCTTACATTCGGGCAACATCCAATCGCGCGGACGAAGCAGAGGCGGACATCGGCAAGATCCTGTCCATGAAGGATGTGCCCGCCGATATTGTCGCGGAAGCTTACACGGTGCTGGCGACTGTCGAAATCAGCCGCGGTCAGCAGACAGCCGCAATCGAGTCGATGGACAAGGCTCTGGCGTCGCCGGCACTCGGCGATCTTCGCCGTCACCAAACGCTGAACAACCGGGGGTTGACCCTTTTCAAGATCGGGAAAATTGCCGAGGCGGAGAACGACTTCACCGCCATCATCCAGTCCAAGAATGTTTCTCCCGAACTTCTGGGGACTGCCTACGGCTTTCGCGCCTCGATCCGGGCCAACAAAGGGAACCACTCTGAGGCGCAGGAGGATCTCACCCGCATCCTGGAGATAAAAGGCGCCGAGCCCTCGCGAGTGCTGGACGCGCTGGGAATGCGCGCTGTCGTGCGCATCGCCATGGGGGACGTCAGCGGGGCCAAGCAGGATCTGGAGACGGCACTGGCCAAGCCGGGAGTTCCCGCTGAGACAGAGGCGAAGTTGCGCGACATTTTGCACAAAGTACTGTTGAAGGAAAAAGGGGCTGCGCCATAGCCTCAGGTTAAATCACGCCCCCCTCATGTCTGGCTCTTCATATTCCGCATCCTCTTCCAGTGGTCCCCACTGGAGAGCGCCCTCACCTTCTTCCCTGCAACAGACGCTGCACGGCTACGAAGTGCTGGAACTCATCGGCCAGGGGGGCATGGGAGCTGTGTACAAGGCCCGGCAGAACTCCCTGGACCGGCTGGTCGCCATCAAGGTACTCCCCTCCGGCCTCTGGGAAGATGAGGCAGAGTATGCTCAGCGCTTCCGCAATGAAGCCCGGCTCATGGCGAGGCTCATGCACCCGGGGATGATCGCCGTCTTCGACTTCGGCGAAATGCCGGGCGGTCTGCTCTACATCGTCATGGAGTTCGTGGAAGGTACGGACGTCTCCAAGATGCTGCTCCAGAAGGGGCAGCTGGAGCCCGTGCATGCGATCTCCATCGCGGCCCATGTGTGCGACACACTCAGCTATGCTCATGAGCACGGCATTGTGCATCGCGACATCAAGCCCGCGAATGTGATGGTGGACATGGAGGGCCGCGTGAAGGTGGCCGACTTCGGTCTGGCCAAACATTCCACCCAGGATGGGGACGAAGCCCACAGCACCGTGACCATGGGCACGCCAGACTACGTGGCTCCAGAGTCCCTGCAGATGGGGGTGGTGGCGGACGGACGTGCCGACCTCTACTCCCTGGGTGTGATGCTGTATGAGATGCTCACCGGCGAGGTGCCCCGTGGATTGCACCCCTCACCCAGTGAGGTGGTGCCCGGTCTGGACAAGCGGCTGGATGCCATCGTGAAGCGGGCCATGCAGCATGAGCCCGGGGCCCGGTATCAGAAGGCGGCAGACTTCCGCAAAGATCTCAATCACATCCTCACCGTCCCCGTGGCCAAGGCGCAGAGCCCCAGACCTGCCCCCTTCCGCGCCAGTGCCGAGCAGGCTGCAGCGGCGGCGGCCCGTACCAAGCCCAAGAGCAGCTCGCTCCCGTGGGGCGTCTTGACCGTGGGGATCATCGTCGCAGGCGCAGTGGGATTCTACGTGCTGAACGGCAAGAACGACGCGGGGTCGACTGCTGGAGGTACGGACGGGTCACCACCTGCCACGGTGACCTCGGAAAGCGCGAGCTCCACCGCAGCGGCCCCAGCTGCGCCCTCGCCGGTTCCGACGCCTGCACCCGTCATCCCCCCTGAAGTCGCTCACCGCCTGACCGGGCTGGAAACACAATTCCAAAGCGCCGTGCAGCGGGACGTGACCCAGGTCAAAGAAGCCGCACTGCGAGACCTCAACAGCAAGTTCCTGGCTGCACTGGATCGGGCCATGATCAACGCCGCAGCAGGAACGGCCACGCCTCAAGAGATCGCCGCCCTCAACGCCGAAAAGGCCCGGGTTTCACAAAACCAGCCACTGTCAGCCGAAGACGGCCCCGAAATCACCAGCGGGCTCAAGGACCTGCGCCGGATCTATCGGACGACATTGGGCCAAATTGAAACCGAGGCCGCCAAAACCCAGCGCACCTTGTCCCAAAAGTATGACGACGTCCTTGCGGCCTATGAACAGGAGCTGGCCCAGCCCGGACAAGAAGCTGGTGCTGGCGAGGTGCGCCGGCGTCGTGAGATCGTGCGAGCCAGTCTGAGCCAGCCGGAGCCAGCCGCGGCCCCTGCATTGGCCAGCACCGCGCCCGTCATGCCTGACGCCGCCGCTCAGGTCCCGGTAACTCCCGCCCCCGTCGCGCCCACGCTGGGCGGCGAGGAAGGGAAACTCCAGCAATACCTCAGCGACACCGTCTGGCGCTGGCGCAGCCAGAGTGATGAAGCCATTGAACTCCATGCCGGGGGCAAGGTCGTCTGCCCCTCCTGGGACGAACAGAATCTGGGAGTGCAATGGCAGGTGCTCGGTCGGCGGCATGTCCTGCTGAAAGTCACCGGTCGCTCCAACAACACTGAGGCGCATCTCCATTTCGCCGAGGATCTCGCCACCTATTCCGGCACCGATTTCAATGGGCGTCCATTCCGCGTCAATGGATCACGCATTCCCGTCGTCCAGGCCACGCAGGCGTTCCTGGATCGCGAAGAACGGATGATCGGCCGCATCACGTTCCCGGCCGGAGACTATCGCCCCAAGAAGCATCTCGTTCTGGGCGGACCAGACCCCGTGGACCCCAAAGCCAAGACCGCGGGCCGGTTCTTCACGCTGCCAGGTGCCCGAATCACCGGCGGCTCGGCCTTCATCGAAAGAGGATCCTGGACGGCCACCGGCACGCTTTTCACCAACGTGAAAATCACCGCAGAGTGGGGTGCCGATTTCAAGGCCACGAATTCCCTCTTCTCCAACTGCCGCCTTGGAAAGGGAGGCGACTGGTTTGGTGATTACTTCTCCAGCAAGTGGACCTTCGACAACTGTGTGTTTGCCGGTTCTTTCATCCAACCCTGGAAGGTCATCGACATCGGCATCAAGCTGAACCAGTGCACCTTTCACGAGGTGGACTTCTCCCCGCTTCTCTATCAGAAGGACGCAGGCGACGAAGTGAAGCGCTCGTGGTTGTCCATCGAGAACTGCCGCTTCATCAACTGCCGCATTCCGGAGAGCGTGCTCATCGCCACGAAGAACTGCGTGTTTGAGAGTTGTAATTTCGGAGCCCCGGAATCAGACCTGCGCATCAAGACCCCGGTGAAGACCACCATCTATCTCACCGACCGCCGGAGCGCCCCCGTCACCGGTCCCGACCGGCAGATCGAGATTCAGGATGCGAGCCGTATTCCCCAACCCGCCGGCACCAGTCTGCGGTATGGCAGGAACGGATTGACGCTGAGTTTTCAGTGAGGAGGGGCCAGACCCTAAGGGAGGTGATCTGAGCTTCCTGGCGATGCCAGCAGCTTCTCAAGTCAAGGCACTCGCCTGCGGGTTCGAGTAAAGAACATCCTGACGCCCTTCCACTCACCCACTCAGATCTTGCATCTTGTGTCTCCACTCCCCTACAACCTCACTAGTCGCTCTTCATACCCCTTCACCAGCCAGCGTTTGCCCTTCTGGTAAACCTCGTGGCCTTCGTTTTCCAATCGTTCCCGCAGTGCCTCCACACCGCCCGGGTACTTGGCGTTCAACTCGCCGCCCGTCTTAAGCGTCCGCCAATAAGGGGTGACCTTCGCCTCAGTGGCACCATCGGCCTCCAGTTCTGCTGCGGCGTGCGCGGCGATCCAGGCAAAAATGCCCGTGGTGATACCGCAGGCGGTGGTCGTCTTGTGATCTGAGGCCAAGCGATCGCGGATGGCCTCGATGGTGGTCAGCTTGCCCAGCGGCACCTTCTTCATCTTGGCATCCACCGCACGAGGTGCGGGCACCACCATGGTCCCGGGACCAAACTGTTTCTCCAGCCGCCCTTCCATCTGGATGACCTTGGGCAGCCCATTGTCATGGTCGAGCTTCTCCTGCCAGGATTTCCGTTTCTTGCTGCGGGCCGGAGTAGCGGGGGGCGGGGATGATTTCTTCATGAACAAACCTTCCAGTCCGTCCATTCTGCCATGGACAAAGCTGGGTGCGAAGCAGTTTTTGCTTCGCACCCAGACCAGAAAGAATCTCTTCTACAGCTTCCAACCCGCGCGATATTCGCGCTGGAGGAACTTGTTGGCACCAGCGTCATCGGTGACGCCTTTGACCGGATCCCAGGTGATCTTCTTGCCACTGCGATACGCCACGCCGCCAAGGTGGTTGGCCACCGTGAGCAGACCGCTGTAGCTGAAGTCACACAGGGCTGGCTTACCGGCCGAGGCGCACTCCACAAACTCCTTGTGATGCCCCACGCTCGCGGGGATGGAAGGAGCTGGCGCGGTAAAGCTCTTGAACTTGTCTTCTGGCAGGAGCAGGTACTTGCCATAGTCGGCGAGGAGCATGCCGCCATCGCCGACAAAAAGGACGCCATTGCTCCACTCCGGGATCTTCTTGTCCTTCAGCAGCTGGGGCCTCAGTGAGCCCTGATACCAAGTGAGCTTCACCGGTGGCAAGTCACCACGGGCTCCGTACTCATAGGTGGCAGACATGCTGGCCGGAGCCAGCTCCGGATGCGGAGCGGGACCGTCGGCGGAGATGGTCTTGGGATGGTCCAGCTTCAGCGCCCAGAAGGGAAGGTCGTTCCAGTGGCTGCCGAGGTCGCTCATGGTGCCATTGGCAAAGTCCCAGTAGCGATACCAGCGCGGTCCGGGGAAATAGATGTCGTGATAGGGCCGCATGGGAGCGGGTCCGATCCAGAGATCCCAGTCAAGCTGTGGCGGCACAGGCTTGGCCTCGGTGGGCATCTTGTCGATATAGTCCAGCAGGCCCGCCTTCACAAAGAGGTCACCGTTGGCCTCGGCCTCCGCCTTGCTTTGCATGCCCCAGGCGCGTGACACCCACACATGCACCTCGCGCACTGGACCAATGGCCCCGCCCTGCACCAGCTCCACCACGCGACGATAGTTGGCCGAGGC
>NZ_BATR01000037.1 GCF_000739655.1 Verrucomicrobium sp. BvORR106 | reverse complement strand
GTGGTCAACCGCAGGAACGGAGCCCCGCCCGCCCCTGGCAGGGGTGTTTCCGCGAACTTCACTTTGATCGTGGCGGGCCCGGTTTGCGGCGCGACAAAGAGGAGGTTGTCCTCCACCACGGTGAGGCGGGTGTCGGGCGGATCCACGCTGGCCACCGTCAGCCCAGCGCCCATCAGCGGGATGCGCTCCCACTTCCCGGCAAAGCTTTCCACTTTGAACTCAGCTTCCACCCCCACCTTACCCGAGGACAAGTCGGCGCGAAACAACGCGGCAAGCAACAAGCCCTCGGGCAATGGTTCTGGGGGAACAGGGGTTTTCGCCGCATGCGCCTCATCCCAGAGCTTCTTGAGCTCCGAGTAGGGGATGCGGACCTCCGCTTTATCCAGCAGAGTAGGAGAGGCAGCCTGCCCGCCAGCTTCCTGGCCGAATCCGGTCGCTTTTCCAAAGGTCATCAATCCAGAAGCGACCAGCAAAGGAAGCGCAAAAGCGGGTGGGCATTTCATGAGCGCATCCTCCCACCCCCACGTGAAACGTTGATGAACCGCTCATGAAAAGACTGTGAAATATCCAAGAAACGGCAGAGAAACTTTCGGGGTGGGGTTGAACAACTAAGGACCTGAGGCTGTTCTGTTCCTACTCCGCATCCAATCACTCTTGATTGTAGGGCAACCGCTTTGGTTGCCTCAATCGGAGGCAGCGCGCGTCGAGCGGAGCGCTTGCCCTAAAGCGGCAGAGGAGGACGCCTTGACAACTTCCGCCGTTGCACTCCATCCTCTGGGCGTAGCGTTTGTACGAACAGAGCCCCGCTGGCATTTTCGGGAGGCAGTTCAAAGGGGCAGCCCAAAGTAATCCAGAGCTTTTGTATTGTAAGACGTGATTCAGTGCGACTGACGAGCTAAAGCTCTTTGCTACTTTCTCGTGCCCCTGACTTCAGGTCTGACGTCTGGAATCTGGCAGTCTGGTGTCTAATGCGTATTTCCTTCATCCCCCGCTCCTTCTCCTCGACCTCAAACGCCACGTCCAGAAACTGCGGAATGAGCGCCATGTTGCTCACGGTGTGCCGGCTCAGGGCGAAGGTGGTGAAGGAGCCTTTGCCGGCGAGGGCGAGGGGCAGCAGGAGTTGATCGGTCAGGTGCACGCCCACCGGGGCGTCGTTCTCCAGGTACTTGATCAGGCCTTTGGCGGCGGAGGAGCCAACCTGCTCGGCGGAGCGTCCCATCTGGGCGACCGAGGAGGACAGCTCCGTAATGTGCTCGAACCGGGCTCCGAGCATGACGATGTTGCCCGGGCCGGTGCTTTCGGGCACGGCACGGACACTGACCAACTCCGGCTCCCAACCCAGGTTGCCCAGCAGGGTCTTCACCTCACGCTGCACAATGCTGCCATCGAGGTGGGCGTTGAGCACGGTGCCAAACTTGGTCACCAGCTCACCGCGTTCATGCAGATCGAGCTTCTTCCACTTCTTCACCGGGGTGATGTCGGCCTTCAGGAAGCCG
>NZ_BATR01000038.1 GCF_000739655.1 Verrucomicrobium sp. BvORR106 | reverse complement strand
AAAGCTCTGCACTACTTTGCCTCATCCCCCACCCCCAAAAACGCAAAAACTGCTTTGCACCCCAGAGGGCGCAAAGCAGTTTCGCAATGATTGCCGAGAGCTGACGCTATCCGATGGCGATCCTTAGATCGCCTCCAGGATTCCGTTCAGCGTCGCGCTGGGGCGCAGGGCGGCATCCGCCAAGGCGTCATTCGGCTGGTAGTAACCGCCGATCTCCACAGGTTTGCCTTGCACGGCGCCGAGCTCAGCCACGATCTTGGCTTCGTTGGCGGTGAGATCTGCCGCGGGCTTCTCGAAGATCGCTTTCAGTTCGGCGTCGTCGTTCTGAGCGGCCAGGGCCTGCGCCCAGTAGAGGGCGAGGTAGAAGTGGCTGCCGCGGTTGTCGATGCCGCCGACCTTGCGGGAGGGAGACTTGTCGTGGATGAGGAACTGGCCGGTGGCCGCGTCCAGCGTGTCTGCCAGCACCTTGGCCTTGGCGTTTTCAAAGACGATGCTCAGGTGCTCCAGCGACACGGCGAGTGCGAGGAATTCACCGAGGGAATCCCAGCGGAGGTAGTTCTCCTCCAGGAACTGCTGCACGTGCTTGGGAGCAGAACCGCCGGCCCCGGTCTCAAACAAGCCGCCGCCGTTCATGAGCGGGACGATGGAGAGCATCTTCGCGCTGGTGCCGAGCTCCAGGATGGGGAAGAGGTCGGTGAGGTAGTCACGCAGCACGTTGCCGGTGACGGAGATGGTGTCCTGACCGGCTTTGAGACGGGCGAGCGTGAACTCGGTCGCGGCGGCGGGAGCAAGGATGAGAATCTCCAGACCGGAGGTGTCGTGATCGCCGAGGTACTGGTTCACCTTCTGAATCAGCTGGGCGTCATGAGCGCGGTTCTGGTCGAGCCAGAACACTGCCGGGGTGTTGGTGGCGCGAGCACGGCCCACGGCCAGCTTCACCCAGTCCTGCACGGGGGCGTCCTTCACCTGGCACATGCGCCAGATGTCGCCCTGCTCCACGTCATGGGAGATGAGCACGTTGCCCTCTGTATCCACGACATTGACGGTGCCCTTTCCAGCGATCTGGAAGGTCTTGTCATGCGAGCCATACTCCTCGGCCGCCTGGGCCATGAGGCCCACGTTCGGCACGGTGCCCATGGTGCGGGGATCGAAGGCACCGTTCTTCTTGCAGAAGTCGATCGTGGCCTGGTACACGCCGGCATAGCTGCTGTCTGGAATGACGGCCAGCGTGTCCTGCAGCTTGCCCTGAGCGTCCCACATCTTGCCGGAGGAGCGGATCATCGCTGGCATGGAGGCGTCGATGATCACGTCGCTGGGCACGTGGAGGTTGGTGATGCCCTTGTCGGAGTTCACCATGGCCAGGCCGGGGCCGTTGGCATAGGCAGCCTGGATGTCAGCCTCGATCTCAGCCTTCTTGTCCTCTGGCAGGGTGGCGATCTTTGCCACCAGGTCGCCGAAGCCGTTGGTCAGATCCACACCCAGCTTGGTGAAGGTTTCCTCGTGCTTGGCCAGGAGGTCTTTGAAATAAGCGCGCACGCCGTGGCCGAAGATGATGGGGTCTGAGACCTTCATCATGGTGGCCTTCATGTGCAGGGAGAAGAGCACGCCCTGCTCCTTGGCGGCGGCCACCTGCTGCTCAAGAAACGCCACCAGCGCCTTCTTGCTCAGCTTCGTGCCGTCGATGATCTCACCGGGCTTCAGGGCGACCTTTTCCTTCAGCACACGGGTGGTGCCGTCTTCGCCCACGAACTCAATACGCACGGCGCCACCGGCAGCCACGGTCACCGACTTCTCATTGGAGAAGAAGTCGTCCCCGCTCATGTGAGCCACGCTGGTCTTGGAATCAGCAGACCAGGCGCCCATGGAGTGCGGGTTCTGGCGGGCGTATTCCTTCACCGCCTTGGGAGCACGGCGATCCGAGTTGCCCTCACGCAGCACCGGGTTCACCGCGCTGCCCTTGATCTTGTCGTACTTGGCTTTGGCCGTTTTTTCCTCGTCCGTCTTCGCGTCCGCCGGGTAGTCGGGCAGCTTGTAACCCTGGGCCTGCAGCTCAGCGATGGCCGCCTTGAGCTGGGGAATGGAGGCGCTGACGTTTGGCAGCTTGATGATGTTGGCATCCGATTTGAGCGTCAGCGCGCCCAGCTCGGTAAGGGCGTCCGCGATGCGCTGCTCCTCCGTGAGGTACTCGGGGAAGTTCGCAATGATGCGGCCCGCCAGCGAGATATCCCGGGTCTCCACCGCGATGCCGGAGTGCTTGGTAAACGCCTGGATGATGGGCAAAAAGGAGTAAGTCGCCAGGGCAGGTGCTTCGTCGGTCTTCGTGTAGATGATGGTGGGGCGCTCGGACATGGTAGGACGGGACGGTGAAAACAAAACGGGGTGAAAGGGGCACCCCCTTGGTGCCTGTGGTCACATAAGGCAGGCGCGGCAACTGGTCAAAAAGCAAATGTGAGGCCGGGCAACGCGGGGATTTTTGCGAGGCTTCGCCTTGAAGAAGACTATTTTTTCCACAACTTGGTCCAACCCCCTTTTGTCTTCTGATGCTCCCCCGCCCCCGATTCTCGCATCTCGCGCCAGGCCTGCTCGCTGCCGCCATCGCTCTCGGCTTCCAGCCCGCCTGGGTGCACGGTCAAAGCCCTGCCGTCACTGCGCCGGCCAAGCTCTCCGCCATGCAGGAGGCCGAATTTGCCAAATGGCTGGTGGGCACACAGTGGGAATCCGAACGGCAAGGCCGGATCAAGACCTACTGGTTCGTGACACCGACCTTTGTGATCTGGACCGCCGGTCGTGAAAGCGGACACTCCGTGGGATTTGGCTACCGCGTCACGGGAAAGGGCTCCGTCTTCTGGAACTTCGAGCCGCGCAAGGAGGCCAGCCCCAACAAGATGACGGTGGCAGAGGACCTTGTCTCTGGCTCCCTGAACAACGGCACCGATGACCTGCCGCTCAAGTATCTCGGTCGCCGCACGCCTCCGGCTTTGGAAACTCAAACAACGACCGCGGAGTTTGAAAAATGGCTCCTCGCTCAGGAGTTGCAAGGCGGCGGCACCATCGCGGTGGGTGACGACCGGCACCTGACCTGGAACGGGGACCGCAGCCGCGGCGAATACCGGACCATCGTTCCGGGCATCGTCGAGTGCGAGTGGCATAATGCGCTCGACCGGAGTTTGCTCATCTTCAGCCCGCACCAAGACAGCTACCAGTGGTACTCCTCCTGGGGGCAGGCATCGGGTCCGGTGGTAGCCTCGGCCAATGGGGCGTCGGGGGCTCCCGTCAGAACCATGACCCCGCCCACCTCTGCCGACCCCTCCCAGCAAGGGGTGGCGCTCAAGCGTCGCAGCGCCTCGGTGGGTGGGCTGCTGGTGGTGCCACTGGGAGGATCCCGCTACGCGGGCAAGACGTCCCAGCTCTCCATCTCAGCCCTGAAGCTGGACTACGGCGGCCCTGCCACGGTGGCATTCAACCAGGAAGTGGGCCCCAGCATGACCACTGCACTGGATGAGGTAGTGAAGTTTCACGCTGTTCGCCACGATGGCGCTCTGCGAGATCACCGCATGGAATTGTCTTTTGACGATAAGTACTCGCCCAAGGACGGGCCCTCTGCTGCGGTGGCCTGTGCCCTGCTGCTGGAGTCCCTCGTCACGGGCGTGGAACTCGACCCCGGCTTCTCCGTCACCGGAGACATGAACGCCGACGGCTCCGTGCAGCCCATTGGCGGGGTCATTGCCAAGCTGCGTGGGGCCTCCAGAGCGGGCCAGCAAATCACCGCCATCCCGTTGAAGAACCGGACGAGCGCCGTGGACCTCGCCCTCGGCGAAGGCATCACTCCATTCCTGGGGGTGCAGCTCTTCAGCATCGGCCAGTTTGACGAGGCCCTGGCGCTGGCACGCCGAGATCGCGCTCCGGAGATCAGCAAGGCGATGGTGGCCTACTCGATTCTCAGCGATCAGCTCCGCGGCAACCCCGCTCTGCTCACCACACCAGCGACCAAGAAGACGCTGGGTGAAATCGCTGCGGCCGCCCCCAATCACGTGGCCGCCCGTCTTTTGCTCGCCATTTCTGAAGGCCGGATGCCCCGGCAGCTCAGCGCTGCGGGCTCGCTGGAAGCGGTGGACCAGATCGTGGCCGCCATCAAAGACGCCACCCGCCTGGACCTGACAACCACCAGCTCCCTCGACGGTGGCGAGGTGGCCGGAGTCCGCAACCGGCTGCAACGCGTACGCGCCCTGCTGGACAGCCGACTCCACCCCTATGTGGATGCCTGGACGGAGTGGACCACCCTGGCCGACCAGATCATCACCCGCCGGTCCGCAACCGCCCAGATGCTCGCGCAGTTCAAAGCGGCGGGCCAGCGCATCGGTGCCGAGGCGCAGAAGCTGGAGGGAAACAGCGAGTTCATGGAAGAGATCATGAAGTAGGGGCCCGCGGAGCGGGAGACGCCAGACTGCCAGACATCAGACGCAAGACCTGAGCTGGCGCATGGGTGGGGGTGCTGAGCGGAACGGTCCGTAAAAGGAGCCAGGGACATTCTTGTCCCGGTCGGACGCGCGGCGACTGAGGTGGCAAACGGTTGTAGCATCGCACCACCTCAGCATGTTTCGTCACTCCGCTCCCAGAGCCGGTTGGGACAACCGGACTACTTTGTTCCGCCCCGGATAGTCATCGGGAAGTTGGCTTGTCGACTTTGACGATCTGATGGTGTCCCGACCCGGATTGCCCGATGCCGGAGGCATCAAAGCCATTAGCCGGACGGTTGAAGGAGCGTAGCGACTGATACCTCCGGAAGTTCAGATTCAGGATTGCATCCCGGAGCGGATGCCAGCGACGTCGCCTTCGGCATCCAACTTCCCAGGATCACTGTTCCGATTCTAATCTGTTATCGACGCTGTAGGGCGACCACCTCGGTTGCCGCGAACGGCTCCTGACTGAGGCAACCGAGGCGGTCGCCCTACAGGAGACACAAGACTGGCGCGGTTGTGCCCGGATCGGGTGAGGTTTAAGAAGATCAATACATCTCGGGGGTGGAGCATTACCCAACCCGAGAGCATTGGTTCTCATTTTTGAGTGTCTGGTACACCATGCACACCCTATTTCCAAGTTACACCAAAAAAGACCCCTCTCTCTATCTCAGTGAACTGCCAAAAAGGGTGTGCATGGTGTACCAAAAGGGGGTCTGCGATGTGCGGAGGGTCTGAGGTGGCTGAGGTCAGACGTCAGCGGGGCTCTAGGGTCGGACGTGTTTGAGCACTCCGCTCCCATAGCCGACGGGGATCGTCGGACTACGCCTGCTGAGGCAGCGGAAAGTAGTGCCGGGCTTCAGCCTGGCGTTCGTGCCGCTTGGCCACGCGACTGAACAGGCTGAAGCCTGTGCCTGCTTTGCTCTGCCGTGAAGCACCGCTTGGTTACGCATCGAGGACGACATCTCAAGAGACGCTCGACTGAGCGGGGCTGGGAACCCCCGCCTCCTTTAAGCTTCCAGGCTGGCGGTCGGTGAAAGGAGGGAGCCGCTGCGCGGAGACACAAGACCAGAAGACACAAGACCTAAGCTGGCGCTTGCATAGAGAAGCCCAGGCAGATTGAGACCTCATAGGACGCTTGCTCGGGACCGGGACAGGAATGTCCCTCCCTCCTTTTACTGACCGCTCCGCCCCTCACCTCCGCCTGTGCGCCAGCTCAGGTCTGATGTCTGACGTCTTCCAGTCTGGCGCCTCCGCGAAGCGGGCAGGCCCTACGCCGCCGGATTCGGATTCGGGCTCAACTTCGGTGGCAGAGGAGGCGCGGGCGGGGACTGCGGCCGACTTCCCTTGAGATCGCCCAGTTTTTCCACCCAGTTAACCTTCGCGGTCAGCAGCATGAGCAGCGCCAGCGTCAGGATGGCTCCGATGGTGATGGTCAGCCCCGTGAGCCCGTCAAAGAAGAAGCTGTAGCTGAAGAGCACCATGTACACCGTCTGCGCAGCCAGGGCGACCCAGAACATCTTCCGCCCCGACACGGCTCCAACATAGGGACAGACCAGCGCCAGCGACACGACGGCGGAGATGATAAAGCTCAGATGCAGCGGCACCAAATCCACCAGGTAGGCAAACAGGAGCTGGAAGGCAAAGCAGCCCGCCGCCAGGAAGAAGTAGTTCATGGGGTGAAGGTTGGCTCCATAAACCATGCCCACGATGAGCAGCACCGTAAAGAAGAACACCAGGGACACGGGGGCAAAGAACGCAATGCGCGAGGCCACCGGACCGGCATTGAGCACCTTGGGCATGTCCATGCCGATGGCGGGCGCAGAGAGCACATCCGGGTAGTCCCAGGTGAAGAGCTTGTTGTTCACATCTCGATCCGTGGGGGAGCCGGTGCCCTTGGGGAAGTTGATCTCGTCAAAGTTCGTCTGCATGACCAGGCTGAACTGCGCCACCCGACCCGCCTGGGGGAACGCGTAGCCCCAGGTGTCCATGCCGCGCGTTTCATAGGTCACCTTCAGCGGCACCGCGCTGCGGGCGGGCACCACCACGGCCTCGGTCACCATCCCGCCGGAAGGCGTGGCCTGGCTGGCGGCAGCCCCGCCCAGGGTGAAGGAGAAGCGCTGGTAGCTGGCGTCGCCCGAGGGCAGAGGAAACTGCACATAGAGTGTCTGGGACACCGGTGTGGGGTTGGAGAATTCGTACTCGGCGGCAAAGTCGGCGCGATAGGTCCGGTGCCAGAGCAGGCCGCGTTTTTTGGGATCGTAGTCCAGCTTCACCGTCACCTTGCTGCGGCTGGGCTGCAGGGTGACGCGCCCTTTCGCCCCGGTGGGGCTGAAGTAGAAGGCCGTGGGATGCGCCTGACGCATCTCCGGCCCCCAGACATCCGTCACATCGTCACCAAGCTGGCTGCCGGAACCGGACGTGCGGACCTGGAGCGTGCGCCCCAGCACGGCCCAGGCCGCGGCGGTGCAGAGGGTGATGGCCGCGATGGCCAGAATGCGTAGAGGGGTCATGGCAAGATGGGGTGAAAGGGCTGAATGGATTGCATGAAACTACCTAGACGAAGACTGCCGGGACGCGCCTACTGGAGCAGGCCGCTCTTTTGATAGAAGAGCTGTGCCTGGGGCCGCTCATTCCGGCAGAGCTTGCGCACCAGCCGGACGGTGTGGGCGTTATTTCCCGATCCCCCATCCGTCGCAGGGGCCGCGTGCTCGATCCCCTCTCCCACGCCGCTGATCTGGTAGGTGTCCGGGATCTCCACTGACCACAGCACCTCCTGGATGAAGAGCGGGGTGAGCGGCAGTTCCAGACTGGTCTGGCCTTCCACCGCATGGAGCTTTTCCTTGGTCTCCGTGTAGGAGAAGGCCACCTGGCTCTTCACCGTCTTGGAGCTGGTACCGGTATAGGGCAGCGGCACCTCCACCACGCCGTTTTCCCGCACGATGGGCTTCACCGGGGCACCGTCCACGGAGCACTTGAGGAGGTTGCTTTTCTCCGGGAGCGCCACGCTCCAGCGCAAGGCTTCATCATGCTCGATCTCCACCGTCCCGGTCGTGAGCACGGAGCCGTCTCCCACCAGTCTGGTCACATAATCACTGCGGGTGATGACGCCCACCGCTGTCTCCAGCCGCGGCAGGACCCGGCTTTGCAGAGTGACAGCGCTGGCAGCGGTCACGGTGCCAAACTCGGGGGCCTTGGTCTCCGCGATCACCCAGCGGGGCAGCTTGTGGGCAGGGATCGGGCCTTGCAGACCGACTCCGGCGAACTCCACCCCTGGCGACAGCACAAACATGAAGAGGGACTTCACCTGATCCTCTTTTTCCAACGAGGGCGCACGCAACGCCCACTCAGCCGCCATCGGCATCTGCTGCAGGGCATAGGAAACCGTGAGCTGGCGCTCCATGATGTCGCGCGTCTTCCATTTCAACCGCAGTTCCGTCTGGCCACTGGCGGTGCGGGCAGGACGACTGTCCACCAGATCGTCTCCCGTCACCTTCACGGAACGCGCATTGGGCGGCAGCAGGAGCACGGCTTCCACGGCGGATCCATTGAGCGCCGAGGCATTGATGAGCGCCCGGTAGCAGAGCTCCCCTTCGCCCTCATAGACGAGCACCTCGTTTTGCAACGCCCACTCGCTGGGCGTGAGCGGCGGTGGAGGCGGAGGCGGGGCCTCCTCCTTCGGGAGCAGCGCGGCATCCGTGAGGCTCAGCGTCACCGGACCACCGCGGGCGGGAAGGCTCAGCTTCATGACCCCCTCCAGGACCTGGCCAGAGGCCGCGCTGCCATCGCCCATCAGCACCGCCCGGCCCTCCGGCAGGCC
>NZ_BATR01000039.1 GCF_000739655.1 Verrucomicrobium sp. BvORR106 | reverse complement strand
TCAAAGCTGTCCCGCAGGGCCCCTACTTCCTCATTGGAAGAGCTCAGGCGGATTTCCAGTTGGGGGTGGCGGGCGTGAAAGTCCGCCAGCCGGGGAATGAGCCACCGCAGGGTGAAGGTGGCTGGCGCATTGACCCGCAGCACGCGGCGGGGATTCTGCGCGAGCTGGCGAAGCGTTGCCTCCTCGATCCGCTCAAACGCCCGCCCCACCTCCCGGAGGTAGTCTTGACCGGCCCCGGTGAGCGTCACTCCGCGATGCCGCCGCTCGAAGAGCGGACGCCCCAGCCAATCCTCCAGCTGCTGGATCTGGCGGCTGACGGCGCCGTGGGTGACATGCAGCACCTCTGCCGCCCGGGAGAAGCTCTCCAGCCGGGCCGCGGCCTCGAAGACGCGCAGGGCGTTGAGCGGCGGCAGCTGCCGGTTCAGGCGGGCAGCCTCCTGCTGTGAGTTTTCCTGACGCATGGCGTCATCTTAAGTCGATTGTCACCCGCCGCCAAGCGGAGAGCTTCTGCGGTATGAAAGCGAATCAACAATGCATCGTGATGGGAGCCCAGTGGGGCGATGAGGGGAAGGGCAAGATCGTGGACCTGCTGGCAGCTCAAGCCGACCGGGTGGTGCGGTTTAACGGGGGCAACAATGCGGGCCACACCCTGGTCGCGCGAGGCAGGACATGGAAGCTGAATCTCCTGCCCTGCGGCCTGCTTCATGGGCGGCCGGGGGTCATCGGCAGCGGCGTGGTGCTGGACCCGGAAGCGCTCTTTCGCGAGATCAACGCCGTGCAACAGCAGGGGCTTGATGTGACCCCTGATCAACTCACCGTCTCAGACCGCACCGCGCTGGTGCTGCCGATGCACCGCCAGGTGGAGGCGGCCGAGGAGTCCCGCCGCCGCAGACCCATCGGGACCACGCTGCGGGGAATCGGCCCGGCGATCCAGGACAAGGCGGGCCGACGCGCCATCCGGGCGGGGGATCTGGCCGATGCCACGCTGCTGGAGGAGCGGGTGGACGATCTGCTCTCCTATCACAATGCGCTGCTCACCGGCTGGGGTGAGCCGACGGTGGACAAGGACGTGCTGCTCCAGCAGTTGCGGGCACTGGCTCCCCGCCTGCTCCCTTACGTCGACGCCGTGCCTCCGCTGCTGGAGGCCTCTGTCCGGGCGGGTGAACGTCTGCTGTATGAGGGGGCGCAGGCCATCCTCCTGGATGTGGATCACGGTACCTATCCGTACGTCACCTCCTCCCACACCGCCGCGGCCCAGGCCGCGCTGGGCACCGGCTACGGGGCGGCCGTGCAGGCCACGGTGCTGGGTGTCTGCAAGGCCTACACCACCCGGGTGGGCAATGGCCCCTTCCCCACGGAGTTAGGCGGTCCAGACGGCGACGCCCTCCGCGAGCGCGGTGGCGAGTACGGGGTGAACACCGGCCGGCCGCGCCGCTGTGGCTGGTTCGATGCAGCAACCGTTCGTGCTGGCATCCGCGCCGGCGGCATTCAGTCCCTGGCGCTGACCAAGCTGGATGTGCTGGACGGCTTGCCCGAGGTGCGGGTGGCGGTCGCGTATCGACAGAAGGAGGAATTTCTCCAAGAACCACCGGCTGACCTCTCCGGTGATCTGGAGCCGGTTTATGAGACCCTGCCCGGCTGGAGCCAGCCCACGGCTGGGATTCGTGATTTCCATGAACTCCCTGCGGAGGCTCGCGGCTTCGTCGGTCGCATCGAAGAGCTCACTGGAGTTCCGGTGATCTTGATCTCCACGGGAGCGCATCGGGATGACACGATCGTGCGGGGATGTCCGTTTTATGGCTCACGCTCCAGCACTCACCCGCCGGTCATTGATAACCATCCGCCCAGCGCCCATGTAGCTGACGACGTGAGGAGACACTAACTGAAGCGTCTGCAGCGATCATCCCGCTACACACTCCGCACACCCAGCATCCCGCTCGTCCCAGCGCACACCTTGGGCACCTGTCCCGCTTCCCGGCCACATCGGTGCAGACCGGAAAATTTGTGTCTCCTCACGTCGTCAACTACGACCGGCTTTGGCGTGCTCAGGCAGATGGCGAGATTCTACGGCCATTGGAGCTGAGGCAGCCCGATGGCTCACGCTCCATGCCTGCACTCACCCGCCGGTCATTGATAACCATCCGCCCGGCGCCCATGTAGCTGACGACGTGAGGAGACACTAACTGAAGCGTCTGCAGCGATCATCCCGCTACACACCTCCGCACACCCAACATCCCGCTCCCACCCGCCCAAGCGCACACCTTGGGCACCTGTCCCGCTTTCCCGCCACATCGGCACATCGGCACAGACCGGAAAATTTGTGCCTCCTCATGTCGTCAACTACAACCGGCTTTGGCGTGCTCAGGCAGAGGGTAAGATTCTACGGCCATGGGAGCTGAGGCAGCCTGAAAGGGGTTGTGCAGAGTGAACGTGGAAGAACACTACCTTCTCCGTTCACGACCGCTGACGCCGCCTTTGCTCTTGCTGGAACTGGAGCTGCTGCTCCTCCTGGAGACGTTGCGGCTGTTCAGCGTGCTGTCACCCCGGCGGATCATCGCGTTGTGCTGGTTCTTCTTCAGCTGGCTGGAGTGGTAGTGGTCACCGTGGGGCACCTGCCGGTTGTAGGAGTTACCGCCCCGGTAGGATGAGTAGGAACGCCGGTAGTTCCCATCGTGGTGATGGTGGTGATCGTCGTAGTAGCGGTTCCTGTAGTAGTAGGAACTGGCCAGGAGTCCGCCGCCGCCATAGCCGTAACCATACGGGTAGCCTCCATAGTACGAAGAGCCGTACGAGGGGTAGCCGCCGTAGTAGGACCCGCGGTATCGGACGGGGTAGTAGTCATCGTCACCGTAGTACCCACCGCCGTAGGGCTCGCGGTAGGCATAACCATCCACCACGCAGCTGGACAGGAGTATGGAGAGACCGAGCGCGGTGGCCAAAAGGGGGATTTTCGCCAAAAGAGTCATAGCAAAGGAGTTTGACGTCCCCCTCTGCCCAATCATTCAAAGACGCGACAAACTATAATCAGCGGCGCTGATCGTTTGTTGAATCCGCCAGCCGCAGGAGACGCGAAGGGGGGAGCGCAGTTATGGGTTAGGTGTTAGAGGTTAAGAGAGGTGAGAGACACGTTTGATGCCCCTCCCATCTCTTCACTCTTAACGTCTAACCCTTAATACCTAACTCTCACCGCCTCTCCCGCCCGTGGATGCCGCCCTTTTTGTTGTCATCGTCATCCTTTTTCTTGGATGAGGAGCTGCGGCTGGAGGAGGAAGACTTGCGATTGTCGTCGTCATCGCCCCGGCGGACCATGGACTGGTGCTGCTCCTTCTTCGTCTGGCTGGAGTGGTAGTGGTCCCCGTGGCGCACGTCCGAGGAGCGCGAGGAACTGGAGGACGAGTACTTCTTGTTGGAGGAGGAACTGTACTTGCGGTCATGGTCATGATCATGATCGTGGTCGTGATCATGATTGTCGTAGTACCGCCTGCGGTTGTACGAGGACCCGTACCCTGAGCCGTAGTAATTCCCGTAGTTCCCGCCGTAGTAGTTTCCTCCGTAACCGCTGCTGTAGCGTCGCGGGTAGGACGAACCCTCATAGTAGCCACCGGGGGAATCGGAGTAGCCGTAGCCGTCATCCACCACACAACTGGAAAGAAGCAGGGGCAGGGCCACGGCGGCTGAAACAACAGGAAGAGAGGCGCGGAGGTTCATGAGATGTGAGGAGCTCAGGATGATCTGACGCAGCGGCAGGCTCGTCCATTCAAACAATGGAAAAAGTTCTGTCCCGCCCCGCCAGCGGGACTGCCTGCGTCTGCGTGACACCCGTGTATCGGCCCAGTCCCGGTGCCGCGCCTTCTCTTCTTTGAGGAGAACGAGCGGAGCCTCCGCCATCAATTGCGCTCCCTGCCGCCAATGCCGCCGCTGGGGCCGCTGTCTTTGTCACTGGAGCTGGAACTGGAACCGGAGTGGTTGTCGCTCTTGCTGTCGTTGCTACTGCTGCTGCCCTTGTCATCGCTGCCGCCGCCGCTTTCCCGGCTGCTCACCGCATCGGATGAGGAGGTGGAAATATCGCTGCTGCTGGAGCTGGAACCGGAGTCTGAGCCGGAGGAACGTGAGCTGCTGCGTTCACTCTTGCCGTGCTCTGACTTCCCCTGGGAGGATTTGGACCGGGTGGAGTCGCCACCGCGGTGGTACCTTTCATCGCTCAGGTTGCGGGCATCGGCCGAGTAATCGTAGCCGTGGTTCCGCCATTCATAGGTGTCCGGCGGGGACAGGTCTGGGATCTCACAGCCCGGCATCAGCAGGAGCGCCCAGGCGGCGCAGGCGATCAAACGGACTTTGTTCTGGCCCGGACGGGCGGACGATGGGGAGGAGGGCGGGCTCGCTTTCATGGGGACGGTGTCAATTCAACGCTACGGCCGAAGAAAACCCGTCGTGCAGGAAATTTTGGACATTGGAGGAATGTCGGCCTGGGCTGCCTTATGCGGGCGCAAGTCACCCGTTGAGCTATTGGCCGATATGGGCCTACCGCTCCGCGGTAGAATTCTCCACCCGGGTTACCATGGGTAGTCCTCGCTCCACTCGGCCGACCCATGGCTACGGATGGCGAACCCTCCGGGTTCATGATGTGACACGGCACACAGTCCCGGCCACCTCTTACCTCCACCGACCGCTTACCTTTTTACCTCTTACCACTTACCGAAACCTACTCCTTGTCCGTCGGGGCGCTTTTGGCGGGTGGCGGCGGGGTGATGCCCAGGGCCTTTTGCGCCCGTGCCTTCACCTCTTCGACATCGGTGTTGGAGTCCAGCACACGTTTCCAGTAGGACTTGGCGTCCTCCGTCTGGCCCAGCTGTTCGTAGGTCTGGGCGATGTGATCCAGGATTTCCGCATCGGCTCCGGAGTCGGAGAACTCCTTCATGAGATGCTCGGCGCGGAGCAGTTCCGCAAGAGCCTCCTTGGCCTTGCCTTGCTTGAAGAGCAGCCAGCCCATGCTGTCCACGAAGGCGGGGTTGTTCTGCTCCAGCTCGTTGGCCTTGCGGATGAGCTGCTCGGCCTTGTCCAGATGCTGCCCCTGGTCCAGCCACATGTAGCCCAGGTAGTTCATGGTATTGGCCGCCCGGGGTGGATCGTGCGCCGGGGTGAGGGTGATGCTCTTCTCAAACTGACGGGCAGCCGCGTCGAACTGGTGGCTGCGCTCCAGCGCCACGCCCCAGTGGAAGTGGAATTGATCGTCCAGGAGCTCTGCGGCATTCGTCTCCGCCTGGCGGGCGGCCTGCTCAAAGAGCTTCGCGGCATCGGCGTACTTGTCCCCCTGGGTCAGTGCGATGGCCCGGTGGTAAGTGATGCGGGGCTCTCCTGGGAAGAGCTGTTGGGCCCGCTGGGTGAACTTCTCAAACCGCTCCGCGTTGTTGGCGAACCGCAGCAGCTTGCAGAGATTCAGGTAGTCATTGAGGTCTCCCCCACCCGCCTGGAGGGCGGCTTCGAACTGGTCTGCGGCCGGGCCGATCTCCTGCTTCTGCACGAGCTGGGCGCCCAACAGGCGGCGGTGCTCCACGTCGGCGGGGTAAGCTTCCACGAGGTCCTGGAGGGCCTTGTAGGAATCATCCGGACGCTCCATGGCCTCATAGAGCCGCACGAGACGCTTCCGGGCATCGAGGCTGTTGGAACGGGCCACCATGTCCTCGCAGATCGCAGCGGCCTGATCGAGCTGGTTGCTGAAGAGGTAATAGTCCGCCACCTGGATGAGGGCGTCCGGGTCGCGGGAGGACTGCGCCTGCTCGCGGGCCTTGGTGATGAAGGCATTCACCTTGCCCAGATGATCGGCACGACGCTCCTGGTCGGCGATTGGCCAGACCTCCTGGGCCATACGGGCGAGCTGCAGCCAGAAGGTTGCGGACGAAGGTTTGGCAAACTCTGGGGCGAGCGCCCGCTCCAGCACGGCGCTGGCTTCACTGCGTCGTCCCTGGGTGAGGTGGAGCCGGACGGCGGTCTCGTAGGCTGCAGCATCCTGCGGGAAGCTGCTCAAGGCCTGCTCCGCCACCTTGGCCGCCCGGGCGAGGAGCCCGTTCTCCGCCGAGCCATGCGTGAGGCAGAACTGGATGAAATTGGCGGAGGGCTCCGGCGATTTGGGATGCGCCTTGATGGCCTGCTCCAGCAGCGCCACGGCGGCCTCCTCCCCCTGGAAATTCAGGGTGAGCTCGGCGATGTGCGCGACCAGTTCCGGCTCGCCTGCATCTGCTTTCAGGAAGCTCAGGTAGTGCGGCAGGGAGTCGCGAACCTTGCCTGAAGCTTCAAGATTCCGTGCGGTCAGGTAGTGCGCCAAAGCGATCGCGTGCTGCTCTGCCGCTCCGGCCAGCTGATGTGCCGGTTGCGCGGGCGAGTTGGCATCCAGATCCGCCAGCGCCGGCACTGCAGCGCGCAGGGTGGCAGGGATCAATCCGGAAGCCATCAGCCCCAGGCTGATGCTGAATCTGACCGCGGAATGCATCTTCATGACGGTAATGTAACACGGACACTAGCGGGAGTTGCTTTCCGTTACGAGCAGGGAATGTGCGAGCACCCGAGTCATTTTGACCACAGGGAGGGTCAAACCGTTCCCGAGGGGGATTTCTGACCGCTCCACCACCTCATAGCCTGCTGCGGCATAGAGCGGTTCCCCGGCCAGGGTGGCGACCAGATCTGCCCGCTGAAAGCCCTGCGCCAGCGCGGCCGATTCACACGCCGCAAGCAGACGGCGCCCCAATCCCCGTCGAGCCCACTGGGGATGCACGAAGAAGGCCCGGACACGCGCCGCTTCCCTGGCGGGATCCAGCAGTGACTCATCGCCCGCCGCCGCGGAGCGATCCGTACTGCCGCCAAAGAGCGCCCTCCTCCGGCTCCAGCCTCCACAGGCCACCATTTCCCCATCGGCGGCTTCCATCACAAAATAGGTACCGTCATCGATCAATTGCCGGTCCACCCCAAACACCGGCCCCAGCGCTGCCTGCCGCTGCGCCTCCGAGTACTGCGCCGCTTGCAAGGTGTTCACCGAGAGCTCGATCAGCTCTCCCAAAATCGGAGCGTCCTCAGGGTGGGCAAGACGGAGGACGGGGGCGTCAGGGGAAAGAGACACAGAGCAAAAATTAGGAATTAGAAATGATGAATTAGGAATGAATTGCCTAGCTCCACAAGGAAGGGGCTTCGGAAGCCTCATTCACAATTCCTAATTCATCATTCCTAATTTCTGAAGCTCCTCTTGAAAACACCGAAAGCGTCGATGCACTGGGCATCGACGCTTTGCAGGACAAACTGAGATAAAGAAACGAACGGGCAGCGGAAGGCGGCCTGGGCGCACCTCCCTGCGGGCTCTAGCTCTTGTAACGCAAGCGCTTCTTGTGGCGGTTGGCCTTCATGCGCTTCTTACGCTTGTGTTTGTTGATCTTCGTCTTACGACGCTTCTTGAGCGAGCCCATGTCTGTATGTTTTTGGTTTTAGTTGGAGTAGAGTCTGGTCTTAAAAAAAGCGGTCAGTGGACGACTTTGTTCAATGGATACTCAATGATTCCCTCAGCACCCAAGGCTTTGAGGGCGGGTATCATCTCACGAACGACGGATTCGTCAATGATCGTTTCCACCGCGACCCAGCCGCCACCGGCCAGGTTGGAAATGGTAGGCCTGCGCAGGGAAGGCAGGGCGTGCAGCAGATTCTCCAGCTTGTGCTCTGGGAGGTTCATCTTGATGCCCACCTTGTAACGGGCCTCCAGGGCGCCGTTCAGGAGGAGGGCCAGGCGCTGCATCTTCTCGCGCTTCCAGGGATCGATGTAGGCGTTCTTGCTGGAGACGAACTGCGGATAGCTCTCCATGAGCGTGTCCACGATGCGCAGCTTGTTCGCGCGGAGGGAGGAGCCGGTCTCGGTGATGTCCACGATGGCGTCCACCAGCTCAGGCACTTTCACCTCGGTGGCACCCCAGCTGAATTCCACCTCGGCATTGACGCCGTTCTTCTCCAGATAGGTCTTGGTCAGGCCCACAGCCTCGGTGGAGATGCGCTTGCCTTCCAGGTCCTTGACGCTCTTGATCGGGGAGTCCTCAGGCACCACAAGCACCCAGCGGGTGGGCAGGGAGGTGGCCTTGCTGTAGCGCAGGTCGGTGATGACCTCGATGTCCGCCTGGTTCTCCGCGATCCAGTCGCGGCCGGTGATGCCGCAGTCCAGGAACCCGTGGTCCACATAGCGGCCAATTTCCTGGGCGCGCAGCAGGCGGATCTCCAGCTCGGCGTCATCTACGCTGGGCCGGTAGGACCGCGAGTTGACGATGATGTTGAAGCCCGATCGCTTAAAAAGATCAAGCGTCGGATCCTGCAGGCTGCCCTTGGGCAGGCCGATTCGGAGGATGTTTTTCGGGGCTTCCGCCATGGTGCGATTTTGCAAAAGGGCGGAGAGGATACACAGGGGGGGCGGCTTGGCGAATGGAAATTTCAATCAAGGGTCAGTAGGAAGGCGTCAGGGTGATGTCAGGGGTGGGTGGAAGGGAAAGTTAAACCACAGAGGCACAGAGAACACAGAGGGAGGCAGGAGGGGTTGGGGTCGGTGAAATGAACCGATCCGCGCAGGCCCTCCAAGGGGAACGAAGAGGGTTGGAGTTCCGCTTTCAAGCGGTCAGGAGCATCTTCCTCCCGCCCCCGGTGACTTTTGCCGGGCATCGTGCGCATGCTATGATAAATAGCCCCCTCACTCCTTTCCTGTCCCCTCCCCTTTTCTCATGAAGATCTCTATTGGCTCTGACCACGCCGGATTCGCTTACAAAGAGAAGATCAAGACCTTCCTCCAGTCCCTGGGGCATGAGGTGCTGGACTTCGGCACCTACAGTGCGGATCCGGTGGACTACCCCACCTATGTGCGGCCCGCCGCCGAGGCGGTGGCCAAGGGGGAGGCGGATCGCGGGATCGTGCTGGGCGGCTCCGGCAACGGGGAGGCCATTGTAGCCAACAAAGTGCGCGGCGTGCGCTGCTCTCTCTGCTGGAGCCACGACACGGCCCGCTGGGCTCGCGAACACAATGACGCCAATGTCCTGGCCATCGGCGAGCGCACCATCTCCCCGGAACTGACGCTGGAGATCGTGAAGATCTGGCTGGAAACCGAGTTCACGGCCGGGCGCCATCTGGCCCGGGTGCAGGCGATTGAGGGGAAAGGTTAGGGGTTAGATGTTATGAGTGAAGGGTTATGAGGCGGGATGAGCGGGGCACTGCTCATCACCCATAACTCTTAACGCTTAACTTCTAACGTTTAACGCCTAACGTCCTCCCCACCTCTGCGGCGAATCGCGCAATCAGGCGACTCTCTGCCGCGACCAGTTCATCGTAGCCGTCTTTGCTGAGGGCCTCGGTGCCGGACCAGGAGCGGGTGGCGATGAGCTTGCGGTCTGGGAGGGAATAGACCCGCCAGGTGGCTTCCAGGACGGCATCTCCCTCTGAGGTGCCGTGCAGGTGGGTGAGATCCACGGAGATCTGGTACTTGAGCCCTTCATCCATCTCCCACGGGTAGGTGCGGAGATTGCCTGTCTTGAGCTGACGCCCCAGATTGGTGGCCAGCACGCGGGCGAAGTTGTCCTCCAACTTGCCTGCCCAGCGATGAGACTCCGCCACGGCGATGCGCGTGCCGTTTTCCTGCATCACGAGATTGGGCCGGTCCAGATAGCCAGCCAGGGCCACGGGCCCGACGCCAATGCCCACCCCACTGCCGGAGGGCGCGGGACCATCCGCTGTGAGCACGTAGAAGGCGCGGGTGGGTGCCGAGGAACAGGAGGAGAGCAGCCCGAGACCGAACGCCAGGGGTGCGAGGAGGAACAAAGCGCGATGGAGAGTCATTGAGGGGGGAGAGATGACAAAGACGGATCGGATCAGGCGGGGAGGACGCGCTCCAGCAAGGCTGGCAGCTCCGATACGCTCTGTAGCGTGTGCAAAGCCGCGACCGTGGCCTCCTTTTCGCCCAGGACTCGGATCGTGCGAGGCACCCCGGCGTTCACTGCCATCTGGATGTCGCGGTCGTGATCGCCGATCAGCCAGGAGCGACTGAGGTCCAGATCATGTGCGGCGGCGGCCTGCTCGATCATCTCCGGGGAGGGCTTGCGGCAGGTGCAGTCTGGATCGCTGGAGAGGCAGGTGCAGGCGTAGATGGCGTCAAATTGCGCGCCGTGCGGAGCCAGGGCGGCCTGCATGCGGGCGTGAATGTCATCCAGCGTGGCCTGGGTCATGAGGCCTTTGCCGACGCCTTGCTGACTGGTCACGACGATGAGCTTGAATCCGGCGGCCTTGAGGCGGGCCAGGGCCTCGATGATGCCCTCAGAGAAGTGAAACGCCTCCCAGCTCAGCACATAGCCCGCTCCGGGCGAGACATTGACGACTCCATCACGATCAAAGAAAAATGCGGGGGATGACATGGGGCTGAAAGAAGTGGCCTGCGCCAGCCCACAGCTAGCGGAGACCGGAGCGCCCGTCATGCGCAAATAAGGGATGCCGGGCAAGAAGACCCCGGCTGCGGGTGTAACCCTGCCTTCAAGGTTTTTTGCACCCCTTCCCTTTGCCCGCACCCGCTTCATGAAACGCAACCGCACTCTCCTCTCCTGCCTGCTGCCCCTGGCGCTCGCCACGGCCGCCCTCTCCCAGAGCCCCGCCCCCAACCTTGGCGCAGGCGCCAAGCCGGAGGAGGGCGCGGAGGTCATCCTGGATGGCTCCCGGAAGATGCTGGATGACAAGTGGACCTACTGGGAGGGGCCCCGCTTCGCCTCCGCGCTGCCCATCAAGTGGAAAGAGGTGGAGGACCCCGTGGACGGCGGCACCGCCATCATGACCGATGACCGGGCGGCGGACAAAGGAAAGTACGGCGCGGCAGACATCGTGACGAAGAAGCCGTACCGCGACTTCCGCCTGCACATCGAGTTCTACATCGCCAAACCCGGCGGCAACAGTGGGGTGTACCTGCAGAACCGGTATGAGATCCAGGTGCTGGACGGCGACAAGACCAAGCACGGCATGGGCGCGGTGATCAACGAGACGGAATCCCCGTATGACGCCTACCTCGGCGTGGGCAAGTGGAACAGCTATGACATCGTCTTCCGCGCGGCCCGGTTCGTGGACGGCAAGCTGGTGGAGAAGCCGCTGGTGACGATGTATTTCAACGGGAAGAAGGTGCACAAGAACGTGGCCATCAGCAAGGTCTGGGGTGGCCCCAACTCCGGTGTGGACGGAGGAAACAACAACGGGTTCGGCATCACCGACACCCCGCAGGGCCTGAAGCTCCAGTGCGAAGGGCACGATGTGCGGTATCGCAACACCTGGATCAAGGAGCTGGATCTGAAGAAGGCGGACACGGATTTTTAGAGCCCCCTACGGGGGCAGACCCCAGACTGCCAGACTCCAGACATCAGACTTGAGCTGGCGCATGGGGGAAGCTTAAAGTAGTAAGGAGCTTTAGCTCGTCAGTCGAATCACCCGGGACTTCCAATATCGAGCTAAAGCTCTGCACTACGTTGCCGCGCTGCGCCTGCTGCTAAATGCAGTAGCGGGCTACTTTACTCCGCACCTCCAGCCAGGCCCGAGGGGTTTGAGCATGCGGAGAGATAGAGACGTCATGGGACCGCTTGTTCGGGACCGGGACAGGAATGTCCCTCACTCCTTTTACTGACCGCGGGCTTGGAAGCCTAAACCGTTCCCAAAGCCGGTTGGCACTACCGGACTACCCCACGGATGGCTGCAGGAAAGTAGTGCTAGGCTTTAGCCTGGCGTTCGTGCCGCGAGGCCGCGCGACTGAACAGGCTGAAGCCTGTGACGGCTTTGCTCCGCTTCCACTGCGTCAGCCAAAGTCTGATGTCTGGCAGTCTGGAGTCTCCCGCGAGAGGGCCTACTTTGCTTCACCCTTGACCTCAGGTCTTGTGTCTTGTGTCTTCAATTCTTGTGTCTCGCGCGAAGCGCTCTGTGTCTCTTGTGCAGCCGGCTTCCCCGCCACGCTCAGCCACAGCCGGGAGTCCTCGTTCACCAACCTATCTCCGCGAGGCTCCACGCCGCGCAGGTCATAGACGGCCTTGTACTCCGCCGCGGCATCGGGCGGGGAGGTCTTGAGAACTACCTCCACGGGTCCGCTAAAGGAAACAACCTCTGCCGTAGCCGCCAGTTTCAGCGTCACCTCGCCGCCCTTCTTTCCAGGAACCTCGACTTCTGCCACGGTTACACCAGCGGGCAAGCCGGTGACGGAGGCCATCAGCTTGCCCTTGAACTCGCCGGTCACGGCGGCAGTCAGTTTCAGATCCGCCGTTTTACCGGCTTCGAGTTTCAAAGCGTTTTCCGCGAGCGTGCCCAGCACCACCGGCCGCACCGGCACGGCGGACGCGGGACTGATTTGCACCTGGTAAACGTAGTTCCATCCGCCACGCTGGAAGCGGTCGCTGATGGCCAGCACGAACTTCCCGTCCACCGGAGCTTTCCAGTTCAGCACGGGATCAAAGACCCCCTCCTTCGCGTCATCGGCCTGACCGATCAACGTGCCCACGAGGTTCTCGACCCGAAGCCACGCATCCAGCGGCGCGTGCAAAGAGGAAGAAGCGACCTTAAACACATAGGTCTCCCCTTTCTTGGTGGCGAACATGAGCCGGTCTTCGTCACCTGACGTCTGCAGCACACCCTGCCAGGTGACGGCTCCCGCAGGGGTCAGCACGTTCGCCTCCGCCTCCTTGGCGGTTTGATTGGGTTCGGTTTCCAACACCGTCTCCCCATCATGCAGAGCGACGCGCAATGGCTCGGGGCTGGAACTCATGATTCCCACAAACTCAGCGCCGGGCGCGGCCGTTGTGGCATCCACCTCAAAGACCGGCCCTTTGAAGTCCCCCGCCCCGCAGTTCCAGCCCAGCGATTGCACAGATGATTTTGCGCCCCGTTTCACGCCGGGTGGCCAGGCCAGTCGCGGCGTGGGTTCCTGAGTGATCGTCAATCGATACACATGATCCAAGCTCCCCCTCAGGCTAACATCGGCCGCAGGCGGGTGCGCATAACTCATCACTTGGACGACATAAGTGCCCGTCTTCTTGATCTCATAGGCGATCTGCGGATCCAGATTGTGCGAATCATGCCCCAGCGCTAGTTCGGTGCCATGCTCATCCAGCAGCCGCATCGCGGGATCCATCTGCATGCCCAGGCCATAGCCATGCAATACGGCCACCAGCCACTGACCCTCCTTCGCTGTGAACTTGAACGCATCGGCATCGCCCGCCTTGTCCAGGCGGCCATTCACCGTGACCGGCAGAGCGGCGAGCGCCTGCGCCGCAGTATGAGCATCATCATTGGGTTCGGTGTCCGTGACCTCCGCCACCGATGCCGTGCCCACGATGAAAGTTCTGGGCACACTCGCCCCTTCGGCATTGAAAAAGCGCACCAGGTGCGGGCCTGGCGGCGTGTCCGCAGCCAGGCTGACCTCAAAGACATTGGGCTTGGCCCCCGGCTTGAAGGTGATGCCAGCGTGATCCGCCCACACGGAGGGAGCCGGCTTCCCCACCGCACCGGTCACGGTGAGAGGAAATGTCGTCCCCGGCCGGCCGCCGGCGGGATACAGGGTGGTCACCGCTGGCGCGGCACCTTGGAGCGCCCCCGCTGCCCAGAACGGGGCAAGGAGGCTGAGAGTCGTCCACAACCGCTTCATGAGGAGCGAGAGCCCGCAGGCGATCAGGCAAAAAGCGGTGCGATGGGACTGCCGCCGTTCACAAGCTGGATGGGCCGGCCCGTGTTCGTGTGCAGCACCTGATGGGGGTTGATGCCCAGCTTGGTGTAGAGCGTGTTGGCAAAGTCCTCCGGGGAATGCACGTCATCGCTGGCGTAGTACCCCTTGGGATCTGTAGCCCCGATCACTCCACCACGCGGCACGCCCGCCCCGGCGAAGAGCACACTCATCGCCCCCGGCCAGTGATCCCGGCCGCCATCCTTGTTGATCTTCGGCGTGCGGCCAAACTCGCCCAGCGCCACCACAAGCGTACTTTCCAACAACCCACGGCGGTCAAGATCCGTGAGGAGTGCGGCCATGCCCTGGTCAAACTTCTGCATGAACTCACCCTTGCAGGTCTTGAAGATCTGGCGGTGATGATCCCAGCCGCCGTAGTGCACCGTGACAAAGGACACGCCCACCTCCACCAGACGGCGGGCGAGCAGCATCTGCTGGCCCAGATTGTTGCGGCCGTAGAGGTCGCGAGTCTTCTCATCCTCACGCTGGATGTCGAAGGCTTCCTGCGCAGGCTGCGAGCCGATGAGGTCCACCGCCTGACCGTAAAAGGTGTCAAAGCTCACGGCCGGATCATCCGCCACCGCGTCGTGGAAGCGCTTCATGCGATCCAGCGAGGTGCGCAGTTCCCGGCGGGCGAGACCACGGGCGTCGGAGATTTCCGTGGGCAGCACGACATCGCGCACCTTGAACCCCTTGGCATTGGGGTCGCCGCCAATGACAAACGGCGCATGCTGAGCCCCGAGGAAGTTCGGCCCGCCGGAGCGCGTGATGGACGGCAGGGACATGTAGGCGGGCAGGCCGCTCTTGACCCCGCGTTCATAGGAAACAACGGAACCAAAGGATGGATGGAAAGTGACGAACGCGCCACAGCCCACCGGCACCGGCGTGGGCGAGCCCGTCATCAGGTAGTGGTTCCCCGCGCCGTGGTTGGGATCCTTGTGACAGATGGAGCGCACCACCGTCATCTTGTCCATCACCTTGGCCAGATGCGGCACGCAGTCGGAGAAATGGACGCCCGGCACATTGGTCGGGATCGTGCCGAACTCGCCGCGGATCTCTGAAGGGGCATCCGGCTTGGGGTCAAAGGATTCGTAGTGCGACGGACCTCCGTCCAGCCACACCATGATGCAGTTGATGGGGCGCGACATGGAGACGCCCGTGGTGGGAAGCTCCGCCGCATTTGCCGCCCGCGCCCGCATGAGATCCGTGAAACCCAGACCGCCGCCCGCAGCCGTCAACCCCAGGCGGAGGAAATCCCTGCGCGTAGCTCCAGCGCAGTTGTGGGTGGTGCGGGTCAGGTAGGGGCGGGACATTGCAGGATCGTGACAGTGAGACAGAGACACTAACGGAAAAGTGGTGCTTTTCTTGCGCCAAGCCCCCCAGTTGACCCCCTTGATGGTTACAAAAGGATCAGAATGGATTCCTTTCTGCGGGGGATGGGGGCGGGGAAAGTAGTGGCAGTCCCGAAGGGCGAGACTGCGGTGCGCACTGAGTCCAATTCGGCAACTGGGCAGGCATGAAGTCGGACGCGCCAACGCTTCGCTCCCACGCGGGGCTAGGAACCCCCGCCTCCTTTAGGCTTCGAGGCCCGCGGTCAGTAAAAGGAGCGAGGGAGATTCCTGTCCCGGTCGGACGTGCTATCCCTGAGGTGGGAGACCTCATCACCATCAAATGCCTCAAAACGTTGCATTCCTTCGCTCGCACAGCCGGTTGGGACAACCGGACTACGCCTGCAGGCGGCTGCTGAAAGTAGTGCAGAGCTTT
>NZ_BATR01000040.1 GCF_000739655.1 Verrucomicrobium sp. BvORR106 | reverse complement strand
GGGTGTGCATGATGTGGTAGCCTTTGGCCCGGGCCACCTCCAGCAGGTTCTTGATCGGTTCAATCGGCGCCCGGGTCAGGCTCAGGTCATAGCCCATGGAGTCCACATACCCTCCCGGCCCGCAGAAGTCCGTTTGCATGTCGATCACCAGAATGACGGTGTTTTCCGGGCGGAGGTCTTCGTTGTAGGGCCAGGGGTAGGGGTTTGCGTCAACGGTGGGCATGGAAGGGATCGGGTGAGCAGATGATGAGGCAGCAAGGCATGGGCCATGCGCCCCCATCACGCGTGGAAGCCAGCTCCGTGCCAAGGCATCGCACCTCAAAAAGAGTTCATCATGAGCAGTTTGGGGTCAGCATCATTGAACGGAGCACGTCCCCGGCCTGTCCCATCTGTCGCGTTGGGGTCCACTTGCAACACCCGGCAGCGGCTCCCACCTCCGGGGCCATCCGTCGGCATTGCAGTCCCAGTTGGTCCCCATCACGCATCCAGTGCAAAGAGGTCTGTCCTTCGGGACAGGTCCACCCCGTCGATTTTCCATCTCCAGATCCTCATGCTCAAGCCTGCCCTCTCCCCATGGTGCTCCCGCACCGCTGCGCTTTCCCTGGCCGTCGTGGCCGCCACTGCCGCGGTCCCGAGTTTCGCAGAATCTCCCTCGACGACGCCCGATGCAGCGCCTGCGGCCGTCGCCTCCAAGCCCAATGGCAACGACAAGGAAAAGGAGAAGGACAAAGCCAAAGAGCCGGAGAAGGCCGCTGACAAAGACAAGGACAAACCCCGCCTGACGCAGACGCAACACAGTGTGGTGATCAATGGCACGGCTGTGTCCTACACCGCCACCGCGGGCATGATGCCGCTGAAGGATGCCGAGGGCAAAACCACAGCGGAAATCTTCTTCATGGCCTACACGAAGGATGGCGTGACCGATGTCACGAAGCGTCCGGTAACGTTCTCCTTCAATGGCGGACCGGGATCTTCCTCCGTCTGGATGCATCTGGGCCTGCTGGGACCGCGTCGTGTGAAGCTCAAGGAAGACGGCTCCGCCCTGCCCCCGCCCTACCAGTTGGTGGACAACGAATACTCTCTGCTCGATGAAACCGACCTCGTCTTCATCGACCCAGTGGGCACAGGCTACAGCCGCGCCACGAAGCTGGACGAGGCCAAACGCTTCTATGGGGTGAAAGAGGACACCGCGAGTGTGGCGGAATTCATCCGGCTGTACGTCACCAAGAACACCCGGTGGGCCTCGCCGAAGTTCCTCATCGGGGAGAGCTATGGCACCACGCGGGCAGCAGCCCTGAGCGGCGAGCTCGGCAGCAAGCACCTCATGAATCTCAACGGCATCATGTTGGTGAGCACGGTGCTCAACTTCCAGACCATCTGGGGTGGCCCCGGCAATGACCTGCCGCACGTGCTCTTCCTCCCCAGCTTCACGGCCACGGCCTGGCACCATAAGAAACTCTCTGCCGATCTGCAGAAGCTGCCGCTGACAGAGGTGTTGAAGCAGTCCGAAGCCTTTGCCCTGGGCGACTACAACCACGCCCTCATGCAAGGCAGCTCCCTGCCCGCGGCCACCCGCCAGGCGGTGCTCAAGCAGCTGGCCAGCTTCACCGGGCTGACAGTGGAGTACCTGGATCGCGCCGACCTCCGCCCCTCCCTGCAGCGTTTCGGCGTGGAGCTGCTGCGCGACAAGGACCTCCAGGTGGGCCGCTTCGACAGCCGCTACACCGGTCATGTGCGGGACCGCCTGACCGAGACCACCGAGGGCGATCCCAGCGCGGATGCCGTCTTCAGCGCCTATGCCTCTACCTTCAACCACTACATCCGTACCGAGCTCAAGTTCGAGGAAGACAAGCCCTATGAGATCCTCACCGGCAGCGTGCAGCCGTGGAACTGGGGTGCGGAAAACGACTTCGTGAATGTGTCGGAAACGCTGGCCAAGAGCATGACCAAGAACCCCTTCCTGAAGGTGCACGTCTCCCAGGGCTACACGGATCTGGCCACACCCTACTTCGCGGCGAAGTACACTTTCACGCATCTGGATGTCGCCCCGGACATCGCCAAGAACCTGGTGATGGATGAATACCAGTCTGGTCACATGATGTACCTGAACCTGCCCGATCTGGTGAAGCAGAAGGCGGACCTGGCCAAGTTCATCCGCGGTGCCTCCGGGCAGCAGCCTTGAGTGGACAAATTTTGCGCATCACATTGAACGATGCCTCTAGTGCCACAGTCATACGCAGAGCCCGGCTGGGTGACTTCGATTGACTGTGGTGCTCAAATCTCTCCTGTGTGTATGGACCTGCCTTTTCATGGTCCTTCCCGGGTGTTTATGCCAGGTCCTTGAACCTCTGGGCATCCACGTCCCCCATCATCACCACGGCGTGCTATCGGGGTGGACCACCGACCGTCAGCTTCCCCTGGCCCTCCAGACGGAGAAGCCCAGTGAACCGACAGTGCCCTGCCACTGTGACGAAAGACTGGACCGGGACGCGGATGATTGCGTGGTCGTGTGCTGCGAAGCGGTCCAAATGCCCGTGCCCTCCCTGCACTGGGTGCCCGTTTTCATGGAGGTGCCGCCTGCACCGGTTACTCTGGAACGCGCCATCTCCAGCAGAGGCCCGCCTCCTGTAAAGCCCAGCTCCGCCACGATGCGGAAGCTCCTGTGCGTTTATCTGCTATGAGATCTGCGGTCCCCGTCCGTCGTGTTCGTTGAACCACGACAGACCGGATCATGCCCCTCACCTTCGTGATCCCGGCGGGCCGCCGACGCACGTCCAGCTACGGCTATGGGACATTGCGCGGCCAGATTGCCTGACGTGATCCCCTCTTCCGTCTCACTGCATCCGATTCCAGATAGTCACTTTTCCCATGAAACACTTTTTCTTCACGCCCGGCCTGTGTCTGGCCGTGGCCCTTCTCTGCTTCCTGACTTCACCTGCCCCTGCACGTGCCGACGCTCCGCAACGCTGGGCTGGCACCAGCACCATCACCTTTGCCGGCACTTCCACCCTGCACGACTGGTCGGGCACCGTGGCGGCAGCCCCCTTCACCACCCTGGTCACCCTGAATGCCAGCAACCAGCCGGAGTCCCTTAAGGCCACGGTCCAGGTAAAGGCGACAGACATGGACACCCAGGAACCCAAGCGCGATGAAAACATGCGCAAGGCCATGAAGGTGCTTGAGTATCCCCTCATCACCGCCAACCTGGATGCGCCCTTCAGCCGCATCATCCCCGCCCCGGGTAAAGAACCCGCCACGCTGCCTTTCAAACTGAGTCTGGTGGGTAAGACCCACGATGTGACAGGCACCATCTCCCACTGGGAGCTGAACGGAGATACAGCCACCTTTGACCTCGACTTTGATTTGTCGATGAAGAAGTGTGGCATCAGCGTGCCATCGGTGTTGCTGGTGATCCGTGTGGGTGATGTCGTGAAAGTCCACGCCCAGGTGAAACTCGTCCGCAAACAAGCCTGAACCCCGCCACCCATGTCTGCATACATTCACCAGATCTGCACCCAGGTGCCGGAGTTCACCTACAGCCAGGCTTACATTCGTGATCGCTTGAAGGAATGGGCCCCGGAGCAGAGAACACGACGGCTCATCCATGCCATGTATAACCGGTCCGGCATCGAGACCCGCCACAGCGTGATCGGAGACTTCATGGAAGGCCACGATCCCGAGCTCTACAAGACCACGTCGGAGGGTGCGCTGATCTCTCCCAGCACGGCGGAGCGCAATACGTACTACACGCGCGCTTCCCGCACGCTGGCGGTGCAGCTGGCGCGCAAGGTCTTCGCCACCACATCGGACTTTGTCCCGCAGGAGGTGACCCACATCGTCTTTGCCAGCTGCACCGGCTTTGCCAATCCCGGGCCGGATTACCACATCATCCGGGAGCTCGGGCTGCCGGAGTCTGTGCAACGCTACACGCTGGGGTTCATGGGCTGCTATGCTGCCTTCCCAGCGCTGCGCATGGCGGCCCAGTTCTGTGAAGCCGATCCCAAGGCGGTGGTGCTGGTGATGTGCCTGGAGCTCTGCTCCCTGCACATGCAGATCAATGACCAGCCCGACTGCATCCTGGCCAACTCGCTCTTTGCCGACGGGGCCGCCGCCGCGCTGGTGAGTTCGAGGAATCCTTCTCCAGACCGGCCGGCCTACCGCGTGCTGGGCTTTGCCTCTGCGCTCGTCACCGACGGGGAGGCCGACATGGCGTGGGACATTGGCAATGAGGGCTTCAACATCGTTCTGAGCAGCTATGTGCCAGAGATCCTCGGCACCCGGGTGCGCCCGCTGCTGGAAGATGTCCTGCAGCGGGGCGGCCTCACGCTCCCGCAGGTGGAGGAGTGGGCAGTGCACCCGGGAGGACGTGCCATCTTGGACAAGGTGCAGGATGGGCTGGGCCTTTCACCTGATTCCCTGCTGGCCTCGCGGCATGTGCTGCGCGACTACGGCAACATGAGCAGTGCGACGATCTTCTTCGTGCTCAAAGAACTGCTGGATAGCGCGGATGAAGGCAGGGCTCTCACCTGTGCCATGGCTTTCGGCCCCGGGCTCACGGTGGAAACGGCCATGCTGGAACGGTGTGGCTGCACCGTGACGGCTCCCAGAACTGAGGTCACATGCCCGTCACCGGACCTGACGGTTGCGTAGCCCCCACCCCGCATCGCCATGTCACGTCAGCCCGCGGGCCGCAAGGCCCGCCCATGTCTGCTGTCGCCCGCCGTCCCTGCCGTGCCCCCGCCGCTGTACTCGCGTACCCAGCAGTGGGTGGCACTGGCTTATGGAATAGCCTGCCACAGCCTCTTCGCCGCCTCCGTGGTGGTTATGTTCGTCAGCCTGTACACCGGGCTGACGTCGGGTCTGCTTCAGCTTCATGGCTGGAAGGCTGTGTTGATGGACGGAGTGCTGCTGCTGCAATTTGCGGCCGCCCATTCCCTCCTGCTCGGAGGCCGGGGGCGGAAGATCCTTTCCACCCTGGCCCCTCTGGGTCTGGGGCGGGATCTTGCCACCACCATCTTCGCGGGCATCGCCTCCCTGCAGCTTCTGCTCACCTTCCTACTCTGGTCCCCCACCGGCGTGGTGTGGGCGGCACCCCACGGGATGCTGAAGAGCCTGCTCACCGTGGCCTATGTGATTTCCTGGATCCTGCTCGCGCGTTCCATGCACGACGCCGGCCTGGATGTGCAGATCGGCAGCCTCGGATGGCGTTCCATCTGGCGGAACCAACGCCCCATCTACCAGCCCTTTGCAAGGACGGGCATGTTCCGGTACAGCCGACAGCCAATCTACTCGTCCTTCACCCTCATCCTGTGGACCGCCCCTGTCTGGACGCCGGACCATGCAGGCCTGGCCTTGCTGTGGACACTGTACTGCGTGGCGGCGCCAGTCATGAAAGAGCGCCGCTATCGACGCTACTATGGCGAGGCTTTTGCTCGCTACCAGCAGAACGTGCCGTATTGGTTTCCCAGAATTCTCCCGGCTCCCATGTGTCCGCCGTCACCACACCCACCCAGCGCCGGTGATGCAGGTACTCCTGCTCCTCTGACTGCGTCTGTCAGCGTGGCCGGGACGAGGGCATGTGACATCGCCATTGTGGGTGCCGGCCCGGTGGGGCTGCTGCTGGCCAATCTCCTGGGTCCCACCGGCCTGCGCGTGGTGGTGCTGGAAAAGAGCCCCGCCCCGCCTTCCCACTCCCGGGCCATCGGCATCACACCGCCCTCGCTGGAAATCCTCTCGCAAGCCGGGCTGGCAGATGCCTTCGTGGTGCGCGGGGTGAAGATCCAAGACGTGCAGGTGCACGGAGTGAACGGCCTGGCCGGAATTTGTTCTTTCCGTGAACTTCCCGGCAGGCATCCCTACATCCTCTCCGTGCCCCAGCAGGTCACCATGGCCCTGCTGGAGCAGAACCTCCGCCAGTTTTCCAATGTCACTCTGCACCGGAATCGGGAGGTGACCGGCCTGTCACAGTCGGAGCCCGGCGTGGTCGCGCTCCAGGGCGGGGACTTTCAACTCCGAGCCGCCTTCACCGTGGCCTGCGACGGGTGGCGCAGCAGCATCCGCCAGCATCTCAAGATCCGCACCCGGGAGAAACAATATGGCTGCCACTTTGTGATGGGGGACTTCGCGGATCGCAGCGGGCTTGGCGAGGGGGCGCATCTGTTTTTCACTCCAGAGGGAGCCGTAGAGTCATTTCCTCTACCCAGCGGCATTCGCCGCTGGATCGTGCAAACTCCCGGCCCGCTGCTGGTGATCCCCCGCGGATTCATCAGCCAGATCGTGCAACAGCGGGCGGGCATCGTGCTGGACCGGACAGATCAGCTCAACCAGAGTGCGTTCACGCCCCACCGGAAAGACTGTGAGGTGCTCTACGATCACCGCGTGATCCTCTGTGGCGATGCCGCGCACGCCATGAGCCCCATTGGCGGCCAGGGCATGAACGTGGGCTTCGCCGATGCGGAGATGCTCTCGGCCCTGCTACCCCAGATGCTCAGCGGTGGGCAGGATGCCCGGAGCCTGCTCGAGGCCTACCAGCGGCACCGTCAACGCGCCGCCCGCCTGGCCGCCGACCGCGCCGCCCAAGGCATGTGGCTGGGCACCTGGACCGGGCTGCCCGCTTCGTGGTTAAGAGACGCGATCCTCGGCGGGGTATTGTTGCGGGGGCCGTTTGCGAGGCTCATGGGCAGCCGGTTCGCGATGATGGATGTGCCGCGGGGGATAATGGCAAAGTAAAAAGTTGAGAGTGAAAAGTGATAAGTGGGGAGGCGATGGGTTCGACTCCAGGTCATGGGACGCTTGTCCGGGACCGGGACAAGAATGTCCCTCGCTCCCTTTACTGACCACTCCGTTGGGTACGAGCTCTTGTGCGTCAGCTCAGGTCTTGCGTCTTGTGTCTGGCAGTCTTGTGTCTGCCCGCGCAGCGGGCTTACGCCATCTGCCCACGCATCTCGGCCGCATACTGGTCGGCATTCAATCCCGCCAGGAGGTGCACGGTGCGGCCGGGCAGTTTCACAATGCCGCTGATGCCTGCCGCCTGGAGGGCGGATTCGTTGAGCTGTTTGTCATCATTCAGCACCAGACGCAGGCGGGTTTCGGCGCAGGCGTCCACGCGTTCGATATTGGCCTTGCCGCCGAGGGCAGAGATCAAAGTGCTGACCTTGCGGGCGGCATCGGGATCACGCAGTCTGGGTTGCAGACCAGCGGGTACGGCTACAACCTTCACCGGAGAGGCGGCCTCCACTTCATCCGCTTCGGGGCCGGCGGTTTTGAGGTACTCCTGCATCTCCGTCTTCAGGTTTTCACTGCGGGTGCCGAAGATGGCCTGCACGCCATCGCCTACCACCACCACGCCGGCGGCACCCAGGGCTTTCAGCTTCTCAGGGCTAGCCTTCTGCACATCAGCCAGCTGCACACGCAGACGGGTGATGCAGGCGTCCAGGCTCACGATATTGGACCGGCCGCCGAAGGCGCGCACCAGTTGCAGCGCAAAGCTGTCCGCCCCGGCGGCGCGGGCGGCTTTGACCGACTCATCCTCCACCTCACGGCCCGGGGTCATGAGGTTGAACTTGCGGATGGCGTACTTGAACACGCTGTAATACAGCACGGCCCAGATGGGGCCCAGAACGAAGAGCCAGAGGGCACCGTGGGACTTGGGAAACAACACGACGTAGTCGATGAGGCCGTGCGAAAAGGTGAAGCCGTGCTTGATGCCCAGCAGCACACAGAGGCAGTACGCCAGTCCGGCGAGCACGGCGTGGATGCCGTACAGCACGGGGGCGACGAAGAGGAAGGCGAACTCGATGGGCTCCGTGATGCCGGTGAGGAAGGCGGTGAGCGCGCCGGAGATCATGATGCCGCCCACCTTGGCCCGGTTTTCCGGACGAGCGGAGCGCCACATGGCGATGGCGGCGGCGGGCAGGCCCCACATCTTGAAAAGATAACCGCCGGTCATGTTGCCCGCAGTGGGATCCCCGGCAATGAACCGCGCGATCTCCCCATGCACGATCTGGCCGGAGACCGGATCCTGGAATTCACCGGCCTGGAAGAAGAAGGGCACGTTCCACACATGGTGCAGGCCAAAGGGGATGAGCGCCCGCTCCACCAGCCCGTAGATGGTGAAGGCCAGGGCGGGCTGACCGTGCACGGCCCAGTTGGAAAAGGCCTTGATGGCCCCGCCGATAGGCGGCCAGATGAAGCTGAGCACCGCGCCCGCGATGATGACGGCGAAGGCCGTGATGATGGGCACCGAGCGCTTCCCGGCAAAGAACCCCAGGTAACTGGGCAGCTGGATCTTGTAAAATCGGTTGAACACCGCCGCCGCGATGAGCCCCACGATGATGCCGCCAAACACCCCGGTCTCAATGGAGGGGATGCCCATGATGGGCGTGACCTCAATCCCACGCAGTTTCGCGCAGATGCCCATGGCGGCCAGAAACACCACGAACCCCACCGTGCCCGCCAGGGCGGAGACGCCATCGTTGTCTGTGAGACCGATGGCCACGCCGATGGCAAAGAGCAGGGGCAGGTTGGCAAAGATGGCGTTCCCCGAGGCCGCCATGATCTGGGAGACGATCTCCGGCAGCCACGAGAAGTTCGCGCTGCCAACCCCGAGCAGAATGCCGGCCACGGGGAGCACCGAGACCGGCAGCATCATGCACTTGCCGATCTTCTGGAGCAGCGAGAAGGCGTGTTTGAGCGAGGGCATGTCAATGGGCGGCTAAGGTTGGTTCGGGCACGGGCTCGGGTGCGGCCGGGGCAGAGGGAGCGCCCCCTGCACCTGCGGAAGGCGGCAATGACGACTCATCAGGATCAGGCACCAGGGCGCGCACCTCCTCCGGGGAACCCACGGCCAGCGCCTGCTGCGCGAGCACGCGACAATCCGCCAGACTGAGCGTGCGGATCTGCGCCTTGATGGCGGGGATCGATGGCAGGCTCACGCTCAGTTCATCCACACCCAGGCCGATGAGGATGGGCACCGCATGCGGATCACTGGCCAGACCGCCGCAGATGCCGACGAACCGCCCCTCCCGATGCGCGCCCTCCACGGTGAGCGCAATGAGCTGCAGCACCGCAGGGTTCAAGCCGTCAACCTTGGGTGCCAGCTTGGGGTGCCCGCGGTCCATGGCCAGGGTGTACTGGGTGAGGTCGTTGGTGCCGATGGAGAAGAAGTCCGCCTCCTTCGCAAACTGCGCGGCCATGACGGCCGCGGCGGGTACCTCCACCATGATGCCGGTGGGGATGGTGGGCAGCCCCAGCCGGGCCGCTTCCTCGGCCATGATGGCCTTCACCTCACGCAACTCACCCAGGGTGGCGATCATGGGGAACATCACACTCACCTTCTTCCCCGCCGGCGCCGCCCGCAGGATGGCGCGGAGCTGGGTGCGCAGGAGTTCAGGGCGGTCCAGCCCCACGCGCACGCCCCGCTCGCCCAGGAAGGGATTGTCTTCCTTGGGGATGGGCAGGTAGGTCAGCGGCTTGTCGCCCCCCACATCCAGAGTCCGGATGATCACGGGGCCGTCCGTGCCCACCGCCTCGATGATGGCGCGATAGGACTCGTACTGCTGGTCTTCAGTGGGAGCATCGGAGCGCTCCATGAAGAGGAACTCCGAGCGCAGCAGGCCCACGCCTTCACCACCCAGACCAGCGATCTTTTTCGCCTCCTTGAGACCGCCGATGTTCGCCACCACCTCCACGCGATGGCCGTCCCGGGTGATGGCTGGCTCATGAGCATGGGCCTGGTCTTCCACCCGGCGGCGTTCCGCACGCTCCTGGGCGGCGTGAATGCGGGTTATTTCCTCTGGACTTGGATGCAGGCGCAGAGTGCCCTTGCCCGCATCCAGGATGGCGACGGTGCCATTGGGAACATCCAGCACCGCAGGCTCAGTGCCCGCCAGGGCTGGCAGCCCCAGGGAACGGGCGAGGATGGCCACGTGCGAGGTGGCGCCACCGCGCACAGTGCAGAAGCCCATGACTCTCCCGCGATCCAGCGACGCTGTATCCGAGGGCGTAAGATCCTCGGCAATGAGGATGGCATTCTGCGGATACTCCAGCCGGGGCATTTCCGCCCCCGTGAGCAGCGCCAGCACCCGGCGGCCCACATCGCGGACATCATTCGCACGCTGGGCCAGCAGTTCATTGCGCAGCGCGGCCAGCAGGTTGGCATGCGTGTTCACCGCCGCGCGCCAGGCAAAGGCCGCGCTCTTGCCCTTGGAGATCGCCGATTCCACGATCTCCAACAGATCCGGGTCTGAAACGAGCTCTTCATGCGCGGCAAAGATGGCGGCCTTGGCGGCATCCGACTTCGCATGAAGCTGCGCCCGGATGGCCCCAAGCTGCCCTTTGGCGGCGTCGATGGCGGCGCTCAGATGGCGACGCTCTGCGTCCACGCCTTCGCCTTCTTCGGTGACGGCGATCTCCGTATGCCGCACCTGGAAGATCTCTCCCACTGCGAGCCCCGGTGAGGCCGCTACGCCCTCCAGCACATTCGGATCCTCTGACTTCCTCCGCACGGATTCCGGTGGGGCAGAAAGAGGGGCCACGGTGGTGGAGGCCGGGGCAGGAGCTGGCGCGGAGCCTTCATCCCCGCTGCCTTGCGCCAGCACCTCGGCCAGCTTCGCCACTGCGGCTTCCGCATGGGCTCCGCTGGCGATGACATAGACCTTGTCCCCACGCGCCACCTCTAGAGCCATGATGGAGGTCACGCTGCGGGCATTCGCCTGACGGTCCCCCACCTGCAGCTTGATGTTGGTGCCGTGGAAGGTCTTCGCCAGATTCGCCACCACGGCCGCAGGCCGCGCATGGAGTCCGGAGGGATTGGGGATGAGAATGGCCGCCGAGGTGACGGACGCCCCGTCACTGCCGTACCCGCCTTCAGCGGCGGCGCTGAGTTCGAGGGTCAACAGAACGTCCCGCCCTGCCACCACATTGCCAGAGGCCTTCTCCCAGCGCTCCACGCGGTCGCTGTTGGCGATCACCACCTGCGTGAGCACGCTGCGGGCGTGGGTGGCGATGAAGTCGAGGTCGAACTCGATGAGCGGAGTCCCGGCCTGCACCTGGTCCCCCACCTTGACTTTCGAGGTGAAGCCCTGGCCTTTGAGCGCCACCGTATCGATGCCGATGTGCATGAGCACCTCTGCGCCCTCCGCCGTGCGCAGGGTCACCGCATGCCCGGCGGCATGCAGGGTCATCACCTCTCCATCACACGGGGCCTTCAGCACGCCATCGATCGGGTCGATGGAAATGCCGTCGCCCACCATCTTCTGGGCAAACACGGGGTCAGGGATGCGTTCGATCGGCCAGGTCTGGCCGGACAGGGGGGCGAGCAAGCGGAGGGTGGCCATGGCCGGAGGAGGAGAGAATTTGCTACCGTATGTACGAGCCTCACGTTCAACAGGGTGCGGACATGAATCGCCTACCACCAGGCCTCCACCTGGATGCCATAGGAGAGACCGTCCGTCGCGTTTTCATACGCATCCCCGCCGACGCGTCCACGGAACCCATCGCTCCACTGCGCGTAGGTCACGAACCCGCGCAGCACGGGCCGGCTGAAGAACTTGCCCCCCATGGAGATCTGCGGGGCGAGAGTGATCTTCCACAGATGCCCCTCCGCATCCTGCGGTTCGCTCCGCACCCAGTCCATCCCGGTCTCCAGGGCCACACTGAAACGATCGTTGAAGTGGTAGATGGGGCGCATGCCCAGGGAGGCCCAGCGCTCCGAGGAGTTCTGCCCGCCGTAGTCTGTTTCTTCATAGAGCCCGAGCGCCTGCATGGAGAAATGAGGTGAGGGCTGGATGGTGAAGTGATCGGTGATCCGGAAGCGGTCCGCACTGTCCAGATCCGGCCCGGAGGAATCCAACGTGCTGGCGAAGTTGTACGCGGCCCCTTTTCCATACTGCGCGGTGAACTCATTGTACCCGCCCAGGAAGGCCTCATCCCCCGTGCGATGGATCAGCCCCACCGCCCAGCCGTTGGAACTGTCGAGCGAGAGACGGCTGCCGTCCGGGTTCGCGATGTTGCGCACCTCGCCGCCCTTGGTCGTAGCCAGATCGAACCACAGCGTGAGCTTGCCCAGCGGCACATCGATGTCGTAGAGGCGCAGGTCCAGGTTCTGCTTGGCCACATCGCCATTGTCCGTGACGTAGTCATCCACACTGCCACCGATCCAGGCCAGGGCGAGCTTGCCGAAGTCGCCCAGCGGCACTTCCTCCACCCCGCCGCCGTAGCCGCTCATGTCCAGGTAGTAGAAGTCATTGATGTGGATGTCATGCCGGCGGTAGTAGCGCTGCCCGCCCCAGAAGCGGATGTCCGGATAACCGGGGATGACATTGCCCCCCTCGATAAAAGCCTGGCGCAAGGCGATGTCGTTGCCGTCATCCACGTTGTTCAGCGAGTCGTAGCTGAAGTTCTCCGTGCTGCTGTAGGAGAGCATCACCGTGGTCCGCACATACGGTGCCTCCAGCGGATCATCCTCCCGCAGCCAGTTGTGCGTGAGGCCCAGTTCCCCGTAGGTGTCAGACTCATTGCCCAGCCGGTACTTTGCACCCGCGCCGGGGGCCTTGAAGGCCTCCATCTTCCCGCCCTCACCGTTCATGCCAAAGCCGGACCGCAGGTACCCGTGGAACTCAAAGGGCGAGGGCAGATCATAGAGCTTGGCGGGATCCAATGACCACCCGGAGGCATCACGATAAATGTCCCGCGACTCCGTGGCGCTGTCGTGCAGCTTGGACTTGATCGATTCAATCGCTTCGGCATTGGCCTGGGCACGTCGAGTGGTGGCCAGCAGTTGGGGGGAGGGCTGCTCCGTCGCCTTCTCCAGTTCCTTGATGCGCTCATTCATCAAGGCAAGCTCCGACTCCTGAGCAGCACCCGTCTTCACTGGCCCCTGTCGTTTCAGCCGTGCATTGTCACTCTCCAGGGTGTGGATGCGCTCCTCCAACTTGCCGATCCGTGATTCATATCCCGCCTTCACCGCGCCCAGTTGCGCCTCCACCTGCGCCTGGATCATCGCCTTGAGTTGCTCCGGATCCACCTCCACGGCCAGCGCCGCAGAAGGGCCAAGGATAAACAGCATCCGGGCTACAGAGACCGTGGCCCGGGTGGCAAGAGACGGCTTGTTCCGAGGTGAAAGCACGGGCTTCATAAGGGCTCACGCGTTGAATTTTAATCCATTCCCGACGCTGCATCGTAATAGACAAAATCAAAATAATCCGGCGGGCCGTTTTCTGGCAAGCAGGATGTGTGACCGTCAGTGGAAAAGACGGGCCCGGGTTCGAGATGGCACTTGGGAGAAGGCGGAGGGCACATGCAGCAGGGTTGTCAGCAAAGGGAGCAAGGGACATTCCAGTCCAGGTTGCACGCGCCACCCCTGACGTGGCAGACGGCTATCTCGTCTCATTGCCTCACCTCATCTCCCGCTTCGCTCCCAATGCCGGTTGGCACAACCGGACTACGCGGTGGGCGGCAGCTGAAAGTAGTGCAGAGCTTTAGCTCGGTGTTGGGAGACTTGGGCAACGCGACTGAACAGGCTGAAGCCTGTGACTACTTTACTCCGCCCTCGATGCTGTAGGGCTAGCGCTCCGCTTGCCGCGCGCTACACCGGCGGCCGGATATGCCCTTCTACCACGGGACACGGAGTCACGGGAAAAGGCACGCCGGATTCTGATTCCTCGATGTGGTCCACGATCGCCATGACGTGGCAGGCACTGGGAGTGCTTTGAGGACCGCGGTAAAACGTCACACAACCTCCGGCCTCTGTATAACTGTCCGCATCATGCAGGCAGACCCGTCCGCAAATGAACCAGATGCGGAAGTGTTTCATGGTGGCCCCTCTTCACAGCGCAGGAAGCGCCTGTAAACAAATAAGGAGGGGTCATGCGAGATGACACCCTCTCAAACAAATGGGGAATGATTCCCCCGCCATCACACTGGACTTACCAGCGACCGCCGCCACCGCCGCCGCTGTTGCTGAACTGGCCTTCTGGGCGGTCCGTACGCGGACGGGCCTCAGAGACCTCCAGCTTGCGCTGCATCCATTCTTTGCCACCCAGAGCGCGAATGGCGGACTGCATGGCTTCAGCGGAGTCCATGGTCACAAAAGCGAAACCACGCGGGCGCCCGGAGGTGCGGTCGGTGGGCATGTTGACTTCTCGAACTTCGCCGTGGGCGGAGAAAAGGCTGCGAACGTCATCTTCAGTAGCAGTCCATGGCAGGTTGCCGACGTACATTTTGGTGTTCATAGTATTGGTGCTCGGACCCTCTGCTTGCGTCTTGGACTGTTCCCGAGTTTTCCGGGTTTCAAATCACTCACGAACACAACGTTCATCAGGGTGACCTACCATGCCTTTGATTGGACAGCTGTTCTAGCTGTCGCAGCATCGTCCTCTTCCAGACGAAAGATAGCATTAGTTTTGACTAAAATGCCCGTGGAGTCAGAAACAGCTCAGTGTCATCATCTTTAACAGGGCCTGTCTTCCTTCACCGTCGCGCCCCCTGGCGGCAGGTTTGTACGAAATAGTGAATGAGCCGGAGCTTCCGGGCCACGCCCCCGTCAATCACAAAGGGATAGAGCATCGGCTGTCCCGCGCTGGCAGACAGCTCATTGAGCACGGCCGCAACCTGCAACCACGCGGAGAGGTTCACGAGGAATCCTGCATCGTCCAGCTTGCGGATGCCGAGCACCCCGGGCAGCGCCACCGTTGTAGGCTCGAACTGATCGCAGGCCAGCGTGAGCTGGGACAGGTCCAGCCCCAGACTATGAAAGGTCTGCAGGCCGTCCATCATCTGCAGATAGTGAGCCCAAGTTTCCGCCCAGTCTTCCCAGGGGTGGCAGGAGGCATAGGCACTGATGAAGTTGTCCGGTGAACGCGCGCTCCCCACTGCATAGTGATGATACAAGGCCCAGCTGTAATCCTGACGCTCATCCCCAAAGCACTCCCTGAAAGCCAGCCGGTGCGCATGATTCCAGGACAAGGCATCAAACCACTGCTGCCACACGAAGTGACCGCTCTCGTGACGGAAATGACCCAGGAGAGTGCGGCTCTCTTCGCCCAGAGTCTGGCGGTTGATCTGGCGATAGGTGTCATCCGCCTCCTCCAGGTTCACCGTGATCAATCCGTTCAGATGCCCCATTGTGACGCCGGAGTCCAGCCGGGTGCTGACGATGCGAAAGGTCAGCCCGTCAAAGAGATTGCGTCCGCCTGGCGTCATGGGAATGCCGAGGCCGATCAGCTCAAAGATCAACCGTCGCTTGGCAGCCTCCACCTTGCCCCACAGCATCACGTTGCGGCGGTCACCCAGATTGGGGATCACGCGGTCCATCTGGCAGGAAAGGCACAAGCCCGCCTGCTGCCCGGGCATGGCCAGCCAGTTGCACACCCCATATTGGAGTCCATTGGCACAGAGTCGTGCGGCCGCCGGACCGGCGGATTCCAGCACCACAAAGGCCTTCCGCACCGGATCACAGGCCACCGGGCGACGACAGGCCAGACACGAGGTGCTGTCGAAGAACAGGGTGTTGCCGCAGGGGCAGAGGAAGCGTTTCATCAGACAGGCAGGACGGAAAAGCCGGATCTTCACCCTGGTATGGCTTCCTGCTCCATCCGCCCTGTGCCGGAATCCGCAACCCGTTTCTCAATCCCCAAGCTGAACCCGTGATACACTTTTGCTGTCAATTCCCTATCTAATACCGGTGACTATGCGACAGGGGGCGATGAACATCCCCGTGTCGGAACTCATGGCTCTTCTTCCGGCACAGCTGTTGTCCGGTTGTAGCAGTACGCGCATTTCAGGTTTCGCCTCGCTCAAGGAGGCGGTTCCAGGTGACTTGAGCTTCTTCAGCGACATGCGCTACCGCCGCCTGCTGGACCAGACCCAGGCGACCGCCGTGCTCATTCCGATGGACTGGACCGCGTTTCCTGCAAACGTGGTTTGTCTGGGCGTTCAGAATCCCTCAGTCGCTTTTGAGACCGTTACGGAGCGTTTCGGCCTCCAGCCTGCAACCTTCACTCCCGGGGTTCATGCCTCTGCCATCGTCGGCAACTGCGTGAACACGAACTTGGACAAGGTGAAGATCGGCCCCCATGCGGTGATCGAAGACGGAGTGCACATCGGTGATGGTTCCGAAGTCGGAGCCGGCTGTTTCATTGGCCGGGGTGCCTCCCTGGGTGCAGACTGCCGCCTGTACGCCAACTCCACCGTCCACGAGGGCAGCCAGCTGGGTGACCGCGTCGTCCTTCACTCCAGTTCCGTGATCGGTGCCGACGGCTTTGGTTATGTGTTCAAGGATGGGCGCCACCGGAAGGTGCGCCAGTCCGGCATCGTCCAGCTCGACAATGACGTGGAGGTCGGTGCCAGTTCCACTGTGGACCGCGCCCGCTTTGGCCGCACCTGGATCGGAGAAGGCACCAAGATCGACAACCAGGTGCAGATCGCTCACAACGTGGTGGTGGGCAAGCATTGCGTCATCGTCGCTGGCTGCGGCATCGCTGGCAGCAGCCGGATGGGCGACTACGTCATCATCGCCGCACAGTGCGGCGTCGCCGGTCACGTCAGCATCGGCTCCCAGTGCACGCTCGCCGCCCGCACCGTGGTGACCAAGGACATCCCCGCCGGTTCAGGAGCCTACATGGGCTTCCCCGCCGCCCCCGTCATGGATGAACGCCGCCGCATCGTCGCCAGCCGCCAGCTCCCCGCGCTCATGGAGCGCGTCCGGAACCTCGAACAAACACAGAAATCGGTGACTCAGTAAACCAGTGCGTCGGTAGGCCAGTGCGTCAGTGCGTCAGGCCAACGTATCCGCCCTGGCTAGTTGCTTACCACTTACCATTCACCGCTTACCACTTACCTTTTACCGACCCTCGGTTCTCCCCAGATGGCGTAGTTCGCCTTGGGGTCAACTCCCCGCCCCTTCGCGAGGAGTTGCAGGGAGGAGACGCCGGTGAGGTCGCAAGTCATGAGCTGGGCGGGATCGGTGCCGTTGACGGTGACGCTGGTGAGCGGTTTGCCATCGCCCAGTACGGTGAACTCAACCCGCCCCTTGGCTCCCAGTTCAGGGTGCAACCCGGCCAGCACGGTGAAGCGGCCATAGACGTTCTTGGGCAGAGGGAAGGTCAGCGTCTTGCCCATCACCACGCTGATGCCGCGGGCGAGTTCGCGGGTCTCCGTGGTTGTGCCATCGCCTGTGGGGCCGGGTGCAATGAGCTTCAGCGGAACGGGACGTGTCCCTTTTTCCATGAGGAAACCGCTGCGGGCGCAGCCCCAGTTCGGTGAGCCGGCAAACTGCGATTGAGGGTAATAGAGATTCACCGCCTCGATGGGAAAGAAGCCCGCGATATCCACATCGCGCAGCGCAGTCAGCTCCGCGGGATCGCCGCGCTCCTGTCCCAGACAGAGCACGGTGTAGAGCGCATCCGCCGTGACCTGAGCATCCACCACCGCCGCCTTCATCTGCCAGGTCTTCACGGTCTCAGTGTCTTTCGCATAGAGCGCCTGCAGGATGGGGATGGTGGTCTGCCGGGCATTGAGGATGCCTTCATGCATGCGGTGCAGAAGACGCCAGGAAGCCTCCTCCACGCTCAGGCCTAGCAGTTGCGGTTTATAGCCGGGGATCTTCACGTCCAGGGTACCATTTTCGATGGGGCCATGCATGGGCAGGCCCTTCATGTCATCGGGAGGCGGCAGGAACTGGGTGAGCAGGGTGAACATGTTATCACCCGGAACCGTGTGCGAAGGGCTGCCGTAGTCCTCCACCTGGTGGCAGATCGTGCCCAGATACTTGGCCGCATCGGTCGTCTGCCCCGCCTTGAGCGCCGCCACTGCCCGGCCCATGAAATAACGCAACGTGTCCAGGTTCACCGCCTGGGAGGCATCCGGCAGGTGCAGGTTGAGCAGGTACACCTCTCCCGGTCGGGCCTCCGGCATCGCTGCGTATTTCGCGTTCTCCTTGTCCGTGTACACCTCATCAGGGATCAGGCAGTACTTGCTCGCCAGCTTTTCCATCTCGGGGCCCAGCAATTCTTTCTGCCAGTCAGGGAGAGCCTCCGTGGCGGCTTTCGTGATGGCCAGATGCGGCTCACCCCAGGCGTGGGCGGATGAGAGCGGCAGGAGCGCGACCGCCGCGATGGCGAATACCTGGGCCAACGGGAACAGGCGGTGTTGGAGGAAGCGGGTGCAGGCGTTCATGACATGACAAAGGCAGATCGATGTCCACACCCGTGCAATGACCGGATGAGCAAGGATGAAACGTGATCGCTCGAGATTTTCTCAGAGGAATCACGAACCTCGGCCGCCGTGCGGCAGGGTTGGCGCAAGGAGCGATTGGCGAGATGCTTCCCTGCGCGTCCCCATCAACCAGTGCACTCATCGGGAAGTTGGCTTGTCGACTTTGACGATCTGATGGTGTCCCAGCCCGGATTGCCCGATGCCGGAGGCATCATAGCCATTAGCCGGACGGTTGAAGGAGCGTAGCGACTGATACCTCCGGAAGTTCAGATTCAGGATTGCATCCCGGAGCAGATGCCAGCGACGTCGTCTCCGGCATCTCAACTATCGACGCTGTAGGGCAAGCGCCCGCATGCCGCGAGCGGCCCCTGACTGAGGCACAACCGGGGCGGTCGCCCTACAGATACTGCTGGGAAGTTTGGGGGCTGAGGGAGGAGAAAACATCATGGGACGTTTGGCCGGAACCGGGACAAGAATGTCCCTCGCTCCTTTTTACTGACGGGTGCGCCGTTGTGAGTCAGGTGGGCCTTGTGTCTCGCGTCTTCTCGTCTGGAGTCTCCAGCCTAGCGTGCGCAACTGACGAGCTAAAGCTCCCTACGATATCGCAGGCTGCGACGTGGAAAGTAGTGGTGGGCTTCAGCCTGCCTTTGTGCGACGTGGACCTCGCGACTGAACAGGCTGAAGCCTGTGACTACTTTACTTCGCCGGAGCGGATGCACCGTGCATGCACCAGCGACCTCGTGAGTCTCCCAGTCCCGACGCCAAGGGCGTCATAAAAAATAGCCCGGGGTCAGACCGCGTAGCAGTCGCCACCCTGGGTACGCTTGTCATGAAGCTGGGAACTCCAAAGCGAGTTCTACAAACCGTCGCATTCACCCTTCATCACCGCTCCTCCCGCCCCACTGCATTTCGCGCTGGCATTCCCGCCTCGGCACTGGCATGCTTTTTCTCCACGCCATGCCCCCTAAAACCCTCCTCTCCCTGGTTGGCTGTGCCTGCGTCCTGGCCAGTCTCTCTCTTCCCGTCGCCGCTGCGGCGGAGCCATCCTCGCCGACCGCCTCGACTTCCGCACCATCCACGGACCGCTCCACCGAAATGCCCCTCCCCGGCGGCGGAAAGGTAGTTCTGAGTTCACAGGACTACTACGGGAGCTTCCGCGAGCAACTCACCTATCATCCCCCTCAGGGCAAACCAGTCCGGCTTTGGAATGCGTTGCCTTATGAGCTTTACCATCCTCCCACCCGCCTCATCACGGCGAACCGAGTGGGCGACCAAGTGCTCGTCCTGTTGGAAGAGGGTTTCTCGTACCACCAACTCATTGCGTGGCAGCCCGGCTCCTCCAGCCCAACCGGCTTCGCCATCGAATCAGCCCTGCTGCATCAGGTCACGCATGCCAAAGACCGGAAGATCACTTTGAAGTCGGCCCGGGAGCTGGAACTGACTTACTCCTCTTCCCAGCCCCCGTTGTTGGTGACGGCGAGCGAGGAGCGGCCCCTCACCCTGAAAGCCACCCGGGAGCCGGGCGGCCCGGTGATCGATGTGACTCATCTGGCCCTTCCATTGGATGCAGTAAAACCCGCGCTGGCCCCTCCTGGCTATGAGACAGAGGTCTGCGCGAAACGTCGGCTGAACAATGGCTTGCTTTACCTCATCAAACACCCCGCTCAACCTGGAGAGTTCGACAAGTCGCTGGTCTGGCTTCCTAATGGTGGCCGCCCTGAAATGCTCCAACGCACCTCTGGTGCTGAACTGAGAGATCGCCATCTCACCCTTTCCGCAGGATTTGCGACGGATCACCAGATCGCCATTTGGCGGGGCAGCGCAGCGGGACTCACCTACTACCAGGGCTTTACAAAAACTCAGGATATCTGGCAGCAAACCGCCTTCACGCCCATCGGCTCCGCGTTGGAAAGCTCGGGAACCCAGTTCACAGGCATACAGAGCTTTCTCTACATGCGCGGAGGGCGACCACCACGAAGGTTCGAGGTATTGGATCACCTGTCACCGGGAGGTGCTGAGCTGCCGTTGATCACCTGCGATGGTGAACTGATTCCCCTACAAGTTCAGAACTGGGGCGCGGTCCCCTTACCCATTGAGTTGTTAACGAAGTCAGGCATCAACGCCCACTCCTACATCGACTTCCTTCCCCTCGGCACCACCGAGGTCCGCGTTGTCCGTGCCCCGAAGAACGGGGGCACCATGGCCAGACTGATCCTGCATCCCGGCAGAAACGGCGCCCTGGCTCTGACCGGTAAAGATGACGCCCTCGCTCAAGGCCCCTGGCGCTTCCTCACCGGCAGCCTCAAGGACAATTCCGCAGAGTTCGTGGTGGTCAGTCCAAGCGGACAGTCCGAGTACTGGCGCTTCGCGCCATCGCCTTCAACCCGAGGCTGGCCTCTGACGGAAGAAGCAAAGCTGGACGACCTCAACGTTGCTCAACTGCTGCAGGCAAAGTTCACTGCCGAACGCAAACTTGATTGCCTGTGGGAAGATGGCGCTCGGGCGCGGTATGAGTTCCCCGGGAGCACTGATGTTGGCAATACATCACCGACACTGCGGACAGCCGTACGATCCGGCTTGTAGGTGCGCCAGTTCCTCGCCCGTCAAAAATCCTTCAGGCGCTCCTTCTCTTTTTCGGCCTTCTCTGTTTTTAACCGCAGCTCCTCTGCCTTGGTGGTAAAGTTGAGTACGGAGTGGTTGGAGCTCAGACGTGCGACTTTTTCGGGAGGGGTCGTCGTTTCCCAGACAGATTCCGGCGCACCGGGAGGCACAAGCTCCCAAACTTGCCCGCCTTCATTGGCAGCTCTCAGTATGCCAATTTCGATGTTGGTGAATGGCGTGGCCGATCCAGCTGAAGGTCTCGCCGAGTTGCGATAGGTGATGGAGACACACTTGTCCTCTCGGAACCTCGCGACGATCGTCACCCCGTTTTTCAAATAAGAGAACCTGCCATCTTCGCGGCCGGATTCGGTCGGCGTTCCGTAGCGCTTCTCGCATTCGGCCTTGGTTTCCCCCAGCCGGGCGTTGGAGGGAAGGACTGTCAGATGAATCAGCAGCAAACTGAAGAGTAGTTTTTTCATCACAACGGCTGGAAGACCTGCACACGCTACCTCATCCTGCTCTTGACGTGCAAACTTTTTGTCGATTGCATCATTTTCGCAAGCAATATCAGCTCAGGTTTTCCGTCACAATCTCCACCAAACCCAAATGCACTCAGCATGATCCACACTCACAAATTCCTTTCCCCTCTCTTCGGCCTCGCCCTGAGCACCGCCGCCCTGCTGACTCCTGCCGCCACCCACGCCGGATTGATCATGGAACAGACCATGGAGGGCTCGGAGGCGCCGAGCCAGACGACCATGCGGATTCAGAACGGGATGATCCGGACGGATATCAGTGAGGAGCTTTCCACGATTGCGGACACGAAGGCAGGAGAGGTGATGACCATCATCCACCCGGCCAAGATGGTGTCGGTGATCAGCCAGCCGAAAGGCGATGCAGCCCCGAAGATCCCCCACCTGCCCACGCCCAAGTACAAGGTGCTCGGGATGACCGAGAAGGTGAACGGCTACGAATGCAACGTCGTGAGCATGGAGATGGGCGAGATGAAATCCACGTTCTGGGTGGCCAAGTCGTATCCCGACTATGACAAGATCAAGGCCGAGATGGCCACGATCAAGCCGGCCAGTGGTGCACCCGAGACGACGAAGGAACTGGACGGGCTGATCCTGAAAACCAGTACCGTGGGCCCGAAGTACCTGGGCATCGTCACGATCAAGTCCGTGAAGATCGAGGAAATACCCGCAGACGTGTTCAAGGCTCCGGCCGGGTACACGGTGAGCCGCCAGTGAGGTGCGGTTGAGGTCTGAGGGAGGGAAGCTTGGTTGACGCGCTCGTATGCAGCCAGTGTAGAAGAACCGTCTCGGTTTTGCCCCCGCCTCACCCAGCGCTCCCAAGAGCCGGGACGGCTCTTCTACCTTGCCCGGGGCGCCCTCACGTGGTCTGAGGTTCGGCGGAGGGGCGCTCCTGCCCCGTTGGCGATATAGGAGAAGCAACGCTTCCCATTTGCCTCCGCCCGCCGTTCCGTGTTGAATTCTGCCGTGCCTGCCGCGCCCCCACGACGCGGCATTTCACGCCAAGCCCCCCTCGACAACTGACTCCCCATGGCCTTGCGAGATCTCTTTCAGCGCCTGTCCCAGGCTCCCACGAACCCCCACACCGCCCCGGTCAGCCGGCAGTTTGATGTGGCTGATCTCTACCGGGGGCCGGTGTCCGACACCGCCGCGACCGGCACGGGCGGAGGGCTGCCGCTGGATGAAAAGCTGCGGCAGGCGTACTTCTGGATCGTCAACACGGCGATCATCAGCCCGCACTATGATGTGGAGTACAACACGGAGCCGCCCCGCTCCTTTGTGCTGGGCGACTCCAAGAGCCGGCTGACCCTCCCTTCCTCGCAGAGCTACTCCAGCTTTGTGCTGCTGCCGCTGCTGACCTTCGCCACGCGGCGCAAGTGCCTTTTCATCGGCGGGCCGGGCCGCGGCAAGACAGCGAGCGCCCTGCTCATGGGCGTGCTGGGTGGCTACCCGGTGCGGGAGGTGCGGCGGGCCATGCTGCATGGTCACCCACAGATGACCATCGCCGACCTGCTGGGCAATCCCCTGCCAGCGGACCTGGTGAACGCGCAGGACATCAAGGACATCCGCATCGCCTGGCGCGGCTGGCTGGACATGCGGGTGAAGATCATCGACGAATACAACCGCATCCCCACCCGCACCCAGAGCGCCCTGCTGACGGTGATGGGTGACAACTACGCGGAGATCATGGACCACATCCATGAGTGCCCGGAAGCGGCGTGGTTCCTGACGGCAAATGACGACCAGGGCGGCGGCACGTACCAGGTCATCGAGGCGTTGCGCGACCGTATCGACGTGGTGGTGCAGGCGCTGGCCTTCAACCCCCGTTTCCTCTCCGATCTGGTGACACGGATCGAGGAAAGGATCCGCCCCGAGGAAGTGGTGCCCAAGCAGATCATCTTCACCGAGACCGAGATCGACCGCCTGCAGGATGAGATCCGCACGGTGGCGCTGCCTGTCCAGGTGCGGCGGCGGCTGGAGTTCTTCACCAGTCAGTTTGAGTTTTGCGAGGTGGCAGGCGAGCAGTTCGAGTACAAAACGAAGGACACCGCCCGCCTGGCGGGGGTGGAATGGGCCACGCTCACCGCCCGCGACACGGGGCGCGACAAGATCAAGGACCTGGGCTGCCAGACCCGCAACGGTCTCTCCGTCCGGGCGCTCATGACCATCATCCACTACGCGAAGGCGATCGCCTACTTCCGCGGCAACCCCGAGGTGGAGCTGGAGGACCTGCGGCAGATCCTGCCGTTCGTGCTGTTCGACAAGCTCGTGCAGGACGTGGACGCGCCGTTCTTCGAAAGCCCGGGCAACACCGCCTTCCGCTCCGACCGCGTGGGCTGGCTGCGCCGGGTCTTCGACCTGAGCTGTGCGGAGTACGACCGCCTGAACCTGGATCGCGACGATCCCGTGGCCCAACTGGCCAGCGAGTTCCGCCTGGGGCTGGACGGCGTGGCCGAATCCGAAGTGGCCTCCCGCCTCGTGAGGATCGAGCGACTCATCACCGACTGGGCCCGGGGCAACAAGCTGTACGGCCATCTCTACGACGACATGCTGAAGCTGAAGTACCTGCACCAGCGGTACACGAACTACCTGCGATGGCTGAAGAGCCGGTAATTCAGTAATTCGGTAAGCCAGTAATTCAGTAGCTCAGTGATTCAGTGAACCGGGATGCGGGCGAGTCGTTGAATCCAGAATCTTCCCCTCCTCTGTGCTCTCTGTGTCTCTGTGGTTAAACAGAATGGACCTCTTTCCCCCATGATCTCCGCAGTCTTCACCGCCATCCTCAAGTCCGGTCGCGAGGAGTTCAACGCCCAGTACGCGCTGGCGAAGAAACAGTTCCCGGCGCTGGAGGCGGAGGCGTTCTCCAACTTCCTGCAGGCCACGGTGGATCCGCTGGTGGCGACGGTGCATTCCACGAACCCTGAGGCTGCGGGACCGGTGGCGCAGGCGGCGTATGAAGTGGGGCTGGAGCTGGTGGCCCAACGGCTGGTGGGGGCACAGGCCCGGCACCCGTGGATTCAGCAACTCTGGGACGAGGTCTTGCCCGTAGCGGAGCAGCACGTGACGGCGGCACCGCGTGAGGTGATCGGCGCCCTGAGCAATGCAGCCCACCAACTGGGCAGCGTGCCCGGGGCCCGGCCACGGGACTGGCTGGCCCTGCTCACCCACGTGGCCCCACTGTCGGACAGCGCAGGAAGCTTTCTCAAAGCCGGACAGGTGGCGGCCTGGCGTTGCGGGCTGGCCCACTACCGGGAGAGTGCCCTGGCGGTGGCGGACACGCTGCCTCCCGCGCTGGCGCTGGCGGCGCTGACCGTGCCGGGGAAGGTCAACGGAGATCCGGCTTCCCACTTTGCGGAATCCCCCGCGCCGGATACCGCTACCTGGCCAGAGATCCGTCAGCGCCTGCAAGACGAGCGCTGGACCCGGGGACTGGGAAACAACGGTCGGAACCACTCCGGCCGGAGTGATCCGAGCGCCCCGAGGCTGATGCGGCGCACGGGGGCCTTCCGCGGTTTTGGCGGGCTGTTTCCTGAACCTCCCCGTCTGGTGGTGGCGCAGGACCAGCTCTATGTGCGCAGCGGCAATGACGGCTGGTTGCTCACGGCAGACGCCTTTGGTGCGACCTTCCACCGCGCCACGCTGGAGGAGCTGGCCGCCGCCCGTCCGCAGATCCCGCAGGTGCCTGCCGGCGTGGAGGTACCTGAGGACATCGGCCCCGTGACCAGCGTGGCCCGGCTGGACCACACCGTGGCCATCACTGGGGCGCTGACCCATGCGGTGCTGCTCTACGCCGTGCCGGGCCACGGAGGGGAAGAGGGCGACGAACCATGAAACGCAAACCGCATCGGTTCGATCCCCAACAACTGGAGGCGCTGCGTCTCCGGTGGGTGGAGCAATGGCCCGCCGCGCTGGAGGCGTGGAGCCGCTTCACCCGGTTGAGCCCACCCCGGCTCTGCCTGACACCGGAAGAGGAGCGCCGCGAGGGTCTGGCCGGGAGTTTTGCGATGATCCGTCTCGCGGACCAGGCGGTGGTGGTGAGCCTGGCGGAGGTAATGGCCTCCGATGTGGCGGAGCTGGGGGTCGAGATCCTGGCCCACGAGATCGGCCACCACGTGCTGGCCCCGGCCAACCTGACCGACCACGGCCGCATGCTCTCCCGCATGCGCTGGGGCCTGCCCACGCTGGAGGCCATGGCCCCCATGGTGGCGAATCTGTACACGGACCTCCTCATCAACGACCGCCTGCAACGCAGCGCGGGCCTGCGCATGGATGAGGTGTACCGCCGCATCCGCAAACAACAGGAGGGCTCCGCCGATGGCGCGGTGTGGAAGCTCTACATGCGGATCTATGAAATACTGTGGCGGCTGGAGCGCGGTTCGCTGGCAGGCAGCGTGGATGACCGCACAGACGGCGATGCCTGGCTGGGGGCGCGGCTCATCCGCGTGTACTCCCGCGACTGGCTCCAGGGCAGCGGACGTTTTGCCGCGCTGCTCCTGCCGCATCTGCTGGAGGACAAGAAGTCCCAGGAGCTGCTGGAGAAGTTCTTCGACACCAAGGGCGCAGCCGTGGGTGGCGAGATCACCGGTCTCACGGAAATGGAACCGGGCGAGAAGGAGGGGGCGATCCATCCCGCGCTGGATCCGGAACTGAACGGCGAGTCCACGGGAGCCGACGCGGACACCGAAGTCGCAGCAGACATTCTGCCCTCCATGGTACCCGCCAATCAGCAGGCGCGGGGACAGGCACGACAGCCGTTTGAATACGGCGAGCTCCTGCGCGCAGCCGGAGTGCCCATCAGCGATCACGATGCCGCGGTGCGTTATTACCGCGAACAGGCCCTGCCCCATCTCATCCCCTTCCCCACACGGGAACTGCCCCGCAGCTCTGATCCCCTGCCGGAGGGGCTGGAGCCCTGGGCGCTGGGCGATCCCATGGATGCATTGGACTGGATGCAGAGTGTGCTGATCAGCCCCAAGGTCATCCCCGGTGTGACCACGGTGCAGCGCATCTGGGGTGAGAGCGAGGGCGTGGAGCCCCGCAAGGAACCGCTGGATCTGGACATCTATGTGGATAGCTCCGGCTCCATGGCCAATCCGCAGAGGCTCATCTCCTACCCTGCCCTGGCGGGTGCGATCATCTGCCTCTCCGCCCTGCGCACCGGCGCACGCGTACAGGCCACCCTGTGGAGCTGGAAGCAGCAATACACCACGACCCCGGGTTTTGTGCGGGATGAGGTGTCCATCCTGCGCGTGCTCACCGGCTACTTCGGCGGAGGCACGGCGTTCCCCATCCACCAGCTCCGCGATACCTTTGGCCCGCGCCCACCGGATGCCCGGCCCGCGCACATCCTCATCATCTCTGACGACGGGGTGGACACGCTCTTCCAACAGGATGAGAAGGGCAACTCTGGCTGGGACGTGAGCGCCATGGCCCTGGAGAAGGCGCGCGGCGGCGGCACCATGGTGCTGAACCTGGCCCAGAACTGGGAGCAGCATGCATCGACCTATGCCTCGTTCGCCGCCATCAAGAAAGCCCGCGATGAACAAGGCTGGAACGTGCACCGGGTGGCCACCTGGGAGGATCTGGTGGCCTTTGCCCGGGCCTTCAGCCGGCAGCACTACGGCCGGGGCCAGCAGAACGCCCGTCCTGTGCGACCTCGAACCTCCATCAGCGGACCCGCCGGCAACGGTGCCCCCCGCCCTCCCATCCAACTGTGAACTCCCTGGCGTCAGATTCCCAGGATCCACTGGTGGTGGTGTGGCGTGTGACGGAGCGCTGCAATCTGCGGTGCCCTTTCTGCGCCTATGACGCCCGGCTGGAGCGCCCCCGGGGTGTGGCGGATCCGGCCGAGATCCGCCGTTTTGCCGCCGTGCTGGCCGACTGGTCCCAAACCACGGGTCGCCCGGTGCTGCTGAGCTGGCTGGGTGGGGAACCGCTGCTGTGGAAGCCGCTGGAGGCGCTCACCCGCCACTGCCGGGATGATCTGAACCTCCGCCTCAGCACGACGACGAACGGCACCACGCTGCATCGCGCCGAGGTGCAGGCGCACCTCCAGGAATACTACACCGAGTTGACCGTGAGCGTGGACGGCCCTGCCGCCATTCACGATGCCCTGCGTGGACAAGCCGGGCTGCATGACCGCCTGCGCACCGGCGTGCAGGCCCTGGCACGACAGAAACACCTCACGGGCCACGGCCCCCTGCTGCGGGCGAATGTGGTGCTCTTCCGGGAGACGGTGACTGCCTTCCCCGCGCTCTGCCAGAGTCTCGCGGACTGGGGCATCGAGGAAATCACGTGCAACCAGCTCGGCGGGCTGGACCGGCCGGAGTATTACCCGGACCACCGGCTCCTCCCGACCCAGGTGGACTGGTTGACCGCCCGCTGGCTTGGCTGGCAACAGCGGCTGGCCGATCAAGGGGTGCGCCTGCTGGGCGGGGCTGCCTATCTGCAACGCCTGGCCATGACCGCCCAGGGCCGCCATCTGCCCGTGGCAGACTGTCACCCGGGACAGCGCTTTCTCTTTGTGGATGAAGCTGGCCGCATCGCGCTGTGCAGCTACACGCCGGAGGCCTATGGCGTGCCCATCTCAGAACTGCGGACCGCACGTGATCTGTTGTCCCTGCCGGACCGGTTTCGTCGGCTTCGCAACGGCCGGCGTGCCGCCGCGTGTGAAGACTGTCACAGCACCCAAGTTTGTGCGAAGTTCACGACTGTCGAGGTAGACGTTAGGAGTTATGGGTGATGAGTTCAGCCTTGATCCCTCCCGCCCCGCATTCCGCATTCATAATTCATAATTCATAATTCATAATTGCCTTAGCTCCATGACCCACGAAGGCCCCCCGCTCGAAACCCTGCTGCACCGGCTCGCGGAGACGCCGGCTGAGTTTCTGGATGAACCGAAGATCGGCTCCAAGGGACGGGTGCATGTGGACTCCGTGGTGGCAGATCTGCTGCGGCTGCACGGTGCCGCCCCTACGCCCTCCGAGATGGCAGCCTTCACCGGCAAGGATGCCTCCCGGGATCGCAACCGGCTGGCCGTCACCCTCCTGCTCACGTGGCTGGCAGCGGACGAGTGGTTCATCAAACACCGGTTCAATGCCGCCACACTCCTGCCGCTGCTGGAAGGCACGGCCCGCGAGCTGGCGGAGCAGACGGTGGCGGGTGCCTTCCTCACCGACCCGGACCGGAGCGAGGAAATCACCCGCATCACCCTGGCGCGGCTGGACTTCCGCCCCGAGGGCGAATCGTCCGCCCAGGCTCAGGACCGCCTCACCAGCCTGAGCGCCACGGAGCGGGCCCGCGTCATCGCCGCCGCCCGGGCTGCCGAGCTGCGGGCCCGGGCCATCCGCGAGGCGCTGGCCAAGAAGGCGGCGGAGGAATCGGCTGACAAATACACCCGCGAATAAATTCTCCGCATGGACGCCGATCCCCAGCCCACCGACCTGGACCGCTACCCCACCCTGACGCCAGCGGGGCAGCGCCTGCTGAGCTTTCTGAAGGAGCATCCCCATGCCCCGATCTACCGCAATGAAAGCGGCAACCGCCTGCTGCCCGAGGAAGTGACGCGCGTGCGGTCCTTTGAAAGCGAGGTGGCCGCGGCCGCCATCGACTGGCGCGCGGGGGAACCGCCGCGCTGGCTGGAGGAGTTCACCGCCAGCACCTATGCCGACGTGCCGCACTACCGCCGACAGGGCACGCCACCCGCGAGGTTCGAGGACATTCTCTCCATCTCCCGCGCAGACCTGAGCCGGGACATTGCCTCCTTCGTGCCGGACAGCGTGCCGGTGGAGCGGATGATCAACTTCCGCACCAGCGGCACAAGCGGGCATCCCCTGCTGCTGGCCTCCCACCCCGTGGTGGCAGCCTCGTACCTGGCCTTTCACAAGCGGGCCCTGCGCCGTCACGGCATCACGCTGCTGGCGGGCGCGGGCGAGGTGGGGGTGGTGCTGATCGGTCACCAGAAGAAGTGCTTCACCTATGTCTCCGTGACGCCCACGATGAATGAGGCGGGGCTGGCCAAGATCAACCTGCACCCGGACGACTGGCGCGATCCCGAGGACCGGGCAAAGTACCTCGACGATCTGAAGGCGGAGGTGTACACGGGCGATCCCATCTCCTTTGCCGAGCTCCTCACCCTGCCCGTGACCTGGCGGCCGAGGGCGCTCCTGAGCACGTCCATGACACTGCTGCCAGGGCTGCGCCAGCGACTCGAAGAACGCTTCCAGTGCCCAGTGCTGGACCTGTACTCCATGAACGAGGCGGGGCCCATCGCCGTGGCAGATCCCGCCGCGGGCGGACATGTGCTGCTACAACCCCGCATGTATGTGGAGATCCTGGATGAAGAAGACCGCCCCCTGCCCCCCGGCGAGCGGGGCGAGGTGACGCTGACGGGCGGGTTCAACTTCTGCCTGCCGCTGCTGCGCTATCGCACCGGAGATCATGCCGCGCTGGACTTCAGCGGCCCGGAACCGGTACTGGTGGGCCTGCAGGGGCGCCCCCCCGTGCGGTATCGAACCACCTCGGGTTCATGGATCAACAACATCGAGATCACCCACGCGCTGCGCCCCCTGGCCCTGCCCCAATGGACCGTGCATCAAGCGGCGGACGGAACCGTGACGTTCCGTCATGCCGGCATGGACTCTCTGAACACCCAACTGCGGCAGATTCTGCAATCGATCCTTGGCGACGGCCAGCGTCTCCATGTTGAACAACAAGCCTTCCTGGATGGCAAGGTCATCCAATACACCTCGGATCTCGCCGATCCTGCCACCACATGAATCTGGATCTGATCCTGGAAATCGCCGCCAACACCGTCAACGCCCTGTCCATCCTGCTGGCAGGACGCAACAGCGTGCACACCTGGTGGACGGGCATCCTGGGCTGCGCGCTGTTTGCCCAGGTATTCTATGACGCGAACTTATATGCCGATGTGGCGCTACAGTTCTTCTTCATCGCCGCCAGTGCCCTAGGCTGGTGGCGCTGGCTGCACGGTGGCAGCAAGGGTCTGGCGCAGACCGAGTTGCCGATCCGCCGCACGCCGCCGATGATGGGTCTGGTGCTGGTGATGGCAGCCCTGGCCGTGGCGGGGGCCTACGGGCTCATGCTGCACCATTACACCGATGCCTATGCGCCCTACTGGGACTCCACCGTGCTGACCTTCAGCGTGGTGGCCCAGTTCCTTCTGGTGGGCCGTCGGGTGGAGAACTGGTGGTGCTGGCTGGTGGTGAACACGATCTCCGTGCCGCTCTTTGCCAGTCGCGGGCTCTATGTCACTGCGGGCCTGTACTTCGCCTTCTGGATCAATGCCGTGATTTCCCTGTGGCACTGGCACCGGCTGTTGCGGGCGCAACAGGCCAGCGCAGCGGCATCCACCCCGGAGGCGGGCTCCGCCTCTGCTGTGGCATGATCACGGGCCGCTTTCAGCGTGGTCTGGTGGTGGGCAAGTTCTGCCCACTGCACAAGGGTCATGAGGCCGTGATCCGCCGCGCCCTGGCGGAATGTGAGACCGTGGTGGTGGTGAGCTACACCGTGCCGGAGTTCCCGGGTTGTGAACCGGAGAAGCGGGCGGCGTGGCTGGAGAGCTTGTTTCCAGAAACCACCCGCATCGTACTGGACGCGGACAATCCCTGGGGTTTGGTGCCACCGCCCAATGACGATCCCGATGAATCGCGGCACCGCCGGTTTGTCGGCCAGGTGTGCCGGGAGGTGCTGCGCGCCACCGTGGATGCGGTGTTCACCAGTGAAGCCTACGGTGAGGGATTCGCGGCCGAGCTGACCCGTTACTTCCGTGAAGAAACCCCCGCTCACCCGGTAGTGACCCATGTATCGGTGGACCCTGCAAGAACCGCCCTGCCCGTGAGCGGCACCGCCTTGCGGGCAGATCCCCATGGCCTGCGGCAGTGGTTGTCCCCCGTGGTCTATGCCTCCTTTGTGAAACGTATCTGCCTCCTGGGCGGAGAGTCCTCCGGCAAAAGCACGCTGGCCACCGCGCTGGCGCAGAAATACGACACGCTGTATGTCACGGAGTACGGTCGAGAGCTCTGGGTGAACCAGGGCGGCCATCTGGCGTATGCGGACCTGCTGCACATCGGAGTCGTGCAGGTGGCCAGGGAGGAAGAGTCCGCTGGCAGGGCGAACCGCTATCTGTTCTGCGACACCTCGCCGTTGACCACCTTGTTTTACTGCCTGGAAGATCACGGCCGGGCCGAACCCGACCTGTGGACCCTGGCGAAGCGGAAGTACGACGTTTACGTGCTCTGTGCCCCGGACATCCCCTTTGACCAGGACGGCACCCGCCGGGACCAGGCGTTCCGCCAGCAACAGCACGACTGGTACGAGGAACAACTCACCGCCATGGGGGAGACGTGGGTGGAGGTGCAGGGCAATGTTGCAGAGCGGGTGAGGCAGGTGGAGGCGTGCCTGCGCGGGGCAAAGTAGCGCCCGCTTCGCGGGAGACAGAAGAGTAGAAGACTCCAGACACAAGACCTGAGCTCACGCATCAAAGAGGCCGCAAAGCGGGGTTGGTCAGTAAAAGGAGTGAGGGACATTTCTGTCCCGGTCCCGTCGTGTTACCCACGTCAAACAACGCCAAGCTAAAGCCCAGCACTACTTTGAGCTGCCGCCTGCGGCGTAGTCCGGTTGTGCCAACCGGCTTTGGGAGCGGAGAGATACGGCGTCTTGGGCCTTTGATCGCGATGTGGTCTGCCGCGTCAGGGGCACGCGTCCGACCGGGACAGGAATGTCCCTCACTCCTGTTACTGATCAGTTCCGTTGGGTGCGGGCTCTTGTGCGTCAGTTCAGTTCAGCTCAGGTCTTGTGTCTGGAGTCTTCCAGTCTTGTGTCTCCGCACAGCGGTGGAATGTCCCTCACTCCTTTTACTGACCGCGGGATCGGAAGCTCAAAGTAGTGCAGAGCTTCAGCTCGGTATTGGAAGCGTGGAGTGGCACGACTGACGAGCTAAAGCTCTAGACTACTTTGCTCCGCGCCGCCGCCGCCGGAGCAGCGCCCACCCCAGTCCCACCACCAGCAACAAGGCACGGGAGGGTTCAGGAACAACACTGGGAATCTTGGGGCTGGAGTCAGGATCTGCCTGCTTGAGACCCGCCGCCGCATATTGCTGCTTCGTCTCCAGCACCACGGCCCCAGAATACGGCGTGACCAGTTGGTAGTGGGCCGCTCGTTTTGCCTGGGCGTCCGGCACGACATTCACCCCTTTGAACGCATCCATCACTTCTTCATAGACCTGCTGACGGACAAGCTGATCCCACACCTGAACTCCCTCTTGGGGGGCCATGTCACTGCGCGTGTAGCGGTATCGCCACCGCTCTCCTCCGCCCACAATGGAGGCCAGGTGAGCTTTCAATCCCACAGGCGTCCCGTTCCAGCGCATGCCGCTGCGAAGTTCGGTGGATTGATAGAGCTGCTCCAGCAACCGGTTGGGACCGGGCACCATCTCCACCGTGTGCAGGGTGGGTGGCGCAGAAAGCTTGGCGAGATACTCCACAAGCTCGGTCGGATAGCTCTCCGAATTTTGAACTGCCACAGCCCTGGTGGGAGTCTCGCGTGACGGCGGAAGGACGTCGCGACGATCAAAGGCCCACGGTTGCGGGCCGTGCATCCAGATCAGCGTGGCAGGCACTTGCTCCCCGCCGGAGGGAAGAGCCTGCTTCAAACCCTTCAGAAGGGCCGGGGAGTTGTCCCGACCACCGACAAATGCCTTGGGCACGATCCGCTGAGCCAGAGCATCGCGGCCGAAGATCAGCGGCTCGCCGTCAGTGGCCATGACGACTTCCAGCTTGAGGTTCGAGGGAATTGCCTCAATGGCATTACGGATGGCTTCGGCATGCCCCCGGAGACGAAACGAGCCGTCCAAGACCACCACCACCCGAGCGGCGGGTGCCTGCTGAATGGACTCCCGCACACGTGCCAGGTAGGCAGGCTGCGTCCCACCGGGCGCATTGGCGGCAAAGGGATCCTTCGCCCAGACCAGCGGGGCGGGGTCTCCTGATGGAAGCACCCGCTCCCCCAGAAGGGTGGTGTCATTTGCCTCCCGTGTCTCCACGGCTCCACGGTCGCGCTGGCATGAGACTGCATGTTTGAATCCCGGGAGAATGGCAAAATTGCGCTCCAGGAAGGCAGGGAGGGCCAGCTGACCCGTGTGGTCAGGCTCCCCTACCAGGGGCGCGGTGATGCCCAGGCGGATTTTCATCTTACCGCCCGCCGGCACGGGAAAGCACTGCACCGCCACCCGATCAGGACCGCTCATGTTCACCATCACGGGATCCCGCTGCTCCACCACGACCACTTGCCGGTAGGCGGCCTTCACTTGGGCCCTGGCCCCGAAGGCAGCCTCCTGCACCTGACCATCGATCCAGAGATTCACCCGGGAGACAAATCCACCAGGTGGCAGCAGGATCTGGCAGCGGGCTTCCTGTGCACTGCTGTGGACGTTGCCAAACTCCAGCGTCCACTCGCCGTAGGCCTGGGCCGCGACCGAGTCGAGATGCCACTGCATGCTCGAGGTCGCGAGAGATAGTCCTCGAACTCTGGCCCCCACCGAATCTCCACCCCGCTCCGCATCCCAATCCACTCCATCGAGTGAACCATCTCGCTGGATGCCTTCGTTCATCCCCAATAGTCTGAACTGTGACGTGCGAGGTGGACGCGCCTCATTGAAGGGCATGCCCGTGACTTTGAAGTAAATCTCCCGGGCTTGGTTAAACCCAATCGGGCCTCCCGGCAGGACTTCGCGGAACGAGAACGGAACGCCTTCTCTGCCAAAGAGCAGCGCAAGGCTGGGGCCCTGAAGTCCGGAAGATCCGGCCTCATAGCTTTGGCGCAGCAGCATGTCTTCACGACCGGTCTTGCGCAAGATCTGCAGTGCTGTGGTTTGTGCAGGGTGGCCTCTGGCGGCGGCGCCCTCAATCCAGAACTCCGTCCAGAGCAGCGGCCCTTCCGCGATCAAGAGCATAGCGATCCCGGCCATCCAGCCATAGCGGCCTTTCCTGATGCAACGAGCAGCGACAGGATCTGGAAGAGAGGCGCGAATCCGTGAGAGGGATCCCGTAGCAACTGCCAAGCCGACGAAGCCCGCCAACGGCCCCAAGCTGGCCAGGATCAGCACGATAAACAGGGCCTCTTTGCTGAAGATCATCGCCAACGAAAACGGCAGGAGCAGACACGCGACCATGCTGACCCAGGCGAAAGTGACGTTGTAGAGAAGGATGACGGGCCAGGCAATGCGGTTGACCCACGACAGCCGTTCGATCGCCTGCTCAGACGGATTCTTCCACAAACGCAAAGTGAGGAAGCAGGTGATGGGCACCGGCAAGATCGCCAGATAGTGCCACCAGGTGGGCAGAGGATCAAAGAACGTGCTGGAGCACGCATGTGTCAGGCCTTCAAACACCAGGGTGATGATGGGCAAGATCACCCCGAGCCAGAGCGATGCTCTGGCCAGAAAATTGGCAAATCGGGTCATATTTTTCATCGATCTTGCCACAAGACTGGAACATGCGGAATCAGAATTCTGAGCGTGTGTGACTGGCCCGCTTCGAGGAAGACGCCAGACTGCCAGACGCAAGACTTGAGCTGGCGCACGGAAGTCCCCCTCCAACGAAGCGGTCAGTAAAAGGAGCGAAGGACATTCTTGTCCCGGTCGGACGCGTGCCCCTGACGTGGCAGACCACATCGCGCTCAAAGGCCCAAGACGCAATATTCCTCCGCTCACGGAGCCGGTTGGCACAACCGGACTACGCCGCAGGCGGCAGCTCAAAGTAGTGCTGGGCTTTAGCCTGGCGTTGTTTGACGTGGGTAGCACGACGGGACCGGGACAAGAATGTCCCTCACTCCTTTTACTGATCAGTTCCGTTGGGCACGGGCTCTTGGGCGTCAGTTCAGCTCAAGTCTTGTGTCTCCGCACAGCGGTGGAAATCGTTGATGCAGAAACAATTACCTCCAGCCCGGCTCGCGAGGAAGCCGACCGCGAGGCGACGGCGGAGGAGGCCTTTTGCTCCATCTGAGATCCAGTCACACACGTAATCCGTCACAAACCGCGGAAAACGCAAATGCATCCAGTAGTATGAAGACGAGCCCAATCCTCCGCCCCCTGCTCGGCATGGCTGTGGCCAGTGCCGCGATTCTCTGCACCGCTGGTCCTCTGCGGGCTGGCCTGGTGTTGGAGCAGACGGTGGAGGGATCTGAAGTCCGCAGCGAAACCGTGATGCGCATTCAGGGCGGCATGATCCGCGCCGACATCTGTGAGGAGCTCAGCACGATCGCCAATACCAAAGCACGCGAAGTGATGACCGTGATGCACCCGGCCCGTGAAGTGACCGTCATGCGCCAGCCCCAGGTCACGGCGGATGCCGCGACCTCCCCCACGGCTCCGAAGTACACCGTCACGGGCACGACCGAAAAGGTGAACGGATACGAATGTGCGATCATCACCATGGAGGTGCTGGGCATGAAGTCCACCTTCTGGGTGGCGAAGGGCTACCCGGACTACGAACGCATCAAGGCCGAGCTGGCCACCGTGAAGACTGAAGGGGATGCGACCATCCTGCCCCCGGAGATGGATGGGATGATCCTCAAGAGCTGCACCGGCAGCGAAAGCTTCCCCTGCATCACGACGGTGAAGTCGGTGAAGTTCGAGGAGATTCCCGACTCCGCCTTTCAGGCCCCCGCTGGCTACACCGTGACCCGGGCCGCAGATTAAGTCACCGGGAGGCCCCGCTCGTCCTGAAAGCTCTAGGGTTCACGGAATGAACTCGCTCGCAGGCGTACGGTGTTCTGATCCGGTTTGGTCTTGAAGAAAAATCCGCCCCTACGTTCCGAGTGGGCAGGCAGGAAGTCCAGCGTGGCGCTGGCGGTCTCTGTCTGCCCTCCAGGCGTGGGCGACTCCCCGTCCACCACCACCTCCGCAGCGGTCTCACCACCGTCATTGCGAGCGAGGAACTTCAGCAGAAAGCCGTCCCCGCTGGGAGCGATGGAATCCACCTGGACCGTGATGCGCGGGGGCGATTGATCTCCCGCCACGGCATCCCACACCATCAGCCCGAGCACGGAGGCAAAGACCACCAGCCCGATGCCAGCAACGATCCATTCAGCGGGCGGGATGGGCGGCGAAGCTTTGGCGTTCATGGATTTGGGTGGGGATTGGTGTGATGGTCGGTGGAAGGCCTGCGCCGTCAGATGATGAGCCGGGCGGCGCCAGCTCCGACCGCGGCAGGGAAGCCCAACACAATGACAGTGCCCATCAACGTGGCGGGACCAGAGGAATCCGTGCGCTCAAACGCCCACAGGATGATGGCGCTGATCAACAGGGCGATGACATAACCCGGGATGGTGATGCGGAGGAACACACTCCAGAAGGGTGTGCCAGCGGGCACGTACGCCTTGCCAGACGACTCGACTGCATGCACAAACGCGTGCATCACCCCCAGGGAAAGGACGATCAATCCCAGCACGTGGGCCGGGGTCATCATGTAGGCGATGAGCATCATCTCATCCGTGGGGGCCATGCTCAGCGCCAGGAAGATGGCCCCCACCATCATGAGAAACAGCTCTCCCTGATATTTCCTGAATCGCTTTTGATCCGCTTCCCGCTCCTCCCGGGAGGCAAACTGTCCGGCGGCCAGCAGCGCCCCGATGCTGGCCGGCAGGGTCTGCAGCCCGATCTTACCCAACACCTCGCTCGCGGCCATGCCGGGCTCGATGAGGCCAAAGAGCAGCAGGATGACCCCGCTGGAGACAAAGCCCACGGCGCAGGCCACGAAGGTGTCCACCACGTCATCCACCCAGCCGAAGGTGGGCTCAAACCCCGAGTAGTGAGACAGCCCCACTAGCAGCGGGAAAGACAAGATGAACAGCAGGGCCAGGCGCCCGCGGTCAGCGTGAAACCCCAGCCACCACATCTCCATGGTCATGAGCAGGGGCAGGCCAAACACGATGGCCCCGGCGAAGGCGCGGGCCAGGCCACGCAGGAAATGACGGCTCGTGCCGCGGGGGGCGGGTTTCCGGGACGGGCTGGCGCGGCGGCTCATGAGGATGGGGGTCTTGAGGCCACCAGGGCCGTCTCTCCCGTTCCTTTACACATCGCGGACAGGCTCCGGCATGGATGCAGGCTGGCGCAAAACACCCTTGTCACTTCTCCACCGTTGTGGTGGACTTGGCTCATCCATGGAATCCAGCGAAGAACAGGATCGCATCCGGCTCTCCGCTGAGTGCTTCAATCTCACGTGGGACCTGCTGGTCAAAACTGATCGCAGCAAGGAGGAGGACACCAAGATGGTCCGTCTGGCCCTGGAGTCGCTGGAACACTGGGGCCAGCGAGCGGACGTGACGGATCGCAACCGTTCCATCGGCCACTGGCTGGTCTCACGGGCCTGCGCGGTGGCCGCGCCGGCATGCCGAGGCCTGGGAACACGGATTGCAAGCCCTGGAATTCGCCAGGGGGGACACGCCCTTCTACCTTGGCTACGCGCACGAGGCCCTGGCCCGTGCCGCGAAAGGCTTAAGACGACAGCAGGCGATGGAGGAGCATTTGAAGGAAGCCCGGGGTCTCGTGTCCCAGGTGCAGGATGCGGAGCGGCGGCTCATGTTGCGGGGCGATCTTGAGCGGTGAGCGGTGAGTAGTTAGAGGTAAGTGGTGGGATTCGAACCCGGAGGGTTCATGAGATAACGCGCCACTTCAAACTTCAAACTTCAAACTTCAAACTTCAAACTTCAAACTTCAAACTTCAAACTTCAAACTTCAAACTTCAAACTTCAAACTTCAAACTTCAAACTTCAAACTTCAAACTTCAAACTTCAAACTTCAAACTTCAAACTTCAAACTTCAAACTTCAAACCAAGAACCACGCTACCAAACCTGCCACACTCTCAGCTCCGAATCACTCCGGGCAAACACGCGGTTCCCGGCGAAGGCCGGATGCGCCCAGGTCTTGCCGATGATCTGGTGCCGGGCCAGCTCCTCCATCTTCTCGGGGGTGAAGCGGGCGTAGAAGAGTTCGCCACTGGCATTGAGGCCACAGGCGAGGTTCTGTTTTTCATCCAGCCAGACGAGGCTGATCTGGGGATTGCGATCCTTGGGCGTCAGCTGATGGCCGTCCTTCCACTGCACCTTGCCGTCCTGGAGGCGGAAGCAGATCACGCCCTCGGCCTTGGTGAGAAGGTACACATGACCGTCCTTGTACAGGGGCTGGCTCATGAGGCCGCAGAGCGTTTTTTCCTCGCTCCATGCCAGGCTCACCTCCTTGAGATCCTTTTCCCCCAGCCGCAGGGCGCGGGAGCCGTGCCAGTAGCCGGAGACGAAGAGCAGGCCTTCATGATAGAGCGGCTGGGCGATGGACACGCCGTACGTTATTTCATAGGGGAAGCGCCAGTGCTCCGCACCGGAGTCTGGGTTCAGGCTGGTGATGTGCTTGGGCCCCCACTGGATGAGTTGGGGACCTGCGGGCGACTGGATCACCACAGGGGTGCAGTAGCCGGCGGGATCGCTGCCGCCGCGCCAGCGCTCGCGCCCGCTGTGGCGATCAAGGGCAACCACGCTGCCATTCGGCTGCGCCCCACAATGCAGCAGTACCGTGTCCTTCCAGATGAAGGGAGAGGCGGCGAAGCCCCAGGTGGGGATGACGCCACCGTGATCCTTCACCAGATCCACCTGCCAGTGCACCTTGCCCGTGACGGCATCCAGGCACACGGCCACGCCGCGGGCTCCCAGAGTGTAGGCGCGCCCCTCATGCACGGTCACGGAGGCACGCGGCCCGTTGCCGTAGTCCATGGAGTCATAACTCGTCGGGTAGGAGTGCTCCCAGCGGAGCTTGCCAGTCGCTGCGTCAAAGCAGAGGATGCGTTCCACCTCCGCCTTGCCGGAGCCGGACTGGCGGTCCATCACATACACGCTCCCCTGGGCCACGGTCACGCCGCCGTAGCCGCCGCCCAGATCCGCCTTCCAGAGCAGGCGGGGTTCGCTTTCGGTGACGTCGCCAGGCACACCCGCAGGATTCCAGCCGCCATTGCCGTTGGGACCGCGAAAGCGCGGCCACTCCTCCGTCCCGCTGGCCTGGATGGAGGATGGAGCGGCGGCGCAGAGCGTCACGGCGACGGTCAGCGCAAGAAACGGCAACGAACGGGGGACAGAGGTGAACCGGTGGGGCATTGAGGGCGGGGCCAGAGGTTTCAAGCGACCGGGCAGGCTTCGCTCCCGCTGGTCAGGGAGTCATCACCCCAAAGAGGCCAAATCTTTCAAACGGATGCCCGCGTCCGCCCTGGGGCCATTCGGCCGGCGGTGCTTGCCGCTCGTGAAAAAGACGGAAAAACCTGGTTGCCTAGGCGCACCGGAGCAAGCTAGAAGGCTCCATGGAATTTACCCCCTTCCTACTGACAGAGACTTTCCAAAACCCGGCGGAAGAAGCAGGCGCCTACGTGGGCACCGTGTTCGCAACGTTGGGCACCCTCTTCGGCGTCGTCCGTTGTGCCCAGATCCTGCGCCGCCCCACCACCAGCACCTTGTGCGTCACGGCACTTCTGCTGGTGTTCATCGGGTGGGCACTCTCGTCTAGCGTCCGTCTCTTCACTTTGATGACCGGCTACCGGAGCGAGCTGCTGCACATCATCCTGAGTTTTGTGATGGTGGCGATCCTGATTGGCGGACTGGCGGTCGGGATTGTGGGCCTCTGTCTCTATGATGCCAGTCGCTACCGTCAGGGCAAGGCCCAGGCCATCTGGGCGATCGTTCTTTCATCAGTGATCGTCTTGAGCGTCGGTGTTGGCGCCGCGGTCAACATCGCGAGCAAGATCCAGCACAACGACGATGACTCCTCCTCCCTGGTGGATGGCGGAACCCCACGCGAGATCAAGAACGAGCAGTTCAACTTCTCTGTCACCGCCAACGACTCCTGGTGGGAGATCCCGAATCCCAAGCAGCTCAACAAGCTGTCCTGCATGGCCCTGCGGCTCAAGAATTCCGAGGTCTTCATGGTCGTGATCGCGGAGGAGGCAGGCATCGGAATCCGCCTGGAGGATCTGAGTGAGAGTGTCAGGATCGGAGCCCTCCCCAATACCAAGAACTCCAGGCAGACTCAGGAGAATGTGCAGATGAACGGGCTGGATTTTGTCAGGATCCAGACCCTGACCCGACCCGAAGGGGTGTTCATGAATGTGTACTATGACCAGTGGGTGGTCATGCATGGCGGCCGCTGCTGGCAGCTGCTTTTCTGGGGTGCGGAACAGCATGAGAAGAAGGTGCAGGAGCGGGCCACGGCCATGATGAGCACCTTCCGCGTGCTGAACAAAGACCGCATCCTGGGAGAGGCTGTCGAGAATCGGGCCAGACCGGAGCTGGGGTACGCCACTCATCTGGAGCCTGGCGCGTGGAACAAATGGTCCAACCCCGCAGAACTGACCGGGCTCGCTGATTTCTCCGCCCAACGGCACCTTGAGGCGTTTGTGGTCGTGCCGTTGCGGTTTGAGGAAGGTGCCGTCAGCCTCGATGCCGCGGCCAGTGCCCTGCTCTCCACCATCAATCTGGAGTATCCCACGAACAGTGAAGATCAGACCAGCTCGGAGAAGTCCTGGATACCCCCAGGCGCACCCTCTGGCGGCGCTGCGTCAGGGCTGGAGATCCGGCAGCAGCTCAAGCATGTGGATGGCACAACGTATCGCTACAAGGTCCGCGTGGCCCACTGGCCGACAGGGGCCGTGATGGTCGCGGGCTGGGTGCTTGAGGGCAAAGGAGACATGAAGCTGGTGGAGAACGCCATGTCCTCCGTGGAACTGCATGAACCGCGCGGAGCCGCACCGCCCATCGGCACCCCGGCCCTGAACGACTACGGAACGGCGTGCAACCAGATCGGCTTGCATCACTTCCAGCGGGAGGAGTATCCCACATCCGCGCGGTGGTTTAAGAAAGGGTTCGAGCAAACACACTCCGACCCCGTGATGCTGGAGAACTACGCGCACGCGCTGGAGAACGCGGAGCAGGCCGCCGAGGCGGTGGAGTACCTCAAACCATTCTCCGAAAGGTTCACCGAGCACCTGCCACTCGGAGTCCGGAGGGCCCGCCTCGCCGTGCTCACGGGGAAGACGGAGGAGGCGGAAAAACAATTCCTGGGGCTGCTCGACCAGGGGCTGAAGAATGAGGACGATCTGCTGGCCTGGATCAAACTGCTGGTCGCACGGGACGACTACAAGACCGCCCTTCACTCGGGGGAGGCCTGGCTGGCAAGACGCCCCAGCCTCAACGTGCGGCGCTGGCTGGCGCAGACCCTCTTCTCCAGTGGCGACCACAAGCTGGCGCTGCAGAAGTTTGAGGAAATTCTGGCGACGGATCCCGCCAACAAGCGGTCTGCCTATGACCTGGCCGAATACTGCAATGAAGCTGGCGAACACAATCGCGCGGCCGAGGTGGCGGAGAAGGTGCTCAAGGAAGAGACGGAATCCTACCGGGCGCTGATGGCCCTGGGCTGGAGCCAGATGGGCCGCAAGTGGTACAAGGATGCGAAGCTGACCTTTGAACGGGTGGCGCAAAAGAACCCCAAGGACAGCGATGTCCAGGGAGCCATCCGGTCCGCCTCAGCGGCGCTCGGGCAGGGCGACAACTCGGATATCAAGCAACTGCTGCCTCCGGTGGAAACCCCGCCAGAGGTGCTCTCGGCGCTGGAAGGGGTGAAGGTGCCGGACGCGTTCGAGGAAGGACAGTCCGCCGTCTCCCTGCTGCGCACGACGGGATATCACTACGCCAAGGGCAAGCCCTCACGGCGCACGTTGTTCCGGAAGGTGAAGGTGCTGGACAACCAGGGGGCGAAGGATCTGAGCTCGATGCAGTTCGCCTTCAACCCGCTGGCTGAGCGTATTTTCATGAACCGCCTGGAGGTCCGGGACGGCGACGGCAAGCTGATCTCCCAGGCCACGGTGGATGATGCCTATGTGCGGGATCTCCACGACGGAACTGCCAGCTCCGACCGCGTGCTGCATCTGCAGGTGGAGGGAGTGAAACCCGGCTACATCATCGAGTGTGAAGTCACCATCGAGGACCTGTCCACCGCCAGACACTTTGAGTTCACCCGCCGTCTGTTCGCCAATTCCGCACCGATCGAGAGAGAGGCGGTTTTCATCACCGGAGAGACCAGTGGAGTGAAGCACCACTTCGCCCAGGGGGAGTCTGCCCAGACCCTGCGGAACGACAAATTCCTGGCGTGGGTCATGCCGCCCCAAGCAACCACCGAGGTGGAGAGCTACTCGGTGTGGGGAGAGAGGCGATGCCCCATGCTGTGGATCGGTGGGGACGAGGGTGACTGGGCCGCCGTAGGGAAGGAGTATCTCCAGCAGATCCAGGATCGACTGGAGGCAAGCCAGGACCTCAAGGAACTCGCCGCCAAGCTGGTGGAGGGCATCAAGGATCCGCAGGCCCGGGTGGCGGTCCTGGCCAGGCATGTGCAGAAGGAGATCAGCTACAAAGCCATCGAATTCGGGGTGCGGGCCCGCCGCCCCAACGCTGGTTCCGATACGATCCGCTCCCGCTACGGTGACTGCAAGGACCATGCCCTGCTCCTGCATCTGCTGCTGAAGGCGGCGGATGTGCCCAGCCATCTGGCACTGGTGAACACGGACTGGGAGACCGCGCCCAGCCTGCCCTCTCTGGACCAGTTCAACCACATGGTGGTCCATGTGCCTGTGCTGGGTAAAAACTGGCTGCTTGATCCCACGGACAAGACGCTCAGCCTCTCCCGGTATCCCGCTCAGGTGGCCCTCCGCAGTGGAGCCCTCATCCTGGATCCCGCCGGCCCCCGTTTGATCTCCCCCAAGGGGAGCATGCCTGCGGGAAGTGGGGAGATGGAAAACCGCCGCACCGTCTCCATCAGCGAGCGTGACTGGGTGGTGGTGGATCAGCTGGAGCTCAATGGCTACTATGCCTCCGCCATCCGGGAGAGCTTTTCCGGGCTCACGCCCAAGGAACAGCAGGATCAGATCCAGTCCATCCTCGCTCAGTATGGCACCATCCAGGTGGAGTCCTTCCGCTTCGAGGCACTGGATGATCCGGACCTCCCTGCCCGGCTGGTGACGACTTACCGGGTGCGGGATGCCATTTCCGTGACCGGGACCGCACGCCAGGCCTCACTCCCCTCATGCTGGGAGGACGACTACCTCGCCACCAAATACATCAAAGACCGCAAGAGCCGGTTCGAGTTTCTCTACCCCTTGCATTTCAAGTCTCGCCTGACCTGGAAAATTCCCGCAGGACTGCGCGCTGAGGCCGTCAAAGCCCTGGCACAAAAGTCAGACTCCAAGTTCACCACCTGGCACCTCGCCCCCTCCGTCGCCGACGACGGTACGGTCACCGTGGATTTTGACTTCCAGAACCGAACGGGAGAGTTCCCGGCATCCGACTACGCTGAGTTTCATGATGCCTGGGAGGCTGCGCGCCGCTCGTGGACTCCGCCTCTGCAATGGGAAGAAGCCCCCGCCGGGAAGGAGTGAATGGCGACGGGAGAGGATTTTGCGCCTCTCCCGTCCACGGGCGCGGACCCGGCGTACTGCTACAATGGAGAGCCGCTCCAGAGCCCGGACTCGATTCCGCTGGGTTTGACAAACCCTTCACCACCCCCTTCATTCGTCCCTATGTCAACCACCGCCAATTTCCCCACCATGATTCAGCGCCCGTCCAACTACATCATCCCCACCGTGATTGAGGCGGAAGGACGCATGGAGCGTGCGTATGACATCTACTCACGCCTCCTCAAGGACCGCATCATTTTCATCGGCACCCCCATTGATGACCAGGTGGCCAACATCGTGATCGCCCAGCTTCTGTTCCTGCAGATGCAGGATCCGAAGAAGGACATCAACATCTACATCAACTCCCCCGGCGGCTCTGTGACCGCGGGCCTGGCCATCTACGACACCATGCAGTTCGTCACCTGTGACGTGAACACTTATTGCATCGGCATCGCCGCCAGCATGGGCGCCGTGCTCCTGACCGCCGGCACCAAGGGCAAGCGCTATGCGCTCCCGAACTCCCACATCATGATCCACCAGGTCAGCGGCGGTGCCCAGGGCACGGCCAGTGACGTGGAGCGCACCGTGGAGTTCATGTACCGCCTCAAGCGCCGTCTGAACAAGATCATCTCTCACCACACCGGCAAGACCGTGGAAGCCGTCGAGCGTGACGCCGACCGCGACTACTACATGAGCGGTGAGGAAGCCGCAGCCTACGGCCTCGTGGACAAGGTGTTGGACAACAAGAAAGAGTTCACGCCCGTCATGGAAGTCGTTAAAGATGCCACCGGCGGCGGCAACGGCGGCGGCGATGTCTCCCCGCAGACGTCTGTGTAGTCTGAATTTGAAACTGAAACAGAGGCTCCGCAGGGGGCCGTTGTTTCAGCGAACGCAGCTCGTTTTCACAAGCAAGGCAGGATCCGCAAGGGTCCTGCTTTTTTGTTTGTGGGCGGGAGCCGTGTCAGGTCAGGGGATGTGCCATGCAGTGAGGTGAATCGCCCCCGCCTCCTGTGCCTGCCGACACGCCTCATGTGATTTGGCCGCAGCGTAAAGGAGGCGGGGTCACCGGCCCCGCGGGCGAGCGAAGGGAAGGACTTCGCATGCGACGTCACCCATGACCGCCTGCAATGGTGTCTGGCAACAACCCGCCTGGGGTTTTTGTCTGGCACCCCTTCAGGGTGCAATCCTCTTTCCAAGCTTTCCAGGGACAGGGCTCGTCGAACTCGCCCAGTCCCTGGCTACCTTCTGGGATGCCTTCGGCATGGAGTTCGATTGGCAGTGGAAAGGCGGGCAGGTTGCGTCGATGACCGATCGAAATCGGAACACTGTGACGGAGCAATTGGATGCCGGAGGCATCCCAGCTATTAGCCGGGGGTTGAGCGTAGCGATACCCCCGGAGACCAAGAATTTGTCTTCACCCGGAGGGGTGACAGCAACGTGCGCCTGCATTTGGACCTCAAGACCCACTTTCCCTACCTCACTCCGAAAGCACCGCGCGGGCAAAGGACTGGATCTGCGCGGCAGCCAGCACGCCCAGCAGCGCGGCCTTCAGAAACTCCAGACCGATGTAGGCGTTGTGATGCCAGGAAGAGGCCACCACCTCACCCGCCAGCACGGCCTGCGCCCGCACATCCAGCGCGGGCATGAGGCCCCATACCTGAAAGGCTAACACCGCGGTGATGAGACCGAGCAGGACCAAGCTGCCCCGCGTACGCACCACGCGCAGCCGCATCATGAGGAACCAGGAGAACGCGCAACAGATCAGCTCCACCCGGTTCAACGCATGAAACACGAGCCGGCCGATGCTAAGCGCATGCTTGAGCTCCACGCCGGGGGCCTTGAACTTCAGCGGGGCTTCCACAAAGCTGATGGCACAAACAAACCCCAGCCAGAGCAGGGTGATGACAAAAGCATAGAGGGCAAAACGGCGCATGATGGGCGCGAGTATGACTCAGGGCGTCTGCTCGCGCCAGCACGCAGGCAGGTCTTTCTTGGTGGCCAGCAGGATGGTACGGATGTGCGTCCGCTCGCTCTCTGAGAGGCTGGCGAATTCCTTGTCCCGCCCGTCGTGACCGCGCAGGATCTGCCAGAGCTGGGAGTAGAACTCGTCCTTCATCTGCCGGGGCAGGGCCTCGAACGCCTGCGAGTAGATCATATAACTGCAGCGGTGTTTGAAGAGCCGCGTGCGAAGCTGGAAGTCCTTGAGTGAACGGCCCTCCTCTGTCTCCCGCCGGTTGCGGCGGAAGGCATCCTGAAAGGCGGGATCTCCCTCCACCCCGTCATCCTGTAGCGTGTATTCGCCCACAAAGAGCATCTGCCGCAGCAGCTTCTCCGCCAGGCTGCGCACCACGCTCTGCGCGGAGCCCTGAGGCACATCCGTGATGGGTTCGTTGAAGGCCTTCTGCAAATCCCGCTGGCGGGCCATGGCGGCGCGCGTGCTGCCAGCCGCATCTGTCAGCAGATTGTGCGTGCTGCACTGGTGCTCCAGCACCATGAGGGCCACCAGGTCGCTTGTCTTCGTCAGATAAGGCTGCGTGGAGATGATGTCCTGCAGGGAAGTGAGGTTGGCTCCTCGCTCCCGGTCCAGTTGCACGCCCGCCCCGGTCTCCTTGGCAATCGCGTTGCCCATGTGCCGGTCCTTGCCATGGCGGCCCGTCACATACCAGCCGCCCCAGCGTTCTGAAAGCGGGCTCTCGTGCGTGGTCACATGGCTCCCTTCACTGAGGATGGGCTGCCCGGAGGCATCGGCAAACACCGAGCGCACCAGCAGGCCCTTCACCCCTCCGGTGCGGGAGCTCTCATGGCAGCTCAGGCACTGCTCATCGGTGGCCAGCTCCGGGCGGTGCGGGGCGTCGGCACCGCCTCTTTGGCTCAAGGTGTAAAAGTGCGGCCCGGTCTCCGGGTCCATGCCGATTATCTCAATCATGCCGCCCTGCACCCAGCCGACGTACACCTCCTCAGAAAAATAGACGGCTCGGGGTCGCATCGGCCCGATCAACGCGTTCTGCAGGCTGGTCTTGGAGAACACCAGCACCTGCGAGGCCACCGGCACATCCAGCTCCTTGAGCACGGCGTTTAGAAACGTCTTCTCATCCCCTTCCACCGGAAGCTTCACCTGCCCGCTCTGCACCCGCTGCCAGAGCTTGGCCACGGGATCAGAAGATGTCTTCCACGGCTCGGCGGGTGCCGGGGTCGCCGCAGCAAGCGGCAGCGTACAGGCGAGCAAGGCGGCGCAGCATGAGGAAACAACGCGCCCCCACCGGCTGGAAGCCCGGGGCCTCAGGGGTGCGTGCCGTTCAGCGTCGCGCCCGCGACGTAGCCGTGACCCGGGCTGGGGCTGAGCAGACGCAGAAGCGGCTTCCCGTCCATCACCAAATCCTCCAGGGTGTAATGGTCCAGCACATCCAGAAACGCATCCCGCGCCTCCCGGAACACCCCGCGCAGACGGCAGGTGGGGGAGAGCTTGCAGAGATCGTTGACGGGGTCGAAGCATTCGACGAGGTTGAAATGAGTCTCGGTGTGGCGGATCACATCCCCGACCTTGATGTCGCGAGGGGCCTTGCCCAGACGAATGCCCCCACTGCGGCCGCGGCGGTTGCTGAGGTAGCCCTGCTTCCCGAGGAAGTGGACAATCTTGACGAGATGGTGGTGGGAGACTCGATAAGCCTGGGTCAGTTCACTTAGGGTTACCTTTTCATGCTCGCGCGCAGCCGCGTACATGAGTACGCGCAGGGAGTAATCGCTGAAACGGCTGAGTTCCATGTTGAGGCATAAAGTGAATTACGCATGCACCTTTGACGGGCTTGCGCAGACGTGGGAGCGTCAGTTGCGATATGCCAAGCATGGATTGGGCCAAGGTAGAGATAACCCGCTTCTTTCGGGCAACTTTGGGAGTCAGGGGTGGGAGAACGTTGAAGTTCAACCACAGAGGCACAGAGAACACAGAGGAAAACAAAAATTAGGAATTAGGAATGATGAATTAGAAATGAGCTGTCGGACGCCCGAGGGAACTCCATTCATAATTCCTAATTCAGCATTCCTAATTTTTTGATCCCTACTCTCTCTGCCATCTCGCCCGATAGATCTGTTTCCCCAGGGCCACCCACTGTTTCTCGAAGTCGGTCGTGGGGTAGTAGAAGGCTCCGTCTGGCCACTCCAGGCGGGTCATGGCGGGACGCTGGGCCAAGGATTCCAGGGCGTTTTCGTAGTACGGGAGGTCGTCTGACTTCAGCAGAAACTCCCCGCCCGGGACAAGCACGCGCTCCAGGGACTCCAGGAAGGCGACGCTGTTGGGCAGGCGGCGGCCGTGGTGTTTCTTCTTGGGCCAGGGGTCCGGACAGAGCAGGTGCAGACGGCTGACACTGCCTGCGGCGAGCAGCCAGCCGAGGGTGTAGGTGGTCTCCAGGCGGAGGACGCGGGCGTTCTTCAGCCCCCGCTGCTCGATCCGGCGGGCGGTCTTCTCCACCCGGCCAATCAGGCGCTCCACGCCCAGAAAGTTCCGATCCGGGTGGGCGGTGGCCATTTCGATGAGGAAGGTGCCGTCTCCACAACCAAGATCCAGTTCAAGGGGGCGGTCTCCCGTTTCCGGAAAGAGCGCGTGGGGATCGTGATGCTGGAAGTAGTCTTCGGGGACAAAAACAGGGGTCATGCCGGATGTCGGGGCGGTCTGGCCCAACTCCACTGGGAAGTTGGGTTCAGACGGCAAAGCTTGGTCAACTCAACTCAATCTCAGGGAAATCAGGCCGCTTCCACCGGGGCGGTTGGGGCATCCACCCAGCGGTTGTGCTCCTTGATCAGATCGATCAGGCGCTCCACGGCCTCGCCTTCGGGGATGTTGAACTTCACGGCGGTCTTGCCGACGTAGAGGTTGATCTTGTCTGGCGCTCCGCCCACGTAGCCGAAGTCAGCATCGGCCATCTCACCGGGACCGTTCACGATGCAGCCCATGACGGCGATGCGGACCCCTTTGAGGTGGCCCGTGGCCGCGCGGATCTTCTGCGTGGTGGTCTGGAGGTTGAAGAGGGTGCGGCCGCAGCTCGGGCAGGCCACATAGTCCGTCTTGAAAATGCGGGTGCCCGCGGCCTGGAGGATGTTGTAGGAGATGCGGAAGGACTGGCCGGGGGCCTCCTCGCCCTGCACCAGAATGGCATCGCCAATGCCATCGCACAGCAGGGAGCCGATGTTCGTGGCCGCCGCCAGCAGCGTGGGCACGAAGTCCACCTTGGGCTCTGTGGCGGGCGTGAAGGTGTCCTTGAGCAGGATCGGGTGGCGCGACTCCAATCGTGAAGAAAGCAGGCGGAAGGCAGCGATGACCGGGAGATTGATCCCGTCCTTCACCGTCACCAGACAGGGGCTGGTGGAGCTGTTGACATAGGTGATGGCGGCATCGTCGCGGGGGTCCAGGGCGACCACCTCGCTGTCCTCCACCACCACCTCGGGCTTGTAGTCGCCGAGCTTGTCGATCTTATGGGCGACGGCGTCCCACTTCCGCCGGCTGGTGAAGACGGCCATGGTCTCGTGGCCACCCACGCTCACGCCGTTCACCTTCAACACCGAGGACTGACGGCGCTCGAACTCAAAGGGATCATAGCTGACGGGCGAAGGATTGCTCACGCCCTCAAACTGGGCCGGGAGCCCCTCGTTGTAGGGCTGCACCAGAGTCTGGGCCACCGGGATCTCATAGACGGCGTCCTCCGTGAGGCTCACGCGCACGGTATCGCCAATGCCGTCTGCCAGGAGGGAGCCGATGCCGATGGCGCTCTTGATGCGCCCATCCTCACCGTCGCCAGCCTCCGTCACGCCGAGGTGGATGGGGTAGTTCCAGTCCCCACCGAGGTCATTGAGCCGGGCCACGAGGAGGCGGTAGGCCTCGATCATGACCTTGGGATTGCTCGCCTTCATGGAGAAGACGAAGTTGTGATAGTCCTGCTGGCGAGCCACGCGGGCGAACTCCAGGGCGCTCTCCACCATGCCCAGCGGCGTATCGCCGTAGCGGTTCATGATGCGGTCGCTCAGGGAGCCGTGATTGGTCCCGATGCGCATGGCGCGGTCCTTGGACTTGCAGAGCTCTACGAGCGGGATGAACTCCTCTTCGATGCGCCCCAGTTCCTCCGCGTACTGGTCATCCGTGTACTCGCGGATCGCGAACTTCTTCTTGTCCACGAAGTTGCCGGGATTCACACGCACCTTCTCCACCCACTTGGCCGCTTCCATGGCGGCGTCGGGCTTGAAGTGGATGTCCGCGACCAGCGGCACATCGCAGCCGGCGGCCAGGAGACCTGCTTTGATGTTCTGGAGATTCTCCGCAATGGGCCGCGTCTGGGCGGTGATACGGACGATCTCACACCCCACCGCCACCAGGTCCAGCGTCTGCTGGATACAGGCCTCCGTATCACGCGTGTCCGAGGTCAGCATGGACTGCACCCGGATGGGGTTGCCGCCACCGATGCCCACCTTGCCCACCCGGACTTCCCGGGTCTCACGGCGCTGGTAGTGGTAGAGATCGGGGCAGTACTGAAGCGGGTGCATTACAGGGAGAGGGAAAAGGGAAGAGAGAGAGAGAAGGGAGAAGCAGATGGCTTACTGGCCGGGTGCCGGAGCGGCGGTCTGGCGCTGGTTGGCTGGGAGGAAGCGGTATTCCTGCTTGGGCTCCCGTTTGCTTCCTTTGCCTCCCCCGCCGACCATGTCACCGGCGTCTTTCATGCTCACGAAGACCATGAAGCCCAGCAGAAGGAACACACAGACCATCTGGACGACCTCCAGGATGCGGATGTTGATCGGGCGGCGGCGGATCCACTCCAACAGCGCCATCGTGATGTGACCCCCATCCAGCACCGGGAACGGCAGCATGTTCATGATGGCCAGGTTCACATTCAGCACCACGCTGAACCACAGAATGCGCTGAAGCCCGTAGGGATCATCCAGCAGGGTGTAGTAAGCGCGGCCGATGCCGATGGGGCCGCTCAGGTGGCCCATATTGATCTCGGACTTGCGGGAGATGATGGCGGAAATGGTGGCCCCCATCGTCTTGATCGCATCCTGGATCTGCGTCCAGGGACGCGGATGGGAGATCTGGCGCAGACCATTCTGATCCCAAATCACGCCGATGAGCTGACGGCCCTTGTCATCATCCGGGCGGACGTCCGGCAGGCGGGGAGTGACGTGCACGGTCAGCGACTTCTCAGTCGGCTTCCCTTTGTCCCGCACAATGCCCAGCTCCAGTTTCTTGCTGGGGTTCTTCTCAATGTAGTCACCCAGCTGATAGAGGCTGAGGAGTTCCTGCCCGTCCACGGAGGTGATGAGGTCTGTGGCCTGGATGCCTGCTTCAGCAGCCGGGCTGTTTTCCTGGGTGCCGGCTACCATGGGAGTCTGCTTCCCGGCGATGCCCACCTCACGGAGCTGCTTGCGCTTGAAGAGGAAGGAGAAGATGGAGCCCTTCTCCTTTTCCACGACCTCCGCCGTCACCGGGATGAGCAGCGCCTTGGGCTGGCCAGGACGCTCCACCAGGAAGGGGATGGGATTGTTCTCACTGGAAACCACGTTCCAGCGGACGCTGTCCACGAGACCGCCGAAGGTCCTCACCGGACGGCCGTCGATTTCCAGGATCTTGTCGCCCGCCTTCAGGCCGCCTTTGTCGGCGTTGCTGTCCGGGGCCACCCACCCGATCGTGGTGGTGACCATGCCTTCCTGCTCGGGCTTGCCCACCTTGAACACGATGGCGGCGAACAAGCAGGCCAGCATGAAGCTGAAGAGCGGGCCCGCGAATGCGACGATGATCTTGTCGAGAGGGCTGATGGGCGGGAGCTGCTCGCGCTCACCGCTGCCGCCTTCGATCGCCTCCATAGGTGCCATCTGGGGCAGGGCCACGAAACCACCGGCGGGAATCCAACCGAGGCCGTACTGCACACCGTTGTAGGTCTTCTTCCAGATGGGGGCTCCGAACCAGATCTGGAACTTGTCCACCTTCAGCCCCCGCCACCGTGCTGCCAGGAAATGGCCCCACTCGTGTACGAGGATCATCAGGTTGAATACCATGATGACGAGGAAGATGATGCCGGCGTAATGGAGGGCGTTGAGGACTGATTCCATAGAAGGATGAGGGGAAAGGGAGTCTAGCACCCGCGCTGGGGGCGTGCAAAGCAGGAGTTCAGGGGGAGCGGAGGGTTGTCAAAGGGCAGAACGGCAGGCCCCCGCCCGGTCTGGGCGGGGTGTTACGCCGGAGTTGGAGCCACAATCGGGCATTGTGTTCATTGATCGGATGCCGGAAGAAGGAGCGGACGCCATTTTTCGGACGTCCGCTGAATCGCGTCGCCTCCCACCTCAGCTTACGGTTGCGGGGCAGACGGCGGCACGGCATCATCCACGGCCATGTGGGCCTCTTTCCGGTCCAGAACCACCTCAGGGGTGCTGGCCTCGACCTCGGTTTCGTTGTTCAGACGGCGGCGCAGGGTGGCTTCGTCCACCTCCCCGCACCATTTGCCCACCACGATGGCAGCCACACCGTTGCCCACAAGGTTGGTCAGGGCCCGGGCCTCAGACATGAAGCGGTCGATGCCCAAGATGAGGGCCAGCCCGGCCACCGGCACATGGCCGACCGCGGAGAGCGTGGCCGCGAGGACGATGAAGCCGCTGCCGGTCACCCCGGCAGCCCCTTTCGAGGTCAGGAGCAGCACCAGCAACAGGGTGATCTGGTGCTGGAGATCCAGCGGGGTGTTCGTGGCCTGGGCGATGAACACCGCGGCCATGGTCAGGTAAATGGAAGTGCCATCCAGGTTGAACGAGTACCCCGTGGGCACCACGAGACCCACCGTGGACTTCTGCACGCCCAAGTTCTCCAGCTTGGCCATGATGCGGGGCAGCACGGACTCCGAGGAGGAGGTGCCCAGCACAATGAGGAGCTCTTCCTTGATGTACTTGATGAACTTCCAGACGCTGAACCCGTGCAACCTGGTGATGAGCCCCAGCACCAGGAAGATAAAGAGCAGGCAGGTGGCGTAGAAGGTGCCCATGAGCTTGCCCAGGGAGAAAAGCGAGTCCACGCCGTACTTGCCGATGGTGAAGGCCATGGCGCCAAAGGCACCGATGGGCGCGACCTTCATGACAATGCCCACAATGCCGAAGAGCACGTGTGAAGTCTTCTCGATGACATCAAACACCAGCGTGCCGCGCCCTCCGAAACGGTGCAGGGCAAAACCGAACAGGACGGCGAACAAGAGCACCTGGAGGATCTCCCCTTTTGCAAAGGCGTCCACCGCGCTGGTGGGAATGATGTTGAGGAGGAAGTCCGTGGTGGACTGCATTTTCCCCGGCCCGGAGTACTGGGCCACCGAGGCCGTGTCCAGCGTGGCAGGATCGATGTTCATCCCCTTGCCCGGCTGGATGATGTTGATCATGAGGAGGCCCACGATCAACGCGAGAGTGCTCACCACCTCGAAGTACAGCAGGGCCAGACCACCGGTCTTACCCACCTTCTTCATGTCCTCCATCCCGGCGATTCCCACCACCACGGTGCAGAAGATGATGGGGGCGATCAGCATCTTGATGAGCCGGATGAACCCATCCCCCAGCGGCTTCATGGCCGCGCCTGTGGCGGGGAAGAAGTAGCCCAGCAGCACCCCGATGACGATGGCGATGATGACCTGGACGTAGAGGATCTTGTAGAATGGTTTCCTGGCCCCCGGTGTCGGGGCGGTGGCGGCAGAGCTGGTCATGGTCGGCAGTGGTGAGAGCAGGGAGGGTGAGGAAACGGAGATTCGGCCGGGAGAGGAGCCGGGGCCGCATCAGATAGGTGAGGCGAACCATTTTTCCATTAAGAAAAATCGACGGCTGACTCCAACGCCGTCCCCGGCCGAAGGTTTCAGGGGATGTTGTCTGACTGACGGTCGCCTCACCCCCACCGCGTCTGTCTCCTCGTCCCGGAGGGACGCCGGAAATTAGCCGGTGGTGACAACCACCGGATCCCCCACCCGGCATCACCTTCCGTCCCGGAGGGACGCCGGATCGGATGTGCAGGCCCGCCCGCCGCCGCCAGGGTTCAATGCACTAACACCAACCGCCCCGTCCAACCTACCCTTCACTCTTCACAAGCCGAAGGCCCAGCGCCCAAAGGTCCACATCACCAGCGGAATGAGCAGGGCAAAGAGCAGATCCACCACGAGGCCCGCCTTCACCATGCGCGGCAGGCTCACCAAGCCGGAACCAAAGGCAATCGCATTGGGCGGTGTTCCCACCGGCAGCGCGAAATCCGCACTGGCGGCAATGGCCACGGGAACGCAGAGCAAAACGGCTGGCTGGTCTATCCCCACCGCCAGGGCTCCGATCACCGGAAGAAAGGCGGTGGTGGTGGCCGTGTTACTGGTCAGGGCGGTGGCCCCGATCATGACAGCCACAACCAGGAACACGATGGCGAGCGCGGGCCAGGAGGCCATCACCGAGAGACCACTCGCCATGGCTTTCACAAGCTGGGTTTTCTCAAACGACGCAGCCAGACTAAGTCCGCCGCCAAAGAGCACCAGCACATCCCAGGGCAGCTTTTTCAGGCTCTGCCAGTCGAGGACGAAGACGCCCTTTTTCACATCCACTGGAATGAAGAACAGCAGCGAAGCGCAGCCCATGGCGATGACCTCATCCGTGAGGAGCGCCCCCAGCGGCCAGCTGGCCCCGGGCGCCTTGGGCACCTCTGCCTTCCAAGCCTCCCGCGATACCCAGAGCACAATAGCCAGGGAGAAGGCCCCGATCACCGCCCACTCGGGCCCGGTGATGCGACCCAGCTTCTGCCGTTGCGTGGTGAGCTCGTCCTTCACTCCCGGCACTTCCTCGTTCCCCACCTTGAAGCTGAGGCGCGTGAGGATGAAGTACACGGGCGGCAGGGCCAGCAGGATGAGCGGCACCCCGATGAGCATCCATTGCCCGAACCCCACCTCCACGCCGTAGGTCTTGGCCAGGAAGGCCTTCAGGATGGCATTGGGCGGCGTACCGATGAGCGTGCCCATGCCGCCGATGTTGGCCCCGTACGCAATCGCCAGCACCAGTGCGGCCCCCATCTCCACCGTGCCGCCCTTGGCCCCCTGGCTGGCCCGGAGCAGACCGTGCACGCTGATGCCGATGGGTAGCAGCATCATCGCGGTCGCGGAATTGCTCGTCCACATGCTGATGAACGTGCCCGCCAGCAGGAAGCCCATGACCAGCGCCCGCGGTCTTGTGCCCACGGCATGGATGATGTTCAGGGCGATGCGGCGGTGGAGATTCCAGCGCTCCATGGCGATGGCGAGCATGAAGCCCCCCATGAACAGATAGATGATCGGGTCCGCATAAGCTGCTGCGGCCTCTTTCATGGGAGCAATGCCCAACAGGGGCAGCAAGACGAGCGGAAACAACGCGGTGGCCGGAATCGGCAGCGCCTCGGTGACCCAGAAGACGGCCATGGTCACCGCCAGCAAGGCGACCTTGGTGGCACTGGGAGAAAGACCCAGCAACGGCGGGCTCAGAAAGGTGGTCAGCAACAGCGCCAACCCCAGCAACAACCCGATCTTCTGACGCCAGCCATAGCCTCCCTCCAACAGGTTGCCTTCGCCATCCACCAGTTGATCAGGACGTTCTTCACCTTGCATGGAGCGCATGCTAGAGGTCGCCGCTTGGAGAACGCAACGGTACAAATGTGAATTCTGCCCGCTGCGAGGGAGACACAAGACGCAAGACCTGAGGATGCGGCAGCTGAAAGTAGTATGGAGCTTTTGCTCGGTATGGGAGCGTTGGCGTGGTGCGACTGACGAGCTAAAGCTCTGCACTACATTGCTTCGCCTCGTTGTCAGTAAATGGAGCAAGGGACATTCCTGTCCCGGTCGGACGTGCGGCCCCTGAGGTGGCAGACCTCTTCATGCTCAACCGCCAAACCGAACACGCTGCAGCTTCCGCTCCCAAAGCCGACGGGGACCGTCGGACTACGCCCGCACTCGGCCGCTCAAATGTAGTTCGGCTGTCCTCAGCCGTTCAGTACGCCAGAGGAACATGCGCACTGAGTCCAAGGCGGTAACTTGGCAGGTATGAATGCGAACGCGCCCATCCTCCGCTCCCACGCGGGGCTAGGAACCCCCGCCTCCTTTGAACCTGACCTCTTCGCGGAAGCAGTCTCCCACGCGTAGACTCAGGTCTTGCGTCTTGTGTCTCACACGCAGCGGGTTTTGCCCTTGACCTCAAGTCTGATGTCTGGAGTCTGGAAGTCTTGTGTCTCCGGCGCAGCCGGCCAGTCTAGTGTCGCTCTATGTCCTCCCCCGATCCCCTGACGCCCACCATCGAGACCCGCGAAGAAGTCATGTTCTTTGATACCGACTGCGGTGGCGTGGTGCACAACATCGCGTACCTGCGGATGATCGAGACCGCCCGCACCCGTCTGGCGGCCAAGCTGGGCATGGCCCTCAAGGAGATGGCGCAGACCCAGGTGTTCCCCGTGGTGCTGCGCACGGAGATCGACTACCGCAAGCCGGCCGTGCTCGCCGATGAACTCGTCATTCACGGCCGCCTCGACAGCGTGGAGCGCGTCCGTTTCTGGTGTGCCTTTGAGATGCGCCGCATGGTGGACAACACCCTCCTCATCACCTGCCGCCAGTCACTGGCGCTCGTTCAAATGCCCCAAGGGCGCCCCCTGCGTCTGCCAGATGACTGGACGGAGAGGTATGCGCATTTGGTGAAGGGAAAAGGGTCAAGGGATGAGGGAGAAGGGGTAAAAAGTTGAGAGTGAAGAGTCAAAAGTAGAGCTGCTGTCGCGACGCGACTCGTGAGCCACTCCGATCAATTCACGTCGGACCACTGAGCCCCTCTGTTCACTCCTGACTTCTAACTCTTCCGTTCCCCACTTTTCACTTTTTACTCTCAACTTTTCACTCCTCATTTTCTTCAAACACCCACACCCGTTTCGCCCCTTCATCCCCGGCGCGGCGGGTTTCGCCGTGGGCGTTGATGAGGTCGAGGCGACGGCAGGGTGAGCAGCGCTCTTCGATGGCGGCGGCGAGGGCTTGGGAATGGGTGACAACGATGATCTGGGTCTCCTCGGGTACTTGAGCAATGAGTTGGGCCACCGCCGGCATGAGCTCCGCATGAAGGCTCGTCTCGGGCTCGTTCAACACCAGCAACGGAGGTGGCTTGGGCCCCAGCAAGGCGGCGCAGAGACAGAAGTAGCGCAAGGTGCCGTCGGAGAGTTCATGCGCCTCCAGCCAGCGTTTCAGCGAACCGCGGCAGATCTGCAGCTGGAACCGCCCCTGGTCATCCACGGGACGCCATTGCAGATCGGGAAACGCGTTCTGCACGGCTTCTTCCAACAGATGGCCCCGACCCGATTCCATGATCGTTTGCAGCGTGGCCGCCAGGTTGGAGCCGTCATGCGCCAGCACAGGCGACCAGGCCCCCGTCAAGGGACGCCGCAGGGGCGACTCGGAATCGGTGCGAAACTGGTGGTAGAACCGCCACGACAACAGCGTCTCCCGGACCAGCGCCGGACCGGGGTGACGGTTGGCATCTCGAACTTCCGAGATCAGGGACTCCGGGGTATGCAGGGGAAACGGCGACTTCTCCCAGCCGCTGTCAAAACTGCGCAACTCCACCATGGGCCCCTTGCGCTTGGCCACCAGATGCACCTTGCCCTTGCTGCCCCCACCTGCCTGCAGCGGCACCAGAGAGAGCTCTTCTCGCTTCACATCAGGATCGGTGCGAAACGCCGTAGGCGCTCCGGGAGCGAGCGGTACCAGCCCACACTCCATTTCATAGAGGAAGCGCTCGTGCTCCAGTGACCACTTCACCCTGACCGGCTCATTCTGCAGCCGCTTTCCCGACCACACCAGACTGGGCATCCCGCCCTCCATGGCAATCGCTTCCGCGAACCGCCCCTCCGCCAGCCGCTGCAACATCGCCAGGGAGCGGTACACATTCGACTTCCCTGCCCCGTTCTCTCCCGTGATCACCGTCAGCCGCGCCAAGCTGAGACGAAAGTCCAACAGCGACCGGTAACCGCGCAGGTGAAGGATCTTCAGCATGTGTCTGGAGTTGAGTTCAATTCGGTTCTACCACAGAGGCCTCAAAAATTATGAATGCTGAATTAGGAATTAAGAATGGAAGTCCCACATGCCCGAACCCGAGAGAACTGCAGCTCATTCCTAATTCATCATTCCTAATTCCTAATTTTGTTCTTCCTCTGTGTCTCTTTGGTTGTCCAAAGCATTCTTCACCACCACCTCCAAGGGCCTGACCAGGTTCGAGGTAAGCGGGCGCACCCGTTCCAGGATGCCGTTGCCGAGTTCGGCACTCGTGCTGTAGCCCTTGCGGAACATCTCCAGCTTGGCGTCCAGGTTGTCCACGTAGTGCAGGGCCACGGCCTCGGGGGTTTTGGGGATGACGGGAGATCCAAACTGCATTTCCCCGTGGTGTGACCCTACCAGGTGGAGGAGGTGCAGTCGCACCAGTTCATTCTGCGGCTGCAGGGTGGACCAGGTGGCCGCGGCATCGCTCTCCAAGAGTTGCCGCCAGAGCTTGTTCAGGAGTTCCATCCCCAGGGAGATGTGGCCGATGAGTTCGCCATGCAGCGTGTAGGGCATGGTGAAGCCGCCCTCCAGGTAGTTGTTCTCCCAGAGCTTGCCGCAATCATGAAACAACACGCCGCTTAACAGGAGGTCGCGGTTCAGCTCTGCATAGGCCTCGCAGATCTTGGCCGCGCTGCGCATCATCTGGGACACGTGCTCCACCAGCCCGCCCCGGCGGGCGTGATGATAGTCCCGCGCCGCCGCCGCCCGCTTGAAGCGCTCACCGTGTTGTTGCAGGAAAAGACTGCACACGCCCTTGAGGCGAGGATCAGACATGCTGGCGACAAATTCCACGATCGCCTGATAGTCCACGCGCTGGCGTTCGCGCGTTTCCTCGTCCCCGGCCAGAATGGCCTGCACCTCCTGGTCCTCCAGCACCCGCATGACCGGATTGCGCGGCTCCAGACCGAACTTCCCCGCGTCCACCCAGTGGGCCGAAAGCTCGATCCAGCCGCCGCGCTTCAGAGGCTGCACCTCCAGGAAAAGCGGGCTGCCATCGAACACCCGCCAGACCAGTGACTCCGTCCCGTCCGTCAGCTTGACCTCATGGTACGGCTTCCCTTGCGAAGTCTCCTTCACCAAGTTCCCATCCACCTGCACATGCACCCGGTAAGGCTGCGGCTGCGGCCCCGCCACCGTCTTGAGCTGACGCACGGTCAGCAGATCGAGATCAGAGGGGGAGGCGCTGTGGGTTTCGGACATGCGGGATAGTAGGCGGCAAAATTGGAGACACAATCACAGAGACTCAAGACGGGAAGACCCAAGACACCAGACCTGAGGTCAGGGGTCAAGACGAGCGAGGGCCCCTGTTCCAAGAGGGAAGCCTCATGCCAACGACGTGAGACAAAAACAGCGCGAAGTCAGACCGCAAAGCGGTCGCCATTTCGGGTATTGCCAGGAGAACAGACCAACCGTACGTGATAGGGTGGTCGCCAAGGCATCATCTGGAGGTGCCTGACTCAATTCGAAATTGATCCCCAGCGGGGATCTCTACCACAGCCCAACGTTGGACGAGCCCTAAGCGAGTCAACGTTGGGTAACGTTGCAGGAGATGATCAGGTGGGAAGGCTGACAGCATCCGCTTCCGCCCACCGCCATCAACACTCCCCACTTCAGCCGTATGTGATGTCGTGCGTTGACTGACGCTCGCGGCAAGATGCCGCGAACAGCACGCAGGATGCGCGCGCTCCCCAAGCTTCCTCGGCGCGGGCCATTTTGGAAAGCAGGCGGACTCGTTTGCGATGATCGATATGGAGTTCATCCACCGCCCAAGGAACGTCTACGGCACTCGCACGACTCTCGCGACCTTTCAAGCCGCCATTCAAGGGAGGGGCATAGCCCCAGGGTCTGCGTCCGCTTCGTGGCCTCCGCCCCTGGGCTGGGCTCTCTGGGCCCTTCAGGCCCGAACATCATTTCAAACAAGCCTTGGTATGCGTCATCGCAGAATGTGATCTGCACAATGAAACGGCAGAGACGGGCCGGAGCCCGAGTCATCGGTTGACGCCTAGAACCCGCTCCTGACCCTTCATTCTAGTTTCTTCAACTGGGGGTCATACAGCTTGTCCCGGCACCCCCATCGCCCAACTTCAAGGAAATATAATTTCTCTCGGATACTAATGCAAAGAGCAACTATTCCATCGGATAGTATTGCAACGATTCTGAAGTTTTTCACACGTGGTAGGATATTCTATGCGATCTGAAACAGTTATAGTGTTGCCGCAGAGTACTCCCTCCCTGCGGTACTACGGCCGACCGTGCACACGGACGCCGCGCTTGAGACAAACAGTACCATCCATCCTCTCTTGAAAACTCCGACTCCTCACGCTCGTCGTGCGGGATTCAGGCTGGCATCGCTTGCGCTGCTCCTGAGCTCCCTTTCCCCCGTAGCGACCTTCGCCGGTCCTCTCGACAAGAATCCGGTGAAGAACCCGAACCTGGATCCCGTTCAGGAAGCACACCCCATGTACCTCGGCACGATTACCGGGGGTGTAAAAACCAGCGATGTGTACACGGAGGGCAACTTTTCCATCGTGGCTCCGGTGTACAGCACGCTGGGTGCCGACGCCACCCTCTCAGGTGACGTCCTTTACCTCGAACCCTACACCTCCTGGGGTGAGGGCGGCGAGGTCGCGGCCTCTCTCGGCCTGGGCTGGCGTCACCTCTTCGGCTCGCAGCCTGTCTCGGCCCTCACCCGCAGGGATGCCGGCCAGGCCGGGTTCCTTGAGGAAGGCTTCTTCATCGGTGCGAACGTCTTCGTGGACATGCTCGACACCGAGGCCAACAACCAGTTCTGGCAGCTCGGCGTCGGCGTGGAAGCCGGCACCCGCTATGTCGAAGTTCGTGGCAACTACTACATCCCCCTCTCCGACAAGCAGCTGGCCGAGCAGACGCGCACCCGCGAGATCATCCGGAACTCCAGCACCCGCCAGTCCAGCAGCACGACCCCGCTGAGCGATCCGTACGCGACAGGCAACACGGTGGCCCAGGACGCGCTCTTCACCACCCGCGCCACCACCACCACCCGTACGACGACGATTGACCGCCTCTTCCGCCGCTATGAGGAAGGGATGGAAGGCTGGGACGCTGAGGTGGCCGTTCTGGTTCCCGGGCTCGACAAGTACTTCGACCTCCGTCTGATTGGTGGTTACTACAGCTTCGACAACCAGCCCTTTGGCCCCCAGGAGGGCGGCACGGGCAATGTGGAAGGCTGGAAGGCCGGCGTGGAGATCCGCCCCGTGCCAGCCGTCATTCTGACCGGCACCTGGTATGAGGACGACCGCCTCACCGGCAGCGACTGGACCGCAGGTGTCCAGCTTCAGCTTCCCTTTGAGATGGGTGACCTCGGCGATGGCAAAGGCTTCTGGGGTCGCATGGGCGATGCCTTCAAGCCCCGCCGCCGCCACCTGGCCGAGCGCATGGCTGAGCCCGTGCACCGCCAGAACGCCGCGATCAAGATCGCCAACAGCGTGGATGTGGACACCACCACCAGCACCAAGGTCAAACGTGTGACCAAGGTAGTCTCCCAGCGTCAGGGCCAGATCATCCTGGCAGATGACATCGTCTTCGTGAACAACGGCGGCGCGGTGGGCAACGGCATCCAGACCGGTGACACCGAGGCCAACGGTGCCGACGGCACGGCCGAGCACCCCTTCAACACCATCACCGAAGGCGCCGTGGTTGCAGGGAACAACAGCAACACCAGCACCCGCCTCTGGAGTGTGTACACCCAGGGCGACACCGGGAACCTCTACGAAGACACCTTCGACACGACGGGCAGCACCCGCTTCATCAGCTCCTACACTCCCATCAACGGTCTGAATGGCACCAAGTTCGGCGGTAATACCGAGAGACCCTTCTGGAACGGTGCCGTGCATGCGGAAGACGTCGACACCCTTGTGGTGCGCGGCTACACCCTCTTCGGTGAAGGCTTCGGCGGCTTCGGCTCCCTCATTGAAGCCTATGACGTGAAAAATGTGGCCATCACGGACAACATCGTCGGGTTCACCCCGGATGCGGCCATCTACGTGGAAGCCACGGAAGACGAGGACTACTACACGCTGATCGCCAACAACATTGCCGGGCTCGCCACCTCGGCGGTTGAAGTCGAGCTGCGTGACGATGCCCGCATGCGTCTGGACCTCGTGAACAACCAGCTCTATGTGCTGGGCGAGACCGTCGGGGCCAGACTGGTGACCTTTGGCGACTCTTCCTTGACCGCCAACGTTTACGGCAACCAGTTCGTCGGCCTTGATTTCGGTGGTGATGGAACGGGCCTCTTGATTGAAAGCAACAGCGACGAGCTGCTCACGGCCAATGTTTACAACAACAACTTCGAAGGCACCTTCGGAGGCAGAGGAGCCTGGGTCAGGGCACTGGACGGCACCGTTGACTTCAACTTCGTCGGCAACCGGTTCGACAGCTCCAGCGACATTGAAGACGGCGTCGACCTCTTTGCGGACGATGCCACCCTCAACGCTGTCGTCGTGGGCAACTTCTTTGCAGGCACGTTCGGTGACAGCGCCGTCGCGTTCTACTTGGAAGCAGCTGCCAATGGAACGCTCCTGGTGCAGGACAACCGGTTCGGTGGCTACGTTTCCGACGAGACCATTGACCTGAATACCTCCAACCAGTCCAAACTCATCGCCACCATCTCCGGCAACAACTTCCCCGGCGAGCTCAACCAGGTGTTGAAGGGTGAAAAATACGGTCAATCGACCTTGGACGTGACCTTCACGAACAACGTCCTCAACGGTGAATACAACAGCAGCGCTATCGAGCTCAACGGCTACAACGGCCATGCCAACGACTCCGAGTTGGTGGCTGTGATCGGTGACAATATCTTCAACGGATACTTCGAGGGCATAGCCATTGATGTCGACAAGCTGGACAACGCCCTGGTGGACATCACCATCCGGGACAACCGCTTCCAGGGTGAGTTCGAGAGCGACACCATCAACCTCTACACCGCAGGTGGCGAGGGCCCAGAAAATCGGATGATCGCCTCGATCACCGGCAACCAGTTCCGCGGAGAACACAACACCAACAGCGGTTATGGAGCCATCGTTCTTGATTCCCACGTTGACTCAAAACTGGACGCCGTCATCACCGACAACATCTTCGAGGGCAGCTTCGGGGCTAGCATCTTCGACCTGTATGCCGCTGACGACTCCCGGATTGAGGCTACCATCTCAGACAACCGCATGCGCAATGTGGCAACTGCAGCCGGGGACTTCCTCCACATCGAGTCCTACGATGACTCCGACGTCGTGATTCAGAACTTCAACCGCAACCTGATCCGCGGCAACGTGGATGACGGTCTGTCATTGGGTGAATTCGGCACCAGCCGAATCAAAATCGACGGCACCCCCATCCCCGCCGCCTCCAACGAGATTCTAGATGTCAACTCTGACCTCATCTACATCCCGGGCAATGATCCAGCCGGCAGCTTCTTCCTGAACGGCAGCCAAGTGGACCTGCCGTAAGCGGCAAACGCCAAGTTCTAGCACCTAACTTAACGCAAAAGGGGTGACCGAAAGGTCACCCCTTTTTTTGCGCCCTCGTGGCGTTTCAGGCCATCGTACAAGGGAGAGGCATAGTCCCAGGGTCTGCGGCCAACCACCGATACCGGACAAATGCTCGAACTTTTCCGCAAATCGGCATTCCCCTACCATCCGAAAGTTAAGCCCCACGCCAACGGCGTGATACAGATCAGCCCGGGGTCAGACCGCAAAGCGGTCGCCACCCCGGGCATCGTGAAAAGGCATAGGGAACTCCAACGGAGTTCTACAAACCGCCCAAACCACGGAAGACCGGCGGCCTCGATTGAGACAGTCGAGTTGGATTCATCCACCGCAGAACAAATATCAACGGCACGCGCACCACTCTCGCGACCTTTCAGGCCGCCGTACAAGGGAGAGACATCAACCCAGGGTCTGCGACCACTTCGTGGCCTCCGCCCCTGGGCTGGATTCTTTGGGCCTTTCAGGCCCGAATGACATTTCAAACACATCTGCGCAATCTCTCATGCGAGATCTGACCTGCTTTCAATTGAGACCCACGAAGAACGTTGAGAAACTCGAATGCCAACATGCCTATGCAGGCGATCCCGTTGCGTTCGAGTAACATGGAGTTCCGAAGCTTCAGGCTGGATAGAGGCACTGGGGACGCGACTGATGTGCCACCGCTATACTACTCTAAGCTTCCTCAACGGCTTGCCCCACGTCCCGCGAAGCGCTTCGGGCCTGAAAGGCCCAGAGAACTCAGCCCAGGGGCGGAGGCCACGAAGTGGACGTAGACCCTGGGATTAGAGCCCTCCCGTGTATGGCGGCCTGAAGGGTCGCGAGAGAGGTACGCTCTGTCTTTGAACGGGAGCTGATGCCACAACGAAACTGGCAGCCAGAGTAAGCGCGAACTCCTCCCCCAACAGAACGGGCCAGGGTTGTAGGGAACCCGTTGCGTTCGAGCATGAGCGCCTGCAGACAGTCAGAGACAACCGACTCGCCCACCATCAAGCCGAATCAACTTCATGCCTGACGTCTTCACGCCCGAAAAGCGCTCGCAGGTGATGTCCTTGATCCGGTCCACGGGCAACAAGGACACGGAACTGCGGCTCATGCTGCTGCTGCGGGCGGCGGGGATCCGGGGATGGCGGCGGCATGCGCTGATCACCGTGCCGGACACCTCCCGCCATGCGACTCGGCCGATGCTCAAGGTGAAGCCGGATTTTGTGTTCTGGCGGCTGCGGGTGGCGGTGTTTGTGGATGGATGCTTTTGGCACGGGTGCCCGCGCTGCTATGTGCGGCCGAAGCAGAACCGGAAGTTCTGGGATACCAAGGTGACCGCCAACCGGGCGAGGGATACGAAGGTAACACGCCAGCTCCGGAAGGCAGGATGGCGGGTGCTGCGCCTCTGGGAATGCGCGCTGGCGGCGAAGCAGGTGAACCGGACGATGGGACGGTTGGGACGAATGCTGCAGGCCAGCGCCCCTGATGAGCATCTCTGAGAACCTGTGTGGATAAAGACGTGCGGGAGTAGCAGGTGCACTTAACCCGGACGACTTCCGGTGGCACGCCTCGCTCGCCCAGGTGTTGCCGGGGCAGAGCTTTTATCCCGCACCGGCGACGGCGGATCCGGCATGACAGCCCCCTGCCCCGCCTCGCCGTCCAGCCAGGCCAGCAGACTCCGCACGCCGGGCTGGTCCTCCAGTCCGGTGGGCACATAGGCAAAGTAGTGCCAGGTGGAAAGCCGGGGTCCGTCGAAGGGGGCGACCAGCCGTCCGCTGGCGAGGTCTTCCGCGACCAGAATCATCGG
>NZ_BATR01000041.1 GCF_000739655.1 Verrucomicrobium sp. BvORR106 | reverse complement strand
AAAGCTCTGCACTACCTTCAGCTGCCGCCAAGAGACACGCCCCCCCAACCTTCCCACCTTGAAGTTTGGCTTTTGCCTTTTGAAGTTTAGCATCTCCGATGCTCCACATCGTTCTCTACCAGCCAGAAATCCCTCACAACACCGGCGCAGTGGGCCGCTTGTGTCTGGCGACCGGAGCGAGACTGCACCTCATCAAGCCCTTGGGCTTCAGCATTGATGACAAGCAGCTCAAACGGGCGGGGCTGGACTACTGGAAGGACGTGGATGTCCGGGTCTGGGACCGGTTCGAGGACTTGCAAGCCGAGGCGGCCCCGAGTGGAGCCCCATTCTACTACCTCACCACGAAGACCACCCAGACCTACTGGAACGCCACCTTCCCCGCCGAGTGCTACCTCGTCTTCGGCCCTGAAACCCGCGGACTGCCTGAATCCCTTCTGGCAGAGCAGCCCGCGGCCTGCTTGCGCATCCCCATGCTGGACACCCGCAGCCTGAATCTGGCCACTGCGGTCGGCATCGTGCTCTATGAGGCAGTGCGGCAGACGGGAAGTGTTCCCACTCCGCAGGCGGTCCAGTAAATTGGCGGCTAGGAGCGCCTTCCGGGCCGGTCCGTCAGCGGGCTTCGGTTCAACTCAACTTGCGCACCAGCAGATAGCGCATACAATACGCATTTAATACTCGCATAATATGCTGAAACGATGAAAATCGATGCGGACACTTTCCTAGGCGCAATTCAAGCGTTGGGTGACCTGCTGGAAGAGGCAGGGGCCGAGCCGCAGCATCTGGTCGTGGCGGGAGGATCTGCTCTGTTAGCTCAGGGCCTCATCTCTCGCACCACCCGCGATGTGGATATCCTGGCCATCGTGGACCCCAAGGACGAACTACAGGATCCCCGCCCTCTTTCAGAGTCGCTCAAACTTGCCGCCGCCCAAGTGGCTGCGGAGCTTCAGCTCGACCCCGACTGGTTGAATACGGGGCCTGCAGATCAAGTCTCAGCCGGATTGCCGGAGGGCTTCTTTTCCCGCCTGACGAAAAAGGAGTTCGGCCCGGTGCTCACCATCTATCTGCCTGCCCGGTTCGACTTGATTCACCTCAAGCTGTTCGCCGTGGTGGATCAGGGGCAAGGACGCCATTCTCACGATCTCAAGATCTTGGCCCCCACAGATGAAGAGCTGCTTGCCGCCTCGCGGTGGGTTCTCACCCAAGACGCGAGCGAGGTTTTTCCCGGGCTGGTTCACAACACTCTTAAAGCTCTCGGCTATGGACACTTGGTTGCACGACTTTAGGCAAAACTGCCTCCAAGCCTCGCTCGACCTGCTCTGGCGACAGTGGTGCAGCTTGGGCGTGGCAGGGCACGGGCAGAAAGCCCCGCCAGACAGGATGATTGATCCTGAAGCCCTTGTCCTGGCAACCACAGTCGTCGGCCGTGAGGACCCCCGCTTGTTTGAAGAGGTGTTGGATTGGCTGGCCCAGTTTGGCACGCTTTTGAACCTTCAAAGGTTGAAGAATCTACAGTCGTCCACAGCACTGGGAGATCCGACCGTGCTGGGAGCGATGGCAGAGTGGTTGGGCAAGAACGCCGGGCAGCCCAGATGGAAGGCCGTAACCGCCAAGGAATTGCACCACGCCCCCAAGCAGTCTCTGTTTTACCACGAACCCAGCAATCTGATTCACGATCCCGACCCGGAATTTGCAACCTACGGGGTTGACCGCCCCCGCGTTCAATTGCGAGGCATGAGCGGACCACCGGACCATCGTCAAATTGCCAACCTCGTCGTGACACTGCGATCTCTTATTGGGGTGAGTGCGAGAGTGGAGATCATCCTTGCACTGGCCGGAGGCTCGCCCATCCATGCGTCCGAGCTTGCCAGAATGACGGGATACGCACCGCGCACCGTACAAACTCTTTTACAGGAGATGACGCTTTCGGGTCATCTCCTGACCGCAGAGGTGCCCGTGCGATACAACAAAGTGCGCCGAGGAGCCAACCGACGGTATCAGATCCGTCCGTCCGACTGGGCTTTCCTCTCGGACGGTCAGCCCATTCCCCAGTGGTTCCGGTGGGCACCTTTCTTCCATTTGATTCAAGAAGTGCTCGCGACCATTCCTCCGGCAGGTGCCAAGCCCAAATCTCAGGTGACGATTTCATCGAAACTCCGGGAAGTGCTGGCCAAACACGGCGAGGCGTACATGGCCGACGGGCTTCTAGCCTCGCTGGATCTTCGAGCTCGCTCCGGGAGTGAAGAACTGCTCAAGAGTCTGGCCAGTCATCTCCCACCTCTCATCACACGCCTCTAGGAGATGACCTGTCTCTTTGCACTCCTCCCTCCCCCACCTTTCCCCTTTCCTGTTGCCGGGGATCGGTTAATCTCGCGCCATGTTGCGACGTGTCCTGCTGGCCGGTCTGGCCATGGTTTCTTTTTCTTCAATGGTCCATGCGGGTCCGGTGACGACGGTGCCGCAAGAGCCCGCGTATGATCCCATCAAACACTGGGAGTTCGACCTTGAGACCGGGGCGCTGTGGAGCGTGGGGCACAATGCCTCCCCGCTGAACTATGTGATCCTGCCGCAGATGCTCACGTTCAAGTCCCCGGCCGTGCTGCAAGGCAAGCTGTGGGGGGGCGATCTGGTGCTGCGCAACCGTTTCAGCCTGCTGATCGAGCCGATCATCGAAGGGCCTGAGAGCTATTTCATCGGTGCGAACGGCTCGGGCATCCTGGAGTGGTGGAACCCGTCCCGCAGCTTCAACCTCTTCTTCTCCGCTGGCGGGGGCCTGGGCTTGATGGACAGCAAGGGTTATGAAGTGGAAGGCGGCCAGGGGCAGGACCTGAACTTCACCTACTTCGGCTACGCTGGAGCACGCGTGAAAGTGTGCGAACGCGGCAGTCTGGCCCTCGGTCTCTATTACCAGCACATCTCCAACACGGATCTGGATGACATCAACCCGGGCATCGACTCACTGGGACCCATGCTGAGCTTTGGCTGGCATTTCTGACAGACGAGGGAGGTGACGACGTTTCCAGCGGGCATTTGCCAAAAGGCCCGCTGCCATTCTCGTCATGAAAACTCGAACCCTCTGGTCTCTTCTTTCCGTCGTCGCCCTCTCTGCTCCTGCGATCCATGTCGCTTGGAGCCAGGATCCCGCTCCACCTGCCAAGGCGAAGACCGCTCAGTCGCCCCCGCAGCCTACGGAGAAGAAAGTGTACAAGGAGGTGGGTGGGCGGAAGCTGGAACTCTGGATCTGGAAACCCGCCGGATGGAAGGCGGAGGACCGCCGCAGCGCCATCGTCTTCTACCATGGGGGCGGCTGGAAGAACGGCAGCCCGAACGCCTTTGCCCGGCAGTCTGAAAAACTGGCGGAGCGAGGCATGGTGGCGATCTCTGTGCAGTACCGGCTCACCTCCCAGGAGGGAGTAACCATGGCCGACTGCGTCAAGGATGCGCGCTCAGCCTTCCGCTGGGTGCGGGGCCATGCGGCTGAGTTGGGGATCGAACCCACCAAGATCGCCGCAGGCGGCGGATCGGCGGGCGGTCACCTGGCAGCGACGCTGACCACGCTGAGCGACATCAACGAGGAGGGCGATGACCTGAAGGTGGAAACACAGCCTGCGGCCCTGGTCTTGTTCAACCCAGCGGTGAATCTGGATATCGCCGCGGCCCGGGCTGGCGTGACCCCGGAGAAGCTGACGGAGCTGCTCAAGCTGAGCCCGCATCAGCACCTCGAGGCGGGTGCCCCGCCCACCATCATCTTCCACGGATCGGCCGATACGACGGTACCGATCAAGTCCGTGCAAGACTACGCCGCCCGCGTCAAGGAGCTCGGCGGGACCTGCGAGGTCTCCGTTTTCGAGGGCAAGACGCATGCTTTCTTCAACAAGGAGCCTGAAGTCTGGGAAACATTGCGCCAAGCCGAGACTTTTCTGGAAAAACAAGGCCTGCTCAGCGCGAAGTAGTCTTCCGCGCCGGACGGGCTCCTTCTGCTTGTCAGGCCTGGACAGGCCCGCTTCAATCGGGCGCTTTGCGATCTGTTCTCCTCACCTCAACCATGAAATACTCCCTCTTCCTCGCGACCCTGCTGTCAGGCGGGTTGCTCCATGCCGACGTCAAACTCCCCTCGGTGTTTTCCGATCACCTCGTGCTGCAACGCGACAAACCCGTTGCGGTGTGGGGCACGGCCGATGCGGGCGAAGCCGTGACCGTCACCTTTGGCGGCCAGAGCAAGCAGGCCACTGCTGGCCCCGATGGTTCCTGGAAAGTGGCGCTCGATGCTCTGAAGGCCAGTGCGGAGCCCGCCGAACTGAAGGTGAAGGGGAAGAATGAAGTCGTGTTCAAGGACATCCTCGTGGGTGAGGTCTGGGTCTGCTCCGGCCAGTCCAACATGGAATGGACCGTGGACAAGGCGGTGAATCCTGAACAGGAGATCCCTGCCGCCAATCACCCGAAGATCCGTTTCTTCAGCGTGCCCAAGGCCGTGGCCAACGAGCCGCTCAAGGACATCGCCCAACGTCCGTCCTGGCAGGTGTGCTCCCCAGACTCGGTGAAGAGTTTCTCCGCCGTGGGTTATTTCTTCGGCCGTGAGCTCAACAAGGCACTCGATGTGCCGGTGGGGCTGATCAACACCTCCTGGGGCGGCACCCGCGCGGAAGCCTGGACCAGCAAGCCAGCCCTGGAGGCCGTGCCCACCTGCGCCGCGATCATCACCGCCTGGGATGATTTCCTGAAGACCTACAATCTGGAGAAGGCGAAGGCTGACTACGAAACCGCCACAAAGGTGGCCAAGGAAAAGATCGAGAAGATCAAGGCCGAGAACGCCAAGCCCGGTGCCACCCCGCAACCCGTCCCCGGTGCCCCGCGCCCGTTTGAGAATCTGCAGACCACGCAGCATCGCCCGGCGGTGCTGTTCAATGGCATGGTGGCTCCCATCGTGCCTTACACCGTGAAGGGTGCCATCTGGTACCAGGGTGAGTCCAACCAGCAGCGTGCGGTGCAGTACCAGACGCTCATGCCCACGCTCATCGCCGACTGGCGCAAGCAATGGGGTGACGAACTGAGCTTCTACATCGTGCAGCTGGCCGGATTCGGCAACGGCCGTACCTGGCCCCAGCCGGTGGGTGCAGCCGATACCTGGGCTGAGCTACAGTGGGCCCAGCTCCAAACCGCCCTCCGCGTGAAGAAGAGCGGGCTGGCCGTGGCCAACGACATCGGTGAAGAGAAGGACATCCACCCGCGCAACAAGCAGGAAGTGGGACGTCGTCTGGCCCTGCAGGCCCTCGTGAAGGACTACAAGAAGAAGGACTACCAGCCCAACGGCATCAGCGGCGGTCCCATCTTTGGCGGAGCCTCTGTGACCGGGAACAAGATCGTGGTGAGCTGGAGCAATGTGGGTGGCGGCCTGGCCGCACGCGACGGTGGGGAGCTCAAGGGCTTCATCATCGCTGGTGAGGACAAGGTGTGGAAACCCGCCAAAGCCCGGGTCGTGGGCAAACAGATCCACGTTTCCAGTGAGGAAGTGAAGAACCCTGTGGCCGTACGCTATGCCTGGACCGCCTGGTGCCCCGAGGCCACCCTGATCAACAAGGAAGGCTTCCCCGCCAGCCTCTTCCGCTCCGACAAGTGGGAGCTTTCCACCGAAGGCGTGGACAGCCCGTTTGCCGCGCCGAAGCCCGCTGCTCCTGCCCCGGCCCCCGCTGCGACTCCTGCCGTGAAGCCAGCTGAGAAAGAGGCTCCCAAAGCCCTGCCGAAGCCCGCCTAGTCCTTTCGCACTGAGGTCTCTGTCATCCCGGATCTTCCACGGTGCGCCGTGGGCAAGATCCGGGATTTTTCTTTGGTCGACTTCTTCAATCCAGGAGATGCCCACCACAAGATTCGAGGCACTTTTGACAAGCTCCGGACGGTGTTGTGAAGTAGCCTTTGCCATGCGCCTTTGGGGCTTTGCCATGTTGATGTTGCTCACCAGCGGAGCCCCCAGTTGGGGAGCACCTCCCGTGGCTGCGTCGCCGGCTCCAGGCACCGTTTTGTTTCAGAACCTGTGCATGCACTGCCACGGGGCCAAAGGGGAAGGCAATGCCACGCTGAAAGCGCCTCCCATCGCCGGATTGCCGGACTGGTACGTGGTGGCACAGTTGCAGAATTTCCAACTCGACCGGCGGGGAGTACACGCGTCTGACACCGAAGGACAGATGATGCGGGCCATCTCCAAGGCCCTGACCGCCCAGCAGATTCCAGAGGTGGCCGCCCACGTGACCCAACTCCCTCGAGTGGCACCGCCTCCCGCCAATCCCGGAGTGGACCTCGCACGGGGCAGGGAGCTGTATGAGGAACGCTGCATGGAGTGCCACCGCTACAATGGCGAAGGCGAACTCGTCTTCCGCAGCCCCCCGCTGGTGGGGCTGCCAGACTGGTACCTGACAGCGCAGTTGCGCAAGTTCCAGCGGGGCCTGCGAGGGGCGGAGATCGGCGATGAGTACGGCAAGAAGATGATTCTGTCCTCCAGCTACGTGGACGATGAGACGGTGCTGCAATCCCTGGTCGCCTACCTGCTCACCCTGCAAACTCCTGCGGTCCCCCAAGCGAAGCCTGGCGGGTTCGGCGAGGATTAATATTCGTTCATCTAATGCATAACTAATTGAAACAAGAAACTAGTTTGGCGCATGCTCGCGTGGATAGAATAGCGACCCGGCTGTTCACGCTCCGCATCCAGCAGCGTTGGTCGGAAGTTTCTGCGGCTTCCGGCAAGGGGGAACGGGCGGGCTGATTGGGCCCGCCCGTTCGATTTCGGAACGCGGGCTTGTCACCGGGCGGGAAGACCGATGGAATAATTGCTCTCTGTTCCACCGTTCCTCTTTCTCCATGAAGCTCCTCTCCCGACTTGCCTCGCTCCTCCTGGCCGTCAGCATGCTGCACGCCAGCGGCCTCCATGCCCGAACCCTGGACATCTACTGGATCGACTCCGAGGGCGGCGGGTCCACGCTGATCGTGACCCCGGAAGGCGAGTCGGTGCTGGTGGACACGGGCAACCCCGGAGGACGGGACGCTGCGCGGATCCACAAAGTCGCCACCCAGGAAGCGGGGCTGAAGCAGATCGACCACGTGGTGATCACCCATTTCCATGTGGACCACTTCGGCGGGATGGCGGAGCTGGCCGCGCTCCTGCCCATCAAGGCCCTCTATGACAAAGGGATCCCGGAGGCGGACGTGAGCCCGGACAACAAACCCAACGATACCCGCTGGGCTCTTGCCAGCCGCCCCTATCGCGCGGCTCAGGTGGGCAAACGAGTGACTCTTGCGGCGGGCGACCTCGTGCCGCTCCAGGCGGCCAAGGAAGGCACCGGAGCCACCACGACACTCCGTTGCCTGGGGGCCAACCAAAAGTTCATCGCACCCACCGCCGAACAGGCCAAGGTGGCCAATCCGCTCGCAGGCAGCGTTCCTCAGAAGCCAGTGGACACCTCGGACAACGCCAACAGCGTGGTGCTGATTCTCGAACATGGGGGCTTCCGCTTCTTTGACGGCGGCGACCTGACCTGGAATCTGGAGGAGAAGCTGGTGGCCCCGCACAATGTGGCGGGCACGGTGGACCTCTACCAGGTGAACCACCATGGACTGGATTCCAGCAACAACCCGATCCTCATCAAGTCACTCTCACCGACGGTATCGGTCATGAACAACGGCCCGCGCAAAGGCACGAGTGCCAGCGCCATGGAAGCCCTTAAGAGCACGCCCTCCATCAAGGCCATGTACCAGATGCATGAGAACGTGCGGGACGATGGGGCGGCGAACAACACCGTGAAGGATCTCATCGCCAACCAGGGTGACCTTGCCGAGGGTTGCGTGGCCAACTTCATCAAGTGCAGCGTGGATGCGGCCAAGGGCACCTTCACCATCCAGGTGCCAGCGACGAAGCACAGCCAAACCTTCCCTTTCGCAGCAAAGAAATCGTGAAGCGCGGAATGTGACGCGATGTAGTACTAATGTAACGCACGGTGACGCTCACCCCTCAGATAGCGGGACGATTGGCGTCAGTTTAGTATCATGACAGGCAAGAGGTCGGAGGGAAAGACCGTATTGACGGCTGCCCCATGCGTGTCTCTCCCGGCCTCTTTTTCGGTCTCGCCCTTCTGAGTGCTCCCCAGGTCTTTGCCGCGGCCACCGCGCCGCCAAAGCCTGCGGAGATCATGGGCTTGCTCAAAACGCACTGCATCAGCTGCCACAGTACGTCCAAGCAGAAGGGCGGACTCTCCCTGGAAACTCGCGAAGCCGCCCTGCAAGGCGGCGATCAGGGCACCTCCTTGGTGCCCGGCAAGGGAGGGGAAAGTGCGCTGATCCACGCCCTGACGGCGGAGGGTGATGCGCACATGCCGCCCAAGAAGCAGCTTCCGGAAAAGCAGATCGCCCTGCTCAAGGCCTGGGTGGATGCGGGGGCTCATTGGGATGACAAGGCACTGGCAGCCTTTGGAGAACCAGCCGACGCCGACAAGCTGGGCGAACTCCCGCCAGGGAAGCTGCCCGTGATGGCTCTCAGCCTCAATCCCGCAGGGACGCGGCTCGCCGCTGCGCACGGGAATGAGGTACGCATTCATGATGTGACCCAGCCCAATCGTCCGGTTGTCGCCACGCTCAAAGGGCATCGCGACGTTGTGCAATCCCTGGCCTGGAGCCCCGATGGCTCCAAACTGGCCGTAGGCGGCTATCGGCTGGTGAAGATCTGGAATCCTGCCGATGGGGTCGAACTGGCCTCCTGGACGGCCCCGCTCGAGGGTCGCGTTTCAGCCCTGGCCTTCCTGCCGGACCAGACCTCCCTACTGGTGGCCGACGGAGCCGCCGCCCAACGGGGTGTTTTGCACCAGTGGAAACTGGGCTCTGCGAAGCCCGAAGCCACCTGGGAAGCCCATACGGACAACATCGTCGCGCTAACGCTTTCTCAAGACGGGCGGCTCTTCGCCACCGGCGGGGCGGACAACGTGGCCCGGGTATGGGACGCCGCCAGCCACAAGCTGCTGGGCAAGTTCGAGGGTCACGCTGGAGCAGTCATGGGCGTGGCGTTCAACAAGGACGCCACCTGGCTGGCTACCGGAAGTGCCGACAAGGAACTCAAGGTGTGGGATGTGAAGACGAAGGAACAGCTCGTGCAGTTGAGCCGTGCCAACACCCCCATCACGGGTCTGCAATGGAGTGCCGACGGCCAGCGCCTGATCTCAATCAACGACGAAGGCCTGCCCCGGGTGTTCACCGAGCTCAAGGCGCACGAGGGTGCTCAGTCCCAGGCCAATTCCGCCAAGGAGACCAAGCTGGCTGTAGCGGGCACGAACCTGCAGGCCGTGACCGCGACCGCCGATGGCATGACGGTGTATGCCGGAGGAGGTGACGGCAGCGTGATCACCTGGGCAGCTGATGGCAAGCTGTCACGCCTTGAGGAAACAACAACGACGCCTACAGCAGCCACTCCTGGCCCGGCTCCAGTTCAGGAATTGGCCACCTCCCCTGTCCCGGCAAAACAGCACGGGCAGGCGCTGAGCTTCACGCAGGACATTCTGCCCATCCTCGGCAAGGCGGGCTGCAGCATGGGGAGCTGCCATGCCAAGGCCTCAGGTCAGGCAGGCTTCAAGCTGTCGGTGTTCTCCTTTGATCCGCGCTCAGACTGGGCAGAGGTGGTACAGGACACGCGAGGGCGCCGCGTCTTCCCCGCCCTGGCGGAGGAAAGCCTGCTGCTGCGGAAGGCCACCGGCAGCGTGGCCCACGAGGGTGGGCAGCGGTTCGAAGAAACTTCGGAGTTCTACAAGACGGTCGCCAACTGGATCCGGCAGGGCATGCCCTACGAAGTTCCCAACCAGCCCAAGCTGACCGGCATTGAAGTGGATCCTCCCGACAAGACCTACAAGAAGAACGAGAGCCTGAACCTGAAGGTGACGGCCCGCTACAGCGACGGCAGCAGCCGCGATGTCACCGCGCTGACGGAGTATGCCTCCAACGACGCCGGAGTGGTGGCCGTGGATGAGCACGGGCATGTGCAGGCCACGCCCTATAGCGGGGAGGCAGTGGTGGTGGCGCGTTACATGGGCCACGTGGGCATCTCGAAAGCAGCGATTCCTTCCGAGAAGGTCCTGCCGGCGGAGCGATATGCGGGGCAGCCGGAGAACAACGAGATTGACCGGCTGGTCTATGCCCGGCTCAAACAACTGGGTCATCTGCCCAGCGAAACCTGCACCGATGCGGAATTCATCCGCCGCGTCACGCTGGATGGCGCCGGCCTGCTACCCACGGTGGAGGAGACCAAGGCCTTCCTGGCCAGCACCGATCCCAAAAAAACGAGAGAAGTGGATCGACCAAATCCTGCAACGCCCGGAGTGGGCCGACCACTGGGCCGTGAAGTGGGGCGACCTCCTTCGCCCCAATCCATCCCGTGTGGGCGTGAAGCCGGTGCTGCTGATGGACACGTGGATCCGGCAGTCGTTCCGCGACAACAAGCCCTGGGACCAGTTTGTCCGCGAACTGCTCACTGCCCAGGGCAGCAGTCATCAGGACGGGCGGGTGGCTTTTCTCAGGGATAAACGCGAGCCCATCGATGCCGCGGCGTTCGTCGGCCAGATCTTCCTGGGGGTGCGACTGGAGTGCGCGAAGTGCCACCAGCATCCCAGCGAGCGCTGGAACCAGAGTGACTACTATCAACTGGCGGCGTTCTTCACCCAGATGAAACGGAAGGGCCAGGGCATCTCCGCCCCGATCAGCGGTGAGCCGGAGTACTGGTGGTTTGCACCCGGTGAGGCGAGCATCCCCCACCCTGTGACGAACGAGCCCCTCAAGCCCAAGGCGCCGGCCGCAGAGCAGGTCACGATTTCCGCGAACCAAGACCCGCGCACCGTGCTGGTGGACTGGATGGTGAGGCCGGAGAATCCGCTCTTCGCCCGCGCCACGGTGAACCGGGTATGGCAGGCGCTGATGGGGCGCGGCATCGTGGAGCCCGTGGACGATTTCCGGGCGTCCAATCCGCCAAGCAATGCCCCGCTACTAGACTGGCTCGCGCAGGATTTCGTCGCCCACAAGTTCGACCTCAAACACCTGATGCGCACGATCATGCGCTCCCACGTGTACCAGCTCAGCAGCCTCCCCAATGAGACGAACCTGGCAGATACCAGAAACTACTCCCGGGCCTACCGCAAACGGCTGCCTGCGGAGGTGCTGCTGGATGCCGTGTCTGAAGTGACCCAGACCAGCGAAACCTTCACCAGCACGCCGGCGGGAACCCTGGCCAAACAGACCTGGAATCACAAACTGCAAAGCGAGTTCATGGACGCCTTTGGCCGCCCCAATGCCAGCGCCGAATGCCCCTGTGAACGCGATGCCAAGCCCAGTGTGGTGCAAGCCCTGCACCTCATGAACAGCACCCGGCTGCAGGCCCGGCTCGTGGATGCGACCGGCCGCGTCGGCAAACTCGCAACGGGAACGTTGGCTCCTGAGTCCGTAGTGGATGAGCTGTATCTGGCGACGTTTTCACGCCTGCCGTTGCCCGAGGAAAAAGCCGTGGCCGTGAAGGTCATTGCCGATGCAGGCGCAGGAGACGCACGCAAGGCAGCAGTGGAGGACGTGCTGTGGGCGCTGCTGAACTCCGCGGAGTTTGTGTTTAATCATTAAACCCTGACCCCCTGCCAGTAGGCGCGTCAGGTTAAGGGGTGTGAGGCCACAACACTACCGAAGGCCTGTGCACGTCAAGGAGCGGCGGTTTGTGCTTGCACAACCGCCGGAGGTGGCCGGAGGAAAGGTGGCCTCGAGCCTGCAAGCAGCGGTGGAGCGGCACAAGGCGATGGGCATTTGACGATCAATCGCTCCGCTTCCCCTCGGCGGTTGTGCAAGCACAAACCGCCGCTCCTTGGACAACTTGTTCTGGCGGGCCTCCAAATGGCAACCTGAACACCTCAGACGCTTAACCTGTCGCTCATGCGCCGCGCGGGACACAGAAGTCCTGAAGTCAAAGGAAACAAAGTAGCCCAGAGCTTCAACTCGTCAGTCGGACTGATAGAGAACATTCCTCTGTCAAATCTTGCCACCTCTGGATCAGCGTTAAACAGAACTTCACTGAGTCCAGCGTTGAGCGAGATTGTAACGACTGACACCTCCGTGCACCTCAAGCTCCAACCACAACCAGGGAAGAGCGAAGACAATATCACCAACAGTCACCTCTTTTCACCCAAATCAACATCCGCCTTGATCATGCGACCACATGGAGCAACTATCTTGTCCTTTCACTATCGATCCACGTCATCGCATGATCACCAATGTTATTTCAAGTGCGGGGGAGTTGTACGGAAAACTTTTCCCGCGAACGCTGTTACTGGCTCTACTGTTCTTCGTGCCGGCAAGTGAGGCGCTGATGTATGTTCTGCAGCAGAACATCATGTTTGTGTATGAGAACCCGGGATTCTCCGCGGTCCTGAGTCTGCTGGCCTCCGTTCTCGTCGCCACTTTCTTTGCCAGTGTGATTATCTGCAGCGCCCACGCCAGTTGCCTTGGGAAGCCCCTGTCGTTTTTCGGTGCGATTCGCGAAGGACTCTCGTCATGGGGATGGCTCTTGGGCGCACGCTTGGTGCTGGTAGTAAGCATCGGCATGGGATTCGTGATGCTGATCATCCCTGGCATCTACCTGCTGGTCAGGCTTTCCTTGGTTGAGTCCATGGCCGTCACGGAAAAATGCCTGGTCAACGTCTCATTTGAACGCAGCATGACGCTTACGAAAGGCCGTTTCTGGAGTATTCTCGGAGTCCTCCTAGTAATGGGCCTCATCTTTCTTTCTGTATTCTGGGCAGCAGATGCACTCCTTGAGTTCTTCTTCCTCCCAGATGCGGCTGTTCCTTTCACACTAAGCGTCTTTGTGAACGGACTGATCTCCGCCTTCTTGCCTATCTGTGGCTATGCCTTGTACAAGGAAGTGGCACGATCACCCATCGGCATCCCCAAAGCAATTTTGGTTGCCGAGAATTGATCCGGCCTCCGCAGTAAACAGCGCGAGCTCGCACCTTCTACGCAGCCGATCGCCCGTTGATGCGCACGTCATGGGACGCGCACCCCTGACCGACGGGGACCGTCGGACTACCCCGCAGCGTCACCTCCAGCGTAGTCCGATGGTCCCCATCGGCTCAGTCGCCGCAGGGACGTACGGCCAAGTCAGCTGCATCTTCCGCCGCACCCAGCATGCCCTTTGCAGTTCCGCCCCGCACCATCACCCATCGCGATGCCTGTCCTGGGACGTGCATCCCTGACCGACGGGGACCGTCGGACTACTCCGCAGCGTCGCTTCCTGCGTAGTCCGATGGCCTCCATCGGCTCAGTCGCCGCAGGGACACGCGGCCGTCGGACGACGAAAAGAGAAGAAGCCGGGCGGGACCACTCGGTCCGCCCGGCTTCTTTTAGTTCAAGGGGGGTGTCAGTAACCAAGGAACCATTGCCCCCAAGTTTCCCCTCGAGATGGTAGATGCCGATGGACCTCCTTACCGCCAACGAAACAGGTCCGCTGGCGGGAAGAGGGATCAGATCGGATTGGATGGAACTGGCGGCGGGGCATAATCCCCTGCGCTGCCAACCATCGGAAGATTATTCTCCAGCCTCGTCGTCGCTGATGGCGGCGCTGGGCAGGCCCGCGCCGTTGCTGCGGCTGCTTTTGCTGCCGCTGTTGGCGAGTTTCTCGGCGAGGCGGGCTTTGACCTGCTCCTCAACGTCCGCATAGAGGGCGGCGTCGGCTTTCAGGGCTTCCTTGCAGGCGTCGCGACCTTGGGCAAGCTGGGTGCCCTTGTAGCTGATCCACGAGCCACGCTTCTGAAGGATGTCGTACTCAAGAGCAAGGTCGAGGAGTGAACCCACGCCGCTGATGCCCTCGTTGTACATGATGTCGAACTCCGCCTCGGTGTACGGAGGCGCGAGCTTGTTCTTCACCACCTTGACCTTAGTACGGTTGCCGGTGGTGGTGCCATCGGAGCTCTTGATGGCACCGATACGACGGATGTCGATACGAACGCTGGAATAGAACTTGAGGGCCTTGCCGCCTGGGGTCGTTTCGGGGTTGCCGAACATGACGCCCACCTTTTCGCGGATCTGGTTGGTGAAGATGCAGCAGGTGCGGGCTTTGGAAATGATGGCGGTGAGTTTCCGCAGCGCCGCGCTCATCAGTCGGGCCTGAGCCCCCACGGTGGCGTCGCCGATCTCCCCTTCCAGTTCCTGGCGGGTGACAAGGGCGGCCACGGAGTCGATGACGATGACGTCAAGGGCATTGGAGCGGACCAGAGTCTCACAGATGCGCAGAGCTTCTTCACCGCTGCTGGGCTGGGAGACGAGGAGCTCTTCCATCTTCACACCCAGCTTCCGGGCGTAGTTGGGATCAAGGGCGTGCTCCACGTCGATAAACGCCGCCAGACCACCGGTCTTCTGGGCCTGGGCGATGACGGTGAGGGTCAGCGTGGTTTTACCGGAGGATTCCGGGCCGTACACTTCGACCACACGACCGCGGGGGAAGCCGCCTATGCCAAGAGCTTGGTCAATGAGGAGGTTGCCCGTGGGGATGATGGAGATTTCCGTGCGATTCTCCTCGCCCATCCGCAGGATGGAACCTTCACCGTAGTCCTTGTGAATCTGCTGGATCGCCATTTCCAGATTCTTGGCCCGGGCGTCTGCGATCTTGCTGGAGACGGGTTCAGAGGACGTTTCTTTGGGTGCGCGGGCCATACGGTGTCGGTATTAGAGTTTGGTGAACAGTTGAGAGCGATAATGTTCGATTGAACAGGAGTTGCAACTCCTATTTTGAGAAAAGTTGCCTCACCGGAGACGGTGCCCCAGCCGGACCTGGACTCAGATGCCGTCCAGCATCTGCTGGATCATGCCATTGGGGCCCATATAACTGAGGGCCATGCTGATCACCCGCCACGCGATGTAAAGCAACACCAAGACGTAAAAAATGCGGGGGAGCCACTCGGCCGCCCGGTCCTGGGCGCGGGAGGCGAGTTCGGACTCGGCGCGGGCCCAGCGGCCCATTTCGATATCCAGGGTGCCCGTCTGCTCGGCCGTATCCACGGCGCTCCCCAAGGTCTTGGGAAGGGCTCCGGTGGCCTTCAACGAGGGAGCCAAGGCCTGCCCGTCCTCCACGCTCTGGGCGGCCTGGAAACCAGCGCCCTCCAAGACAGCACTCTGGGACGCCTTGCCCGCCATCCGCAGGATTTCTGAGATGCGCAAGGCCGCCAGCAGCCCAGTTTGAAACACCTGGCAGAACCGGGCGAGCGCCCAGTGACGGCGAGCGCCACCCACCAGCGGGATGGTGCCCAGCAGGCGGTCCACCGCAGGAGACTGGGCAGCCAGCTTGAGCACGAACCACCAAGCGGCCCCCAGGAGAGCCAGCGCCGTCCAAATGATCAACAAGCGGCCGCCGGTCTGCATCAGGTAGTCTTGCAGTCCGCCTCCGTTCCACATGCGGGTGAAGTCCGGGAAAAGAGCCCCTACATGAAGCAGCAAAATTGGGTAAATGAGGGCACCGATGGCCTTGTCCCGGCTCTTTTGGCGAAGCTCAAAGTAGTGCGCGAGGTGCTCGCAGGAGGCCTCCAGACGACCGCCCTTTTCCCCGGCATCCAGCAGGCTGATTTCCAAGGGCGTGACGATGCCAGCGTTGTGCCGGGCCACGGATTCCGTGAGGCTGAGCCGCTCTGAGAGCCCCTGTTTGATGCCATTGAGATAGGAGCGCATGGAGGCGGGCGGCCCCTGCTCCAGCAAAAGATCCACCGAGCGGTCCAGGTGCATGCCAGCGCCCAACAGTTTGGCAAATTCATGGTAGAGCTGGGCGCGCTGCTTGGTCGTCATGCACGCGCATCAAAACACAGGCCGGGGTCGCAGCACAAAGGTTTTCCCGTGAAAGGGCATCTTTGTGTGGTAGAGCGGAGGAGCTTCCTCACATGCAGCACCCAGACGACGAAAAGTGGATGCGCCTGGCCCTGGCCGAGGCCCGGAATGGCATTGGACTCACCTCTCCCAACCCCGCAGTGGGCGCGGTCCTGGTCAAGGACGGCCGTCTCATCGGGCAGGGCTGGCACCATCGGGTGGGGCTGCCCCATGCTGAGGTGGAGGCGCTGAGGAACGCAGAAGCCCAGGGGAAAGGGGCCGAGATCCGGGGTGCGACCGCCTATGTCACCCTCGAACCCTGCTCCACCCACGGTCGCACCGGGGCCTGCACGGTGGCGCTCACGAATGCCGGCGTCAGCCGCGTGGTCTATGGGGCCACCGACCCCAATCCTGGGCACGCCGGTGCCGCTGATCGGATTCTGAGGGATGCGAAAATCGAGGTCCTGAGCGGTGTGTTGCGGGAGGAGTGCGAGGAAGTGCTGCGTCCCTTTGCCCAATGGATCACGACCGGCCTGCCCTATGTGGTGGCCAAGGCAGGCCAGAGCCTCGATGGTCGCCTGAGCCGCCCGCCCGGCGAGTCCCAGTGGATCACCAGCGAGGTTTCACGCGCCCATGCCATGCAGCTGAGGGTGCAGAGCGACGCCATCCTCATCGGGGCGGAGACGCTCCGTCGTGACAATCCCCGCCTGACGCTGCGCGGCGACGCAGTGCCTGAAGGCAAGCTCCAACCCTGGCGTGTGGTCGTGACCCGGAGCGGAGAGCTGCCTCAGGACGCCGGCCTGTTCACCGACGAGTTCAAGGAACGCACGATTGTATTGCGGGGTGACCTGACGTTCCCGGACATTCTCAAAGAGCTGGCCGCCCGCCAGATCACCAGCGTGCTGCTGGAGAGCGGCGGCAATCTCCTGGGCCAGGCCTTTGCCGCGGGTGCGGTGGACGAGGTGTGTTGGTACATTGCACCTAGAATTTGCGGTGGGGGCACTCTGGCAGTGGGAGGCGTGGAGTTCGCGGTGGGGGCGAAGTCCGTGGAGCTGGAGAAGGTGAGCGTGGAGGTGCTGGGCAGCGATGTGTGTGTTCGAGGGGTGGTGGTTCGGTGAGTGGTAAATGGTTAGAGGTAAGAGGTGGGAAGCAGTGCGGGAAGGGAGAGTCACGAAATGGGGTGCCCGCGTGCGAAAACGGGCGCAAGCATGTCCCGAACCCGGAGGGTTCACCATGAATAGCCGCGGGTCGACCGAGCATAGCGAGGGCTACCCGTGGACAGCGAGGAGAGCCGCGCTACCGCGGAGCAGTAGGCCCATCGTAGTGCGAACCCCAGACGCCAATCCCGCGCACCAACCGCCAGATTTCTTGGCCGCACTTGGCCTACCGCTCCGCGGTAGAATACCAGCGCACTTACCATGGGTAGTCCTCGCTATGCTCGGCCGACCCATGGCTATGCATGGCGAACCCTCCGGGTTCATGAGATAACGCCAGCAACACCGACGCACCGACGCACCGACGCACCGACGCACCGACGCTCCGACGCACCGACGCACCGACGCACCGACGCACCGACGCTCCGACGCACCGACGCACCGACGCACCGACGCACCGACGCACCGACGCTCCGACCTCACATCACCGCAATCAAGGCCTTGGAATCCGACACGGCTCCGAAAACGCCCCCCTGCATGGTCACCATTTTCAAGGCAGCAAGGTGGTTGCCGTGGTCAGTGGCTCCGGTGCAGTCGGAGAGGATGAGGCACTCGTAGCCGCGGTCGTTGGCATCGCGCATGGTGGTGTGCACGCACACATCGGTGGTGATGCCGCATAGCACGATGTTCTGGATGTTGCGCCGCGCGAGCAGGAGGTCCAGGTCGGTGGCGTAGAAGCTGCCCTTGCCGGGCTTCTCGATGACGGGCTCGCCGGGCAGAGGGTATAACTCCGGGATGATGTCCCAG
>NZ_BATR01000042.1 GCF_000739655.1 Verrucomicrobium sp. BvORR106 | reverse complement strand
GCAAGCATCTGCGTTCACCCCGGAGGGGTGACAGCAAAGGTTCGCGTGCTGCTGGAAGTCGCTGGCATCCGCTCCGGGATGCAAGGCCCATTCTGATCACCCGGAGGTATCAGTCGCTACGCTCCTTCGACCGTCCGGCTAATGGCTTCGATGCCTCCGGCATCGAGTAGCCCTTGGGCCCCTCAGGCCTTGCCAACAATGGCGTGCTTTTCACCAGCGCTCTTGATGCCCGCAAAGCACGGAGCCGACAAGCTTACCGTCCAATCTGAGAAGACGCCACCGTGTCAGTTTGTCGCAATAGGGGCAAAACTGGCCCTCTGATCCGCCCCTTCGCCCTCATCCCACGGACTTCAGATGGCCCCTTTGCGGCCGCCTTTCACACCGAAAAATCAGCATAACACCCTGATCATGAGCGTTTCACCCCCATCCGCCAGCCTGCCTCAGTAACGTCAGGGCCACGCTAGGAACGGAATCTGCACAAGGTAGAGGTTCGCCGTCCGGGTCCTGTCGCCCGTCATCCTACCGCCTCTTGCCACCAGCCTCTCTTCAGTGCATAGTCCCGACCCCCTTTGATCCGGCGGCCTAATCTCGCCGCCGGTCTGCACGGCTTCCATTTCTCTTTCTGCTCATGAACTCAACGACCGAAGAACCCATCGCAGCTCAGGAGCCTGTCGCTCCCGAGACCGAAACCCAGGCCGCTGACGCCGCTCTCGAAACCGAATCGGCTCCCGTGGCCGCGGATCCCATCGCCGAACTCCAGGCCGAAGTGGCCAAGTGGAAGGACAGCGCCCTGCGCACCGCCGCTGAGCTGGACAACTACCGCAAGCGCGTGGCCCGCGACACCCAGGAAAGCCGTGCGTATGCGAACGCGGACCTGCTGCGCGACCTGTTCCCCATCCTCGACAACTTCGAGATGGGTCTCGACGCCGCCAAGGCCGAAAGCGAGAAGAGCATGATTTACATCGGCCTCAGCATGGTGCGCCGCCAGTTGGCCGACTTCCTGCGCGACGCCGGGGTGGAAGAGGTGCCCGGGCAGGGTGCCAAGTTCGACCCGAATGTCCACGAAGCCGTGAGTCATGAAGCCAGCGCCGATCAGCCTGAGGGCACCATCCTGAAAGTCATGCGTCGCGGCTTCAAGCTGAAGGACCGTCTTCTGCGTGCCGCGACCGTTTCCGTGTCCAGCGGCCCTCCGGCGGCGTAAACCCCTGCACGGGCCCTCCTGCCTGCGCCCACTTGATCCTTTCCTCTCCACATGGCCTCCAAACGCGACTATTACGAAGTCCTCGGCGTCTCCAAGACCGCCTCTCAGGACGAGCTCAAAAAAGCCTACCGCAAGCTCGCGGTTCAATTCCATCCGGACAAGAACCCTGGCGACCATAGCGCAGAGGAGAAGTTCAAGGAGCTGGGCGAAGCCTACGATGTGCTGGGCGATGAGCAGAAGCGCGCTGCCTATGATCGCTACGGCCATGCCGCCTTCGCGGGTGGCATGCCAGCCGGCGGCGGTGGTGGTGGTTTCCATGATCCCCTGGACATCTTCCGCGAAGTCTTCGGCGGCGGTGCCGGTGGTGACATCTTTGAAAGCTTCTTCGGCGGCGGCGGTGGACGTCGGGGGGACGCGGCGGCAACGGCCCGCAGCGGGGCAGCGACCTGCGCTACGGCCTGGAGATCACCCTCGAAGAGGCGGCCAAAGGCGTGGAAAAAGAGCTCGAGTTCGAGCGCCTGGCCAACTGCAAGACCTGCAAAGGCTCCGGCTCCAAGAGCGGCGGGGGTACCAAACAATGCCGCACCTGCGGCGGCGTGGGCCAGGTCATCAGCGCTCGTGGCTTCTTCCAGATCCAACAGACCTGCCCGGATTGCATGGGCACCGGTCAGACCATCTCGGATCCCTGCGGCGACTGCCACGGCCAGGGCCGGGCCAAGGATCGCACGCGCATCCGCCTCAAGATCCCCGCAGGCATCGAAGAAGGCTCCCGCCTGCGCTCGAGCGGCAACGGCGATGCTGGCACCCGCGGTGGCCCCAGTGGCGACCTCTATGTGGTGATCAGCATCAAGTCTCACGATCTCTTCGAGCGTGAAGGCGCAGACCTCCACTGCGATGTCCCCGTGAGCTACCCCATCGCTGCCTTGGGCGGTGAACTGGCGGTGCCCACCTTGGATGGCAAAGCCAACGTGCGCGTTCCCGGCGGCACCCAGAACGGGGCCACCTTCCGCCTCCGCGGCCAGGGCCTCAAGCACCTGGACAGCGACCGTAAGGGCGACCTGTACGTGCACGTGCAGATCGCCGTGCCCACGAAGCTCAACGCCGAGCAGAAAGAGAAGCTTCAAGACTTCGCCAAGGCTCTGGGAGAACACAACTCCCCGCTCCAGGAGACCTTCTTCGAGCGCGCCAAACGCTTCTTCACCTAGCGCCTGACTGCCCCTCCTTTGCACCCGCCCGCGCCGCCCCTCGTGGCAGCCGGGCGGGTTCTTGCTTTCTGGAACCCCCGCCCGATCATGAATATGACGATCTGGTTACTTGCGGGGAACTCCATCCTCCCGGAAGCCATCCGTTCCTCATTCATCATTCTTAATTCCTAATTCTCAGAGCGTGTCCGACGGATTTCTTCAGCCCTACCTCGACTCCACCTTCGGCCACTGGCTCTACATTGACTCCGCGATGTGGACCGCGGTGGGCTTTCTGGGAGCCGCCATTTTCGGCAGCCGCTTCGTCCTCCAGTGGTTGCAGAGCGAGAAGGAGAAGAAGCTCGTGGTGCCCTGGTACTTCTGGCATCTCAGCTTTTGGGGCAGCGTGCTGAACCTGCTCTACTTCCTGCACATCGACAAAGCCCCACTCATTCTGGGCAACTGCTTCCTGCCCTTCCTCTACGGCAGAAACATCATCTTCCTCCGCCAGACCCAGGATCGCCGTCGTGGCGGCGGCCGCATGGTCATGGCAGGCGTGGTGGTGCTCATGCTGGCCACCTTTGGCTACACCGCCCTGACCAGCCCGGATGCGAAACTCCGCAAGGATGTGCAAGCCCTCAAGGACATGGAGTCCATCGTCCAGGGGGTTAAAGGATACTACGCCGAGCACCACCAGCTGCCCAAAGGGGAGGCCCCTGCGATGGTGCGTGAACTCATCAAGGACAATCCCCGGCACATCGCCTATATCAATGTGCCCAAAGAGCGCCTCGACAAGGAGGGGGCCTGGCTCGATCCCTGGGGACAGCCCTATCGCATCTTCGTCTCAGGCAACCAGGCCATCGTTCGCTCCGCCGGCAAGAATGGGCAGTTCGACGACGGCCTGGATGACAAGCGGGACGACATCCTTGTACAGGGTGCGGTAAACTGAGACGCGACAGGAAGAGATCCCCTGCAGGTCGGTCAGTCAGCCGCCGGGGGAATGAACTTCGCGGAGATGCGATCCACGCCCACCCGCGGCCCATCGATCTTCTTGAAGCCCCCAGACGCCTCCCAGCCCGTCTTGCCCGGATAGGGATAGAGGGGGATGTCGATCTCGGTCTTGCCGTTCACGATGCGCTGGCCCTGGATGACGTCTGGCACCGCAGCTTTCTCGCGCCAGTCCACCACCAGCTTCAGCATGTTGGGCAGCTTATTGATGCCTGGACCAGGCCCATGGCTCATGCCGGGGACCAGGTAGAGGCGCAGGAACGAGCGGACCTTGTCGAGCGAGCCAAAGTGCTCAGCCGTGCGCTCGTAGTAGTCGATGGAGGCGTGATAAGGCACCACCGAGTCTGCGGAGCCCGAGATCATGAGCAGCTTGCCGCCGCGCTTTTCGAAGGCGCTCAGATCTGCGTTCTCGGCATTGAGGTAGGGAGCCAGTGCGGCGGTATAAGTGTCAATGTCCGCACCGAAGTTGAGCTCCGCCAGGTTCTTGTCTGGACCAAAGACCCATCGGAAGAGATACAGGTGGCCATGCGCCGCCTTGAATGAGCTACCAAAGGGGATGCCGCAGAAGATGCGCTCCCCGGTTACCGAGTGCTTCGGGCCGTCGAAGAGCTTGCGCATGGCCTCGGCGTGCTGGTCCGTGAGCGTGGTGTCTTTCTTCCTGGCCAGCTCAATCACGGCCTCGATGTCCGCTTTGCTGCACCGCGGGTCTGACACCAGCTTCCCGGCGGTTTGAGGAATCTCCCGTGTGGCCATGTACTCATTCCCGGCAGCGATGATGTTCGCCTCCTGGGACTCTGTGAACGGACACTGACGCAGGATCTGGTCGTTCCAGAGGAAATAAGCATGGAGGGGCGTGCGGCAGTGGGCCGGCACATTCGCCACAATGCCGTCGTAGTCCTCAGGGTAGCGTTGGGCCTCCTGCAGTGCCTGCTGTCCGCCAGTGGATCCTCCGTTGAAATACGAGTACTCCGGCGCCTTGCCGTAGTACGCTTTGACGAGCTGCTTGGCCGTCACCGTCATGAGATGCGTGGCGCGGAATCCAAAGTCCTTCCACACCTCTTTGTTCCCGATCCCGGAATCCGAATTGGGGGCTGTGCCCATATCCGTCGTGGCGACGGCATACCCCTCGGTGATCGGTCCGGCAAAACTTCCCGGATTGATGTTCCCCGCCGCCCCGCCATTGCCCAGCCCCAGGAACCGCCCGTTCCACTTCTCGGGGTCAGGCAGCCAGGCTTCGACCCGGAGGTTGGAGCCTTTTGCCGGATTCAACACGAGCTTCACCACCGTACGCGGCGGCAGGTTCTTGTACGCAGCACCGTTCGGAGCCGTCAGCGCAGTCTCCGTGATGCGCTCGATGGAAACCGCCTTCCCGGCCTCAATGGGAAGCGCCTTCAGCGCCGCAACCCGGTCTGTCGGCACAGGCGGTTCGGCCATCAAGGTCGCTGATGTCGCGACGGCAAAAAGAAACAAGCAACGCTGGATTTTCACGGCAGAGTTTAAGTAAGGTTTCGAGCAACAGTCCATGGGGCGTCTCAATCAGCTTCAGGACCTTTCATGGAACGGCCCCCTGAGGCCTGATCGAACAATTTGTCAGATCTTTTTGCCAAAGAAGCCATCACCCCAAACATGAGCCGCTTCCCCATCCCTCTTTTCCGCATTTGGCACCTGGCGACAGCGTGGGCCCTCTCCATCGCTACCGACGCAGTCCGAGCCCAAGATCATCCTGCACCTGAGGCCATTGTGACACCGTGGTTGTCAGCCATCCCGGAAGCCCCCTATCAACTGGACGACTGGTTTCCCCGGCCCGAGGATCTTCCTGACAGGCTCGGTGACGACGACTGGTACTGGTTGACCTCCAAAGCGACCCCTACCCAACGATTCAACGGACTCGTACATCTGCTCGCACCGCGAGCAGGCGTCTATCCTTCCCTGACGGCCATGAAGGACCTGCTCAACCAAGCCAAGCCGGAGTGGCAGTTCAGCGAGGAGCAGATCTCCCAACTCAACCAGACCATGCTCGCCTACGTTGCGCATCACCGGGCTTCCAAGGTGGCACCCGAGAGCGCCATCCGACTCCGGGCGTATCTTGAGGGATTCAGTCGTGAAGTTCATCTTTATCTTCTCGAGGGCGCTCGCACTTTGCCTCCAGAGCTGGTCACAAGATCCGACCAAGTGGTCAAACCGGACGCTTTGGTCGTGCAGCGATTTTGGAGGAAAACTGATCCCGGCGCTGCCGATGTGTATGAGAAGAAACGCGGGGAGCGCGCGGCGGACAGAGATCTGCTGGCGTGGACAGACGCCCTCCCTGACGCCAAGTCTCATGGACTATGGGAGCTGGACTTGAACTCTGGTGACATTCGCACCGAGCCCATCCCTGGATTTGACAGCGATGACACCATGAGGTTTTTCGCCCACCAAGGTCGCCGACTTGTGACTTCCGAACACGATGGATTTGGCCGCAAGGGAACCGGAGAGACTTGGCGTACATTTGAACTGCCACAGTTTGCCAGACACCTGCATGTCCTACCGTGGCAATCCGGTGCACTTCTCCTGTGGACCGCCCCACCCCATTACTTTGGAGAGGTGGAACGAGAACGCGACAAGGAGAAAGCGGAAGAGATGCTGAAGTCACTGGCTCCCACATTCGATGTCTGGGACGGAATTGCCGAGCAAGTCACCTCCATTCCCAAGAGTGACAGCATGCACTTCCTCGACAATCCGGAGATTGAACTGAACCCCACTTTGGTCACTGCAGGCGGACGGCTGGTTTTGGGTGTCCGGCAGCGCATTCCTGAGGACCCATCGGTACCAGTCAAAATCGCCGTGTACCTCAGCGCCCCGGGCGATGCTTCACGCTATGAGCATTGGGCAGACGTGCCCGGCAACTGGGAATTCCGCACCCGGCCCGGTGCAGAGAAGGATGAGGTTCTGATTCTCGTGAACCGTCCTGGCAACCGCTACTCCATGTGGGACGACGAACCCCAGCCAGAACGCGTATTTTCCTGCAACCTCATCACGCGCAAAGCCCAACTGCTGTGGAGTCTGGATGCGAACGAAACCGTGCGACATCCCTGGACCGTGAAGGAGATCAAGGAGCCCACCGCACCACGCTGGAAGCTACCCGCAGACTACGATCCTCCGCAGCCAGGCATTGTTCACGAATGGTTGCGGACCTTCGGACACGCGGGTCGTCTTTACGCGTTATGCTCCCGGATCGAAGTGGGCAAACAAGCCCTGCCCGACTATGAGCTGCTGATCTTCGCGCCGGATCACCACACCGCAAAGCGGGTGCCCTTGCACTTCGTCCTGCCCAGCGGTCTTCGCGAAGATGGGCTGGCCCCCCTACCGGTTCCTACCGATAACTACCTGGCATTCGACACCAGCTGCGGGGTGTTCTGGGTGAGCTGGAAAAGCGTAGAGGAGATAGCCAAATGAAATCAGAAGTCATGCTCCGCGCACTGTGACGGTTTGCTGGACATGACCCGCTTCCGCAAGGTGCCATCAACGGTTCGAGCCTCGCGTCCTGCCTACTTCCGCTTGCCACTTGCATCCGCAGGTGGTTCGCCGCCGCTTTCGAACAAGGCATCGCTGGCTTCAGTCACGGTCTGACCAGGCTTGGTGAAGGGGCTGGCTGAATATCCTCCCCCTTTGACCGAAATCAGCCAGTCAAGTATCGCGAGCTGGCCTGAACTGCCTGTGGCTTCGAAGATTTCCTTGTAGTGAGCTTCCGCTTTAGCAGGGGCAGCCAGGTGGACAACGCGCACCCAGGCAAGTCCATCTGACTTGAGAGATGGTGATGTTAGCGCTTTGGTGGCGACTTTGAGCAGCGGGGTTGGATCCTCAAGAGAGACCGATTCCAGATAGAAACAAAGCGCGTTCGCGCCATAAAAGCGGTCTCTCTCGTTTTTCCCCTCCGCAATCGGCTTGATGGCATCGGCAATTCTTTGGGTCGTTGCGACATCCGATTTCCCCCTTGCCAGTCCAAGCTCCTTGAGAAAGTTCGAATTGACTGGGTCCTCCAGAACTTTCGGCTCCTGCCCCAGGCAGAAAGCACTGATTCCAGAAATGATGAGGGACAGAATCTTAGTTTTCACGAGGCGCAGTCGAAACAAGCGACTATAACTTATGCAGAGACCTACTTCACGCCAGGCATCATCGTCAGCCTGACTGGAAGCCATCGGCACTCAGCGCTTTGTTCGGGGCTGGGCACCGCCTCAAAGTTGGCATCCGGCCGGGTTGTGATGAAGACGAAGATGTAAACCATGGGAACAAGGGCAGAATTTCCCCCGGTGTCATCAGCCCAAGCTCCATTTTTGAGGATGATACGGGCCCCTCTCGGCAGACTTCCCGACTTGAAACAACGGCGTGATAGATCTGCTAGCCCCGGATGCTCCAGATCCAAATGGGAGTCCCCTCCGAGTGCCAATGCGTTGGAAAGCTCTGCCGTTTTCAGCGCCGCCACACCGTGCTTCGTCATCCAATCCTTAACGACAGCATTGAAACTGGTTGTTGCGTCGGCGAGAGGCGTCTCTTGTCTGATCTCATAAGTCAAATACAGCGGAGCCTCAGCCCAAATTGAAGGACAGCAGACGAGCGCAGCCGCGATGAGCATAAGACGACAAACGAGTGTGGGCATACGGCTTGACTGGTAGGTTCTAAAAAAAGGCGATCCACCTAAATTGTCAGAAAACTCCTGATGGAGTCGTGACTCTGTTTTAGGAAACTGCTCCACGGTTGTTTGGCATCGAACTCATAGGCCTCATGCTCAAACTCCACGAGGACTCCTCGGCGAACATCCGGCAAGTCGAGGTATCCCATCGCGTCCCCAGATCCCCAGTCAAAGAATGGATAGTAAACTTCTGCGATACTCGGATGGGTTTTAACGAACCAGTCACGGATCAAGACCGAGAAGCCATGAAACTCGCGGGTCGGGAGGAACTGCCATGCCATCTCCTGATTGGGAAGAGCCAGCCCCACACCATCATGATGAGAATAGAGGTCACAGAACTCCTCGGTCCAGTGATAGCCAGTGCTTCGCTTGAACTCGGAAATGGCTTGCTCAGACACGGGTGCAGGCAACACCAGTTGGCTGTCGCCACTCTCATAGTAACGCCCATGTCTTTGTGTTAATAGATCTGTCCAGTTCTTCATGGAATTCTTGAACCAAGCTTCATCAAGGAACAAGGCCCCAAGAGAACGAGCCCTCCTTCATTATCTCGTTGACAGTGATACTGACGATCCTGCCCGTACCACCCTGTTGCGAAACGCGAATCCGCCATTGCTCCACACCTCCTGTGCCGGTGATGATCCAGCAGGCGATGGTTTTTTCCTCCCCATTCCCTTCTATTTTGGGATCGATAAAATATTGCTTCAGCGTGCGCTTCTCTTTGATCGCCCCCGCCATCCAGGCGTTCTGGGAGGGGTTTCGGGTCCAGAAATCAGATGACAGATAAGTCCGCTTGGGGCCCTTGTGCAAATAGGCAAGACTCCCACAGAGGCGTCCCACATCATCCTTGTTTGTTTCTGCGTTCAAGGCTCCGAGCCTCGTCCCGAACATGCCTGATATGATCTTGAGCCCTTCCTCGCCACTGACGCTGATCCATCGTCCTCGTTGAATCACATAACGGCAGCTCCCCCCATTCCCCTTGTAAAGGAGCACCACGTGCTGGGACGTGTCGCCATAGTCTATCATGTTGTTTACCATCCACTGCTCCACCGGAGACTTTAAGACGGCCATGGTTTGCCGCACCACAGCGTGGGGAACATCAACCCAGGCCCATTGTGGTTTGGCGGGATCGCCAACGCGGATGGTGGGGGGCAGTTCGGCGGCAGCCACTGATGCTGAGCAGCAGGCAAGGCCCCCGATGATCATCACCGTTGCCATCCAGTACTTCATTCGTGCGACGCGTCCCATGGCTGATTCGTTTTACAGACCCTCGGCTGAAAAAGGTTTGGCGTTCTTGGTGGTCTATTCATGGTCAGGGTTCATTCAAGCACAAAGAAAACCCAGGCCGATGAACCTTTCTGGCCAAGCGCAGAGAACTCACTCGCCTGGCACAACCCCGCAAAGCCTACTGCTTTCGCTTCACCGAGAGCGGCAGCTTGAGGAATTCATAGCTGCGCCACCGGCCTCCGTGGGAGAGCGTTGAAAGATCCAGATGAAGCCCAAGATAGAGGATGCAAACAAGCTCCTCCACTTCGAAGGTTGCGTTGCCGGCATGGACTTCCACGACACCGGAACCAAAATGCAGGAGGCTCCCCATGGGCAGAGTGCCTGACTCGATTGATCGCACAAGGTCGGACACGAACTCCGACTCGGGATGCTCTCGCGTGTAGTTCAGCATGCCCAGTAGCACCTGTTCATGGGAAACAACGGGCAACTGTCTGTTTCCAAACTTTTTCTTCAACGCGACATTCAAACCAGCCAGGCCCTCGGCAATCGGCGTCTCCGCCTTGAAGCCTCTCCAAAGACTGATGTGCTCAGCGATCTCCCGCTGGGTCATGTCTTGCCCCATCGCGCCTGTGGCCAGGCCTGCCATGCAAAAGACAACCAATGGGAGTTTCGAGATCATTCTGGATAGGCGCATTGGGTGAGGTCACCCATTGATGATCTGGCGTCGTTTTCTAAACCACTCGACGAGCGCACTCGGACCTGCACAGGCGAGAAGGCCATATAGCAAAATCGCGATGACTGCCATCACATGGCCTCCTATCAAACCTGAAAAAATGTCGAACGTGCTGCTCTTGCTGGTGCCAAGGATGACTTGGGTGGGATCGTGCGGCAGAGACAACACAGAAACACTCTGCCCTTCCGGCAACCTCCCCCGAAAGTCTTTCACAAACCGGCGCCCATCCATTTCGAGGACGTAGTAGAAGGTGTTGCCGCCCTTTGTCGAATGACTGACGTGATCCAGCGCCACCACATGCGCCGTCTTTTCGACCCCATATCGGCTGAAAGCGTACGTCTCAAACGCGAGCCCAATCGCTATCCAGGCTAGAAGCACCGCCCCCGCCGGGACCAACAGCCAGATGAATCCGTTCCAAAGTTTTTTCATAGCGTTGCACTGAGACTCGGAAACGACTGCAAGTCATCCATTCCCGCAAGCTGCAGTAATTCGAGGGGTGAATTCCTCGCCCGCCTACCTTCCCACCGGCCCCAGCTCCTGCTTCACCTTCACCGGTTCTGCGGCAGGTTCGGCTGGCTTCAGGAACTCCATGACCGCAGGTGTCAGTTCTTTGGCAAAGAGCTCGTATCCCTTGGCTGTGAGGTGAATGTTGTCTGCCTGGAAGAGACCTTCGAGGAGTTTGCCGTCACGGCGGAGAAATTTGGCCCCGGGGTTCAGGAAACTGACGTTGTTCCACTCCTCAAGCTGCGCGGCCAGCACGTTGAACTCCGTCGCACGCTGACGGTTGACGTCGGTGAGATCTGCGCCCACGGGCAGCAGCCCCACCACGAGGATCTGGCTGCTGGGGACGCTGCTGCGCAGCTTCTCCACCACGGCACGCAGACCCGCCACCACCTCTTCACTGCTGTTCTGCCCGCTCCAGAGGTTGTTGAGGCCCACCATGAGCACGACGACCTTGGGGGCGGGGTCCTGATCTTCCAAAAGACCGTTTTCCAGACGCCAGAGGAGATTGCCGGTGGTATCGCCGCCGAGGCCGAAGTTGGCCGACTTCAGCGGGACCAGAATCTTCTGCCAGGCCTCACGACCCGTGGTGGTCCAGCCCTGGGTGAGGGAGTCGCCCAGAAAGGCCACCTCGAAGCCGCCCTCTTCGGCGCGACGCACCTGACTCTCATGAAAGAGCTTCCAGGCCCGGGGGCGGTCTGGGAAATAACCCGGCACGGCCGTCACCGGCACCTTCTTCACTTCAGCGGGCGCTCCCGGCGCCTTGGGTTCTGCGCCAGGCTTCACGACGGTGACCTTGATGCCCTCCGCCTTCAGCTTCACATCATCCAGCCAGGCCTTCCCCTGCCCCTCCACATAGAGCGCGATGGCGAGCTTGCTGGCATTCTCCGGCACCGCGATCTCGGCCTCCAGCTCCTGCCAGTCATGGGTGCCCTCCAGCGTCTTTACCGGAAAGCAGTCGTTGGTGGTAAACCGTTCATCAAAAAACTGGGCCGCAAAGTTCACCTTGGCCGCGCCCTCGGTCTTCACCCAGCCGCTCAGCGTGATCTTGGACGCCGGCTTGACGGACAGCATCTGGTGCGCGCAAGCGTTGCGATTGTCTGTAAGGGTGCTGCGATCCACACAGAGGCTGGCCTTGCCGCCGTGAAACACAGTCGTGTCCCGGGCGACGATGCAGTCACCAAATTTGCCCGTCCAACCCAGAGGCACGCCCTCCCCACCTTCCATGCCGGGGTTCAGCAGGCGCAGCTTTGGCTCTTTGTCTTTATCCTTGTCGTCCTTCTGCTCCTTGTCCGCCGCCCCCAAGGCAAACGGGAAAAGCAAACCCAGAGCGATGGTGCAGAATTTCATGGGGGCAGGGCTGGAAAGGTCAGGTAGGCGACGACGCGGGCGTCGCATCGGATTCGCGGGAATCAGGAGACTGGTTGTCAGATTTTTTTCCACTGTGCAACCAGTTCAACAGCCATCCTTCGGCGATGACCAGGACGAGCACTCCCGTGAAGCGCTTGTGGAACCAGATCGGCTCACCCAGCTTCATGAGCAGGGCCATGACCAGCGTCCAACCGCCCACGGCCAGAATCACCAGACCCACCGCCTGCCAGAGACCCTTCTTCTCCACCATGCCTTTCGCCCGGGCCGCCAGCACGCCGCCCCAGATCAGGAGGACATAGCCTAGGGCAAAGGTGATCTTGCCGCCGAGGATTACAGATTTTTCATCCACATCCAGCCCCTTCATCAGCCAGCCAATGTATTGGAACAGCAGCCCAAAGGCGAGGCACTGGGAAATCTTGAGCTTGTGGGCGTACTCCATGGCGAGGCCCGATACTGGCTCATCTGGAGCAAATCTCAAGCGAGCAATCCGACTGGTCGCGGGGCAAACTCTGGGAACACTTCCTGCGGGCGCCCCAGCCCCATCGCCCCCTTCAGCACCTCACCAAAGACGCTCCGGTAGTCATGGGAGATCTTCATGCCCCCCGGACCGGTGAGCGTCTCCTCCACCACGCAGGGCCAGCCACCCAGGATCTGGCCGCCCCGCAGACGCTCGCTCAGCACCAGGGTGGCAAAGCCCCGGCCGTGATCGGTGCCCAGGGAGCTGTTCTCATAGATCCGGCGGCCAAACTCGGTCATCACCATCACCGTCACGTTCTGGCGATGCTCCTTGAGATCGTCGTCAAACGCCGCCAGACCTTCTCCCAACACCTTCGCCCGCTGGGCTTGAAGTCCCTCTGCCGCGCCCTGGATGAAGTGGGTGTCCCATCCTCCCAGGTCCAGGCACGCCACCTCCAGCCCCACCCTGGCCTTGATGAGCCGGGCCACCTCCCGCAGGCCATTGCCAAACCCATCCTTCGAATACTTCGCCCCGTGCGCAGGCGCGTAGTCGTTGGTCTGGAGTTGGCGCACGCGCTCGAACAAGTCCAGCGTCTCCCGCCCCTGCTGCCCCAGCAAGGTGACATCCGCTCCATACAGCCTCGCCAGGGCTTGCGCTGCGGCCTCCGTCTTGCCGGAGGGCGTCTTCAAAGCAATCTCCTGGAGCGACTGGATGACACTCACGACAGGCGCTCCGCGCAGTGACTCCGGGAGCGTGGTCCCAATCGCGACGGCGCTGAGTGGGCCTATGGCGGGATTTGCCCGCGCCCGGAGAAACCTTCCCAGCCACCCTCCTCCTGCCGGGGTGCCCACCATGGAGTCGCCATGCTCCATCTGGTCCTGACATTCAAAATGCGATCCGCTCGTGTTGTCCGTCCCCACCCCCTGGATGATCGACAGCCGCCCTTCGGCAAACTTCTCCTGAAGCGGCTGCAACATGGGATGAAGCCCATAACGATCGTCCAGACGAACGGCAGACGCACTCCCGCCGCCCGGCGGCTTGATGCCGATGGTCGGCCGGGCCCGGTAATACACATCATCCGCATACGGCACCACGAGGTTCATCGTGTCCGCCCCGCCCCGGAGGAAAATACACACCAGCGTGTGCTTGCCAGCTTCATCCACCGCAGGAGATGAAGAGACGGCCAGGTTGGTGAGGAGGCGCATGGGGAATGAAGTTCTTAGTTCTTGGTGCTTCGTGCTTGGTTAACGGGACGGCACCTCAATCCCTTTTAGCACCTCTGAAAAGCCGGGGAGGCCAGGACGGCACCGAGCAGTTCACCGGGATCCGTCAGATGCGTCAGCGCCTCCTGCTCCGCTTCCACAGGACGGCGACCGCAGGCGTGGGCGAAGAGATTGTCAGCAAACTTCGCTGAAGGCGGGTTCTTGAATTTGGCACCGGGTTCGAGGACACGACGCAACGCCCAGGCATCGATCCCGACGGTGGGCACCTTGCCGCCTGCGAGTGCGAAGGCGAAGTTCCAGCGCCAGAGCAGCGTGCCCAGCCAGGGAGCCTCTTCATCCGGATAGCCATCCGGGGTCGGGTGCTGAAAGAGCCCCTGCCCCATGCGATGCAAGTAGTCCAGGAGCGGCTTGTGAGCGTGCGTGTCCGCCGCCACCGCCCGCAAGGCGGAGACCACAAAGCGGAACGGCCGCTTGAAAAGGGCACCTCGTGATTCCGCGAACTCCTGGCTGTTCAGGATCACCCGCAGGAGACTCTTGATGTCTCCCGAGGTGCGGGTGAACTCCGCCGCCACCCGGTCCACCAGCTGAGGGACAGGCGTGTGGCTGACAAAGCGGTGACAAAGCTTGCCTGCCAGATAACGCGCCGTGGCGGGGTGGTTGCAGGCAATGTCCACCAGCCGTTCCAGATCCGCCTCGCCGCCTCCGGCGGGAATCTTCTGCCCCAGCACCGTCTTGGCCCCGTCATCATGCCAGTCCGGCTTGAAGTAGGTGACGCCACGGGCGGGGGCAAAAAGGTTCAGATCCTTCAGCATGCCGCGCTTCAGATCCACCGTCCAGCCCGTGAGGCAGCGCGCCGCCTCGTGCACATCCTCCTGCGAGTAGCCACCGGCCACGCCCAGCGTATGCAGTTCCATGAGCTCCCTGGCATAGTTCTCATTGGGGGCATCCTTGGGGAAATGCCGGCGCACCTTGTTGTCCCGCCCGTCCAGGTACGTGAGCATGGCGGGCGATTTCGCGGAGGCCAGGATGAGCTCACGAAAGCTGCCCAGCGCATGCCGGCGCACCACGCGGAGGTCGTCGCTGGGTTTCAGGTAAATGCAGTCGCCTTTTTCGAGGTCGACGTTCAGGTGGTCCGTCCAGAACTCCACCATCACCTCAAAGAGCTGCCGCCGGCTGTACACGGCCCGCAGGAAGGCGTGCCGGGTGATCTCGTCGCGCAGCACCTCCTTGCGGAACTCCCACGCGTTCCCCGGCTCGAAGTGGAGAGACTCAAACGCCCCGGTGCGCAGATCGCAGAGGGTGTCGTCAAGCGACTCCGGTTGCAGTTGTTCCTCGATCCACGCCGCCCGGCCCAGAGCCCGGAGCCGCTCCACCTCACCCGGCCAGGGGCCAAAGGTGGCCCGGCTCAGCAGGTGAAAATCCGGATCCACCTCCGCCGCATCACACACCGCCAGGGAGTCCGGCAGGCGCTGCCTCGCCTCCTGGCTCAGCAGGCTGGTGGCCCGCTCACAGGAGGCCAGCATGCCCACACCGCCCGCCAGCGCGGAGGATACGATGAAATCACGTCGGCTCGTTTTCATGTCAGGACCCCGTTGTCACACGCGGACGACTTGCGCATTCAAAGCCGGATCACGCCTGAGGCAGACTGGGCGGCCCCGGCACCAACGCGGACGGCAGGGGCGGAGCAGCGACAGGTTGCGGCAGATGAGCCTGCCTGCGCCCGAACCACGAACGCACCTGGATGCCCGCGCCCAGCACTGGCATCATCAGCAGCAGGAAGAACCAGCCGATGAAGGGTATCAGCAAACAACCCACCACGACGAGCCCGCCCTTCCAGGTCGCCCGCCACGCCTCGTCCCCGGTCTTGAACTGGGGCCACAGGATCTCGCCCACATGGGTGGCCAGCCCCGCCAGACCGGCCAGGGACCACAGCAAGGTCCCGCCCAGCAGCAGCACGTTGGCGATCTGGAACACGGGCTTCCCACCGGTGCTCAGCACTTTGGCCAACAGAAGGACAGCCGCCACCACGGGCAACCCCACCAGCAGGCTGACCAGCAGCCGCCGTGTGGAAGCATTCCGATTGCGTTCCACCATCGCAGGCCACTTGGCCCGGGTGAAAAGCCACAACGCCGGCAGTCCCACTGCCGTACCCAGCCCCATCAGAAGGTAGAAGAATGTTTGGGAGAATAGCATGGTGATACAACGCATGACGCCGCATCAGCCCGCTGGTTACACGCGAATTCAGCCCAAGTGATCCAGAGTTGAAAATGGATCACCTTCTGAAACGGAGTCTCCGCCTCACACCGCAACCCGGGAGACCCGCCAGACTCCGCTTTCATCGCGATGCATCGCCAGCGCCCCCAGGTAATCCGTGCGCGCCGCCCCCTTCTCATACAGAGCGAAGAGGAATCCTTCTGTGGGATCGACCACCTCGGTCAGAATCCTTCGCTCCCGCGGGGATTTGGCCACGGCCTCGGCAATCGATGATGACCAATCAGCACCGGCAGGCAGAGGCACCACCTCGTTCCCCCAGGCATCAGAGATCAAAAAGCTCCGGCCCGATGCATTCAGCAACGAGAGCTCTTCCCAAGCCGCGATCTCCAAGACTGGAATCACCGCACCCGGAGGCAGTGGCGTGGGATCCATGACCCACGAGCCCGGCAGCATGCCCCCCAGCACATGCACATGATTGCGACGCAGCGGCTGCTCCCAATCGGTTTGAAAAGGCTGTAGATGCAGCAGCGCGGGCCAGAGCGGCGCATTGGCCAGGACTGGCACCGCCACCTGAGGCGGCAGGGTTCGAGGAGCATCCGGCTGCACGCGGTGCCATGCATCCAGCACCCGATCTAAAAGAGATTCAGGCACGATCGTTGGCTGCACGCTCCAGCCCCGCCGGTGCACCCCGAGCGCCAGCGCGAAGATGCCTTCGTCCGCGAGAGCGATTTCAGGAGCCTCCGGCAGTCCCTCCAGCAGCGGTGCGAGGACTGGCCAGGGGTTCTCCGCGCGCAGTCTCTCCAGCTCGCTCGCGCTTGCAGAGAGGAACCGGTCCAGCAGATGCCCCACGGAGGTCAGATCTTTGTGCCGGGCCCGGCCTAGATGAACGGGTGCTGATGGTGCGAACGCCCCCAGTTGGGAAAGGTCTTGAAGGGCGGAGGATGCGGGGAAGGCCTCAAAGAACATCGGAAAGAACTCGGCAAAAGAGATGATGGCGCGGGGTCAGCCCAAGGGGGCTAGTTCAGTTTTTGGCACACGGGGCACCAGCAGGCGGTGCGCCCACGCAGGGATTCCCTCACCAGTTCTGCCTGACAACGCGGACAAACGTGACCGTCTTCCCACCGGTAGCGGAAGAGCCAGTCCTGCGGAGGATCGCTCCAGTCCACCCCCACCGTGTCCATCGCCCCTTTGCACACCTTCTTCACGGTACGGTGCAGGGCAGTGACCTGCTTGGCGGTCAGGCTTCCAGAGGGGGTGGCAGGAGGCAACTTCATCTGCCACATGATTTCGTCCGCCATCCAGTTCCCGACGCCGGGAAAATAGCGCTGATCGAGAAGGAGCATCTTGAGCGGCACCCGGGCGTGGCGTTGCAGCACCCCAGTAAGCAGCGCAGTGGTGAAGGCATCACTCCCGATTTCGGGTGGCAGCGCCTGCCAGAACTCCGGCAGAGCGTTCCCCTGATGGTACTGCACCAGGCCAAACTGGCGTGGATCCGTGAAAATCAGCGCTCGATCGCGCAGGTGGAGCACGAGGTGGTCGTGCTTGGCAGCCTCATAGGGCTGCGGTGCCACACGCGTCTCCCCGGTCATGCCCAGATGCACCGCCAGCCATTGCCCCCGGCTGAACTTGAACAGCATCTGCTTCCCGTGGGTCAGTACCTCCTTGAGCGCCGCTCCGTTCATTCCCTCCTCCAGCGCCCCCGTGTCACAGCCGCGAAAGACCCGGGATTGGGCGTGCAGTTCCACCCTTCGGACCGGCTTTCCCATTCCAGCCGCCCACTGCTTCGCGTAATAATAAACTTCTGCCAGTTCCGGCATGGTGACCTCCCGTTGCAGGCCCAGTTTCCACTTTGGGCTCAGGCCTCACCTTGGCACGGGTCCCCTGAAGCACAAGCGCCCAGTCCCAGGCCCGCTCCCACGCCGGTTGGCCCGAAACATTCTCCCCCCGCCAAACGTTTTCCTCTGACCTCCTTTTGATCCGCCCTCCCCGGCATGCCGTCCCGTCTGCTCCAGACCCTGCCTTCCGCGCTTGCCCTTGCACCTCTGCTGGGCTGCGGCGCGCTTGCGGCCGGTGAGGTCTCCTACACGAATGACGTGCAGGCGGTGATCGCCAAGGCGGGCTGCAATCTGGGCACCTGCCACGGCAACGCCACGGGAAAGGGCGGCTTCAAGATGTCCCTCCGGGGTGACGACCTGGACTATGACTACGCGGCGCTCATCCAGGATGTGAGCGGCCGACGCGTGAACCTCTTTGAGCCGGATCGCAGCCTGTTGCTGCTCAAGGCCACCCAGGCGCTTGCCCACGAGGGCGGCAAACGCTTTGGCAAAGACTCCTGGGAATACCGCACCCTGCGTGACTGGATTGCCCAAGGGGCCACGCGCCATCAACCCGGCGAACGCAAGCTCATCAAGCTGGACGTCACGCCACAGGAGCAGATCCTGGTGGAGCCCGCTGCCGAAGTACAGATCAAGGCGATCGCCACCTTCTCCGACGGATCGCAGGAAGACGTCACCTCCCAAGCCGTGTACGAACCAGCCCAAGTGGGGCTGATCCAGATCACGCCCGCGGGAAAAATCACCAAGCTGCAGAACGGCGAGCCCACGCTCATCGTCCGTTATCTGAACAAGCAGCAACCGGTGCGGCTGGCCTTTGTCGCCGCCCGACCCGACTTCGAGTGGACGCCCACCCGCCAGAACAACTACGTGGACCGCCACGTATTTGCGAAGCTGAAGTCCCTGCGCATGACTCCTTCCCCTCTGGGATCGGACGAAGTCTTTGTGCGTCGCGCCTACCTGGATCTTTGCGGCATCCCACCCACCGGGGCAGAGGCCCGGCGCTTTGTGGCGGATCAGGCACCCGACAAGCGCGAGCTCCTGGTGGACCGGCTCATGGCGACCCAGGAGTTCGCCGACTTCTGGACGCTGAAATGGGCCGACTCCCTCCGCGTCGAGTCCCGCACCATGGACAAGCGCGGGATGACCGCCTTCCATCAGTGGATCCGGAACGCCGTCGCGACCAATGTCCCCGTGGACCAGTTTGCGCGCACCATTCTGGCGGCCCAAGGCAGCACCTATGAGGTGCCGGAGGCAAACTTCTACCGCGCCATGCGCGAACCCAATGCCCGGGCAGAAGGCATCGCCCGCGTCTTTCTGGGCACCCGGCTTCAGTGTGCCCAGTGTCACAACCACCCCTTTGACCGCTGGACGCAGGACGACTACTTCCAATGGAGCGCCGTCTTTGGTCGTGTGGACTACAAGGTCCTAGAGAACAAGGGCGTGGACAAGAACGACAAGCACGCCTTCAACGGTGAGCAGGTCGTGGAGCTGATGAAGGAGGTGAAGTTCACCAATCCGCGCACGGGGGAGAAACTGAAGCCCAAACTGCTGGGGGCCGCGGAGCTCGATGCGCAGACGCTCTCGGCCAAGAACGACCTCAAAGCCGCGGCGGACTGGATCACGAATCCCGCCAACGCCCTCTTTGCCGAAGCCCAGGTGAACCGCATCTGGGCCCACCTCATGGGGCGCGGCCTCGTGGATCCGGTCGATGACTTCCGCGCCACAAACCCGCCCACCCATCCTGAACTGCTCAAGCAGCTCGCCCGCGAGTTTGTGGACTCAGGCTATGATCTTCGTCAGATCGTCCGGCGGATCATGACCTCCCGCACCTACCAGCTCACCAGCGAGCCCAACGCCACCAACAAAGACGATCAGCAGAACTACTCGCACGCCCTGGTGCGCCGTCTCGGTGCCGAGCAGTTGTTTGACTCCTTGCACCAGTTCGCGGGCATCACACCGGAGTTCCGCGGCTGGGGGCCGGAGATCACCCGCGCCGTACAGCGCCCCGGCCCCACCAACGGTCGCAAGCGCGACACCGTGGGCGGCGACAGCGAACAGCTCCTCGCCCAGTTCGGCCAGCCTCCACGTCTGCTGGCCTGCGAGTGCGAGCGGACCGATGAAACCACCATGGGCCAGGCCTTCACCCTCATCAGCGGGCCCAAGGTGAACGAACTCCTCAAGCGGCGCGGCAACGCCCTCGGCCGCCTGCTGGACAGCAACACCCCACCCGAGGAGCAGGTGGACACCCTCTTCTGGAGTGCCCTTTCCCGCGCCCCCTCCCCCGAGGAACGCGCCACCCTCGCCAAACTCCTTTCCCAGTCCTCCGACAAACGCGCCACCCTCGAAGACCTCGCCTGGACCCTCGTCAACGCGAAGGAATTCGTGCTGAGGCGATGAGCTTGCGGAAGATGAGATTCAGACAGAATTAACGAAATTAACAAAATTTAGAACTCATGTGAGACTCGTGTGAAGCCGAATACGCAACAGCAGAACTCTCATTCAATTCTGTTAATTCTGTCTAAAACCTTCCTATTGTTTCGATGAACCCTCGCTCCCACGCCTGCACAAACTTCGCCGCCACCCGGCTGCTGAGCCGGCGCTCCATCCTGCGCGTGGGCGGTCTGGGACTCTTTGGCATGAGTCTGCCGAAGCTGATCTTTGCCGAGGAGGCCGCACGCAATCCCAAGCTCGTGGCCAAGGCGAAGTCGGTGATCTTCCTCTTCCAATGGGGCGGCCCCAGCCACCTGGAGACTTTTGACATGAAGCCGGACGCCCCCAGCGGCATCCGGGGTTTTCACAAACCGATGTCTTCCAACGTGGACGGCATCCAGGTGAACTCACTGCTGCCCAAGACGGCCAAGGTCATGGACAAGGTCACGCTCATCCGCAGCGTGCACCACAACATGAAGAACCACAACTCCGCCGGCTACTACGCACTGACGGGGCATGCGCCGCCCAGTGATGATCAGCGGCTCAAGGACACCCCGGATCTCTTTCCCGCCTACACCAGTGTGGTGGACCGCATGAGCCCTGCGATGGGTGAGGTTCCCACCTCGGTGCATCTGCCCTATGTGGTCAGTGATGGCACCCAGACACCAGGCCAGTTTGCCAGCTTCCTCGGCAAGGGCCGCGATCCCTTCCTCGTCACCCAGGATCCCAACCAGCCCAAGTTCGCCCTGCCCGAACTGAGCCTGCCTGAGGGGATGACCTACGAGCGGCTGCGTTCCCGACGGGAGATGCAGAAGCTCGTGGATTCCCAGAGCCGCCTGCTGGAGTTCTCCGCCGCCGCCCAGGGTCTGGACGGCTACTATGAGAAAGCCCTGGGCATGCTGGAGAGCACCCAGTTGCGTGAGGCGTTCGACCTCAGCAAGGAGCCGGACAAGGTTCGAGACGCCTACGGTCGCACCACCTACGGCCAGAGCTGTCTGCTCGCCCGCCGCCTCGTTGAGGCGGGGGTGAAGTTCGTCACCGTCACGTTCTCAGAGAGCATCGGCGGACGCACCACCACCGATGGCGGCTGGGACACGCACGGGTTCGACAACACCCGCATGTTCCCCATCATCGAGCAGCGTCACCTCCCCATCACAGAGCAGACCCTGCCCACCCTGCTGACCGATCTGGATGAGCGTGGGTTATTGGATGAAACCCTCGTGATCTGGGTCGGCGAATTCGGCCGCACGCCCAGGGTGAACAAGGCCCTGAGCCGCGACCACTGGCCCTTCTGCTACACCGCCCTGCTGGCGGGCGGCGGTGCCAAGCGCGGCTTTGTTTATGGGGCATCCGACAAGACCGGAGAACACCCCGCCGACAAACCGGTGACGCCCGATGACCTGGCCGCCACCATGTACCAGCTCATGGGCATCGATCCGCACACCGAGGTGCGTGACGTGGCCAACCGCCCCGTGCCGCTGAGCTACGGCAACGCGATTGAAGGCGTGATGGCGTAGTGCGGTTTTCGGGCCGTATCGTAGTTTCATTGAACCTAGAAGGGGTGCCAAATGGCGCTGGATGTGGCGTCATGTTCTGGCACACCTTTCAGGGTGCCCATCCTAAAACGACTTTCCAGGGGTATCGCTACGCTCAACCCCTGGCTACCGTCTCGAATGCCTTCGGCATGAGAAGGATCTCGCGGCCATCATCGCTGGAGAAACCCGAATGGGACCACAGGCCCCATGGCATATCTGCTGTATTTGAGGGCTCGCTCCGCCAATGTGGACGAACCGTCCCGGTTCGTGCGCCCACACTACCCAGCACACCCAAGAGCCGGGACGGCTCTTCTACCTTCCCCAGGCGCCCTGCTCCCGGTAAAGAAGGCGGGGTCTCCGGCCCCGCGTGGAAGCGGAGAGTCACATTGAAGCATGGCCGTGGCGACCTCTGACCGCCCACCACCTCAGGCTCACGGTGAGCGTTGCATCTCTCCTTCGCGCTTCAATTCACACTCGCGCCTCTATGCCGAAGGCATCCCAGAAGGTAGCCAGGGGCCGGGCGAGTTCAACGAGCCCTGCCCCTGGTATGATGGCTATTTCATTGCACCCTGAAGGGGTGCCAGACGTGGTCTCACGCGATACTTCACCCCATCAATCAATCAAACCGGATCGTGATGTCCTGCTGCACCGGCATCACGGCCGCCGGGGGCGGTGTGGCGGCAGCCGGGGCTGCACCACGGGAAGGTGCTGCTGGCGCCGGGGCGGGGGCTGCGCCGCCAGGACCGGGAGGGGTGAAGTTGGCAATCGGCGTATTACCTTGAACCGGAGCCGGGGCGGGGGCCGTCGGCTGGGCTGCAGGACGAGGAGCCTGCGCCTGGGGTTGGGCTTGACCACCGCCACCGCGGGAGTCACCCCAGCTGAAGACAAACGTGTTGGCATCCACCTGCCGCATGCCAGTCTGACCACCGGAACTGACGGGAGCCTGAGTTGCGGAGGGGGCCGGAGCCGAAGCCGCCACGTGAGGCGCGGCCGCCGGTGTGGATGCAGGAGCCGGGCTCGAGGACGGAGCGATTTCTGATCCCGCCCCTGCCCAGGCCGCGCCACTGCTACCTGCTCCCGCGCCTGCGGGCTGGCTCTTGGCCTGCACATAGGCCGCCTGCACTTCCGCCGGAGCTGGAAGTTTCCAGGTGCCACCGAGGTCCGCCGTCACAGGGAATACCAGGCGCATCTTCTCTCCGCTTTCTGCCAGGATGTTGAAGGTGATGGCGGAGTTGAAAGTGACCAGCAGTTCACGGGGATACTCGATCGACTTGAGCGAAATTTCATCCACCCGACCACCTGGCGTCTGTTTCTGCACCAGCTCACGCAACTGCTTGGCCTTGCGCGTGAGATCATCCTCCAGCTTCGACGCGATGGCATCCATGTCGAACTTCACGGGAGCATCAGCCGTGGAGGTCTGCTTCCGCGCAGCCGCCAACTGGTCCTCAAGTTCGGTATTGCGGGCCTTGAGCCGGGCGACCTCATCGGACGAGGCGGAGGCACCGCTCATGCGCTGCATTTTTTCCTTGAGCTCATTGAGCTGTGACTGGGTCTGCTCGAGCTCGCGATTGCGCTGTTCCATCGCGGCGCGTGTCTCAATGATCTGTGACTGAAGGGCGTCATCCTCCCTCGCACAGGAACTCAATGACACCATGCCGAGCACCGCCAGCAGGCTACTTGCATTTCGCAAGGGGTTGGAAAATCGGGTCGGGGTGTACCTTGTTTTCATAAAGTTTGGCTTGCTTTGCTGCTGGCAAAAACCTTAGTTCGACCGCTATTTTACATCACCCCGCGCCATTCGCCAGCCATGATGCTTCGATTTCGCCCCCTTCTTCTCGGATGCTTCGTTCTTCCACTCGCCCTCACCCAACCCGCTCCTGCACAGGAAAAGGCCGGTTTTGACCCCAGCAAGGCAGAGATTGCCCCGCTTGGTCTACCCAGCCCCTATGACAAGTTCCTCGGCCTGGACCAGGTGCTCAGTCTGAATTTTGATGACTGGAAAAAAGTTTATGGCGACATCGCCACGGACGTGGTGGCGGACAACTTCACCAACGAATCCGACACGGCCCTCGCGCTTGGCGTGAAGATCGCCGACGGCGTCATGGCCATCAAGGCGCGCAACGTCCAGGGCCTCAATGACTGCTCCAAGCAGATCGAAGACCTTGCCAAAAAACTTGGCGTCAAGGACGAGGAAATGAGCCGTGCGAAGACCGTGCGCGCCCATGCCAACAAGGGCGAATGGCTCCAGGTGTTCATGGAACTGGGCTTCCTGCAGACGGACATCATGAAGTCCCTCCGCGCCCAGGGCAACACGAAGCGCCGCTCCCTCATCATCACCGCCGGCTGGATGCAGGGTCTGCAGTACACGGCCTATGTGGTGAAGAACCACTACTCCGCGGCCGCTTCCAACTACCTGCGTGAACCGGTGCTGGTAAAGGCCATGCAGGCAGACCTGAACAACCTTCCTGAGGACATCAAGACCTCACCCAAGGTCGCGGCTGTCATTGCGGCTCTCCCCTCCATCCTCGAAGGCGTGAACATCCCTCTGGATGGCTCCATCTCCAAAGACGGCGTTGAAAAGCTGAATAACGCGGCAAAAGGCATCGTGGAAAAAATTACTGGGAATTGAAAAAGTTTGTCACAGGGGCGTGTCAGTCCACATGCATGCAGCAACCCCTTAAACCATCTTGCCAAACAACTACAATACCATGAAACACCGTGTTAAGTCCCTGATCGTTGGCGCTCTGATGCTCGCCTCCACCACCGCCCTCAAGGCTGACCCCCGCGAGGCTGAAGATGTCGCCTACCGCATGGCCACCAGCTATGTCGCGAAGGGCTTCTCCATGGCCCCCACCGACCACAGCGGCGTGCTGGGCGGCGGTCAGGCAGTTCGTTTCCTCATCCCCGTCACCAAGGGCCTGGACTATGTGTTCCTGTCCGGTGCGGACCGCAGCGCGCTCGATGTGGACGTGTATGTGTACGATGAAGTGGGCAACCTGATCCTGGATGACCGCCGCGGTTCCAAGCTGGCTGGCGTTCAGTTCCGCGCCTCCTACAACGGCACCGCCATGGTCTACCTGCACATGGCCCGCGCCAACGGCCTCGCCTCCTACTACGTGCTGGTCGGCCGCCGCGGTGTCGCCAAAGACGGCGGGCCTTCCGCTGTGACCGGTGAAGCCGGCGTGCAGCCCAACTAAGCAGCCCCTCCGCCTCCGAATCTACTTTTTGCCAAACTCAAACCCAGTGATCCAAATGAAAAGCATCCTCAAGCTGACCATCCTGGCCGCCGTCTCCGCTTCGCTCATGAGCTGCGCCTCTGACCCGCCGCCAGAAGTGCACAACCACTACTACCCGACCCGGACGGTCCGCCCCACCACCACCTACACGAAGTCCGCTTCCGTGAGCACTGGCGGGTACAGCAAGACGCCTGAGAACTTCGAAGCCGTGACGCCTCCTCACAGCTACTCGAATTAATCGGTCACAAAAAACGTCTCTTGCAGCCCTCACGCTGCATCATGCGCCAGCTCGGGGAGCCCGGGCTGGCGCCTTTTTTATTTCAATACCCGCCGCAGCTGGGCTGGCAGAGGTCTTTCGTTTCCAACAATTATCAGCCCCAGCACGTGATCATTTGCAAAGCGGCGCTCTTCCCCGACTATATCCCGCTTTTGCTCCCCAGCCATGTCTGACGAAAAGCCGCCTATCAACCTGGATGACATCGATTTTGGTCACACGATCCGTGGGCACCAGAAAGGCGACCGCGTCTTTGAACGCTTCATCCTGCAGCGTCTGCTGGGTCGAGGGGGCATGGGAGTGGTCTGGCTGGCCAAGGATGAGCGCCTCGGGCGGGAAGTCGCCCTCAAGTTCGCCCCGGAAGCCGTGCGCTATGACGACGTGGCCGTGGATGAGCTGAAAGAGGAAACGCTCAAAGGCCTGAACCTCGCCCACCCGGGCATCGTCAAAATTTACGACTTCCTGCTCGATGACGACCATGCCGCCATCAGCATGGAGTTCATCGATGGCGAAAACCTGGGTGTCCTGCGCACCCGCCAGCCCAACAAGGTGTTTGAGCCCCGCCAGATTGCGGCGTGGGTCAGCCAGTTCCTGGAGGCGCTCGACTACGCCCATCGCATCGCCAAGGTCATCCATCGTGACCTGAAGCCAGCCAACCTGATGGTGGACCGGGACGGCAACCTCCGCGTGACCGACTTCGGCATTGCCCGCAGCATCTCGGACGCGATGAACCGCGCCACCATGGCCGTGGGCAACTCCACCGGCACGCTGGCCTACATGAGCCCCCAGCAGGCCGACGGGAAGAAGCCCCACGTCAGCGATGATATCTATGCCTTCGGCAGCACGCTCTATGAGCTGCTCACTGGCAAGCCCCCCTTCTTTAGTGGCAATATCATCCACCAACTGAAGGAGGATGCCGTGCAGTCCCTCTCGGAACGGCGGCAGGAATTCGGCCTCATCAATGCCGAATCCATCCCTGTAGAATGGGAGCAAACCATTCTGGCCTGCTTGGAGAAGGCCCCAGAAAATCGTCCCAGCAGTGCGCAAATCGTCCGTCAGCGCCTGGGCCTGGCCCCTGCTGGCGGCCCAGAGATTCCGCCACTGCCCACCACCTCTGGTCATTCGACCGCCACGGGCGCTCTGCCGCCCGCCTTCCCCGGTCACCTCACCTCCCACGCCAACGCCACCCAGACCTATGTCCGGGCAGGAGCCGGGATGACTGAAATGAGCGTCCCCACACGGGGCATCGGCGCGGGTGCGGTGCGAGTGGGCCCGGGTGTTACCCCGGCCACAGCGGGCTCCCATCCCTCCACAGGGACGGCCCCTGGCACCGGCACGAGTGAAGTTGCCCCGAAGAAATCCAACGGCGTCATCATCATGGTGGTGCTGGTTATCCTGCTCATGGGCGTCGGCGTCATGGGAGCAGGCGGTTGGTGGGCCTACAACAATCTGCCCTATTTCAAGAAGAAGCCAGTGCCGACCGATCCGCACGTGGCGCCCAATCACCCCACCTCGCCTCCCACTCCGAATTCCAATCCCAGCTCGAATTCGAATCCGAGTTCCAATTCCCACACCACCCCACCCGTGGTGGTGAAGAACGAGACGAAGCCGGAGCCCCCTGCCATTCCGCCGACTCCCAAGACGGAGCCCACGCCGTCCATTCCGTCACACACCCAGAATCCTCCCACTCCCCCGCCTACTACTTCAGGCAAGGTGACCACCCTCCAGGCGGCCATCAACGCCGCCAAGGCTGGCGACACGGTGACGATCCCTGCGGGTATCTATGAGGAACAGATCCGCTTCAAGTCGGGCATCAACCTTAAGGCAGAAGCCACCGGCAAGGTGATCGTGCAAACCGACGGCAAGGCAGGCTCCGCCCTGCTGGCCGAGAATTGCGAAGGCGGCTCGATCAAAGGTTTTATCTTCCAGCACACAGGAGATGACGTTCCCGACAAGGTGAGCTGGCCCGTCGCGATGCTCAAATCCAGCAGCCTGCTTCTGGAAGACTGCACCTTCCAATCCGGGATTGGCGATGGATTGCTCGTCGCCGGCGCTGGCAAACCCCAGATGGTGCGTTGCAGCTTCCAGAAGAACACCCGTAACGGGATCACCCTGGAAAGCGGCGTAAACGGCAGCCTGACCGAGTGTGAATCCCGCAAGAACGGTGAAAACGGCGTCGAAGTCCGCCATACCGGCACTTTCCCGGTCCTCCAGGCCTGCATTCTCGCTGAGAACGGCCTCTCCGGCGTGGTCGTGAAGGACGGCGCTTCCGTCAACGTGATCGCCAAGACCCAGTGCCGCTCCAACGCGGAGGCCGGACTGGCCGCCGCGGGTGATGGCACCAAACTGACGGCGACCGATGTTGTCTGCGAAGACAACGGCGTCGGTGTGGCCGTCCAGCAGAACGCGGTGGTCAAACTCGAGAACAACAAGGTGCTCCTCAGCAAACAAGCTGGGATTCAGCTCGACTCCCCAGGCACCGGCAGCGCAGTGCTCACGAACGAAGTGGAAAAGTGCAAGCGCGACGGGATCCTCGCCGTGGGGGGCAACGCCGTCTCCATCAGCATCGTCGGCAACAAGGTCAAGGGCAACGCCGGCACGGGCATCGTGGTCTTCGGCCAAGGTTTTAAACCACGTGTGGAACAGAACGAATGTTCCACGAACGGAGAGTACGGCATCCTCGCATCCGAAGGGGTGGGCGGATCCATCACGGACAACACAGCCCGGGGCAATCACCTGGCCGGTGTTTTCAACCAAGGCGGGGCCAAGGACCTGGTAATTCAGGGCAATATTGCCGACCAGGGCGGCAATTGAGTTGAGCGCCGGAGCGATCCGGTTGTCCACGTTCTGCGACAATTAACCACTCCCTCGCACAAGGGAGTGGATGATTGACACCCCTTGCTCCAGCCCCTAGGATCACCTTTTTCTAAAATTCTTCATGGCCAAGCCTGTTGCCATCCTCAGTCCCGAATCCAATAAGTCCCACCATGTGGCTCAAGCTGCCTTGTACACGCTGGCCGGGATCACAGTGGCCGGAGTCGTCTGGGCGCTCGGCCTCCGATCCGGCAACGAAGCCCGGCAGTCTGGTGCCACCCCGGTGGGTTTGGAACCCTCCAACCCAGCTGGGGTGATCCCGCAGCCTGCGCCCACTCCGCAGCCTCCCGCGACGCTTTCGACAGCTGCTCCCCTGCCGGCACCGGCACCGGTACCGGTCGCCGCCTCGCAGCGACCACTCCTGCCCGCAGGGCGGGAGTTGACGCAGCCACAGATTCTGGAGGCCCTGGCGGTCGGCCGTCAGGCCCGCTCCCAGGGGGACATGCAGGGCTCGCTTCAGGCCTTCCGGCAGGCAGACCTTCAGCAGCCCAACCATCCTGAAATTCTGTCTGAAATGGCCCTCTCTTATGAGGCCATGGGCATCATGACCAAGGCAGAAGCCCTTTGGCGCTCGATCGCCGCCATGGGCGAAGCCGGGGCTGGCGGGTACGCCTCTCTCGCCAAGGCCAAGCTCAGCGGCGGCACCGGCCGTCCTGAACTGACCGCTCCAGCGTCATCTGGCAGCCCCATTACTTTGGGTGCCTGCACGATCATCAAGGATCCCACCGTGACCAAGGGCGAACGCATTGCCGTGCGCGTCCCGCTGATCGCCACCCCCGGCACGGTCATTGATCCCGCCCAGATGGACATTCACGTGTTCCTCTTTGAAAAAGTGAACGGCGAACGGGTTGAGCAAGCCCGTGCAGCCGCCCCTACCCTCAACTGGGTCTCTGCCCCGGTGAACTGGAAGGATGCCAACGAGGAGCTGGTGGACGTCGTGTACGATCTTCCGCCACCCAAGCCTGAAGAAGTGCGGGACCTCGGCCGGAGAACCTTCCACGGATTCGTCGTTAAGCTGTTCTACCAGAACAAACTGGCTGGAGAACAGGCCCAACCTGGGGACTTGCTCGACTTCTCGTCACAACCCAGCGCCCCCGCTGGTCTGGACAATGCTCTCTTTCCCAAGTGAACGGATCCCCCCAAGCGATGGTAGTCCTGTATGTTGACCCAAATGCTGAAGTTCGCGCCACACGGGTGGCGAGCCTCGCAGAACAGGGGTACACCGTGCATGAAGCCGATGACGCGGAAACGGCGGTGGGCTTGGCGCAGAACCTCCTCGAGCTGAACGTGCTGATCTGCGAAGGCGTTCTGGGAGAGTTCACCGGCTTCGACTTGCGCGACGCCATCACGGAAAAGTTTCCCGAGCTGCAAACGGTCTTCACCAGCCGCTATGACCTCACGGGCTTTGAGGAGGCCATCAATGGATGCCCCCTCGTTTACGATCCTGTGCCGGTCTCCAAACTGATCAGCATCATCAAGGAAGCAGCCGTCACCGTCTCCGCTTCCGGGCAGAATCTTGAGGCAGTCGTCGTGCAGGCGGCCGCGACCGCGCCCGCAGTGGTCCAGGCCTCCCAAGCCACCGCCAAAGTACCGCGCCCGGTCGCTCCTGCGGCGGCTCCCCACAAGAATGAGGCACCCAAACCCGTCAAACCTCCGGCCCAAACGGCACGAGCCACGGCAGTGGTCGGCACCGGTCCGGGCAAGGTGGCACGTGCCGTCCCTGTCTCAGGAAGCGATACCGGGGTGCTTCAGGCCGCGCTAGTGAGCGCCGACGAGGACGAAGAGTACAAGAAACCTCCCCTGCTGGCCCCGGAAACGGTCCTGGGAAATTACATCATCAAGGAACGGCTCTACGCCGAGCCGGACACGGAGTCCTACATCGCCGTGCAGCAGGGCGTGCATCGCGAGGTGGTGCTCGTCGTGCTCAAACCGGAAAAGATCGTCAACCCGAGCGCCATCTCCGACTTCCAGGAGCGGCAGCGCGTGAAGGCAGCGGTGGCACACCCCCGCATCGCCCCTCTCTATGAGGGCCTCCAGATTGGTCGCTATCACTTCTACACACGGGAGATGCCGCATGGCATGACCGTGGACAAGCTGCACGAGACCGGTGAAAAGTTTGGGGAGAAGATCCTCGCTGATATCATCGGGCACATCGCAGAGGCCATGAGTTATGCCACCCACCGTGGCTATCATTACCGCATGCTGTCCGGCCGCGATGTCTTCGTGGACAGCGAACATCAGGCCAGCATCGTCAACGTCTTCCGTCCAGCGGGCAGTCGCACCCGTGACTTCGTCGCCGATACCAAGAAGCTGCTCTACATGCTCCGCACCATCGCGGATGGCCCCCGGGCCCGGCATCTGATAGACGACTTGGTGAAGGAGAACCTGGACTGGGAAGGTCTCCGCCAGCAGGCGATTGAGTTTCAAGAAGAGTTCCGTGAGCGCAGCTTGCTGAAACGGGCGGACACCAAGGAAGCCCAGGTGATTGAGTCTGCCCGCCAGTCGCGGGTACCAGTGTGGGCATATGCGGTCGCCGGTGTGCTTCTGATCGGCCTGGGTGCCGTAGTGGTGCAGCGCATCACGGGTGGCCCCAAGCTGGCCGCACCGGTCGAGCAGACCATGAAGCTCATCCCGGAAGGGAAGTTCCTCTTCCGCCGTGGCGAGACCAAGGAACTCCCCGCCTTCTGGATGGATACCCACGAGGTCACCATCGGGCAGTACGCGATGTTTTTGGACGCCTTGGAAAAAGATTCCGCGGCAGCCAAGGCCTACGACCATCCAGACCAGCCCAAGGCGAAGAAGAATCACCGTCCTGAACGCTGGGAAGCCTATCTCGCGGCCGCACGCACGGGAGGCTTCTTCAACAACCAGCCCATGGACCTCAACTGTCCCATCGTGAATGTGGACTGGTGGGACGCATTTGCCTTCGCCAAATGGCGGGGTCACCGCCTTCCCAGCGAGGAAGAATGGGAAAGAGGCGCACGTGGCACCGACGGCCGAGCCTTCCCCTGGGGCACCGAAAACCGCCCCGCTTCCGCCAACTTGGGCACCGACTACGACCCGAAAGGCAAGGGCGGTGACGTGGACGGCTACAACTACTGGGCCCCCGTGAACAAGATCGTCGAAGACCTCAGCCCGGAAGGGATCGCCGGAATGGCGGGCAACGTCGAGGAGTGGACCTCCACCTGGAGCACGCACCCAGACTACCCTGACCTTCTCGTGCCGGTGGTACGGGGTGGGCACTTCGCCCAGAAGACGCCCAGTAACGTCCTCTCCAGCCGCACCTATGCCCAGTCTGCCTCAGAGGCCACCTTGGCCCGGGGTTTCCGCACCGTCAGCGACAAGGCGCCAGAGATGGACACCAAATCCAAGTCCTGATCTGATGGAGCACCCCGCCGGATTGAACATCTGGCAGCGCTCCGGTTCTCATCCACCCGCCCTTCACCTTCACTCTTCTCTGCTCCATGCCTTCCCGACTCTCCCGCCTTGTCCTGTTTGTTGCCTTGGCCATGGGTGCATGGTCTACCCAGGCCCACGCCCAGTTCCTGACAAACGTCAAACTCAACAAGGCCACCTACCTCACCTATGAGGCCGTGGAGGCCACCATCACCATCAACAACCGCTCCGGCACGGATGTGGTGATGGGTGGACCCAACGGCCTGGCCTGGCTCGCCTTTGAGGTCATCAATCCCGCTGGCAACCAGGTGCCGACCATCCGTCTGAACTCAGACGAGAGCATCATCTTCAAGTCTGGCGCGAGCATCAGCCGCAAAATCCTCATCTCCGACTCCTACTCCTTCTCCGAGTACGGCCAGTACACCATCGCCGCCAGCGTGTACCACCCGCCGTCCCAGCAATACTTCATCTCGAACAAGGCCCGGGCCCAGTTCGTGGACGCCCGCCCACTGGACATCCCCAACCTCAACTTCGGCGTGCCCCCTGGCCTTCCTGGCGAGGGCCAGATCCGCAAGTATTCCCTCTCGGTGCTGCGCGACTTTGACCGGTCCTACCTGTATGTCCGTCTGCTTGATGAGAAGACCGGGCTCAAGCTGGCCACCTTCTCCTTGGGAGCCTGCATTCTGGTTTCTGCCGACCCCCAGGTCACCGTGGACCGGGAAAACAAGCTTCACATCCTCTTCATGGCGGCTCCCCACATCTACGCCCATGTGTGCGTGGACACCCAGGGCAAGATCATCCGCCGCGCTTACCACAAGGAGAACAAGTCGGACCGTCCTGAACTCGTAGTCCAGGCGGACCAGAGCATCGGCGTCGTCGGTGGCGAGACCTACGACCCCAGCGCCCCGGTGGCCGACAACAAGCCCAAAGGTCGCTCGATCAAAGAGCGTCCTCCAGGACTGTAAGGCTGGCTGTTGAAAGTAGTGCTGGGCTTTAGCCTGGCGTTGCATGACGTGAAACGCGCAACTGACGAGCTGAAGCTCCACACTACTTTTCTCCTCCCGCTTCCGCGCAAAGATTGATTGCGCACCTTAGCGCCTGCGTTTTTTGTCGCAGCGATGCCGATGCCCCCATTGCGAGCCATCTCAGGTCTGTTTGTTCTCACGGCTCTTACGTTCCCTTCCTGCGCTGGTAGCGGGGGAGGCTCGCCACTCCAGTCCCCCCCATGGATCGGGCGGCCTCGGCCTGGAAAGTGCTGGGGAAGGAGAACCTCACTCCCTTTGGTCGTGAGGTGGCCGTGAGCCGGTACCGCGAAGCGGTCACCGATGTCGTCCAAAAGCTAAGTGATCAGCCTCCCCACCAGTGGCCGCAAACCGTGACCCTGCCGGGCCGTGACGGCCCTTGGACAGTGCGGATCGACCCTGGACTTGCCCGAGGCTCTGGCCACGATGTCTGGCAACCTGCCTTGATCGACAAAGTCCGCCCGTTGGCGCTGGAAACCCGACGCACCCCGGAATATGCCCGGCTTCGCCGCAAGGGCATTGGAGCCCCCTACCTCGCCATTCACAAGCCTCGGGAGGGCGAAGCCACCAGCAAGTTCACCCCGGAAAAGGGACAGTTCCTGCCCATGACGGCGCTGCTGCAGTTCGATGGGAATCAGCAAGCGACGCTGAAACTCGCCGACCCGCGCGCCTTGAGCGAAGTGACGGCCGGAGACCGCCCGTGGCCGGTTGCGGCGGACTTCTCCATGCCGGTGAGGAAGTCACTCCAGCCCGCCACCTTTGTCTCTGCCACGGTGGGAGGCCTGATGCGGCCTGGCAACTACGTCACCCGAAACGGGCTCTACCTCATGGAGCCCTACCGCGCCGACAAGGTGCCGGTGATCTTCATCCACGGCCTGATGGCCGATCCTCACATCTGGCAGGCGCATGCGGCCGCATTGATGGCCGATCCGGAGTTGGGACCACGGATTCAATGCTGGTACTACGTCTATCCCACGGGTTTACCGGTGGTGTCCTCCTCCACCTGGTTCCGCCAGGCCCTGGCTGAACTGAAAGGGAGCGTGGATCCCGAGGGGAACGATGCTGCGTTCAAGAACATCCTGGTCATAGGCCACAGCATGGGTGGGCTGGTCGCCCGGATGCAGGTCACGGAGTCCAAGGACGTCTTCTGGAACACCTGGTTCGCCTGTGCGCCTGACCAGCTGCAGCTCGATGCCCCCCTGCGGGATGAGCTGCGCAACATGCTGATCTTTCACGCCAATCCGGATGTGAAGCGGATCATCTTCATGAACACACCACACCGGGGCAGCCGCATGGCAGGGAGCTGGCTGGGGCGCTGGGGATCCTCCATGGTGCGTACCCCTGGGCAGATGGTGGATCTGGTCACCGCGGTGGCCCGGCTCGATCTGGCCCACATCAATCCCAACCGGGGACGGTTCGATGGATTCGGTGTGGACGGCATCAAGTCCATGCAGCCAGATCATCCGCTGATTTTGGATCTCTCCCGACAGCCCATCCGGGCCAAGTATCACACGATCATCGGTGAACTGTTCGAGACTTCAGACCCAACCAAGTCCAGCGACGGTGTGGTGCCCTACGAAAGCGCTCATCTGGACGGCGCAGAGTCTGAACTAATCGTGCCCACGTGGCATGGTGACGTGACGAACCGGCGAACGATCAACGAGATCCGCCGCATCGCCCGGCTGCACGTTCTGGGCAAGGCCGCTGGTGCTCCCCAGGAAAGCAGGTAGCTACGAGCTGAACGGGCATAAAAAGACCGCCTCCCTTTGGAGGGAGGCGGCTTGAAAAAGGTCGGTCGCGTGACGTTACGCGATGAACTTCACCGCGCCCGACTGCTTGGCCATGGCGGCGTGCTGCTCATCGGAGCAGGAGGAATTGATCGGCGCATCCGGCTCGACGTCGTTCTGTTCCAGCAGGTTGTTGTCGAGCATCCAGCGCTCCACTTCTTCGCCGCTGATGTCTGGCAGCATGGTGTCGTTGATCTCCACGCAGGGGCTCAGGGGCTGGCCGCTCTTCTGCTCCATTTCCCAGCGGAAAGCGGGGTTCTTGATGATGTCCTTCTCCTCGTAAGGCAGGTTGTACTTGCGGAAGATGGCGCGCACGCCTTCGCTCCAGCCACAGTAGGTCTTGAGGTAGGCGGTAATTTTGGGTTGGCTCATGGCGAAAGCAGGTTGGGGATGAAATTGAGGAAAGGGTACGCCCCCAAACTAGGGTCCGGCAGGGAAAATGCAACCTGCCAGACCAGTAGGGGTGAGTCCGCACCCGTTGGCTGCTACCAGCCGCCGGCGCTTTTCGCCAGGCGCTCGCAGGCCTTGACGTCCAGTTTGCCGCTGGCCAGGACAGGAATCTCCTGCACACGAACCATCTTCTTGGGGATCCAGAGGGGCGGCATACCGCGGTCGAGCAGCTTGTAGCGCAGATCCAGGATCTCCTGCTGCACATTGCCACCGGAAACCGAGGTCAGCAGCACCAGGGCTTCGCCCTTTTCCTGATCCGGAACACCCACCACGGCAATGCGCCGGGCCAGTTCATGCTCCAGACCGAGGGTCTTGTTGACGGAATCTTCCACCGTCTCATGCGGCACCATTTCGCCCCCGATTTTCGAGAAGCGGCTGATACGGCCTTCAATGTAAAGGAAGCCGTCGGAGTCCAACCGACCGATGTCGCCGGTGCGGAACCATTCTTCCTTGATGACCTCCTCGGACTTCTTCGGGTTCTTGAGATAACCTTCGAAGACGTTGGCCCCCTTGAACCACACCATGCCGCTCTGAAGAACAGGCAGCGGCTCGTCGCTCTCAGGGTCGGTGATGCGCAGGGCCATGCCAGGGAGCAACTGGCCCACGCTGCCTGGACGATGGCTCGGGAAGACGACCGTTTCACCCTCTGGGGTCGGGTCGTGCAGGTTGACGTTGGTGGCCGGGGAGGTCTCCGTCAGGCCATAGCCTTCGAGCACCTTTTTCCCAAACCGGCCTTCAAAGGCATCGGCCACGGCTTTGGGCAGCTTTTCTGCGCCCGTCACCACCAGTTTCAAAGAGGCGAACAGGTCGGGATTGATCCCTTTGAGATATCCGCGCAGGAAGGTGGGCGTGGCGATCTTGAGGGTGACCTTGTGCTTGTAGATCAGCTCGGCGAGTTTCTTGGTCTCCAGCGGCGTCGGGTAAGTGACAAGCGAGAGCCCCTGAATGATTGGGAACCAAAGGGTGACCGTGCACCCGAAGCTGTGGAAGAGCGGGAGACAGCCCAGAATGCTGTCGGTCGAGTTCAGATTCAGGCGACTGCCAAACTGGCAGACGTTGGCCATGAGGTTACGGTGAGTGAGCACCACGCCCTTGGGATCCCCGCTGCTGCCGCTGGTGAAAAGCAGCAGGGCCTCTTGATGGCCCCCCTTCTTCGAAATACCCAGCAAGGCCGCGATGGCGCTGGCGGGAAGCAGCTTGCACAACACGAACCACTGGGAGATGGCGGCCCGCTTGAGCGGCAGCAGGCGCTCGATGAAGGTGAGCTGACGGTTGGGCGGCCAGGGGAACGTCTGGAGCTTCCGGACAAAAAGATCTGCCGTCAGGTAGTGGTCCAGATCCGCCTGTTTCATGGCGCTCTCCACCGACTGCCGACCTGCGGTGAAGTTCAGGTTCACCGGCGTTTTGCCAGCGAACAGGACCGCGAGGTTCGCCACCATGGCCCCGAAGCCAGGAGGCAGGATGATCCCCACACGGGACTTCTGGGTGACGGACTTCACATGTTTGCTCAGCACGATGGCCGCAGCGAGCACCTTGTCATACCGCCACGTCTGGTCGTCTTTCCCGTCAAACAGGTGAGCACGGGAACCATGCTTCTTCAGGCCCTGGACGAGTGCATAGGCCAGATTGCGGTCCAGCAGCGGATTCTTGGCAAAGCACACCTCGGCCAGCACCAGCATGGACTGCAGGAGCTCCGCCGTATTGATCTTGTCCCCCTTCAGAACGGGGCCGAAGGCAAAAATCGCATCACCCGTTGGCTTGGCGGCCTCAATGGCAAGCACCACGTCGTTGGTGTGCAGAATGTGCAGTGGTTGCAGCGGAACTCCCAAGGAAACGAACAAATCCAGTCGGGCGCCTGGCACAGAAGAGAGCGCGGCGGGTTGCGTCGCGGCGTCAGGCGTCACATACACCAGCACCGTCCCCTTCTCCACTTCCTGCTTGAGGGACGCAGAGAGAGCCGCCACATCGGGGGTCTTCCCGTCAAACTCGATGACCCGGACGCTTTCGCCATGCAGATGGCTCTCCACCAGAGTCTCGACGCCAGCGGACTTGTCCTTCACATAAGCCAGCGGCCGCCCTCCCAGGAATTTTTCCAGATGGAGCAGGTCGTAGTACGCCAGCTGACTGGGGATGATGAAGACTCCCCCGGAAAGCACATGCTCCTGTCCGAGAATGAGGATTTCCTTGAGCTTGGGAGGTTCGTGGAGAGTCGACATGGATGGGAATGGATGCTAGCAAGGTTTCTGCCCGATACCAAACGCGGAATTGACAAAGTACGGCTGCAAAAAACGCGGGAAAGCGGTCTGGGGCAGGATGAAGGGCAAGTCAACCTTGCACCGTATTTTTTCGAAGGTGACGAAGTTGTTGCGGGGTGGTTTCAAAGATCCCGTGTTCGGTGATCAATCCGGTGACGAGTCGTGCCGGGGTGACGTCAAAAGCATAGTTGGCCGCCGGGCTCGCGCTGGGGAACAAGCGCACTGTTTCCAGTGCTCCTGAGGCCGTCAGCCCCTCCATGCAGGAGACTTCATCGCCGCCGCGCTGCTCGATGGGGATTTCCTTTAGCCCATCGCCCATCGTCCAGTCCATGGTGCTGGAAGGGAGCGCCACATAGAACGGCACCTCATTGTCCCGGGCGGCCAGCGCCTTCAGGTAGGTCCCGATCTTGTTGGCCACATCCCCGTTCCCTGTGACCCGGTCGGCCCCGGTGATGACCAGATCCACCAGCCCATGCTGCATGAGGTGCCCGCCCGTGTTGTCGGCGATCACGGTGTGCGGCACCTCTTCCTGGGCCAGTTCCCATGCTGTGAGGCGCGCCCCCTGATTGCGAGGGCGGGTCTCATCCACCCAGACGTGCACGGGAATGCCAGCGGCGTGAGCAGCGTAGATCGGGGCCGTGGCACTGCCGTGATCCACAAAGGCCAGCCACCCAGCATTGCAGTGGGTGAGGATGTTCACCGGCTCTCCAGAGGGCTTGTTCTCGTGCAAGGCACGGATGAGCTGCAACCCGTGCTCGCCAATGAGGCGGCAGGCCTGGACGTCCTCTTCCGCAATCTCTTCTGCCAGGGCCTGGGCACGGAGCAGGAAATCGGTTGGCTCCGGGTGCTCCTGCAAGAGCTGGAGATGCCGGTCCACCGCGTAAGCGAGGTTCACCGCGGTCGGCCGCGTACGCTTGAGCTGGTTCGCCCGCTGCTGAAAGGCGGCATGGAAATCAGGCTCCTGGCTTGCCTCCAGAGCGGCCAGCCACATGCCATAGCCTGCGGTGGCACCAATGCAGCCGGCCCCGCGCACCCACATGTCCTTGATGGCCACGGCCACCTCCCCGACCGAGCGGAGCTCCACGAGCTGGAAATCCCAAGGGAGCTTCAACTGATCGATAATCTCGATCACATGCGGCTCACCGGGTTTGAGCCGGACGGTGCGGTGGGGAGTACCATTGATGTGCATGAGCGGGGAGCGCGGACGTGAGGCTTCTTTTCAGTGGGCAGCGACGAGCAACGGGTGCATAGACTGGACCCCAAGTCCGGCAGGTATGGGACCAAACACCCGTCCGGCCGCTGCGGAAACAAAATTAACGCCACTTCCCCCGCTCACTCTTCATCTATCGCGCCCAACATGTCTCCCGCTGCTGTCCTGACTGCAACGATGCCCGTCTATCTAACGATGCTGGCAGGAGCTCTGGCGCGAAAGTTCGGCTGGCTGAAAAAGGAGTCGGATGCGGGGATCATGACGCTGGCGGTGCGGCTGCTTTTCCCGTGTCTGGCGGTGGAGCGTATTGTGGGCAATCCGGCGCTCAAGAACGGCTTGCAGGTGCTGTTGGCTTCCGCCCTCGGGTTCGGCCTGGTCGTGGTGGCGATGTTCCTCTGCTATTGGATCGCTCCCCTGCTCGGCCTCAAACGCGGTGAGGGTGCCCGCACCTTTGCCCTCTGCACCAGCTTCCAGAACTACGGCTTCGTGGCCATCCCGGTAACCGAGGCGCTGTTTGGCAAGCCGCTGGTCGGGGTGTTGTTCACCTACACGCTCGGGGTGGAAATCGCCATGTGGACAGCCGGAGTGGGCCTGCTCACCGGGTTTGGCAAGGCCCCGTGGCGGCACGCGATCAATCCGCCTGTGCTCAGCATCTTGGCGGCACTCGCGCTGCACTACAGCGGAGTCGGCGTGTACATCCCCACCATGCTGCACTCGCTCATGGGCCAGTTGGGGGCATGCGCCGTCCCTCTGTGCGTGATCCTCATCGGTGCCAGCATCATGGACCTCATCGGCGCAGAGCGCTTTGCCTGGGGCACCGCCATCTCCAGTGCGGTGCTGCGCCAGTTGGTGCTGCCGTGGACCTTTCTCCTAGCGGGAGTGCTTTTGCCTCTGGGCACAGAGATGAAGCAGATCCTCGCCGTGCAGGCGGCCATGCCGGCGGCGGTCTTCACCATGGTGCTGACCCGCCACTACGGAGGCCATCCGCCCACTGCCATGCTGGTGATCGTGGCCACCACCATCGCCAGCATCTTCACCGCCCCGTTCGCCATCGGCTTTGCCTTGCGGTGGTTCGGCGTCTGAGCAGGGGTGAGGCACAGGCGGCGGAACTCCACCGCGTGTATCCGGATCTGATGCGAAAGTGACTCCCTCGCAAGGGATGGGGGCTGGGCGGCGTTCTCTGCCTCTCTCAGCCAACCACTTCTCCCATGCGTCTCCCTGCCTTTCTCCGCCCGCTTCGCCGGGCGCTGCCCCTGCTGGCCGTAGTCTCCTTGATCCCGCTGACCAGCCCTGCTGCGGACCAGGGCTTCACTTCGCTGTTCGACGGCTCAACCTTTGCGGGCTGGAAGACCGAGACCGCCACCGGCTACAAAGCGGAGAAGGGCGTACTCAGCTGCACCCCCGAGGGCAAACATCTGGTGAGTGAGAAGACCTATGGCAATTTTCACCTGAAGTTTGAGTTCAAGCTCTCCGAGGGGGCCAACAACGGCATGGGCGTCCGCTGCGATGACATCAAGCCCGGCAGCAAGGCCGCCCCGCACCTCAACGGGATGGAGATCCAGATCATCGACGCCAACGTGCCCAAACACGCCACCATCAAGGACTGGCAACACCACGGCAGCATCTACGGAGTCGTACCCGCCAAGCGCGAAGGCTTGAAGCCGGTCGGCGAGTGGAACACCGAGGAAATCATCGCCCAGGGCACCAAGGTGAAAATCATTCTCAATGGCGTGACCATCGTGGATGCCGACCTGGCCACGCAGAAGCCCATCGACGGGCATGAACACCCGGGACTGCTCAACAAAGAGGGTCATCTCGTGATCTGCGGTCACAAAGACCCCGTTGATTTCCGGAACCTCCAGATCAAGACGCTTTAGGCTGGGACGCCCCCCTGTTTTCTGATTCAATAGCTCCAACTCTTTCCTCCATGAAACCACGCTTCCTTTTCACTGCCACCGCCCTGGCCGCAGGTCTGGCACTCCACTCCACCCACGCCCAGGAAAAGCAGCCCGCTCCCGCCCCCCCAGCCGCGACACCAGCCGCTCCCGCACCTGCAGCCGCAGCGGTTGCCAAGCCGAAACCCGCGGCCCAACCCAAGGGCCTGGGGCTCAAGAACGATGACCGCTTCATCTTCATCGGCGACTCCATCACCCACCAGTGTCTCTACACCCAGTTCGTGGAGAACTTCTTCTACACCCGCTATCCCAATCTGCGGCTGCACTTCCGCAATGCCGGGATCAGCGGGGACCGTGCGCAGGATGCCCTCAACCGGTTCGAGGAAGACATCGCCGCCTTCAAACCCACCGTGGCCACCATCCTGCTGGGCATGAACGACGGCAGCTACAAGGACTTCGACAAGGCCACCTTCGACACCTATGCGAAGGGCATGACCGAGCTCATGAACCGGCTCGATGCCATCAAGTGCCGGGTCATCGTGATGAGCCCGACCATGTTTGACCACCAGGCCTGGGACGTGCGGATCAAGGAAAAACCCGACTACGCCAAGGGCCGCATCGTGGACAACTACAACGCCGTGCTGGCGTACTACGGCAAGTGGTTGCAGGAAACTGCCTGGAAGCGCGGCTACCAGTTCGTGGATCTCTTTGGTCCCCTCAACACCCTGACTGTGGACCAGCGCCGCTCGGATCCCAACTTCACCCTCATCGCCGATGCCATCCACCCCGGCAACGACGGCCAGTTCGTCATGGCCTACTCCCTCCTCAAACAGACGGGTGAAACCGGCGGCATCCTGGGTGCCGGCGTCAAGGTCGTGAACGGCCAGTGGAAATCCCTGAACCCCGGCGTGGTCACCGAAGTGAAGGGCAACCCCGGCCGCTCCGTGAGCTACACCATCAAGCCCCGCGCCCTGCCATGGACACCCTATGCCGATGCTCCGATTGGCGCGAAACTCACCAAGGCCGGCCACACTGCCTCCCAGGAGTCCCTGGTTGTCTCCGGCCTGATCAACGGTCGCTATGACCTCCTGGTGAACGGCAAGATCGTCGGTGTCTGGGATGAACGCCAGCTGGCTGTGCATGCCGAGATCCAGGAAGACCCGGACTCCCCCACCTACCAGCAGTCCATGCAGGTGGCCGCGCTCAACAAGAAGCGCAATGACGAGGCCGTGCGCCCGCTGCGCAACCTGTGGGGCAAGCAGAAGGGCATGTTCAACAAGCGCGAAGCAGACCCCGCTGCCTATGAAACCTGGCAGGTCGAGTTCAAAGCCAAACGCGCCGAACTCGATGCCCTGGCCGCCAAGTACGAGGAAGAAATCTACAAGATCAACAAGCCCCCGGTGCTGAAAGTGGACGTGCATCCCACCGTCGTGCCCGCCCCGGCGGTCACCGCACCACCCGCCAAGCCCGAAGTGAAGCCAGCGCCAGCAGCCGCTCCAGCAGCGCCCGCCACTGAGCAGAAGAAGGCAGCGTAGCCCGCTGCGCGAGAGACGAAAGTAGTCGGCTTCAGCCTGTTCAGTCGCGCCGTTCACGTCAAGCGTCGCCAGGCTGAAGCCCAGCACTACTTTCAGCTGCCAGCCACGGGCGTAGTCCGGTTGTGCCAACCGGCTGTAGAAGCGGAGGGATAAGACGTGGTGCGGTGCTTGATCGAGATAAGGTCTGGAGCGTCAGCGGCCACGCGCCCGACCGGGACAGGAATGTCCCTCGCTCCTTTTACTGACCGCGAAGCGAAGCAAAGTAGTGCAGAGCTTTAGCTCGTCAGTCGCTCTACCCACGTCTTCCAATACCGAGCTTC
>NZ_BATR01000043.1 GCF_000739655.1 Verrucomicrobium sp. BvORR106 | reverse complement strand
ACAGTTCCCTATGACACCATAGACACCCTTTTTGGTAGTTCACCGAGAAAGAGGAGGGGGGGCTTTTTGGCGTAACTTGGAAAAAGGGTGTCTATGGTGTCATAACCGCGGTGGGAAGTGCGGTACGAGGATGGCTGAGTCAGGGAGATTGCTCGTCCAGATGCCAGAGCACCCCTTGGGTCCTTGGTGGGCACTCCACGGGGAAACATCGCAGACCGGGAAGTTAGTGCCTGCCAAGGAACCGCAAGGTGACGAAACGGGGGCTGGCGATTTCTCAAAATGACCTGTGCCGGAGAAGCCAGGGCACGCATCCTGCGTGCTGTTTGCGGCATCTTGCCGCGAACGTCAGTCAGCACATGACATCAGGTCCCGCCGACGTGGAGGTGTTGATAAAAATGACCGGTAGCGGATGCTGTCAGCCTTCCCACCTGATCATCCTCTATGGAGGTACCCAGGGTCTCCGTCCACTTCGTGGCCTATGCCCCTGGGCTGGGTTCTGCGGGCCCTTCAGGCCCAATTCCTCTGAGGGGACCTACTGAGAGCTAAGCCAGAGTCGGTTCCCACGGGCTCAGTCGAAGTTCTTCCTCGAAGAGGATGGGGCTAAAAGCCCAACGTTGACGAGCTTCCACCGAGTCTACGTTGGGTCTGGGTTCTTAAAAACTCTACTCCGAAGGAGTTGTGGCGGTCTGAGTGCCTTTCGCATCCTGGGTTCCTTGGCAGGCACTGGCTGAAGCGTCTGCAGCCCTCGCCTTCCCGCCGAGGCCACCAAGTTTCGACAGGCTCGGCCCCCGCCACGCGCAGGACGCTGGCGCATGCCACTTCCCAGGCACCCTGCTCCGATGTCAATCGGCTATCGACGCTGCAAGGGGGCAGGTTCAAGGTGCACCCACTACCTCGAGCCCCTTGATGGCGACCTCCTGAACGTTCCAGCGATTTTGCACCCGGTAGCGGCGCGGGTACCAGATCCCTTCCGGACTCTCCAACGGCTCCACGAGTTGCCACAATAGGTTAGGCTCTTCGTTGCGGCGATCGCCCTCCACGATTCGCACTTCTCTGAGCAGTCCACGATCAATGTCCACAATGTACTGCGTGTAGCTCTGAAGCAAAATCGGCGCTTTCCGGTAGCGCATCACGGCAAGCTCGAACGTCCTGTTCCCCTTCCGTGAACCCAATTGCACCACGTAGGGTGTCCCTCCCCAGCCGTCTGGCCGGCCCGCCTCCAGCAAGACTTTGAGGATTCGCATCAGTTCATATTCATGTCGAAAGCCAAGGTCGACTTTCACTCCCGTTGGGTAGAGCGGATTCTTCTCCACCCACTCGGCTGCCAACGGACGGCCGTCTTCCGCTCTTCCTTCCACCAGATATCGCGCCTGCTCCGTCCTGGCTTCTGTCCAGGTATCCATGTCGATTTGCACCTCTGTGAGCAGCATCCCTGGCATGTTTTTCGGAAATTTGTATGCGACACCAGGGGTCCGCACCGTGGTTTCCTTGTACTCAGCTTCCAACTTGAGCCGCCGCAGACGTTCGTGCTTGGCAAGGAGGTTGTTCAATGTCTCGCGGACGAGTTGCGCATCGCCCTTGTCCAGAGGCTTCGATGACCGTGACAAGCCAGAAGCAGACTGCACGCTCATGCTGGCAAGGGCCATCGCTGTCAGCAATAGGAGAAAGGAACAACACTTGCCTCCAAAGCCAAGTCGACCCTTCCACGTCGATTCCGCGAGGATGGTCTTGATGCGATCACCCACCGCGGACTCACTGACCATGGCCACCCCTGCGGCCTGCCCCTTGGGTGTGACAGGGGTTCGCGAGATCTCCAACAACGCTTGAGCGTAGTCAGGTCCACGGTCTGTCTGGCGCGCCACCAGCTCGTCCGCCGCATACTCGGCTTCCAGCTTCAATTTCGCGAACGCCCTCCAGGCCAGAGGATGCCACCACCAAGCAGCCGATGTCAGGAGCCCGATCCACTGCCAGAGACCATCCCTCCGCTGCAAGTGGGCCAGTTCGTGTTGCACCGCGAACCGGACCGTCTCCTGAGGCCAGGAGGCAAATGACAACGGCAGCCAGATGGTCGCGCCCGTCGCACCGGTCAACAATGGCGTGGCCAGCCCCGGCACCACCCGGCAAAACGGAACGTGCGCCATCTGTAGATTCCTCGACTCTCTGACCACCAGATCCACGAGCAGCACCTCTGCGGCCTGACCATGCCGGTGAAGCCACCCCAGACCACACGCCGCTCTGGCGAGCCGCCAACCTGCAACCAAAACCGCCCCGCCAACCCAGAGGGGAATCAACCAGCGCTCCGGTTCCCTCAGCAACGGCTTCTGCAGATGAAACCGCGCGACTTCATGATCCGCAGGATGAACCCACGGTGGAAGTTCCGCCTTGGAAGGTGCAGCGAGAAACACCTGCCTGGAACCTTGCGGGGCAAGCTCCCAAGCCCGCGATCCTGTCTTGGGCGAATGCTCCAGATAGGCCCGCACATCCTCCGGCAATTCGTTCTCCTGCCCCGTCAGAGTCGTGAGCCCTCCCAGTCTCCCCAGGGAGCTTGGAGCCACCACCCAAACCAGCGTGACCAGCCAGCCGCAAAACGTTGCCCGCCACAACCAGGACCGGAAAAGCGCGGACCGTCCTCTGCCCCACCAACTAAAGATGGACGCCAGTAGGTAGATCGCCGCCACCTTCAAGGCCGCCAGAAGCGCCACCGTCAAGGCAGGGTACAACTCCTGAATCAGCACCCAATAGGAAAGCAGGAGGCTCATTTCTTCCGAGCCTCCTCGATCAAGCGGCTGAGTTGATCGGCTTCTTCGTCGGTCAGCTTCGTTTTCTGATGCCCCAGCAAGGCCAGCGCAGCATCCGCGACGGAGTTGGCGAAGAAGTTCTTCACGAACTCATGCAGCGCCTTCGTCTTGGCCGCAGCCTGGGGTACTGGCAGCTTGAACTCGTCCCGGCCGTTGACCTTCTCTTTAACCAACATCCCCTTCTCCACCAGGAGGCGAAGAATCGAGCGCACGGCGGAGTAGGTCGGCGCCTCAGGAAGTTCTTCCTCGATCTCTCGGGCGGTGGACTTGCCCCGTCGCATGACAATCTCAATCACCTGCCGCTCTCTCCGGCTCAGGTCTTGGGCTTTTGATGACTCCCACATGCCTGTTGAAATATCAACAGAGCGACGTGTTGTCAACCAACGTGTTGATTTTTCAACAGGCGCATGCTTATGGGGATGTGTTTGGCCGTAGAGCTGTGGACTGAATTGCCGTCGGAACTGTTGCTGTCTCGGCGCGTTCTGTGGGCCAAGGAAGATGCAAGCTGAGTCCAAGGAGCGGCGGTTTGTGCTTGCACAACCGCCGTTGGTTGCCGGAGGCAGCATGCTTCCGAGCAAGATAGCGGCGGCAAGACATCATAGGGCGGTGGGTATTTGGCGATCTGCCACTCCGTTTCCCCTCAGCGGTTGTGCAAGCACAAACCGCCGCTCCTTGGGGGCACTCGCGCATGTGAAGCTGTGGGAAAAACTGCCCAGCGCCCGTAACTCTGCTCTGACGCGCTTGCGCAAGTGCAGGGTCAGGCGAAGCACGAGCCGCCACCTTGGGGATATGGGCAGGGAATTAGAATGCCGGAGGCATCCCAGCC
>NZ_BATR01000044.1 GCF_000739655.1 Verrucomicrobium sp. BvORR106 | reverse complement strand
CGCGGGCTGGATGTGGCCATCCACATCATGGAGGACCTGCTGCGGGCGGATCCGCTGAACGAGTCCATCATCTCCATGCTGGCTCCGCTGTATCTCGAGGACGGCCGTCGTGAAGAAGCCACCGCCATCTGGGAGAAAGCCGCGCGGGATGCCAGAGGCACCGCCGCTGGGCCACTCCTGGAGCGCTATGCCGAGGTGCTGGTGTCCCAGCGCAAGTTCAAGGAATTTACCGACGTGCAGATGCGCCTGCTGGAGAACGAGGCCGACGTGAAACGCCGGCGGGAGATCTTCCAGCGCGCGGTGGAGCGCCTCATGTGGGCGGACATCGTGCAGGGCACCCTGCCGGACGACCAGGTGCAGCTCCGCCTGAAGCTGCTGCTTTCCGCGCTGGAGGAACGTTCCCGCCGCGCCCCGTTTGACGGCTTCTGGCACGAGGCGCTGGCCGCCGTGTATGAGCGCCAGGGCGATGCCACCCGGGCGTTCGAGGAAATGAAGCACGCTTACTACACCGCCCCGGAGACACCCTTCTCCCTGGAGCAGCTGCGGGCGGCAGCGATGCGCGTGGGTGATATCAAGAGCGCCATTTACTTTCAGAAGCAGATTGCCGCCGCCGCCTCGGCCAAGTCCGGTGCCGAAGAGTGGCGCGAGCTGGTGGAGTTGCTGGAGCAGGACTTCCGCATGGTGGAGGCCGACCAGGCCCGCCGCCGTCTGGAGGCCAAGTTCTCGCAGGATTCCGCCGCGCTCGAAGAACTGGCCCGCTACTACGTGGAGACGGGGCAGGACGAAGCGGCCCGCCGTGTGCAGGAGCAGGTGGCCCGCGTCCGCTCCTGGGACGTGAAGAACCTGCTGCGTCTGGCCCTGCAGCAAAAGCAGCTGGGGGACAACAAGGCCGCCCAACGCACGTTGCGACAGGTGCTGGGCGCCGCCCCTCCTCCTGAGCCGAAAAAGACGGACAACGTGGCCGTGGAGCGCCTGCCCTGGCCCCTCATGGATGGCCGCAAAGGGGCTGCCACGGCACCCACCACCCTGCTCAGCGCTCTGGACAATGTCCCGGGTCTGGAGCAGCAGGAACGCGACCGCCTCCGTCAGTTCCTGACCATGCCCCGCAGCGAGTTTTCCGAGGTGCCGGATGACGTGAGCGCGATCCGGTTGCGGGCCGTGGAAGAACTGGCTCGCATGAATGCCGGCAAGTCGGGCTGGGCTCAACTGGCCCCGGGTGCCGTGCTCTCGGAGATGGAGAAGGCCTGGGCTCTGTTCTACATGGGCGACGGCCCCGGTTTCCGCGCCGTGCTCGCGCAGAAGTCCAGCAAGGCAGACTCGCTGGAGCTGCGCTTTCTCAAGGTCTGGATGGGACTGCGCTCCCACGGCATGGCCGACATGCTGGCGTGGGCCCGCCAGAAGGGTGTGGGCGAAGCAGCGATGCAGCAGCGCAAGGGCCTGCTCCAGGCAGCCACCCATCTGCTGGCAGAAGATGAGATGTTTGAGTTCACCCCCGGCGACCTCATCGCGCTCGGGAAATCGGGACTGCTGAGCAATATCGAACTCATCGACATCGCCCGGAAACTGGAGAGCCGGCAGCGTTACCCTCTGTCGATCGAATTGCGCCTGCTGGCGCTGGAACGGGATCCCACCCCGCAGCCGGTGGATGTCCTGTTCATCGCCAATCTGGCGGAAGTGATGGGCAGAACCGCTGCGCAAAAGCAGTACCTGCAGATGGCCTGGAGCATGCCGGTCAAGGCCGGCCCCCCTCAGGCATTTGACCCCTTCCTCTACAGCTTTGTCAGGCTGTTGCGCCTCTGCGAGACGCCGACAGAACGGGAACAACTGGTCCGCCAGAGCTGGGCGCGCCTGCGGGCGCTGCCGCCTTCAGGACAGGGGACCTTGCGGGAGACCATCGTGCTCGGCACCGTGGGCGCAGAGCAGGCGGCCGCCGCGGAGATGGCAGCCTACTTCAGCAATGGATTCCTGGCGGCCCAAGCCTTTGTGGAGCCCATGCTGGGTGGCCGGCTGCCCCCCGGCGCCCAAGCTCCCGGCCCAAGGATTGATGAAACCACCCATCTCCGGCACTACTGGGATGACCTGCGGGAATGGGGCGATCTCATCCGCCAGGAGGGCCTGGCGGGCCCGCTCGTGCAGGTGGAGCGCACGCTGGATCAACGCTTGGGCGGAGTACCGCTCGGACCGAAGTCCAACTATGAATTCGGCGTCTGGCGCAATCTCACGCTGGCACGCCGCATGAGACCGGTCAGCTACCCGGAGCGGGTGCGCATGCTCAAGGAGTTCCTTGAGGCGGATGACCAGGTGGACACCCTGCTGGAGCTGGGCCCGTTCCTTGAATCTCAGGGCTACGCGAGAGAATGCATGGAGGTGTATCGCCGCCTGCCCGAGCGCGCCCCGTCGAATGTGGAGTACTGCGAGCAGTACCTGCGGGTGGCGGAGAACTCCTGGGAATGTGAGGCCGCCATCCCCTTCATCGAGAAGCTGTTTGTCGCCGAGCCCCAGTTCAAGCCGCAGAACCTTGCCGAAGGGCTGCTGGAAGAGAAGCACGCCCGGTTCCTGGCTCGCCTGCATGATGTGACCCGTTTGCGGCTGCTCTCCTTCCGCGGCACCGCCAGCGTCAAGCCCATGCTGGGCCGAGTGCCGGATGAGGTGCCCTACCTGCGGGAGCTCGCCCAGTTGCTGGAACGGCTGAATGACAAGCCGGGCGCTCTCGCCGCCTGGGAACAGCTTTACAGTCTGTGGCCTCAGGACATGGATGCCGCCCTCCATGCCGCCACTATTCTGGCTGAGCAGGGCAACAAGACGCGGGCGCTGGAGCTGCTTCGCAAGGTGGACTACACCAACCTCTGGAACGACCCCATCCGGGAATCCCTCCTGCTACGGGTGAAGCTGGCCGCATCCACCGGGCTTTGGGACGAGGTCCGCCTCATGATGAACGTGGTCACCGGCACCGCCGGGGGCAAGAACGGCACCGTGCCCCACACACCCAGTGTGGTGGCCATCAGCAAGGTCCTCGTGGACCATGACCGCCGGAGTGAGGCCCAGAGCCTCCTGCTCCGGGCCGAGCGGGCTTCCAAAGACACGCTCGACCGCTTCCGCCTGCGGCTGACCCAGCTCAAACTGGCCGCCGAGGACCCCACCTGGACCCCTGCCCGCGATGTGGCCCGCATTCACAGCCTCCTGTTGCTGGAGAATCTGGAGCCCGAATCCATGAGCGAGTTTTCCACCTTCCTCACCAAGGAAGGCGCCGGCTCACGGGGGGGCGCCTGGGTGGAGGTGCTCAAGACCTGCCCCGCCCACGGGACCACACCCGCCGTGGCCTTCTGCAGCCTCGCCTCCCGACTCTCTGAGGCAGAGGTGCTGCCCAGACTGGTGCGCCCCTGGCAGGAAGCTTCCTCCAAGACAGCCCTGATCCAGCGGCTGGCGGTTCAGACGCTTCTGGCGCAGAACCGGCCTCTGTGGGCCCGGCAGGTGGCGCTCACCGGTGAGGGACGCGCCTTGGCCGATTCACCCGTCATGGTTGAGGTGTTCGCCGCCCTTCAGGACGAGCACAGCATGAAGGAACTCTTTGCCCGAGTGGTACGCATGGCCTTCCCGGGAGGGAGCGACACCCAAGCCTTTGCGGAAGCCTTTGCCAAGACGGGACAGACCGGGCTGGCAGAAGAGTTTTACGCGCTGGCGGTCGAACGCCTCCGCTCCAAAGGGGAATCCCTGCCCAAGGTGGTGCAGAGCTACGCCCAGTTCCTCATCCGGCAGCATCGGTACGAGGAGGCGGAATCGGTACTCTTGATTGAACATCAGGGCATGACGGAGGGTCTCCCCGCTCTCCTGCTGGACCTGTATCAGGGCTGGAACAAGCTTGACCGACTTCCCCAAGAGCTGGCAAAATTCCACCTCCCCGACGGGATCATCAGTGAAGTGCTCTTCCTGCGGCAGAGCCAGACCCCCCTTCCTCCTTCATGAAGCACCTTTCCCTTGCCCCCCTTTTCAGCTCGCTGCTGCTCTGCCTCCTACCCTGTGCCTGTGCCAGCAAAAGCCAAGGATCCCAAGCCGTGAGCAAGAAGGAGAAAATGGGCCAGACCATGTCGGAGCGCATGGGGAAATGGGACATGGGCAAGCGCAGCAACTTTGAAAAGAGTCTGGGTACGGCAGGCAGCAACAAGGGCTTCAAAACTTCAAACTTCCACCGGCAGAGCGACTTCCACACCGGCTCTTCCTTCTCTGGGGCGGACGACAAGTTCAACGCCAAGAGCTTTGGCCAGTCCCACAAAACCGCATACGACCGCAACAAGGTCTTCTCCGGAGCGGACGACAAGAGCAAGCTGGGCAACAGCACCTACAAGACCAACGAAAGCCGCTTCAGCCGGCAAGAAACCCGGGATGCAGGAAAGACCTCCTCCCTGGATGATGATGTCTTCCGCACGCACGACAACCGCATGGGCACCAAGGGCCTGGAAAACAGCAAGCGCCCCATCGTGGAGGACCGTGGCCCTGACTACTCAGAAGGCCAGATCCGCTCCCTCCTCAACAAAGGTTGATGAGGTGAGCAGCAAGTCGTTTGACGCACCGGGAGCCCCAAGGAATCATGGGCTCTGAACCTCATGCGTACCTTTGCCATCGGAGACATTCACGGCTGCCAGACTGCCCTTCAAGTGCTGGACGAGGAGCTAAAGTTTGGTTCCGACGATGTCATCGTCACGCTGGGCGACTACGTGGACCGCGGACCCGACTCCTGTGGGGTCATCGACCACCTCCTAGGGCTCTCCCAACGGGCCACCTTGGTGCCACTACGCGGGAACCATGAGGTGATGATGCTCAAGTCCCGCACTGACTGGAAGACACTGGATGCTTGGAAGGACTGTGGCGGGGCCGAGACCCTCGCCTCCTATGGCACCACGCTGCTGGAAGACGTGCCGGAACACCACTGGGCCTTTCTCGAAAGCACCCGCCCGTGGCATGAAACGGCCAAGGAGATCTTCGTCCACGCCAATCTCCGGGCTCACCTGCCCCTCGACCAACAGTCTGAGAACGTGATCTACTGGGAGCGTCTCATCATCTGCCATCCGCACATTTCTGGCCGGCGCATGATCTGCGGCCACACCCCGCAGCACGAAGGGGTGCCGCTCAACTTCGGCTACGCCGTGGGGATAGACACCTACGCCTACGGCACTGGCTGGCTCACCTGCCTGGACGTGGATTCCGAAGACGGCACCTACTGGCAGGCCAATCAGCTGGGCGAGTTCCGCACCGGAAAACTCATCCCGGTGAGCCGGATCGGCTCAGTCTGACGAAAGCAGTTCCAAGAAGGCCTTCATCGCGGGAGTAGTCGAACCACCGGCCGGGTGGGCAAACACGTGCGTGATCACGGGTGCCTCCCTGAGCCGCACCACCTCCACACTCCCACCCAGCACATGGGCCAGGCTTTCCGGGAGAAAGGCCACGCCTGAGCCCGCGGCCACCATCACCGCCACCGCCTGGGCCCGGGGGGATTCCAGCACAATCCGGGGGCGGAACCCTGCGGCGGAGCACAGTTCCCGCAACAGGCTGGCAAAGACCGGGGCTGCCTCACTGGAAACCGCGACAAACGGCTCCCGGGCAAATTCCTTGATGGAGATCGGTTTGCGGGAGGAGTTGGACCCACTTGGCCCCAATCGATGGCCGGATGGGACAAATGCCACCAGAGGCTCCTCCCGCCAGGGGACATGCTGCATGCCTGCCGGGCGGTCTTTCTCATCGGGCATGAGTCCGACGAAGCCCCCATCCAGCGTGCCCTGCATGATCCCCAGCCACTGCTCTGCCGGCGGCATGTCATGGAGCATGACCTGCACCTGAGGATGCAGCTGGCGAAAGCGCCGAAACGTCTCCACCAGCTTTTCACTCAAGACCGCACTGACAAATCCCAGACGCAGCCGGGCTGTCTCCCCCTGCACCTGCCGACGCACCGCCTCTCCCGCCCGGAGCAACTGCGGCAAGATCCCCTTCGTCTCATCCTGAAACACTGCCCCAGCTGCTGTCAGCGCCACCCCTTTCTGCGACCTCTCAAACAGCGGGGCGCCGATCTTCTCTTCCAGCACCCGGATGTGCCGGGAGAGCGGTGGCTGGGCCAGATGCAGCCGACGTGCCGCGCGCGTGAAGGAGAGCTCCTCCGCCACCGCCACGAAGCACTCCAGTTCGCGCAACGAGTAGTCCATATCAAAACGGTATCATACCACGACCAAAGCCGTCATTCCAATATGGCAACGCCAGGCCAGTTTCTACTCATCCACACCTCTGCTCTTCACCCCCTCCCTCATCACTCCTGACCCCTGCTGCCTTCCATGAATTCCCACACCATCAAAAAAGGCGCCCACCGCGCCCCGCACCGCAGCCTCCTCCGTGCCACGGGGGCCATTCAGAGCGAAGCCGACTGGGACAAGCCCTTCATCGCCATCGCCAATTCCTTTGTGCAGATCATCCCCGGTCACGCCCATCTGGACGTGGTGGGGCGCAAAGTGCGGGAAGCGGTGCGCGCTGCTGGCGGCGTGCCTTTTGAGTTCAACACCATCGGGGTGGATGACGGCATCGCCATGGGTCACGGCGGCATGAAGTACTCCCTCGCCTCCCGCGAGATCATCGCTGACAGCGTGGAGACGATGCTCCGCGCTCACTGCTTCGACGGCGTGGTGTGCATTCCCAACTGCGACAAGATTGTGCCAGGCATGCTCATGGCGGCGGCGCGCGTGGACATTCCCACCGTGTTCGTTTCCGGCGGCCCCATGAAGGCGGGGATCCAGCCCTCCACTGGCAAGGCCCTGAACCTGACCTCCGTGTTTGAAGCGGTGGGCGCCCTCTCCGCCGATCGCATCACGGAAGAGGAACTAACTGAGATCGAGCAGCATGCCTGCCCCACCTGCGGCTCCTGCTCTGGCATGTTTACCGCGAACTCCATGAACTGCCTCTCCGAGGCGCTCGGTCTGGCCCTGCCCGGCAACGGCTCCATCCTGGCCACCGACCCCGGACGCGACCGCCTCTTTGCCGAGGCAGGCCGCACCATCGTGGAGCTGGTAAAACACAACCTGCGCCCCTCCCATATTCTCACCCGTCAGGCATTTGAAAACGCCCTGGCGCTGGACATGGCCATGGGCGGATCTTCCAACACCGTGCTGCATACGCTGGCCATCGCCCGTGAAGCCGGGGTGCCGATCACCATGGCGGACTTCAACACCTTCAGCGATCGCGTGCCCCACCTCTGCAAGGTGGCCCCTTCCGGCATCCATCACATGGAGGACATCGACCGTGCCGGCGGTATTTCCGCGATCCTCAAAGCCCTGAGCCGCAAGCCTGGGGTGCTGCATCTCAATGCCCTGACCGTGACCGGTCGCACCCTGGGGCAGACCATCGCCGATGCCGAAGTGAAAGATGCCGAGGTGATTCGTCCCATTGAAAACGCCTACTCGGAACGGGGCGGACTGGCGGTGCTCTTTGGCAACCTGGCCCCTAACGGCAGCGTGGTGAAAGCAGCCGGCGTGTCCCCTGCCATGATGAAGTTCACCGGCCCGGCTGTGATCTTTGAATCCCAAGACGAGGCCAACCAAGGCATCCTCACCGGCAAGGTGAAATCTGGCGATGTGGTGGTGATCCGCTACGAAGGACCTCGCGGCGGTCCGGGCATGCAGGAGATGCTCGCCCCCACCGCCGCCATTGCCGGTCGCGGCCTGGGCGACTCCGTAGCTCTCATCACGGATGGCCGTTTCTCTGGTGCCACCCGCGGCGGTTCCATTGGTCACGTTTCCCCAGAAGCCGCCGCTGGCGGCCCCATCGCCCTGGTGGAACCGGGAGATCTCATTGAGATCGACATCCCCGCCCGCAGCATGAACCTCCTGGTGGATGAGGCCACGCTCGCCGAACGCCGCGCCAACTGGCAGCCGCCTCAACCGAAAGTGGCTGCGAGAGGCTATTTGGCCAGGTATGCCAAGCTAGTGAACAGCGCGGACACGGGTGCGGTGCTGGAGTAGAAACGCAGATGGGCGCGGCACTGGCCGGTTCAAGGAAAGTGGAAGAGCCGGCGGCAGGATTCTTCAGCCTGCCTCAGCTCCCAACAGGTTTCAGCGCATCCCCTCTGCCGCCGACCTCCCAAAGCCGGTGTAGTTGACGACGTGAGGAGACACTAATTTCCCGGTCTGCAATGATGCGGCTGGAACCTAGACCAAGGATCCAACGAACACTTCAGGGCAGGCGAAAGCGGGGCGTTTGGTGGGCGGACGTCTGTGTAGCGAGATCTAAGTCACAGAAGCTTCAGCTGATGTCTCCTCACGTCGTCAGCTACGATCGGTGTTGGGCCTTCCTCAGCAGAAGGAAACGCGCTGGAGCTACTGTGGCTTGAGGCAAGCTGAGGAGTCGCCGCCTCCCCTTCAGCCCATCACTCAACCCTCTGTGCCCTCTGCGCCCTCTGCGCCTCTGTGGTTAATCCTGAAACTCATCATCTCACTCCCCTTTCGCCCCCGCCTTCTTCTTCACTTTCCTGCTTCCGCTTCCATTTCCACCTGCGCTCCCACTCCCGCCCGCCATCAGTTCCTCGATCTCCTCCACCTCAATCGGCATCGTTGGCATGAGGTCCGTGTTCCCTCTGGCGGTGATGACGACATCGTTCTCGATGCGCACGCCGATGCCTTCCTCGCGGATGTAGATCCCGGGCTCCACGGTCAGCACCATGCCCGGGGAGAGCTTCTGCCACATGTTGCCCACGTCGTGCACATCCAGCCCCAGATGATGGCTGGTGCCGTGCATGAAGTACTTCTTGTACGCCGGGCGGCTGGGATCGCGGTCCCGGGCGGTCTTCACGTCCGAACGGGTCAGCAGTTTGAGCTTGATGAGCTCCTCCTCCACAAACGCGCCGACCTCCTCCTGATAGGCCTTGATCTGCACGCCCGGTTTCAGGAGCTTGCGCGCGTGCTTGTGGGTGCGGAGCACGGCGTTGTACACGTCCCGCTGGCGGGGAGTGTACCGGCCGTTCACCGGAATGGTCCGGGTGAGATCGGCGTGGTAGTTTCCTAACTTCGCGCCGAAGTCCAGCAGCAGGAGATCCCCGTCATGGCAGCGGGCGTTGTTGATGATGTAGTGCAGGACACAGGCGTTCTTCCCGCTGCCAACGATGGGGCTGAAGGCGTGCCCCTGGGCGCCGTGGCGGATGAACTCGTGGATCATCTCCGCCTCCACCTCGTACTCCATGACCCCGGGCTTCACAAAACCCAGGATGCGACGGAAGGCAGACTCGGTGACGGCGATGGCCTCCTTCAGTGCGGTGACCTCGGCCGGGGCCTTGATGATCCGCAGCTCGTGCATGAGCGGGGCCAGACGCTCATAGCGGTGCAGAGGAAACTCCTGCTGACAGCGCGTGATGAAACGACGCTCCCGGGTCTCCACCTCCACGGTGGCACGCAAGGATTCATTCGTATTCAGGAAAACCTGCTTGGCCTGGCACATGGCCATGCGGAAGAAGCGGTCAAACTGGTCAAGCCAGTGGATGGAGCCCGCGGCCACCCCGCTGGCGGCAGACGCCTGGTCCTTGGTCAGCCGTTCCCCTTCCCATACCGCGATCATCTCGCTGGTCTCGCGAAGAAAGATCATCTCCCGCATGGAGGGATCCGGCGCATCCGGGAAGAGCATGAGGATGGTCTCTTCCTGGTCCACCCCGCTGAGGTAGTAGAGATCACTGCTCTGGACGAAGCCCAGGGTGCCGTCCGCGTTGGTGGGATACACGTCATTGGCATGCAGGATGACCAATGAACCCGGCGGCAGGGATTTGTAGAGACGCTTGCGGGATGCGGCAAAAACTGTCGGGGGCATGGGACGGTAGCGCATGGCGGGGAAGGAAGACTCAAATGACAAACTTCAAACAACAAACTTCAACCATCGCAATGAGGCGATGCTGGAATACGGAGTTCAAAGGGATGTCGGGCGCAGCAACGCTGGGACGCGATTTACCATGCGGGCGGTCCCCTGCCGCACGTGCGCTGTGACCGTCTCCGTGGTGGAGCTATCGTCCGGCCACGGTGGCTGTGGAAAAGCCGGGCAGCATCTGCTCTTCGCCGCCGCGACAAGCATGCCGGATCTGGCTGAGGATGGGATTGTGCACGGCTGCCGGTACCGCATCGGTGCTGACCGCTGGCTGGCCCGCACCTTCCAGAAGACGCGTCACGGCTTTGGCACCGGACTGATAACCTGCCTCCAAGAGCAGGGACCGGACCTTGCCCGGCAGCAGGCCAGGATGCGGGGTCTCGGTGACCACCTCGATCACGCGCTTGCCCGACTCCCGGGCCTGACGCATGCGCATCTGGTGCAGAGTGCCGTTGATGGTGTCGTGAGAAGCGGCGAAACCGGTGGCCACGGAGGGCCAGCGCGGGACACACTCCGTGCCACGGACGTGCTCAATCCGGTGCAGCACAATGGTGTGGATCTCAGGATCCTCCAGCCAGTGATCAAAAGGGATCTCCAGGGCCACGCCACCGTCGCACCAGCGCATGCCATCGATGACCTGATTGCAGAAGAGCCCGGGCACGGCGCAGCTCGCCATCACCCACTGGGCGATGTCGCCCTCCTCCACGAGCACGCACTCGCGGCGGGTCAGGTTGGTCACGGCCAGTTGCACGCGCGGATGGGTGCACTCCTCCAGCCGTTGCTTGGGCAGATGTTTGCGGAGGAACTGGACAAAATTGTGCCCGGAAAGGATGCCCGAGCAGACCAGCGTGCTCACCACGCCAGGAAACCGCAGCGGTGCCGCCCAGTCCAGAAAGGCCCGCCGCAGCCCACGCTGCATGACAAACGCCTCCAGATCCGCCCCCTGCAGCCCGACCCCACAGAGCGCTGCCGCCACCGCTCCGGCCGAGGTGCCGGACATGTGCGAGGGGAAAATGCCCTGGTCATGCAAGGCCCGCATGAAGGCCGTGTGCGAATAAAAGCCGAAGAACGAAGACCCCAGTGCGACTGCCAGCCCCTTGGAGGCCGGAGGTTGCAGTGGGGAGGTAGTGGGCATCGAGCTCATGATTCGGGACGGAAGTGGGCCGGTAGAATGCGCGGAAGAAAGGTCTTTTCAAGGCGGGAGTCGCGGGAGCCCCCGTTGCCCATGCATGTTCAATGCCAAAGATCTGTGACACGCCCCCGTCCACCCTGAAACGGAACCGGGGACGGAACTGGTCGTTCCGTCCCCGGCAGGGTGACTGAGAGGGATGGATTGCTCCCGGGCAACTAGCGCACTGGCTCCACCTTGAGCGTGTGCTTCACAGGGGCCACCTTGGTGCGCACCTGGGCGTCCAGCTTTTCCTGCTTGGCCAGCATCTTCTGCTTCAGGGTCGAGATCGCGGCGGCGAACTCGGCGTCCGTCTTGATGTCCTCCGCGAAGTTGCGGAAGTTGGTGATCATGCCCTTGATCATGGGGGTTTCATACCCCTGCTTGGCCCCGAGGGCACTCAGCAGGCCCTGGAAGGCTGCGTCGAACGGGGTCTTGGCGAACTCCGCCGGAAGGTTGATCCCGGCCGTGAGTTGCTCCTTGGTGAATTCCTTGGACTCCGTGCCCCAGGTGACCTTGGCCTTGGGGGCGTCCAGGTTCTTCACCTTCAAGATCAGGCGGTTCAGATCCTGGTTGAAGCTGGTGTAAGGGAGAATGCTGCGGGTGCTGCCGGAGCCGACGGCATTGGTATCGAAGCAGAACGGCCAGGTGGCGCTCTCCAGCTCCACGGTGCCGTCCTTGCCGCCCAGCACCTTGTGCCCGCCGATGGCGGAGCCAGTACCCTTGAGATCCACCGTGATCTCGCCGATGTCACCGCTCACGCCGAGACCTTTCAAGAAGGACTGGGCCATGAGGAGATGGCCGTTGGAGTTGGGGTGCACGCCATCACGACCACAGACGTCGTACTCATCACCCAGACCTGCTTTGGCCTTGGCCATGACGCTCACCATGTTGTCATGCACGTTGGCAAAGGAGTACTTGGACTCCAGAGCCAGCTTCTGATCAATGTCCCGCAGGTGGGCAAGGTTGTCATTGTACTGGGCCGGGGTGGCACCCGCGCGGACGAAGTACTTCGTATCCACGGCACCGGGAGAGCCCACGACCACGTTCTTCACGCCCAGCTCCTGGAGCTTGGCCAGCACGAGCCGCATGTTCTTCTCATAGTCCGCCCCGATGGCATCGGCGAAGGGTACGTAGCGCCCATCATTCATGCCGTAGCAAAGGGTGGCGACGGTCGGATTGAAGGCGGTCAAGTCATTGATGGCGCGTTGCGCAAATCCGCCAGCGGTTTCCCCACCCCAACCGAACTGGAAGACCTTGATGTCCTGGCGACCGAGACAGGCCAGGAGGTACGCCTCGATGTAACGGGAGTACAGCTTCTGCTCCGTGATGGAGTCTCCAATGATGGCCACGCGGGCATTGGGAGGAAGCTGGGAGACTGCGGCAGGCTCACGGGCGGAGAGCACCGGAGCCAGACCCACGAGGAGCAGCGGCAGGGCGAGGAAACGAAGATTCAGTTTCATGTGAGAGGTGAGAAGGTCAAAACGAGCACGATCCACGGCCCAATTCGCCGGAGGCACACAAACGCCCGCCAACCGCGACCTCGTTCACGATCAGACGTTTTTTCATCTTCAAGTTGCCCGACGGCGACATGAAGGACCTCGCTCAGGGTTATTTCCGCGCCAGCTGTCCCTCGATCCACCAGCGTCCGCCCTGAAACTGCAGACGGTAGGCATCAGACGCGATCTTCCGCCCTTCAACGACCACTGCCACCTCGACCTCTGCCGTGGTGTCGGACTGGGAGCGGGTGATGAAAGTGGGCTCAGCATCTGGTGGTGCCTCTGCCCCATTCCCCCACCCCACGCTGCCCCCTGCGAAGCAGCGCTCTGGCTGGAGCCAGTAGTCCTCGGCTACCAGTGAGGCCTCCTGCATGAGCAGCGTCATCTGGGCCAGGCCATTGATCTTGCCCGCGTCCGCCATGGCCTTGAACTTCAGCGCCTGCTCACGCATGGCCCCCACATAGGCGGCCACCGTCTGCTCGGGAGTGAGGATGTCTTCTGCCACGGGAGCAGCCTAGCGGGTTCGCCCCGACAGAAAAACTGAATTCTCCATGCAGGTCTGGGGCTTGAAAGTTTACCCCGGAAATCCCGTGTTGTACCCCGCATGAAGAAACTTTTGCTCGTTCGCGTTAGGCAAACGGTTTTCACAACTCACTCTCAGTGTTCAACGTTGATAATGATATCGTTTCCATCAACCTCTATTCGCGCTTCTCGACCACTAGGTTCCCTGAGGACTACATTCACACGTGCGAGATTGCTTTGTGTCTTGGCGAATCCAAATTGGGAAAACCACTCCTCACACTGCTGCATCATTGCGGGATCATATTTGGGGACATGAATCAGCAAAATGTTTGCGCTCTTGCCAGTCGGTTCGCCTGGAGAGTAAAAATAGTGTTTTTCGCCCGGTATGAGGTCAGGAGGGAACGCCCTTACAGCACGACTTCTTAGCAGCAGTTCACCCATGAGTGTTCCGCGATGCAACTCAACTGTGGAGTCAACGATAAACATCGCGTAGGCAAACAACGCGACGCACGCAATTCCCGCAATGAGCAGTAGTGCGCCAAGAATTTGAAGGAGCCGTTTCACAGTCAAAAAAGAAAGAGCATCCTTTTCATCGACCTGCTTCATCAGTTTCTCGCTTCCAGTCATCCCAACTCGTTCCCTTGACGGCATCCTGTATAGTGTCCAACTGTGTAGGCCACGGCCCATGCCGCCCTTCGCATGGCGCGCACGCGTGGTAAATGGGCTTAAAGGTGTGGTTTTTTCCTAGTTGTCCGTCTACGCCGTAAGTATCGTCCCAAAGCTCCAAGGACTTGTCTTTACCAATCGCGCGACACATGAGGCGAATCGTCAATTGGGACATGCCCTGCACTGTGCGATAGAAGCCGATTAGGTTCGATGGCAAATCCTCCTCCGAGAAGCCGGAACTCTGCCCCATCCTTGATTGCGAACCTTCGAAACGGACCGAGACATCTTTCCAAATTGACAGGGCTGCGGACTTTTTTCCACTCTCGTCAAGGCCATTGCTCACGAAATACATTCCTCCCCCGAACGGCACTCGAATCCCCAACCCGCCTTGACTTTGCACTGCCCATACGGAAAATCCATCCCTACCTCGTGAGCGGACAGCATGTGGTCTCAGACCGTCGTGATTGACTTGCTTCCAAAGTTCTCGCGCATTGTCTGGCCCCGCATGGCTCCAGTCAATCCAACCGCATGCGCACGTATACTCCAATCGACGCGTGAGGATGTCGGCTCGCCCGGACAATCCATTGACGTCAACGTCGTTTATCGGATTGTTTGCCACAAAACCGTAGAGGTTCAGTCCTCCTTGTTCCTCAATTGGATCGCGAGAGAGCCATGTGCCAGTGGCTGGGTTGTAGTATGCCAAGAGGTCTTGCCCAACCAAGAGGAATCCAAGCAGCACGGCAAAGCGGAGGCAGGAAAAGATGACATTCATGAATTTAAATGATCCGGGTTGCAGAGGAGTCTATCGAGGAAATCTTCCGGAGACTGGAGTGTTCCGACGGAAAGCAGGATTTTGTGCAGGAGGTGCGAACATGCGTCGTTGGCTCTGTGCATTGAAGGCTTCTACCTCTCCGATATTTGAAAGAGGGGCGTCGTCGAAGCGAGGCCCCGAGGGGACTTGCATCGCAGGAAATATTCCCATCGCACCACCATACTGGTTGCAGGCAATAGCCAGTCCCGCTCCATAATCGGGATGTCCTGGGTGCAGCAAATTCGCCTGCGCATGGGCAATCAGAGCCTCAATGCTTCTCCGGTGAAATTGCAGCACCTGACCACGCAGGGCGAAGAACGCGGCCAGTTCCTCGCGCGGTGAAAGTGAACGCAAATACCAGCCTTGTTTTACTTCCTCATCAGAAATGGGAAAGGGCCACTTCTGATAGTGGGCATCAGGGTAGCAAGTGATGCCATTCGTGCATTCAAAGTTGCGCCGGGTCTTGCCATCATCCCACCGTAGGAAAAGATGCCCTTTGGCGGGGACCAGCTTCAAAGGGTAGCCAAGCTTTCGTCCTACAGCGACAAGCAGCACCGGCATGGAAGTACAAGTGCCCATCCGATGTTCTCCGAGCAACCCTGAGAGAAAAACATCGTCGGCTTGTTCATAGAAGGACTGGTCTTGCAGGCTTTCAGCAGTTGCGGCTGCGATTTTCTTTGGATTGTAGCGCAGGCTGAAATCCTGCCCCAGAACCGTATTGAGCATCACGATGCGATAGAATTCCTCGGAGTTCTCAAACCCGGCCGGATCGGAAGTGAACTGGTGGAAATTTCTTGCCGTCTCGGAACGAACTGCTTGGACCATCTGTTCGAGGTTCTTCAAACCGTCTTGAAGAGTGACTGCACCATGTCCGGGCAGCCCTTCCGCACACAGCAAGTTCATCAAGGCGATGTCCACACCCGCCAGTTCGCTTTCGGATAGTTCAGCAAGCCGTCCCATAGTGAGAGGTGGCCCGCTTCCATTTGTGTTCACCGCGACAACGGGAGGAACAGCCTTGGGGGACTTTTTGTCTGCGGCAATCCAAAAGGCAATTCCAATACCGAGCACCATCCCTCCCAGGAAAATTCCGGCAGTCCAAAGCGGGGGAGACTTCGCGGTGGAAGCAGCAGGCGATGAAGGAACGCCTCCCGCAGACTCTGCAGCCTTGCGGTTTGTTCGTTCTAAAGCGCGGCGTTCGCGACGAGCGTCTCCCATCACGAGCACTAGGCAACGAAATCACCTAACGGCAATAGAAAAAAATGTAGCTCGCATGAATTCAAAACCATGCTTCGGCAGCTTGCGCCAGCCCTCACTACGCGCCACTGTTACGCTTGCGGCTCGCCAGTTTCACAACCTGATGAAAAGCTAGACTGCGGTTGGGTTGCCCCACATAGGCGGCCACCGTCTGCTCGGGAGTGAGGATGTCTTCTGCCACAGGAGCAGCCTAGCGGGTTCGCCCCGGCAGAAAAACTGAATTCTCCATGCAGGGCTGCGGCTTGAAAGTTTACCCCGGAAATCCCGTGTTGTCCCCCGCATGAAGAAGCTGTTGCTCACCGCTGTCCTGGCCGTCACCACGGCATTCGCCGCCGACGCCCCCTCCCTCTACGACATCCCCGTCAAAGACATCGAGGGCAAAGATACCACCCTGAAACCCCTCGCCGGAAAGGTGCTGCTGATCGTCAATGTGGCCTCCCAGTGCGGAAACACGCCGCAGTATCAGGGCCTGCAGGATCTGTACAAGAAGTACGGTGACAAGGGCCTGGTGGTGCTGGGCTTCCCCTGCAACGACTTCGGCGCCCAGGAGCCTGGCTCGAATGCGGAGATCAAGGAATTCTGCTCCACCAACTACAAGGTGACCTTCCCCATGTACGACAAGGTCCATGTCAAAGGCCCGGAGCAGCACCCCCTCTTCACGGCGCTGACCGGCCCGCAGGGAGCTTTCCCCGGGAATGTGAAGTGGAACTTTGGCAAATTCCTCATTGGCCGCGATGGCAAACCCATCCAGCGCATTGAGCCCGGCACGGAACCCGATGATCCGGCCGTGGTGGCAGCGATCGAGAAGGCGTTGGGCGAGAAGGGCTAAGCGTGACCCGCGGAGAGGTGGGCCCGCAGGCCTAACAGTTGGCCCTACCTCTTCGCTCCTAACCCTTACCTTGTGACGCTGGTCATTCCCCCTTCCCATCCCGCCGCTCCTATGATAAACCAGCGGCCATGATTAAGTCTTTCATTCAGGCCGCCGCGCTCTGCCTTGTCGCTTCTACCCTTGCCAGCTGTGCCCTCGCCCAGATGCCCGCACGCATGCTCCAGGCCGTGGGCCGTACTTTGAAAATGGCCGACAACCAGAACGCCCCTGTCTCCACGCCAATCCGTCTGCAGCAGCGTGAGATCGAGGATAACCGCGTGCCCGCCAATCTGAACCCTGTCCCCGCCGAAGCTCCCGTGCAGTCCCGCGTGGCAGACGGTGCCTCCAAGACCACGGCAGAGAACCCCTCCTGATCCGGGATCCAGAGTCTGTCTCCCGCTGGCTCTTGTGGATAACTAACAACTTTCCGGCTGCTCTGCCTCAGGGCAGCCGGCGATCATCCGGCCAGCCCCCCACCTGCTCCTGGGACTGCAAGGTCTTGCGAAAGAGCATGCCTTCGACGTCCTGAACCACGCGCAGGTCCACGGCGTCACGATCCGGACCTGCACCTGCGGAGCCAATCACAGACTGCCAGACGGTGGAGATGGGTTCAGGCTTCACGGGCACCGGTGCGGCAAAGAGACGCCGTGTGACGGCACCCTCCGGCAAGGGCACGCGCAAAATCACGCCTGCTGGCCCTGCGGACGACGGCCCCGACCCGACTACTCCTGTCTCCTCGTCGTCAGATTCCGGAGCGTTGTCCCGTGCCTTTGGCCGGGTGACCAGATCTGCCCGGGACGACGTCTTGGTGCGCCAGTGCAGGTGGGGACCTTTGATCGAGAAAGCTGGCAGCCGAATGCCAGCCACCAGACGGGGCACCTCGGCCACCCGCACCTCATTGCCCGCCACGCCTGCCTTCATGCCGGGGGTGTGCCCATGTCGTGTGAAGGCCTCGATGGGACTGCGCGATGCGCGGGACGAGAGATAGAGATTATTCAGGAACTGGAATTCGAATTTCTTCCCTTCTCCGGTGCCGGAGCCCTTCTCCACACCGGTGGAGTAGCGGGAGCCACTGCGCCCGTAGTCGAAGATCACGTTGTTCACCGCTTCCATCTGCACGGTGTAGCGGTCCTTGGGCCGGAGATCGTTGCACTCAAACTGCGGCCCTCGCATGACGAACCGGGCAAAGAGACAGTGGTGGATGCTCAGAGTGCTGGCACTCGCGTTCACCCCGAAGGCGTGGTCATCCCCATACGGATGCAGTTCCTTGCGCCCCAGCGGCTCACTCAGGATGCACCACTGCACGGTCACGTTGCGACAGCGGGTGATGCCGATGAGCTCGTCACAGCTCCAGGAGAGCGAGCAATGATCGATGAGCACCTGGTTGGTGTTCTTGAGCGTCACGCAATCCAGGCCGTTGGAGCCCTTGGGCCGCTCCCGTTTTTCCGCCTTGTTCCGGCGCAGTACGTTCTCGTCCCCCAGGCGGATCCGGAGATGCCGCAGGATGATTTCCTCGACGCCCTCGAACTCCAGGCTGCCGCCACGGATGGTGATGCCGCCGTCAGGAGCATCGGTGCCATCCACCGTGAGGAAGGAATCCTTCACCTCGATGCGGTCTTTCAGCGTGATGGTGCCGCCGACGCTGAACTTCACCACGCGCGGTCCCTTCTGCCGGAGCGCCCAGCGCAAGGTGCCCTTCGCCGGCTTTTTGACATCGTCATCCAGACGGGTCACCAGCAGCACCCGCCCGCCCGAGCCGCCTTCTGTGGCAGCTCCGAAGCCCAACGGCTTGCCGCCAGCAGCACGGAGAGGGACTACGGCCAGGGCTGAACTGGCGACCGCCAGCACGAGACCGAGGCACAAGCACACCGGGCCCAGACGGGAGCATGAGGCAGTAGGCATAGGGCGGAGCGGTCAAACCGCCTGGCTAAACGTTAAGTTGGAATGCGGACGATGCCCCTCAAGAGAATGCAAAATCTACCGCTCTCCAATGCAAAAACGATCCTCACCCGGCGACCGGCGCAAGAACATCAACATTTGCTCCACCCGGCGGGTCGCCTGTCCCATCCCAGCCGGGGGTGATCTAAAAACGCGTGCTTACTGCGGGCTGGCCGGAGAGTAGGCGGGATCCACCTCGTCCTCAGCGCTCTTTTTGCCACCCACGAACGGGATCCACTTGAGCGGCTTGGCGAGGGTCTTGCCCACGGCTCCTGCGGCATTGCCCACCTTGCCAGCGCTACGGCCCATCTTGTTCACCACGCTGTTTTGCTTCTTCACCTGCTCCTGCTGGGCGGCGATCTCAGGATTGGGCTCTGAGGGTGGCGGCACCACGACGCGGGACACAGGACGCCAAGTGTTGGAGAAGGGGTCGAATTCCTGCGCGCCCACCGGGGCGGATTGGGAGACGGAAGACTTGGAGCCAAACATGGAGCAGGCGCTGAGACCGGCGACTAGAGCCAGGCAGGCTGCGGAGTGGGCGAGACGGGACAGATTCATCGGCGCGGAAGCTAGCGAAGGTTTTGCCGTACACAAGTGACTTGCTACGGCCAGCAAAGACGGGCAAGACGTAGCCCTCTGGCGGATTGGCCCTGTTCCCAGCCATGTTGGACCGATGATTGACTCCCTGCACCCGGCTCTCGCTGCCTGGTTCACCGGGCGTTTTGGCAAGCCCACCCACGCGCAGGAGGTCACACTGCCGCATGTGCTGGCGGGTCAGTCAGTGTTGCTAACCTCCCCCACGGGCAGTGGGAAGACGCTGGCGGGATTCCTCGGGGTGCTGGACGGCCTGCTGCACCGCCTGGACAAGGGGCAGCTCCCCCATCAGACCCTGGCCATCTACATCTCGCCCCTGCGGGCGCTGACGTATGACATGCAAAAGAATCTCTCGGAGCCCTTGCGGGAACTGGGGCTGGCCCGGGACATCCGCATCGGGCTGCGCAATGGAGACACCCCAGCCTCGGAGCGGGCGAAGTTCCGCAAGCAACCGCCCCACATCCTGCTGACGACCCCGGAGAGTCTGGCCATCCTGCTGCCCCAGGAAGGTTACCGGGAGATTCTCAGCGGCTGCCGCCATGTCATCGTGGATGAACTGCACGCGCTGGCGGAGAACAAGCGCGGCTCTCATCTCAGTCTGACGCTGGAGCGGCTGGAAAAAATGGTGACCGCCCCACCAACGGAGGCGGATGCAGAGCCAGCCCCGGCCGGGCTGGTGCGCATTGGCCTGAGCGCCACGGCGGCTCCCCTGGATGAGCTGGCAAGATTCCTCTGCGGAACCCATCGCGACTGCGCCATCGTGCAGGGCCGGGTGGAGCGAAGACGTCGCGTGGAGGTGCTTTCTCCCCTGCGTCGGGAGCCCTACCCTCCTGCGGGATGGACGGCCCAGCGGGTGATGAAGGATCTGGCGCGGCTGGTCGAGCAGAAGCGAAGCACCATCATCTTTTGCAACACTCGCAGCGGGGCGGAGAGCATGTCCCTCCGACTCAAGCAGGCGCTGCCAGAACTGGCCTCAGTCATCGAGACCCATCACTCCTCCCTCGACCGGGACCTGCGCCTGGAGGTGGAAGACCGACTCAAGGCGGGCGAACTGCGGGCCGTGGTGTGCTCGACCAGCCTGGAGCTGGGCATCGACATCGGAGCCGTGGATTGCGCCGTGATGATCTCCACGCCCAAGGGCGTCAGCCGGGCCATCCAGCGGATCGGACGAAGCGGGCACAACATCCATGAGGAAAGCCATGGCGTGCTCGTCGCCACGAACGTGAACGACCTCATGGAGTGCGTGGTGTGTGCCGACATGACCCGCCGCACCCAGCTGGATGCCATCCGCGTGCTGCAGAAGCCTTACGATGTACTGGCCCAGCATCTGGTCGGCATGGCCATGCAAAAGGGCTACACCCGCGACACGGCGTACACGACGGTGCTCCAGGCCTGGCCCTACCATGAGCTCAGCCGTGCGGAGTTTGACCGGGTGCTGCAGTATGTGATGGGTGGCGGCAAAAGCCTGGAGGAGAACTATCGCGAGGTCTTTGGCAAGATTGTCGAAGATCAACAGGGCCTGCTGGTGACGCCGAACCGCAAGGTGGAGCGGGACTACCTGGTGAACGTCGGCACCATCGCGAGCGAGGGAGCCGTGCGCGTGTACCTGGGCAGCCGCAGGCTCGGGGAGGTGGAGGAGAGTTTCGTGAAGAACCTCAAGTACGGCGACATCTTCGTGCTGGCCGGGCGCACGGTGAGGCTGGTGGAGACCGGGGTCATGGAAATTACCGTCGAGGCCGCCGACGGCCGTCTGCCCACTGTCCCCAGCTGGAACGCCAACAAGATGCCGCTCGCCAGCGGTCTCGCCCAGGAGGTGACGCGGCTGCGCACCCGCCTCGCGGCCCGGCTGGAGGCGAACGAGCCGCCCGCGGAAACGTCCGACTGGCTCGTGGAGGACTACCTCATCAGCAGCGTGAATGCGGACGCTATTGTGAAGCACTGCCGCAACCAATGCCGCTTCTCCGCCATTCCCACCGATTCACTGTTTCTCATCGAACTCTATCGCGAGCCCGAAGATGATGGGGAGGATTTCCGCGAACCGGAGCCCAGCCTCATGCCTCCCAAACGCGGCGCGGGCCGGGCCATGCGGAAGCCGGATCCAGAGCGCTGTCACTTCTTCTTCCACTCCCTCATCGGCCGGTCCGCCAATGATGCACTCTCCCGCATCATCGCCCACCGGGTGAAGGAGGCCGTGGGCGGCAATGCCCTGGTGACGATCGACGACTACGGGTTCCTCCTTTCCGTCCGTCAATTTCAGGACCTGGGTCTGGAGGAATGGCGCGATCTGTTTCATGCCGAGAACCTGGAGGCAGACCTGCGCAGCGCCCTGGCGGAGAGCCAGCTCGTGAAATGGCAGTTCCGGGGCGTGGCCCAGACCGGCCTGATGGTGCCGCGCAACCTGCCGGGGGCGGAGAGACGTCTGAAACAACTCCGCTGGAGCGGAGAAATTTTGTTCCAGGTGCTGAGTAAACACGAACCGGACCACCCACTGCTGGAGCAGTCGATCCGGGAGGCCACTCATGTGTTCCTCGACCTGCCGCGGGCCGCCCGCTTTCTCCAGGAAGCCCATCAGATGCAGTGGCAGCTCATCGAGGTGCCCGTGGTGACGCCCTTCTCGTTCGGCATCTATGCCAGCAAGATCAAGGAAAGCATGCTCCTGGAGGATCCGGAGGAGGCCATCGAGAGGCTCTGGAAAAAGTTTGAGAAGGCCGACCACCGGCATGAAGAGCCCCTGGAATAGGACGCCCCCAAACCGGCCCCTTCCCGCCACGGCTCGCCCATCGTCGCGCCAGCGTCTTGGAGTGCGTGCGGCTCGACGCCGCTTTCGCACCCCTTGTGATAGGATCGAACCCAAACACAGCAGCAGGGCACTTGACCCAGCTCAGCCAACCCCCAACCTCAATCCACTCTGACCAGTGCCGACTCCTCCTTGATATAGATCAGCAGTCCGCCATTGAGCTCCGTCACGACGCCGCGCGCCCGCACTTTCGCGCCCTGTAGAGACTCAAGCCGGGATTTAGGAAATATTGAATCCGTCTCCGCCGTTCGGAAAGCCAGTGAGATGGTTTCTCCGGGTTTCCTGGCAAAGTTCAAGTAGCGGGTTTTCCCCGACTTGCTCTCTCCCACGCTCACGATCACGCCCTCCACCTCCACCGGCTGGTTGAGGCTCGCCCGCAACTGTTCCAGGGCATGGGGATCCAGTGGCGCACCCGTTGCCACCATGGCTGGCGGAGGAGAAGGGGCGACAGGAGCTGGCGCTGTTGTTTCCTGCATCGCCACCGGCGGGCTGGCGGGCATCTGATCCGCCACCGCGATCATGCTGGCGACAGGTTCCGGTGGGGAGGTTGCCTCTGGCGTCTGCGTCTGCTCCGGAGCAGACTCGCCCGAGCCGGAAGCGGCCACTACTTTGACGGGACGATTCGAGGCTGGCGCAGGCTGGTACTTTTTCTTCGACTCCTGAAAGTGCCAGTACCCGAATGCTGCCGCGGAAAGCAGGAGGCAGCAGATCACGGATACCGTGATCGACGTGGCATGACCTGCGGAAGGGGTCTCTTCTGGCTGGGGCAGGCGCACCGGCTGGATCACGGGACGGATCACTTGCGGGTTCGCGGAAACGGAAGACTTGGGCAGAGGGCGGGCCGGGGGTTGCAGGGCCAGCTTGAACAGCGCCAGGGCCTGCGCCGCGCTGTCCGGTCGGTCTTCAGGCAGGCGGCTCATGAGCCTGAGCACCCAATCGACCACCGCGGTCGGCAGATCCGGCCGCCACTCGGCCAGCGGCCCGGGGGTATGCGTCAGGTGAGCGGCCATCACCCCGGCAGCACTGTCAGCCGTGAAGGGATAGTTGCCAGTGAGGGCGTGGTAGAAGGAACATCCCAGCGAGTAGAGATCCGTGCGCTGGTCAAGGGTGCCGCGTTCGAACTGCTCGGGAGCCATGAAATAAACCGTGCCCATCACGCTCCCCTCCACGTCTGTGGTCTGCGTGGTGGGGGCGGGGCAGTACTTGGCGATGCCGAAGTCCAGCAGCTTGAACCGCATCTCACAGGTGGGCAGCCATACCAGCATGATGTTGGAGGGCTTCAAATCCCGGTGGAGCATGCCGCGGGCATGCGCGGCGCCCAGACCGCCCAGGGTGTCCTGCACCAGGGTGGTGAACTCCTCCAGGGGAAGCGGCGCGCCCTCCACCACCTGTTCCAGCGTCTGGCCTTCCAGATACTCCATGACCACATACGGCCCGTCTTCATCCGTGCCGATGTCATGGATCGTCACGATGTTGGGATGCTGCAGGGCTGACAAGGACAGGGCCTCCTGTCGCAGCTGACCTGCATCTTCATGCGTTTCACTGGCACCTGCAGGACGCATCAACCGTTTGATGGCCACCGGACGCTGGAGCTGTAGATCCGTGGCTTTGTACACCACCCCCGACCCGCCCTGACCGAGCTGTTCCAGGAGCTCATAGCGTGAAGTGACAGCAGTCATGGCGGGAAGGGATGGGTGATGGTGATGGTTTGATCGTGAACTTAAACTACGGCAAGACGCTCCTGACGGCGACGGCGGCGCTGGATCAGCATGAGGCCACCGCCCAGAAGCAGCAGTACCATGCGGCCCGGCTCCGGCACCGCCGAAAGAGTGATGCGCCCGTCCGTGCCCAGCGTGTTGATCCACTCATAGCCAGCGATCTCCGGAAGCGTGATCGTGCTGTAGTTCACGGTGCGGTTGGCCTGCTGCACCGTGCCCCAGTCAATGAGCTGCCAGAAGGAACCGTTGGCCCAAGGCTGGGTGCCAAAATTGAGGTCCGCATTGTTGATCACCAGGGTGCCGGACAAATTGACGGACGTGGTGCCACTGCCGAAGGCCAGCTTGTCCGATGACCCCGCCTCGCCGCCGTTGCTGCCGGAGAACAGATCAAACTCCATGGTGCCGGAGCTGGTCAGGTTGCCAGAGATGGTCATGACCCGCGCCGTGGTGTCCCCCGTGCTCCCGATCTTAAGACGGCCATCGGAGTTGATCGTCACCGCACCCGTGAGCGTGCCCCGCCCCTGGAGAGTCGGCGTCGTGCCACCGGAGGCATTGCCATCCCCCACCGTGACATTGCCAGTGAAGAGGTTGTTGATTTCTGTGGTGACGGACTGGGCGAGAGTGACGGCATAGGTGTTGGTGCTCCAGTTGCCGTTTAGGATCAGCTTGCCCGTGCCGCCAAGAGTGATGCCTGTCACGGTTCCCGTACCAGAGTCCGCCGCCCTGTCACCGCTGAGAGTGGTCGTATTCATGGTGTTCAACTCCAGTTGCCCCGTGGTGCCTGTACCACGGAAGAAGCCCACCGTACCGTTGATCTCCATGTTGCTACCGTCAAAATTTGCCGCCGCACCTGCACGCCCCCCAATGCTGAGGCTGTTGGCCAACGCATTCTCTCCCGTCAAATCCGTCACTGCATGCAGGGTGCCGTAGTTGAACCGAAACTGAGCGGTGGTGCCCAGGCCGTTCTTATGTCCAATCTTGAGTGTGCCGCCATTGGTGGGAGCGGCAGCTGAAGAGCCCAACTGGAAACCAAGGGAGAGTCCTGCGTTGTCTCCAGTAGCTTCCAGCGTACCAGCGCCGGCCTTGATGATCCGGCTTCCTGTCAGGGTGCCTTGCAAGGCCAGCACAGCTGCCGCGTTGCTCACGGTGATGGTGCGATCAACAGCCCCGAGGAGGAGGTTGTTCTGAATGGTTGCCGTCCCTGTCTGGTTGGCCGTGATGTTGGCCGCGATGGCGTCATTGCCCTTCAGAGTGGCATTGCCTGAGAAGGTGACTGCGCCCAAGTCGTTGGTGGCACCTTGAAGATCGACCGTGCCGGAATTGGAGAAGGTCATCGCGGTGAAAGTGGCTCCTCCATTCACCGTCAGAGTTTTCCCGTCAGCCACATCAAGCCCGCCACTGCCGGCGAGCTCTCTGGCGGCGTCCAGACTGATGTCCTCCGTAGTGGCAAGTGTACCCCCTCCGAAAACAATCTTGTTGCTGACATCCCCGAGATTTTCTTCGGTACTGATCTGAAGCACCCCACCATTGATGCCAATATCACCAATCAAGGTGGAAGAGTTGTCACCACCCAGCACCAGCTTGCCCAGACCAGCTTTGGTGAGGCCGCTGAATCCCGAAATGATGCTGTTGATTGTCGCAGTGTGGCCTGCGGTAGCGACTGAGATTGTCGGCGAACCCGATGATCCGACAAGCCCCAGTGCGCCACCTTCGAGAACATAGCCATCGGATGCAAACTTAAGATTGTGATCGTGTTCAATCACCCCAGCTGAATCATCCAGTGCTATCGTTCCTGCTGTACCACCAAAAACCAATTCCTTCGTCGGATCAAACGCCGCCGGCGTTCCGGTACCAACGTCGTTGTTCCAGTTGAGGCTGGACGGAGTCCAAACACCACTTCCGCCAACACCTGCCGAGGCTCCATTGCTGTCCCAGTAGTTGACAACCGAAACTGTGGCCACGTCCCACTTCAGCGACAGATCCTTGATACCAAACATACCGTCAGTACCGCCGTCATTTGAATCCAACCACCGAATAGTGATGGACTGTCCGACTCCGAGGTTGAGCCCGAGAATGTCCACATCAAATGCAGCGGTCTTGGGAGTTGTGAACACGGTCGATGTACCATTCCCGTCATTGAATGGCCCCAAACGGAGAGTTAGTGCACTGACATCCACCGCGGGTCCTGAAGCCACGGACGCCGTCAACGCCTCATTGAGGTTGCTGCTGTTGTCCTTGAAGACAATGAGGCTCCCCTCAAAGGTCAGCGAATTGAGGATGGACCCCGTATTATTGGTAATGGTCAGCGAAAACCCCGGGGTTGCAAAGCTGCCGGATGCCACAGACGCGACTGCATTCTGGCTCCCGATCCCATAAGAGCCGCCAGCTTGTGAAGAACTGATCGAACCAGTATGATTTGCGATGGGGTTGCTCCCAAGTGTGAAGTCTGTGTACAGAACAGAGTGTGTTCCGGCATCGCCAACTGTCAATGATACCGCGGAGGCCACAGTGCCCGTCAGGATGACCGACAAAGCCACAAGTCCACTGACTAACAGGGACTTCTGGATGTGACCCACCTTTCTTGGCGTGCTATTTCGATCTGCGGATCTTCTTGATCGGCACATTTCTTTGTCAGAGGAGTAAACAAACTTGTCCATGTGTGGAGGGCTTTGGGGATGGATGAGCGCATAGCTAGTTCCATTCGCATGGCACCCCCATCAACCAACGTTCACGTCACCCTTGAGTGAGTTACTCCACGAACTTTCACATCCACCAGAAGTTACCGTCACATTGCTTTCACACGCCATGAATCCATCTTACGCATGCAACAACTTCTTCACCTTGGCAGTGTTGTTTCCGTCACCCGACTTCCCCTAGGCTCTTCACCTGCTGATCAACTCCCGTGCAGATAACACGAAATCTGTCCGACAAATCCACTTCACCCATCTCACTGTGAAACCCATCGCCGCTCTCGTCTGCACCTTGTCGCTCTTTGCCGCCTCCATCACTCCCGCCTCAGCATGGTGGGGCACAGGTCACATGGTTGTCACCTCCGTGGCATGGCGTCAGTTGAGCCAGCAGGAACAGGAGCAGGCACACGCACTCTTGAAGGCCCACCCCAAATACAATGACTGGATGTCATCCTATCCTGCGGACGTTCCAGGATTGAGCAAGGGCATGTATGCCGCCATGGCAGCCAGCCTCTGGGCCGATGACATCCGCGACAAGAACAACCCTGCCACTCACCCCGAGTGGCACTACGTCGACTATCCGCTGGTGCCGCCACTGTTTCCCAAAGAGCCAGCCCCCAATCCCACCAACGATGTGCTGGTCGGCATCAAAGAATGTGAACGCGTGATCGCCAGCCCGACAACATCCACCCGGGAGAAGGGTGAGATGGTCAGCTGGCTCATTCATCTGGTGGGAGATGTTCATCAACCGCTTCACTGTGCCTCGTTGACCAACAACGACTTCCCTGCACCTGAAGGGGATCGTGGAGGCAACAGCACCTTTGTCCGACCGGACAAGGACGCCAAGGCCATCAACCTTCACATGGTGTGGGACAGCCAGTTGGGCGGGGCCCGGGTTGCTGATGCGGGGAGTTCCCGTGAAGCACTCAACAAGGCCATTCAGCTTGAGGCCGAACATCCCCGGAGCGCCGCTGCAGAGCTGCAGAAGAATCCATCCCCCGTCTCCTGGAGCCTTGAAGGAAGAGAACTCGCCATTCAGGAAGCCTATCTCCAGGGCAACCTGCGGTATGCCGTTGGGAAACAACTCAATGCACCGGTTCTGCCCGAAGGGTACACCAAGAAAGCCAGGGCGATCTCTGAACGGCGCGTGACTCTGGCGGGATATCGCCTGGCGGACATGTTGAAACGGCTGCTCGTGATGTCCACGACAGGACCGCAAAGCGCTTCCAACTGAAACGGTATATCAGGCTCGTTCGCTTGGAGAAACTGTAACTCGCTACATCAAAGTCACAAGGGCGTCACGTTTCCTGCCGGCAAACCGGGGGCGTGACGATCCGTCGTATTCAGCAGTTGTTGCGATACATCTGGCGAACGCGAGACGAGCCTCTTATCACGCAATATCCGTGCATAGCTGGAAGATCTCGCCCCCGCCCGGGTCGATTCGGCGCGTCGGTTCAATGAGTTACGGTCAACAAACGCAATCGCAGGAGATCCGCCCCGGTCTCGCACAACTTTGTTTTCCCATGGAACAACTCACGCTCCATCGGATCCCAGACGTCTCCATCAACAGGTGATGTAACATGTCACGAAAGGCTTACATGCCCTGTGTTTACATTCCCCCTGGCGGAACGTTATAAGCTGCGGCCCTTCCTTCCAACCCCCACGGCCCGTTCATGAGACCCCCTCGCTCAGGCTCATTTGGTTGTTACCTGCAACCGCATCTCCGCACCCGCTCCGCTGGCATGACGCTGGTGGAAGTCACTGTTGTGATGGCGATCATCGCCATCCTGATGGGAGTGAGCATCGCCGGCCTCTCCAACATGTCCACCCCCAGGCGGAAGACAGCAGTAACTTCGCTGAAAGGGACGCTGGACCAGGCTCGCGCCCACGCCATCGCCACGCGCAAGTATGTGGCACTGATGGTGGTTGACGGGGTGCCGCCAGAGTCCGTTGAGCCGTTGAACCTCTCCAAGTACGCAGTGTTTGAAGTGGGTGCTCCCGGCACGGATGGTCAGTACGCCACCATTTCACAACAAGTGACGGAATGGAAAAGTCTGCCCGACGGAGTTTGTTTTGCCAAAGGTCTGGCAGGAAAACCAACGATTTTCGACCTCCCTCTGACGCTGGACCAATACAGGGTCCGTGGCATCTCAGGTGCCGGATACCCGGAGGTCGAGCTTCGCTTCATGTCCGGCAATGCCACCCAGATGCTGCCAGGAATCGTCTTTGCTCCCAACGGGGCCGTGGCATCCCCCCGGCTTTCAGCTGTGGTGCCGAATCTGGATGTGCTGCTAGTTGAAGGAAATGTGGATTTAGCCGGAACAGCTACCAGCGTGGCCCCGAGCCACAACCCTCCAAGAATTGAAGGTGTCCGCATGACCCGCCTTACCGGCATCAGCCGGTACTACGATGACACCGCTGCGGGATTACCAACTCCAAACGTCCCATGAAGATCATGACTTGCAAACCCGGGCCGGGTTCTCGCACCCAGCTCTCCCGCCTGGTGGCCAGTGGTTTCTCTCTTATCGAAGTGACCATCGCCATGGGCATCTTTGGTGGCTCCATCTTGGTGCTGATGGGCCTCACTGCCATCACCACAGAGTTCGCCATGACCAACCGCGAAATGACAGCGGCCAGTCAACTCGCCGCAAAGGTGTTCACAGACCTTTCCCAGCCACAAAGCGGTGCCGCAAACGATGACCGTAACCGCACCCTGAACCCTGCCACCAGCCCGACAACTCCGTACGGCGTCCAGATTGCGCCTGCGACAGAACGGTACGACAACACGCCGTTCACATGGGTATTTTCTGAGAACCTTGCTGCCATCTCCGTTGGTGGCACGGATTCGTCCACCCTGTATGAAAATGGTTCCGATCAGCTTGATGGCCGGTACCTGGTGGGCCTCTCGTTTGCAGACGAGTCCCGCTATCAAACCCCAGCAACGCCCCCCGTGGCCCCGCCCGCTGGCACCGGAGTTGTCAAAAGGGTCATGGTCAGCGTCGAAGCCCCCGCGAATCTCGCCCGGCAGTACCGCCGCAAATACGAGTTCTACAGGATTATGGAGTTCCGTTGATCCGGACACTCCCGCGAGCCGCTTCCGCCTCTGCATTCACTCCTTCATCCCCTCTGGCATGACTACTCAACCCCTGCGCCCGCTCCGTGGTTTCACCTTGGTGGAAATCATGGTGGCAGCATCGGTATCTTCAGTGCTCCTGCTCCTGCTTGTGCAGGTGCTGGGTTCCTCACAGGATCTCTGGGTGAACTTGCGGCGCAAGACGGACGCAGCCCAGGAAACCCGGTCCCTTCTCGGCCTCATTCAGTCAGACGTCAAAGCGATGTTCACCCGTGGTGACCGCAAGAAAGGGCTGGTCCCGTTTTATATCGTTCCCGGCGGGCCGGGCAGCCCTTCGGTGATCTCTTTCCTGGCCGTCCAGGACCAGCTTTCTCAAGATCCCTCCTCCCAGGCGGCCACCACCCCCAAGAGCGATCTTTGCATTATTTCCTACAGACTCGACACCACGCATCCAGACCGTCCGCTGGTCCGAACTTTCAGTGACAGCAACGCCACCTACAAGGCTGTGAAAGCACGCATTGACGGCTTCATCAATGCAGCCGCCCCCACCGTCACCCCCCAGGTGCCCACAACGCCGAGTCTGGCAGACCAGCCCTGGAAAGACGCCAGCATTCCCTCCGGCACTGGCACCTCCGTCCCGGAGGCAGTTTCCGAGAACCTGGGAATGCGGGTCATGGCATTCGAGGTGGTTCCCATGCGGCTGCGCCGACAGGTAGCTTCACCAACAGGAGCTCCCATGACCCCTTTGCAATTGCAGAACATCCTTACTGGGAGAATCGCCGGCGTAGCCACAGATCCCTGGCCCCGGCCCAACCTCTCCCCGGAGCACGTCGGCCCGCTGCCCAAGTCAGCTGAGTACGATCCCGACTACTCCGCACCGGATGTCATCGAAGTACGCCTCGTCGTCGCGGACGCTGCCAAACTGGCCCGCATGACGCCTTCCACCATTGCCACGCTCGGCACCAATGCCCAGCGGGACATCAGCGACGGCAAGCTCGATGGATTTGCCGGTGCCGATCAGGTGCTCACTCCTGCCGAGCTCCAAGGGCTCTCTTTTGCCAATACTTCCGTCGCCATCAACAAACCATGAAGCTGCCATCCCCTGCGTCATCGGCGCAGCGCCGAAAGCGAAGCCAGAAAGGCTTCACCCTCATCGCCACGATCATGATCTTGGCGCTTCTTGTCGTGCTGCTGGTCGGCTCGTTCGCCACCAACAACACGGAACTTGCCGTTTCGCGTTCACACTTCAACGACTACCGCACCACCCTGGCCGTGGAATCCGCTTTCCGGGCCGCGACGAGGAAGGCGTTTCGCCAGATCGAAAAGTCGGGGGACTTCGTCGTATTCCGCCGTCAGCAGACAGGCTCATCCGCCTCTCACCTGCGCCCCGTGGTCTATCTCACGGCGGCCTACGATCCCGCCACCAACCAGTGGCAGTATCAACCGCTCATCAGCGGTGCCAAGACTACCCTGACCACCCCCACTCTCGTACCCAGACCCGGTGGCAATACTCTGGAAACTGCCGTCATGGACACCGGCGAAAAGTTCAACGAGTTCACGAAGTTTATCCCCGGCACCGGCGCTGGAGGCTGGTCGGACACACCGCTGGCACCACGTTGGGAGTACCTCGACTTTCGCCCTGACGCCGCAGGCACAGCTCCACTTACCGCGAACCCCAATGATCCACGGGCGAAGGGACAGGATCTGCGGGTGCGCTATTGCTACTGGGTAGAAGATCTGGCGGGCAAACTCGACGGCGATCTGGTGGGCAACACCAGTGGGCCCAACTCCACTCACCTGCGCGGCCAGCTCGCGAAGAGTGAGGATCAGCTTCGTCAAGTGGCCCTTTTCACGCTCTTTCCCCCCACGCCAGGTGTGCCGGGCACCACGTTCCCGAACCTGGACAACAGCACCACCTCCCTCCAGGACAACGACCTCATCAACAAACGGCACTATGCACTGACCAACGACACCTACAAACAGGTCGGTATGAGCACCTCGGCGGCCGAATTGATGCTCAAGAAGAACATCAACTTCAGCCTGCCAGCCGGCATGGAACATGAGGTCATTCCAAGAAAGGCAAGCATTGCTTCCTCCATGTGGGGCAAACCCAAGCTTGCCATCAACAAACTTATCGAAAGGGCTGAAAGCGACACTTCGGCCACAGGCTCTGGCGAACGCCATGCCGCCATCACCGAGCTCGCGGAACATATCAAAAGCTCGCTGCCCAACTTTGCCAGAACCCGGGCCGGGGGCAATGTGATGAACACGGGACTCAACAGTGCTTATCAAGGTGCACCGTACGGCAAGCTCATGACGGAGGACGAGTATGTTTACTCCCTCGCTGCGAACATCATCGACTACGCGGACCGGGACCAGACTCCATCTGTGGATCCTTCCTGGGTCAAGAGCACGACCACAACCGGCTACGGCCTGGGTGATACGAATGTACCCAAATACCGTGGCATTGATTTGCAGCCATTCTGCGTTGGGTATGCTACTCGGTTCCTGAACTCCGCTTGGGACGACTCTTCCGTCACCATGCAGGTCTCCGTCTGGGTGGCACTGTGGAATCCGACAGATCGTGAGATTGAAGGGGATCTGGAGGTCCGCTTCACGGAAGGGCGTACCGTGGTGAACTGCATGCTACAGGGCGAGAACATTGCTGGAGGCAGCCGACCAGTGTTGCCGCACCTGAATCTCCCTTTGAAACACATCAGTCTGGGACCCAACGAATGCATTCACGTGCCATGGTATGATGTTCATACCCTTCGGGCCACCGGTCTGACGAAGGCCCGTATCCAAGATCCCAACTTCCGCATGTGTCCGGACGATGCAGCCGGGATCCAGTCTCTTTTCGACGGCGGATACCAGATCTTCTGGAATGGCAAGCTGGCCGACCGCACTCGCAGACCTGACGGCATCAACCGCCCCTACAGGCAACCGAGCAGCACGAATGACAAAGCTGGACTGGGCAAATGGTTCTTCGCCAGCTCGGGTATTGGCGACAGTTCGCAACCCGCGGGGGATCCTCGTGGCACGCTCTATACGGCGGGTCTGGCATCCAGCGGCGGTGATGCATCGGGCAACCGCGGCTACTACTACCGGGAGGCCAAGTACATTAACAACTGCTTCTGGGGCGGTGGCGCGGTGAAGAGCACCTTTGGTGACAGCTTCAATCCTGCTCAATGGCTGAGCGATCCTGGGCATCAGGTCCAGTCCAATCAGTTCAACTCTGCTCCGCTGGAAACTGAAACGCCGGACATCCACCTTCAACAGCGGCCGGTGACAACGCCTCCTCTGCCCGAAAAAGCACCCTCCCACTTGAAACACCCGATCGATGACTACCCGCCCAACTATACGGGCCCGGGGTACTACGAATCACTCGCTGAACTGGGCAATGTCTTTGACCCGAACGCATGGACTCGCGCCTCTGGGGGTGGATCCCAACACTTTCAAGGTGGTGGCAGCACGCTGCGCATCGGGTCTCCCGAGCTGACCCCGTTTAACACTCCGGGAACACGGGCCTCAGATCTCCTGGACATTCTCTGTCTGGATGAAAAGAGGACTTTCAAGGGCTTGGTGAACATCAACAGCGCCTCACCGGAGGTCATCCGTTCCCTGGTCGCAGGAGTCGAAATTCGCAGCGAAAGAGCCATCCTCAACGGGGTGGAAACCACCACGGACGGCATCATTCGCAATGGAGGGGCAACCAGCGGCGCGGTGTTCCACCCTTGTAGCAACATCAACACTGGAGCGGGCAGCGTTTTGGCCAAGGGCATCTCAGACCTGGCCACTGCCAACCCTGGCACCGTACTGGCCACGCCGGGCGATCTCTCTGCTCTCATGGTTGCCAATCCTTCTTCACCCACCACGCAGATCCCCTACTTCGGGAATGTGAACACATGGCCGACTGTGGCCACCGCAGACATTCCCAGTCCGCCAACCATGCGACCCGCGGTGGTCGGGGCGGACCCAAGTCTGGATGATCGTGGTCGTGAGGAGTTCTACCGGCGTCTTCTGCCGCTGGTCACTTTCCAGAGCCGGACCTTCAGGATGTATCTGGTCACCCAGGTGCTGGACAAGAACAGCAATGTGGTCGGCATGCGCCCCAAGGTCTTGGATATTCTCCTAGAACCTATATACGACACCGCCGGCAAAGTCATCGGTCAGGACGTTCAGATAGCCTATGAAAAGAACCTTTGATCTCGTCGCCATGCGCACTCTCATGCTCCTCGTGCTTGCCTGCAGCCTGACGACCCGGGGCTTGCTGGCACAATCGCCCAGCGAATCTGCGCCACCGCCGCCGTCGGCCTATGTGAATGTGGTGAACGTCACCGGTCTGGAAGGTGAGGTGACGGTCCTCACCAATAACAAGCAGGATGAATCCCGGGCTCTGTCCAAAGGCGGTGAAACAGGAGAATGCGCCGTCACGCCCGGTTCTGTGACGGTCAAGGTGTCTCATCCCACATGCCCTGCCGATGTGGAGCAGAAGTTCGTCTTGAAGGTCAACGAGCGGCTCAATCTCCTGGTGCACGCGCTCGTCGTGAAAGGAGAAAACGGCAGCGCCCCGATCACCAAGCTCGTTCTGCTCCCGCTTCAGCATCTTCCTTCGCCAGGCAAAACCACGCTCACGCTGCTCAACTGCGACGCTCAGTCACGCGCCCAGTCTCTGGCATTGAATGGAGCGGAGTTGACGCTTGAGCCCCTTCAGCCCATGCACCTGACCGAGCTGGCAGCCGCTGGCAGGTTTACCCTGACCTTCAAGGGCAGTGAGATCATGGCTCCTTACGAGCCTCTGACAGAGGACCACGTCTATCTCGTGGTCTACGTGGACCTGGAGAACCCACGATTGAACGGAGTGGTGATCACTGATCGGAAACGTGGCACCGTCGATGAAGAACTGGATCTGAAGAAGAAGGAAGTGGCCCAACGGATCGCCCGCGAGCGCAAGGCTGCGGAATGGGTGCTGAAGGAACTTGAACGCAAGACCCAGGAAAGGGCAGAGGCCCGGGCACAGCGGCAGAAACAACGCGCTCCCGAAATCAAAAGGTGAGCTGGGCCGCAGCGATTCACCCCGACGACTTACTGATCCGTCCTCATGATTCTTTCCTCAGTCCCCCTTCGCCTGATCCCGCTGCTGGCGGCATCTGCTTTTGGCCTCACCGGTGCAACCGCCGCCACCTATGAATATGACGTGGTGGTCTATGGCGGCAGCCCCGCAGGCATTGCGGCCAGCATTCAAGCAGCACGAATGGGGCGCAAGGTGGCATTGATCGAACCCTCCCGTCATCTGGGCGGTCAGCTCACGAACGGCGGCACCGTCATGGAGCCGAAGTACTCCCATCTGGTCGGAGGCATCGCCCGCGAGTTCCACCATCGCATCTGGAGCTGGTATACTGACGATGCACACTGGACCTTCCAGAAGCGCGATTCTTTTGCGGGGTTCTCACCCGCAACATCAGAGCCGGACAACCAGCGGATGTGGACCTGTGAGCCCCATGTGGCGGGGCGGGTGCTGGATGACATGCTTCGCGAAGCCCGGGTTCACGTCATTTTGGGGCGTTCCCTGAACGCGAAGGATGGCGTGGCAAAAGAGGAACGACGTCTCACTTCGATTCACCTTGGAGGTGACGATGTGTATGCAGGCAAGGTCTTCCTCGATGCCAGCCACGACGGCCAGCTCATGGCCCAGGCGGGCGTGACATTCCGCACCGGCAGGGAGGCCAATGTGACCTATGGAGAGACGCTCAATGGCATCCGCCCCGTCGATGCCGAAGGCAAATGGGCCAAGTGGAACCTCGACGCCCATGTCATTGAAGGGGACGCCAAGAGTCCGCTCCTCCCTGGCGTCGCCGCTTCCGCCGCTGGTGAAGCGGGTGCCGACAGCCCCGCCCCTCCAACAGCCACGCTGGCGCTTTGTGTGACCAAAGAAGCTGCGAATCGCCTGCCCTGGCCCAAGCCCGAAAAGTACGATCTCGCAGACTATGAACTGCTCGTCCGCGTAGCGGGAAAGCTGGATGCCAAGTCACTGTTTCACCTTGAACCCCTTCCCAATGGCAAGGCGAGGTTGGTTCCTGGACTGGAACTGGCTCCGCTGTTCAACACCGCACCGGCAGAACTGCCCTCCGCCGATCGCCAGACGAATCGCACAAACACACGCCGCCAGCGGGAGCATCTGATGGGCCTGTTCTGGACCCTCGCGAACGACGAACGAGTTCCAGAGCCCATTCGCAAGCGGTTGCAGGAGTGGGGCCTGTGTCGGGATGAATGGCGTGACCAAGGATCCTGGCCATCGTCTACAAGCGTGCCAGGCATCCGCCGACTCGTCGGAACCTTGGTGCTGACCGAAAAGCACCTGCGGGGTGAGGAGTCCTCCGGAGACCCGGTGGGGATGAATTTTGGCAGCGCTCAATGGAGCCCCTCTCTGCCTTTCGCCACAAAGGAAGGTCGCATCGCCATTGAGGCACCCACAAAGCTGGATTTCCCTCCCCAACCGGTCGGCTTCCAGGCGTTGTTGCCCAAACCCGAAGAGTGCACCAATCTTCTGGTTCCGGTTTGTGTGAGCGCCTCCCACGTGGCCGAGGCCGCATTCCGCAATGAAGTGGTCCTCATGGTGCTGGGTCAAAGCGCTGGCACCGCCGCCGCCCTGGCTGTCGAGCACAAGGTGGACGTGGCCGAACTCGAGTACTCACTGCTCCGGTCGCGACTCGTGGCCGACGGGCAGGTGCTTGAGGACGAACTGCTGCGACAGGAAGTCCATCAAAAAGTGACCCGTGAAAAAGCCGCGGCTGAAACGGTGCTCAGCGAACTGGATCGCAAAACCCAGGAGAGGTCGAACGCTCGTGCGGCAGCGCAGGAGAAACGCAAACAGCAGGAAGCAGGCCGCTAGACCGTCGCTCGATACCGCTTTGAGCGCCGCACTGGTTCTATCCCTAACATCGCCCTTTTCCTTCTGACAAATTCTTAACCCGGACCGGCTTGCCACTTCTGCCGCTGTATCCAATAGATCGGCCCCCGCCATGCTGAAGCCCACCACCTCCTTCATCCTGCTCCTGTTGTGGTGGCTCAATTTCGCACTACCCCGCCATGCTGAAGCCCAGGATGCGACGGAACTGACTCCCACGGAGCTCTTCAATGCGGCGCGTTCCGCATTTGATGCAGGGGACTGGGCCCAAGCGGAAACGCTCTTCACCAAGTTCATCGACACCTACGGAGGCGTGGCGGAGACAGCCGAGGCCGCCAAGCGCATGAAGCCCCTTCTTGTGAGCACCAAGCTCCGGCAGAAAAAGTACGCCGAGACGCTGCCGTTGCTGGAAGAGGTGCTCAAGGATCCGCAACTTGATCCCGGCTCCAGTGATGAGCTTGCCTTTTGGAAAGGCATCTGCCAGTTCCAGGTGCAGGACTTTGATGCAGCCCAAAAGGCATTTGGAGAGTTCTACGGGGAGAAACTGCCCTACGTCGTCCGCCTCAACGAGGTCCAGCGGCGAGTGCATGCCGGGCGCAGGACAGAGTCCGTGGTCCTGTACGGCATGTGCTTCATTATGAAGGACGACTTCAAGGGCGCAGCCACTTTCTTCGGAAGCCAGATCGCCCCGCTCCGTCAGGTCAACCGCGAGGCCGCGGGCCGGGCCACGGTACTCAGGCTCCATGCCCTGCTGGAAAGCAATGATGATGCGGCAGCGCTGGCGCTGGTAAAAGACTCCGCCCCGCATGTTCAGGAAATTACCCAAGCGGTGGCCTACCACACCCTCTGTCTGCAGCTCGGCTCCCGCCTGCTGGAGTCGGGAAAGAGCTATGACGCGATCTACGTGCTCCAGAGGATCTGGAACCGGGAGAAACTCCTGAGCACGCAGCAGGCCTCCCTGGCCTCCTTTACCACGCGACTGGAGGTGGCCAGGAAGACGCCTGGTCAGGAGTATCTGGCGTTTCAGTACGAGTCTCTCATCTCCCGCATCCAGCGCGAGCTGGAGCAGTTCGAGAAACTACCCAGTTTCGATCCTGCCCTCAGGCTTCGCATCGCCAGCGCCTACCGGGATCTGGGGCGCTATCGTGAGTGCGCCCTCATCCTGGATGACATGCTGCAGCGCATGCCGCCCGATGACGTGGTGAAAAAGGCCACTCTCAGCCTGGTGCAGTGCTGGATGCAGATCCAGCGCTGGGACAAGGCCGTCACCGCCGCGGACACGTGGATTGAGAAGTTCGGCCCCACCAGCCCCGACGAACTGCCCACGGTGCTCTTCCTCAAAGCCAGCGCGCTGCAGGGCGACCATCGTCCAGACGCCGCGGAGATGATCTTCGCCGAGGTGCACCAGAAACACCCACAGCACGAGATGGCAGCACGAGCCCTGTTCATGGAAGGCATCTGCCTGCTGGAGCAGGATCTCAACCGGGAGGCGGAAGATGCCTTCTCTGAGCTGCCCAAGAAACATCCCAACGCCACGGATCTGATTGAGGAATCCTTCTACTGGACGGGGATGGGCAGATCCTTCGACAAGCAGCACGCCCAGGCCCGCAGCCAGATGGAGGCGTATCTGAAGCGCTACCCCCAGCACGCCCGCTACACGCAGGATGCCCAGTTCCGCATCGCCTTCTCCAGCTTCGGCCTGGCTGAGTATCCACGCGCCATCCGCGAACTCCAGTCATTCATCTCCGCCAATCGTGGCTCCCAGTACGCGGAGGAGGGCAAACTCCTGCTGGGAGATGCTCTCGGGGCCGAGGGCCGCATTGACGAGGCGATCGCCGCCTACCAGACCATCGACCGGGTGGCCAATCCCCGCTTCCACGAGGACGCCTGGTTCCGTACCGGCAACATTTACAATCTGGCCGAGCGCTTCGACGCCATGCGCTCCCACTACGAGCGGTTCATCCTGGAGAACCCCCGCAGCATGCGCATAGCGGAGGCCGTGTACTGGATCGGATGGACCTACGACAGCGCCGGGAAACGCGAAGAAGCCCGCACTGCCTACTGGGACGCCATCGAGAAGCATGGCAACACGGCCGACACTCCAGGGGTGGAAGACATTCTGACCGCCCTGCCCAGGCTCTATCCCGGTCCGGAGGGAAGGCAGGAACTACAGGTCCGGCTGGGTGATCTGACGCAGAAGGCAGCCACGCTGCGCCCCCTCCTGGCTCTGCGCACCGGATGGGCCCGCGCGGTGCTCTGGCGCAAGGCAGATCCTGACAACTGCCGTCGCTGGCTCCTCGAACTCGCCCCCCGCCTCAACGCGAAGGAGCACAGCCCCCGAATCGTGGCGGACGTGGCGGACGCCCTGCGCGAATCCGGCCGGCTGGACGAGGCACGCAAGCTCTACGTGGATCTGCGCAAGTGGCATCCGCGAGCCTTTGAAAAAGACCGCGTCTTTCTCGGCCTCGGCTTGATTGCCCTGTCAGAGAAGAAACCTGAGGAGGCGCTCAAGGCGCTTGCCCGGTTCGAGACCGAAACCCTCAACTCCCCGCTGCTTGGGGAGGTTGCCTCCATCAAAAGCGGGCTGTTCGTTGACCAGGGCAAATACAAAGAGGCCCAGGCCGAGATGGAAAAGATCCTGGAAATGCCCACCGTGCCGAGGCAGCTCAAGGCCACCACCCTGCTCAAGCTGGGTGACCTCATGACCGCTCAGAAGCAGGACCTCAAAGCCACCGCCTACTTTGAGCGCGTGTACGTCTCCTATGGCAAGTATCTCCCTGAAGTGGCCCTGGCCTACTTCAAAAGAGCCGAAGCACTGGACCGCCTGAATGAACCGCGCAAGGCGGAGGCCGTTTACCGTGAACTCGCAGAGCGGCTGGAACTCTCCGCCCAGCCCGTGCACCAGAAGGCGATCGTCCTACTGGACTCGCGGGATCCCTCCTGGCGGGATCGTCGGCCTGAGGAAGGCGCCGAAACACCACAGGCTTCCACCTCCTCCATTCCATGAGAACGCTGTCCGCCCTCAGCATCTGCTTTTGCCTTGGACTTGCGGCGAGCCAGCTCTCTGCTCAAGCCCCCACTGGCCCCAAGTCCGACGTGGTGGTGCTGCAAAACGGTGCCGCCGTACCCTGCCGCATTGTCAGCAGCACCGCCGAAATGCTGCGCATTGAATACCGGCCTGCGGGAGCCGCGGGCCTCATGACCCGCGACGTGCCCTGGACAGAGATCCGGTCGGCCGATTTTGTCATGGATGAAGAGTTCCACGCCCTGTTGCGCACGACAGATGCCGCCAGGGACGGAGCCCGTCTGGCCAGCCGCTGGGAAACGGTCCTGCCGCTGTTGGCCCGCCCCAATCACCCCGGTGGCGACTTGGGCCTGGCCTTTGCCAGCGCCTGCATGGCCAGCCCCACCCCAACCGTCCGCGCCAAAGCTCTGGAGATCTGTGACGTCATCATCTCCAACGACTGGAATCCCCAGCGCCGGGCCCAGGCCCGCTGGACCAGGATACAGACGCTTGTTGCCTTGAACCGCTCCCAGGATGCCCTGGCCGAGTCCAGAAAGATCCTGGCTGACCACAGCACCGACGAATGGCTGGCAGTGCGCGTGCTGCTCTTCACGGGCAAACACAGCTTTGAAGCGCTGAAGCAAATCCAGTCAGAGAACCCGCGCTGGGAGGAGGACGATCTCGTGGTGCCGGAGCGCAATCGGTTGTTTCATGAATCGGTCGAATGCTCCGTCAAACCCTCCCTCTTCCACGGCACGCAGGAGGAGTCCGCCACTGCAGGGCTGTGGCAGGCCGCCGCTGTGCTTGAGTTTGATGGCAACGTCTCTGCGGCCGCTGATTGTGCGCAGGACATCCTGCATCTCTATCCCAAAGCCAAAGAGGCCGGGGAAGCACGCGAGTTTCTGGTAAAGCACAAGCTGCCGTTGGAGGTGCCTGTCACCCTTCCAGAGCTTCCCGAGGAACCCGCCAAGCCCATGGAGAAGCCCGCTGCTGAAGCCTCCAAGGAGCCGGAATCCGCCCGCCGCAAACGCTACGCGAAACCCGAGAGCAACAGCAAGCCCCCCGCTCCCTGAACCCAGCGCCCATTGTCCTTCCTTTATTTCCTGTTTCCCAAGCCGCCATGAAGCACCTGCTCCGCCCCACCCTTCTCCCGCTGGCCATTGTCGGCGGCATGTTCCTCATGTTCAGCTCCGTGAGCTTCACGGTGGCCCAGCAATCGGCACCGACAGGTGCCGAAGCCCCGGCCCACACCACGCACAAGTCCGACAAATCCCTGCTGGACCTGTATAAGGAAGGCGGGCCCATCATGCACGTCATCGCTGCCTGCTCCGTCGCCACCCTGGCGCTGGGCCTCTACTGCCTGCTTACCCAGTCCAAGAGCAAGCTGATGCCCAATGACATGGTCACCACGCTGCGCAATCACCTGCAGCAGCGCGATGTGCAGTCTGCCGCCCAGTATTGCAACAGCCGCCCGGGCCTCTTCGGCCGCGCCATGCTGGCGGCCCTTGGGAAGATCAACTACCACCGCCATGATCTGGGCAAGGTGGGCATGGAGAATGCCGTGGCGGACGAGTGCTTCCGCGAGGAGACGAAGATGATGGTGACGGTGAACTACCTGAACACCTTCGCCGTCATGGCCCCGATGATCGGTCTGCTCGGCACGGTGGGCGGCATGATCACCAGCTTCTCCGCCCTCACCGCCGGCAAGGCGGAGGCCACGGAGCTGGCAGGCGGCATCGGTGAGGCGCTCGTGGCCACCGCGGGCGGCCTCATGCTCGCCATCCCGGCCATGTTCATGTACTTCTACTTCCGCGGCATGGTGCAGAGCGGCATGGCCGACGTGCACAAGACGCTCAATGACCTGGTGGACACCCTTTCCACCGCAGCTCAGAACGCCGAAGCCGAAGCCGTCGCCTGATCCGGATCAAGAAGCCGCACGCCACGCACCTGACCGACCACCATGTCCGAGCATCACAATGACGAGGAAGTCGCACGTCGCCCGCTGAAGCGGCTGCATGTGGAGGAGGTGGGTCTGCAGATCGCCCCCATGGTGGACGTCACCATGCTGCTGCTCTTCTTCTTCATGCTCACCGGCAAGCTGACCCAGGGCATGAAATTGATGCAGGTGGATCTGCCCAAGGCCGCCACCGCCACGGAGCAGAAGGAAAAAGGTGACCGCGATGTGCTGAACATCGACGAGCACGGCCAGCTCTTCAGCGGGGACCGTCAAGTCACCGACAAGGAAGCCGTGGCCCACCTCAAGAACCGGCTCAAAGAAGTGCCGCCGCTCAAGGTCTATGTGCGCGCCGACAGCCGCACCCCGGCCAAACGCATCAAGCAGGTCATGAACATGGCTGCTGAAGCAGGGGCCGTGACCGTCATCTTCGGTGCCCACAACAAATAGCTCCCCTGCCATGGCCGTCCCCCGCCGTATTGAACATCCCCAGGTGGAACTGCAGATCGCACCGATGATCGACGTGTGCTTCCTGCTGCTCTTCTTCTACATCCTGACCTCCAAGCCGACCAAGCCCGAGGGAGACATGAGCATGACGCTCCCGGGCACTGTGGCCCAGACGGAGGCCGTGGAGATCCCAGACGAGCAGCGGATTGAGATCGATGAGAAGGGTGTGGTCCTGCTCAACGAGATGAAAGTGGGCGCCCCCGGCGACAAGGACATGCCCCAGCTGATCTCCACCTTGAAGCGGTTCAAGGAAAGCGCCGATGCCGCCCGCAGCCAGGCCCTGGTGACCCTCGTGCCCCATGACGACGTGCCCCACCAGCGCATTGTGGATGTGTTGAACGCCTGTGCCCGGGCCCACATCAGCGCCGTCACCTTCGGCGGGGCCGTGGAGGCCTCGGTTGAGTAATTCCTAATACCCATGCAAGCCGCCCTCTCTGCCCCCGCCAGCCACAGCCCCCGCCGTCGCGGCCTGCTGGTCACCGTTTTCCTTGTGGCTCTGGGGCTGCACATCGCCGGCCTGTTCGTGGCCGGGGTCTGGATTGTGGCCCGCTATTTCGCCGAACCTCCGGCCACCTTCACCGTGCCAACCCGCGACATCCGGGTGCCGGTGCAGAGCCGTGAGCACAAGATGACCATGGCCAAGCACGAGGCCATGGCACCGAAGCCCACCTTCAGCGACCGCATCGTCAGCACCCGGCCCACTGCCTTCTCCCTGCCTGAGATGCCCAGGATCGACATGGACCAACTCCTGCCGCTGGATCCGAGCCAGATCGTATCCGACCAGATCTCCGGCATGGTGGGCAGCGGCGGCTTGGGTTCTGGCATGGGCAGTGGTGGGGGGCGCGGCAGCGGCGGCATGGGTGGCACGGGGCTCAGCTTCTTCGGCATCAAGACCGAGGCCCGGCGCATCCTCCTCCTGTTTGACGTTTCCGGTTCTGTGGTGAACAAGGCCAAGGCCTCGGGAGTGCCCTTGGAGCGGATCAAGGAGGAAACTTCTGAACTCATCAGCAAGCTGCCCGTGAACTGCCGCTACTCGATCATCCAGTTCGTGCGCAACTTCAAGCCCTTCAGCGAAGAGCTGGTGGCCGCCAGCCCCACCAACAAGGATCTGGCACACCAGTGGATCGAAACCCAGTGGGACGAGAGCGGCATGATGCCCGCCGGTGGTCAGGGGGTGAAGTCCACCATCCCCAACGGGCTTCCTTTTGTGCTGGACTACGCCTTCAGCCTGAAGCCCGACACCATCTTCTTGATCTCCGACGGGAGCTTCGAGCAGACCACCCCCACCGATGGCAACCGCAAGGTGCCGGGCGATGAGTTCGAGGCACAACTCAAGCGTCTCCAGGCCGCCGCCGGTAAGGAGGTGCCCATCCACTTCATCGGCTTCCAGATGCGGCCGGAGGACAACGCCACCTGGCGTCGCCTCGCCCAGCGCAGCGGGGGCAAGTTCCGGGAGATGGGGCGCTGACCTTCAGCGCCTCCGTTCAAGCAGCGTCGTTCTTCACGGCGCCCTCTGCCCGGAGGGCGGCTGGGATGCCCAGGGAAAAGAAGTAGTTTTTCGTGGAGGCCATGAAGTGAAACATCTTTGTGTCAGGATGGGTTCCGCGAAGTTTCATTGCACCGCGACCAACCCGGTAGTCTTCCGGGAGCGGTCGCGCCCGGCCGGAGCGGTGGGCGAGCATGCCAAACAGCGTCTGCTCACTTAGGATCGGGATGGTCACGCCTTGCTCTTTCATCCGGCCCAGCCAGCGCTCTATCACGGCATAGTCCAGGATCTCGTCCTTGTTGAAAGACATCACCCCGGAGTTGAACAACGGCTGGACGTGCGTCTCACAGGCGCGCTCCACGCGAGCCTGTAGATCCGGAAGACGAAACTCCGAGGCGATGGTCTCCAGTGGTTCGCGGAAATGCTCATTGTACTGGAGCCCCGACTCCGGTTGCTCCAGGGCCTCCAGCAGCTCGACCGGACGCGCGACGGTGATGACATCACTGTCCAGCATGAGGATGGATCTGGCGCCGGCGGTGCACCCCAGGTTGAAGAGCTTCAAGGAGAAGTCGAACTGGGTGCGGGCCTCCCGGCAGAGCGGCAGGCCTTCAAAGTACTGCCGGGCGCGGGCATCCGTCTCCTCCCGCGACAAGACCGTGAGGCACGGGAACAGTGCCTTCAGTCTTGAGACACTCGCATAGGTCAGGGACCCGTCATCGTGAACGATGATCTTGTAAGGCACCTCCACATATCTCACGAACGACCAGATGGCCCACTCCGCCATGACCACGTGTCCTTCACAGAGCATCATGTGAATCTCAAACCGGGGCTCACCGTCCTTCACGGGCAGATCGGCCAGTTCTTTGCTCAGGCAAAACTCCTGGCGGCGCATGTACTGGGACAGCGCCCAATACGGCACCTGGGGCCAGCCCGTGTAGAGTAGCGCCCCATGAAAAAGCCTCCTACCCAGCACGTAGCCCCACTTGGGGGCCAGTGCCGCCAAGCCCCGCTTAAATCGGGACCAGGTCCGCTTGGCAGAGCGGACGGAGAGCGGGCTGACACTTGCTACATTCACGATTCAGAGGCGGCTCCTTCATGCCACGGGTCACCAACCAGGGAGGTCCGCATTCCGACTCTTGGCAAGAACGCCGCACAGTAGCAAAGGCATGGCCATCCTTCACGCACGTTTTTTTGGAGTGTGCACTTTCCGGATGGAACACCACATGCTGTGGAGAAATAAGAATTATCCGAAAGCATGCCCCAAAAGAAAAAGGCCGCCTGGTCTCCCAGACGGCCTTCCTTGAAAAGAGCTACTGCAGCAGGGCGAGGATCTTCTCCACTGCCGCCTCGGCCGTCATGCCGTGCTTCTTGCGGAGGATCGCGGGGGTGCCGTGCTCGATGAACTCATCCGGCCAGCCCACGCGGGCCACCGGCGTTTTGATGCCAGCGTCGTTGAGGTGCTCGATGACGCCGCAGCCGAAGCCGTTGCGCAGCACGTGATCTTCAAAGGTGCAGATCACCTTGCACTGCCTGCCGAACTGCTCAAGGACCGCCGTATCCATCGGCTTGATCCAGCGTGGGTTGATCAGAGCGGCTTCGATACCCCGGGCTGCCAGCAGCTGCCGGGTCTGCTCTGCCACCTCGAACATGGAGCCCAGGCCGATCAGGGCCACCTGGCCTTGAGACTCGACCACTTCGGCCTTGCCGATCTCCAGGAGCACGGGCTTATCCTTCGGGGTGACCCCAGTGCCGCTGCCACGCGGGTAGCGAATGGCGATGGGACCGTCCTCGTAGTGGGCCATGGTCCAAAGCATGTCCACAAACTCGTCCTCATCCTTGGCCTGCATGTGCACAAGGTTTGGCACAGGACGCAGGTAACCGATGTCAAAGAGACCGTGGTGGGTGGGGCCGTCATCACCGCTCAGGCCGCCGCGGTCCATGCACAGGCGCACGGGCAGCTTCTGGATGGCCATGTCATGAATGATCATGTCATAGGCCCGCTGCATGAAGGTGGAGTAGATCGTGAGGAACGGCTTCAGCCCCTGCGTGGCCAGACCACAGGCAAACAGGGCGGCGTGCTCTTCCGCGATACCCACATCATAGTAGCGCTCGGGGATCTCTTTCTTAAAGACGCTCAGCCCCGTGCCTCCCGGCATGGCGGCCGTGATGGCCACGATCTTCTGGTCCGCCTTGGCAAAGTCCGTCACGCTGCGCGCATAGATCTGCGAGAACGTAGGGGTGCCGCCAGCGATGGCCTCGCCGGTCTCGATCTTGTACTTGCCCAGCCCGTGGAACTTGCCCGGATCTTCCAGCGCCGGTTTGTAGCCGCGGCCCTTCTCCGTGATGATGTGCAGGAGGACGGGTTCGTTCTGCGTCTTGAGAAACTCAAAGGTCTTGACCAGCAGCGGCAGGTCATGCCCGTCGATGGGACCGTAGTAGCGGAAGCCAAACTCCTCAAAGATGACGGAGGTGGAGGCGCTGGGCTGGGAATTGGTCGCCAAGAGGAAGCCCTTGGCGCTCTCTTCCACCTTGCCCGCCAGACGGCGGATCACCTTGCCCCCGATCATCTCCAGCAGGCCGGCGGCCGTCTGGTGCAGATGCGCATAGGTGGGATGGGTGGCGATGTGATTGAAGTACTTCGCGAGGGCACCCACGTTCCGGTCGATGCTCCACTCGTTGTCGTTGAGCACCACGATGAGTCGCTTGGTCTGCGCGGCGGCGTTGTTCAGCGCCTCAAACGTAGGGCCGCAGGTGAAGGCGGCGTCGCCCGCCACACACACGACGTGCTCGTCAGAGCCACGGAGGTCACGGCCGACGGCCATGCCGAGGGCGGCAGAGAGGGCGGTGCCGGCATGGCCCGCGCCATAGGAGTCGTGCTCGCTCTCGGAGCGGAGCAGGAAGCCGTTGAGCCCCTCGTACTGGCGGATGGTGTGAATGCGGTCCCAGCGATGGGTCAGCATCTTGTGCACGTACCCCTGGTGGGCCACGTCAAAGATGAACTTGTCCTTCGGCGTGTCAAAGACGCGATGCAGGGCCAGAGTCAGCTCCACGACGCCCAGGTTGGGCCCCAAGTGCCCGCCGGTTTCCGCCAGGGTGGTGATCAGGGTCTGGCGAATCCGTTCTGCCAGCTCGGGCAGTTGCTCCTGAGGCAGTGCTTTGAGGTCGGCAGGCGAGTGAATGTCGGGCAGTTCCGGCATGGTAGTATGATCAAATAAGCTGGGCGGGCTGGCTAAAACAATCGGATCTCACCTTCGTTCGACTCTTCTTGGGCCGGTTTTTTTCTCGGCACTCGGGTCTTCGGGCTGTCTTCTGAAGCTGAATTGCCGCTGGCAGTGGGAGCAGTCGTCTCCTCCAAGGCGGCGAAATCACTGAGAGAGACGCGGCCACGGCCATCCAAATCGGCAGTGATCATCTCCACCCGCTGGCGGGCGCTCTCAATACGGGAACGGCACTGGCTCAACAGCCGGGCACCGCGCTCATAGCTCTGCACCATCTCCTCCAGAGGCATGCGCTCGCTCTCCAGCGAGGACACAATAGCCTCCAGCGACTCCATCGCTTCTTCAAAGCTAAGGTCTTCGGGCAGGCGTTCTTCTTCGGTCATGGTGCGGCGAGTCGGATACTTTGCCGCTTCGCGCCATCCTCGCAAGCGGAATGCGCTGTCACCTGAGGCCCCCTTTCTCCAACTTGAGAAGGCGCGGGGGTGGCCCCGGCCTACTTTGCCGCCTCCACCTCCCAGCGACGCCGGTCCGACATGAAGGACATCTGGACGAGAAAGCGGGCCCCCACCGGCTGCCCCGCCAAGGGAAAGATCTCCTTAAACGGGAACTCGCCCGTACTCAGCGTATCCAGCCCCAGCCCGATACCAGAGCCCCGATACACCTCTGGAGCCCAGGCCCGGTACTCGCTGGAGAAGACATCGGTCACGTTTGAGACCTTGGAAGAAAAGGGAGTGAAGAGCATGCCCGCCACTTCCTCCCCGTGCGCCTTGGAGCGCTCCCGCATCTCGTTGAACTGCGCCACCTCCATCGGGAGCCACACGGCCTTGCGGTCCGCGTACCACGCGACGGCCCAAGGCATGTCGGTGTACACCAGTTCCCGCTCCTCCACAAAATCCTTCACCTTGGCGATCCGGTCCGGCAGATAAGGCGGCCAGTGGGCGAACTGCCCCTTGTTATAGAGGCCCGCCAGCACCTCCAGGGGCAGAGCGCGGGCCATGGGCAGGATGCTGATGAGCACGGCGGCCACCACGAGAGCGTTCTTCCCCCACCACCCGGCGTGGGTGAAGCCCAGCCGGGCCCACAACACGGTGAGAAACGCCAGACCATAGGCCGCAAACAGCGGGATGAAGATCTGGTGGAGCTGGTTTTCATCGAACTCCTTCTCCGGCAGTCCCACCAGGCTCATGCCCACCAGGGCCATGCCCCACACAATCGCCAGCGCCCAGCGCAGGTTTCTGGTCTCCCCCCGCTTGAAGGGGTGGAGCAACGCCAGGAAGAACATCCCTGCTGGCAAAATGGAACCAAGGTGGAGGTACAGCGTGCCCAGCTGGTCGATGAGGTTGCTCAACGTCTTACGAAGGAGGAAGCCGACATCCACCGGCGGACTGATGCCTGAGAAGTCCCGCAGCAGCCAGGTGTCACCAGGCATCATCAGAGCCGCCTGAAGCATCGCCTTGCTGGAGCCCAGGGCATCTCCCCCCACCATCTGGTTACGCCAGCCCCAGGCCCCCAGCGCCAGCACGGAGGGCAGCAGCACCGCCAGCGCCAGCGCCCGCGGCCGCAGCCAGAGGGCCGCAGCCACCGTCAGCCCGATCATCAACCAGATCGCCATCCAGTGCGTCATCACCATGCAGGCGGTCACCAAGCCCAGTCCCACCGCATAGCGAGCCACACCAGGGCGGCCCTCCAGCACCGCCTCCATAGCCCCCACCAGCCAATAGAGCGCCAGGCTGAAAAAGAAGAGCAGCAGCATGGGAGTCAGGCCAATGCGCCCCACCTCCCAGAAGTACTGGCACAGCAGCATCAGGATCACCGTCCAGCCCGCGATCCAGGCATCAAACACCCGCTGCACGGTCAGATACGTCAGCCCGATGGAGGCCACGAAAAGCAACAACGAGGCCCCAATGATGACCCGGTCCAGCGGGTAGATCCGCGACCCCTCGGGGAAGGCCCAGTGCCCCTTGAAGGTCTGCATCAGCGGCACCATGAGCAGGGTCGGCAGAGGCGGCTGGTGGGTGTCCACCATCTGCTCCAGAGGAGCGTCTTTACCCGCCTGCAACTGCTGCTGCCAGGCGTAGGGCCGGATCAGCTTGGTATGGAAGCCATTGCCGCGGACGATCTCCCGGGCCACTTGCGCCGCGTCCATGGTCGCAGGGGAGGAGATGCCCCTGAAAGTGGCAAAAAGCTGCACAAAAAACAAGGCCACCAGCACGGCAAAGAACACCAGTACCACTCCCCACGAAGGCCCGCTAACCCCTCCACCGCGGCTGGTTTGATCTTGAGAGTCCATCATCCTGATTCCGGATCGGCGTGGTTTGAGGTCTGATCTGCGCCCAGCATGAACTTGATCCCGCGAATTCCAAGACAATTTGGCGGAAACAATTTCAATCGCGCAGCCGCCGGATCTTCTTCACCCGGTTCATTTCCTTGAGCTTGCGTTGGAGGGTGCGCCGGCTCAGACCCAACACCTCAGCCGCTTCAGTCCGGTTGTCTCCCGTCCGTCGCAGCGCCTCCTCAATGAGCGCCCGCTCCATTTTCTCCAAGTTCAGGTCGTCACCGATGGCGAGGGTTTCAGGAAGGTCCCCCTCTCGGGCGGTCCCGCCTGCGGCAATCGACGAGGCACCTGCACCGGCCCCTGGTCGAGACTGGAGGAGATAGCCGGGCAGATGCTTCAAACCCACCCGCGGGGTATTGCACATCACGACGCCATGCTCCAGCGCCGTGCGCAGTTCCCGCACATTCCCCGGCCAGGAGTAGGCCAGCAGCGCCTGCAGGGCCTCATCCGAGAGGGGCTTGAACGGCTTACCATTCGTCTTGGCCAGCTCATGTAAAAAGGCATCCGCCAGCACAGGGATGTCACTCTTGCGCTCCCGCAGAGGCGGCAGCTTCACCTGCACGACGCGAAGGCGATAGTAGAGATCTTCGCGGAACTTGCCTTCCTGGACCAGCTTCCAGAGATCTTTGTTCGTGGCGGCCACGAGGCGGACCTCCACCTTGATGGGCTTGTTCCCACCCACCCTCTCGATGGTGTGCTCTCCAAGCGCCCTCAGCAGCTTGACCTGGATATTGGCGTCGATCTCCCCGATCTCATCCAGGAAAAGGGTGCCCCCATCTGCCAGTTCGAAGCGACCAATCCGACGCTCTGTGGCCCCGGTGAAGGAGCCTTTCTCGTGACCGAAAAGCTCGCTCTCCAGCACATTCGCCGCCAGAGCTGCACAGTGCACCGTCACCAGCTTCGCCGCCGGGCGACCACTCAGGTGGTGGATAGCCTTGGCCACCAGTTCCTTGCCGGTGCCGCTCTCGCCCTCGATTAGAACGGTGGCCTTGGTCGGTGCCACCTGCTCGATGACCTCGAACACTGGCTTCATCACCTCGCTCTGGCCCAGGATGCCCTCGATGGAGAACTTCTTCTCCACCTGCCGCTTCAGCTCGGAGTTCTCCTTCTCCAGCGTCCGGCTGCGCAGCGCCCGTTTGATGAGGATTTCCACCTCATCCAGGTTCAGCGGCTTGGTGACAAAATCGTACGCCCCGCGCTTCATCGCCTCCACGGCCGTGTCCACGGAGCCGTAGGCGGTCATCATGATGCAGATGGGCGCGTGGGGCAGCTTCAAGGCCTGCCCGATAAGGTCCATCCCGCTCTCCCCACCCAGGCGGAGGTCCGTGAGCATCACATCCACCGGATCCCCTTTGAGGATCTCCATCGCCTCGGCGGAGTTGCCCGCCACATAGACGTCGAAATCATCCTCCAGCGACAGTCGCAACCCCTCCCGGGTGTGCTTCTCGTCATCGACAATGAGGATGGTGGCAGGCGTGGTCATGGGGTTGTGAGCGCGAGCGCGTCAGAATGGCACAAAGCCCGAGAATAGGAAAGGCGTCAAGGCAGGAGATGGCTTTGGCGCGAGGACGTGAGGAGAACGAATCGGACTACTCCTGCTGCGTCGCCTCGGGCGTAGTCCGGATGTGCCATCCGGCTCAGTCGCCTCGGGGTTTCAGGAACAAGCTGCTAGCTCAGGTGGACCGCAGCCCGGCTGGTTGCCTTTGGAAGGCGATCAACGGTTCCTTATGACACCATAGACACCTTTTTTGGTAGTTCACCGAGAAAGAGAGGGGGGTGTTTTTTGGCGTAACTTGGAAAAAGGGTGTCTATGGTGTCATAACCGCGGTGGGAAATGCGGTATGAGGATGGCTGAGGCAGGGAGATTGCTCGTCTAGATGCCGGCGGCGTGTTGAGGAGCAAGTGGGTCTGGGGTGATTACCATCAACCTCTCCGCTCCCAAACCGACGGGGACCGTCGGACTACTCCTGCTGCGTCGCCACGGGCGTAGTCCGGTTGTCCCAACCGGCTCAGTCGCCTCGGGGTTTCAGGAACGAACTGCTAGCTCAGGTGGACCGCAGCCGACGGGTTGCTTTTGGAAGGCAATCAACAGTTCCCTATGACACCATAGACACCCTTTTTGGTAGTTCACCGAGAAAGAGGAGG
>NZ_BATR01000045.1 GCF_000739655.1 Verrucomicrobium sp. BvORR106 | reverse complement strand
CACTCCCAATGCCCAGCGCACCCTGCGTCTGAACGGGCAGTCTCTCTCGGCAGTGGCCCCGCTGGAAGACGGCGACATCATTGAGATGCCGGACGTTTTGATCCGGTTCGGACTGACTTCGGCGCAGCCCGTTTTCCGCGGCGCAGCGACGGCTGAAATCCCCCTCAAAGGACTGCGGAAGGTGGTGTTCGGCCGCGCCAGTGGCGACACTTCTGGCGACCCCAAAGTGGACCTCGATGCCGAAGATTCCCGCGTCTCCCGCATCCACCTGGAGATCGAACAACCCGAGGCTGGAGTCGCTTTCGCCTCTGACAAAAGTCAGACAGGCACCCTGCTCAACGGACAGCGTTTTGACCGCCGTCAGCTCATCGTGGGCGATCGATTGAAGCTCGGAAGCTACACTTTTGAGTTCACCGGCACCTCCCTCCGCCAAGTTTCCGCCTTCGGCGGGGCCAAGGTGGAATCCCGGCACCTCACCTTCACCCTGCCCAACGGCCGCAACATTCTGAATGACGTCTCCCTCGACGTCACCCCCTGCTCCTTCGTCGGCATCCTCGGTGGTTCAGGCCAGGGCAAGAGCACGCTCATGAACGCCCTGTGCGGCGTGAACCCCGCCAGCGCGGGCGAGGTGTACATCAATGGGGCCCGGCTGGGCGATCCCCGCCAGATGGCCGCCTCCGGCATCGGATATGTGCCGCAGGATGACATCGTGCACCAAGAGCTGACCGTCACCGAGGCCATCACCTACAGCGCCCGGTTGAAGCTGCCCTCTGGCACCCCACGCAAGGCAGTGCGGGATCTCGTGGAGGAGACCATCGACCGCCTGGGCCTGGCCGAGCACAAGGAGAAACGGATCTCCATGCTTTCCGGCGGCCAGCGCAAGCGCGTGAGCATCGCCACTGAGCTGCTGGCCAAGCCCAGCGTGCTCTTCCTGGATGAGCCCTCCAGTGGTCTCGATCCCAAGACGGAGTTCGACCTCATGTCCCTGCTCCGCCGTCTGGCTGGCACGGACTGCACCGTCATCTGCACCACGCACGTACTGGGGCGCGCCTACCTCTTTGACCAGCTGCTCTTCGTCCATGGCGGACACGTCATCTTCAACGGCACCCCGGACGAGGCGGAGCGCTACTTCAAGGTGGAACGCGGGCTCGATGAAATCTACCTGAAGGTGGGTGGCGACGAGACCCGCACCGCCGCCCAGTGGCGTCAGGAGTTCGAGGGCTCACGCCCTGAGGCCAAGCCCCTGGCGTATCTACCGCCTGCCCATGACGACCCCCTCCAGCAGAGCAGGCCCAAGCTTGGCCCCGGCTGGCTGCCCACCCTCTTCATCCAGCTGCGACGCCAGTGGAGCATCCTCAAGGCGGACCTGCTCAACCTGCTCTTCCTCCTCGCCCAGCCCGTCATCATCGCCGTCCTGGTCGGCTGGGTTGCAGACGATGCCGTCCTCCGCATGTTCCTCTGCATTGTGGCCACCCTGTGGTTCGGTTGTAGCAATGGTGCTCAGCAGATCGTGAGGGAGATCTCCATCTTCCGCCGGGAGCGCGTCTGCGGCCTGGGACTCAATGCTTATCTACAGAGCAAGTACGCCTTTCTCACCTTCGTTACGGTGCTTCAGGCCATCGTGCTCTTCATCGTCACCCTCGGGGTGGGTCACCTCCTGAACCCGTCGGACCTGAAGTCGGAGGCCTTCCTTAAGAAGGCCACGGAACGACTTACTCCCAAAGCCGTCGCAGTGCAGGCACCGGATGCAAGTGGCGGTCAGGCCCCCGCCGTCTCGCTCGATGAGTTTGAGATCGTCACGGAGGAAACGAAGAACGCGCCCAGCAACACCGCTCCCACCCCTGCACCGGTCGAGGTCGCCGCCCCGCCGGCTCCCAAGGGCCCCGGCCTCATCACCACGACCCTGCTGCGTGCTGCGCACTTCTTCGAGTTCGGCCAGAACCTGCTGGACACCACCGATCCCGGCGAGGGCAAACCTCCGACCCCGGACACGGGCATCAAGATGCTGGGCATCGGCATCACCGTCATGTTGCTGAAGCTGTTCGCCCTGTTCGCCGCCGCCTTCGTGGGCGTGGCCATCGGCCTCGCCATCTCTGCCCTGGTACGCAACAGCACCCAGGCCGTCATGTGGGTGCCCCTGGTGTTGATTCCTCAAATCCTCTTCGGCGGCTTCGTCGTGACCCGGCCCGAGATGACCGCCAGCGTGCGGATCGCCAGCACCGTGGTGCCGAGCTTCTGCGCCCAGCGCATGATGGACGTGGCCGGCATCTACGGCCAGACGACCCCGCGCATCAGCAACCGCACGAAGTATCCCGTCTTCCTCACTCCTACTGGTGAACAGGAATCCGTCACCTGGATGGAGGCTGGCAAGGAGTACACAGAGAAATACGACAAGGTCTCCGACTGGAACGTGAGCTGGCAGAACCTCGTCGTCTTCCCCAATCGCGTGGGCCAGCACCATCACCTCTTCGCCATGCGCCGCGGGGTCAAGGTGTACGACCAGTCCACCGAGCAGCGCAATGACGTGCGCTATGAAATGGGCACCCTTTTCCGATTCGCCTCCCCAGCCATCAGTTCCTTCCTCGTTCTCGGCGGCTGGATTGTCTCCTGCTACGTCATCACCATCATCGGCCTCGTCGGCAAGCAGAAAGGAAAATAGCCAGTGCGTCAGTGGGCGGTGCGCCAGTGCGTCAAGGTGTTGGGGCTGGAGCAGTACTAAGTACGTGCTCCAGCGAGCGTAGCGCAGATGGGCAATCAGCATCAGTCTCCGACCCCATCTCGTTCACTTTCGCCGGGTTCTCCGGTCAGGTCTGACGTCTGGCAGTCTGGCGTCTGCCCTCCTCTTTCACCTTGAACTCCGCCTCTCCGGGCGTAGGGCATCAACAAGATGCCAACCATCGGACTCGTCGCACATGACCACTGTAAAGATAATCTGCTCGCCTGGGCGCAGAAGCACAGCGAGCAGCTTCAGGGCTGGACGCTCTGCGCCACGGGCACGACGGGGAGCATCCTGGAAAAGGAGCTGGGGCTGCCGGTGCGCCGTTTCCTGAGCGGACCTCTCGGGGGCGACCTTCAGATCGGCACGGAGATCGCGGAGGGCCGCATGGACCTGCTCATCTTCTTCTGGGATCCCCTCTCCGCCCAGCCGCATGATCCGGATGTGAAGGCCCTGCTGCGCGTGGCCGTCTTGTGGAATGTACCAGTGGCCATGAATGAGGCCGGTGCCGACCTGTTGCTCATCGGTCTGGCACAGGGAACCTACCAGCGGTTCATCCCGGACCACACGAACTATCGTGCCGTCCGGGAGTTGCAGGCCGAAAGCTTGCGCGCTTCCACTTCAACGGGCTGCTGATTTCAGTTCCTCGAATCGCTTCCGCAGCTCCACCAGTTGTACCGCCTGGGCCGGGTCGCCAGCGAGGTTGTGCTCCTCTTTGGGGTCTGCCTTCAGGTCGAAGAGTTCCTCGTATTTGAAGTCAGGCCAGAAGAGGTATTTCACGTCCTTGCGAACGAGCGCCTCGGAGGCCGGGATGAAGTCCACGCTGCGCAGGGTAGCGTGTTCATAGAAGAACTCCTGCCGCCACGCCGGCGGGGTGGCAGCAAGATACAGGGGTGCGAAATCCTGCCCCTGCATAGTAGCGGGCGCTTTCACTCCCGTGGCCGCCAGGATGGTCGGAGCCAGGTCCACATTGAGGACGAACTCATCATTAGTGCCCCCACGCCGGGCCTCCGGAGTCCGCGGATCGCGCACGATCAACGGCACGCGGATGCTTTCCTCGTACGGGTACCACTTGTCAGCGAGACCGTGCTCCCCATGGAAGTAGCCATTGTCCGTGGTGAAGATCACCAGCGTCCGGTCCAGCACGCCTTGTGATTTGAGCGTCTCCAGCACTCGGCCGCACGCCGCATCCACCTCCGTGGCCATGCGGTAGTAGGCCTTCATGTACTCCTGGTATTTCTCCGGCGTGTCGAAGCGCCAGTGCCAGCGGTTGCGGCCTTCGTTCTTCTCATTGGCAATGAAGGGCGGCAACTTCTTGAAATGCTCATCCGAACCAGTGGCCGGCACGGGAATATTTACCTCCTTGTACAGACCCTCGCTCTCCGGCTGGTAGAGATACTGTTTCGGATTCTGGTCCTCCGCGTGGGTGGCGAAGAAGGCCAGGGTGAGACAGAAGGGCTTGTCCTTGGGCCGCGTGTCGAGGAACTCCAAGGCGTCTTTCTGGTTCTTCTGCGTCACGTGCACCGTGCTCCCGTCAGGCTCCTTGATGTAGTGCCTCCCGCTATAAGACCGGCCAAAGTCGAAAGCCTCCTGCGGAAACTTGCCGTTGTGCCACTTGCCCACGTGACCCACCCAATACCCCTGGCCACGCAACAGCCCCGGATAGGTCTCACCCATGGGGGTCTTGAACATTTGGAAGGCGGGATTCCCATGCCGCGACATCCACTGCCCGGTGAACAACGTGGCCCGGCTGACGCCACAGATGGAAGTGGTCACACAGGCCCGCTTGAACCGCGTCCCCTCCGCAGCCAGGCTATCCAGATTCGGCGTCTTCACCACCGGGTTACCTGCGCATCCCAGGGTGTCAAAGCGCCAGTCGTCCGCATAGAGCACCACCACATTCAATGGCCCGGCCTCCGCCGCGCCCAGTCGGGGCGCAGTCCAGAAAGCGATCAACGACAACAGAAAGACGGACAAGTAGTGATGACGCATGACAGGGAGCGGACAGGCAGGCAGTAAGGGGTTCGGTCTGCCCACTCGCTTGGCATTTCCAAGCGGAGGCGGGCGGTCAGTTCGTCTTGGGAACGTCGGCAGTCGGAGCTTTGTTGCCGGCCTTTTTGTTGCCTCCTCCGGCCCGACCACCCTGCATGGGGAAGTCCGCAGAGTCCACCCGGGCGCTCTTCATCAGCTCCAGCGCCCGGTTCACCCGGTCTGGATGCGCGGCCGCCACGTTGTGCGCCTCGCTCTCATCAGCCGTCAGGTCATAGAGCTCCACCGGCTGATTGGGACCGTTGCGCACCGCCTTCCAGTTCTGGTCAAACCGCAGCGCCTGGATGGAGGCGTTCTCATGCAGTTCCCAGTAGAAATACTCCCGCTTCGGGGCAGCGCCCCCTTTCAGGAATGAAACGAGCGACAGGCCATCTGGCTTGAAACCTTCGGGCAATACAGCCCCGGCAAGGTCCGCCGCCGTGGGCAGGAAGTCCCAAAAGGCCCATGGCTCATCGGAGACACGGCCCGCCGGAATGCTGCCCGGCCAACGCGCAATGGAGGCCTGCCGGAGCCCGCCTTCATACATGCCACGCTTGAACCCGCGCAGCTTGCCGCCCATGGCCTGATCAAACAACCGGCCCAACTCCGAGTCCGGCGGGAACGACGAGCCATTGTCGCCAGAGGTCATGACCAGCGTGCTCTCATCGATCTTGAGTTCCTTGAGCAGGTCCAACAACCGGCCCACATCACTGTCGAGCCGCGTCACCATCGCGGCATAGGCCTTCTGCGTGGGCGTCCAGTCTTTCTGATCGGCATAGATGCCCAGGTTGTCGATCTGGTAGTCGCCATGGGGCAGCGTGATGGCGTAGAACAGGAAGAACGGCTGGTCCGGAGCCTTGCGCTTCTGCTCGCGGACCCACTTCAGGCTCTCGTTGGCAAACAGATCCTGCACGTACGTCTTGCCATCCAGCTCCACCTGCTGGTCATCGTTCCAGATGTAAGGCGGGAAGTAGTTGTGCGCCTTGCGCTGGCAGTTGTGGCCGTAGAAGTGGTCGAACCCCTTCTTCAGCGGACTGCCCGTGGTGTCGAACATGCCCATCCCCCATTTGCCCACACAGCCCGTGGCATAACCCGTTCCTTTGAGCACCTGCGCCACCGTCAGCGTGTCGGCTGGCAGCGGCATCTGACCCTCCGGCTTGATCTCCCGGTTGGCCCGGATGGGGCAGTGGCCCATGTGCAGCCCGGTCATCAGCGACGAGCGTGAAGGCGCGCACACACTGGTGCCGCAATAGGCCTGCGTGAACCGAGTCCCTTCCGCCGCCATGCGATCCAGGTTCGGCGTCTTGATCAGCTTCTGCCCGTAACATCCCAAGTCCCCTTGGGCAAGATCGTCACTGAGGATGTAGATGATGTTGGGTTTGGCCGCGTGGGCTGCCTCCTGACTCACGGAGAGCAAGGCGGCGCCGAAGCAGAGATAGAGGAAGCTGCGGAAAGACATGGGCGTAGGGAACGAAGCGATTGAGGGGATCTTCTGTCGAAGTCACTTTCAAAAACCGCCAAGGGGGATGAACAAACCCGGCTAATTGAGACTTGTATCCCGCATGCTTGACGCCAGACGCAATACAGCATTTGAATGTGAACCAGTCACTGCGCATGCCCGAGCCCGCCAACAAGCCACCTTCATCCACCACTCTCAGGCCCGCCACTGAGGATGACCTTCCTATTCTGGCATCACTCCACCGTCTGGCGTTCTTCACAGCACTGCCTCAGATGCCGGTGCTCCACACCCCGGAAGAGGACCTTGAGCACTATCGTCACCGGCTGTTCCCTCACTCCGTCATCTGGCTGGCCGAGCAGGATCATCAGGTGGTTGGTCTTCTGGTGCTCCGCGCTGGTTGGGTGGAGCAACTCCATGTCCATCCGGATCGTCAACGCCGCGGCATCGGCTCGCGCCTCCTGAATCTGGCAAAGGAGCAATGCGAAGCACCCGAGCTCCGACTCTGGACCTTTCAAACCAACGCCCAGGCACAACGGTTCTATGAGAAACACGGTTTCCAAATCGAGCGGAAAACCGACGGCAGCGACAACGAGGAGAAGCAGCCCGACGTGCTCTACGTCTGGACCCGTCCGGTGCAAGGTCGGGTTTTAGGAAACACTTCTCGTCGCCTCTCCTTCGCTGACAACTGCCCCTCAGGCTGCCGCCGTCACTCAGGAGCACTTGACGCCAAGGGCGTCATACATACCAGCCCAGGGTCAGGCGAGGCACGAGCCGCCACCCTTGGTACATGGTCAGGCGGACGAGAACTCCGAAGTGAGTTCTACAAACCGCGACCGCATCCCTGAGGTGTTCACCGCATGCAACAGGATCGTCTCTTGGTGATCTGGACGGTCTGTAGAACTCCCTTGGAGTTCCAACGCTATCCCATCGATACCCGGGGTGGCGACCGCTTCGCGGTCTGACCCCGGGCTCTTATGTATCACGCCGTTGGCGTGAGCTTCTTTATCGTACTCATGCGCTCACCACTAAGATTGGCTTCCCATCCCACTCTGACTCCCATGCGCCTTGACGGGACGGATTGGCTCATGAGATAAGCAATGCTCCATCAACTGCCTCTGCTCCCGCCATGACGAAAAAGTTCCATCCTCTTTCCCTCGCCGCCCTCCTCATCGGTATCGTCTCGCTGTCGCCGATGCAGTCAGCTTTGAGTCAGTCGGCCTCTCCCGAGCCTGCCCTGGGCACTTACCACTGGCCCAACGGCACCGCAGGCGTGGATGCCTTCGCGACCTGGCTGGGGCGGGATACCGTGTGGGGGCTGGACTTCGTTGGCGGAGAATCCTGGGACAATGTCGGGTGGCCCACCTGGTGGCTGGAGACCTGGTCCGCGTGGGTCAAGGCTAAGCCAGGGAGACGTTTCGTGCTCTCCATTCCCCTGTTGGCAGGGCCCGTGGACGGCAGCGGGCCGACTCAAGGTGACAAGGGGAAAGGTGTGCCTGTTTCTCTGGAACAAGGTGCGACGGGCGCTTACAATCAGCACTTCAAGGATCTCGCAGAGAACCTCGTTCGCCACGGCTTGGGAGACTCCATCCTCCGCCCTGGCTGGGAGTTCAATGGAGACTGGTACACCTGGCGCGCCAAAGGCAAGACGGCCGCGTTCATTGGCTACTGGCGGCAGATCGTGAGCACCATGCGAGCTGTCCCCGGTGCAGAGGGCCTGAAGTTCTGCTGGAATCCGACCCTGGGAGATCAGCAGTTCCCCGCAGATGAAGCCTGGCCGGGCGACGAGTATGTGGACTACGTCGGCGTGGATGTGTACGACGAAACCTGGAACGCCGACACCTACCCGTGGCCGGCCCATGCCTCGGACGAGGAAATCACCCGACGCCAGAAGAAGGTGTGGGAGGAATGGATCATGCACAGCCCCCGCGGCCTCGCTTTCTGGACGAAATTCGCCAAGACTCACGGCAAACCCCTGGCGTTTCCTGAATGGGGGGTGGTGAATGGCAACCATGGCCACGGCGGCAACGACAACCCCTACTTCATCGAGCAGATGCACGCGTTCATCACCGACCCGGTGAATGCCGTAGCCTTCCACTGCTACTTCGACATCAACAGCCCGGAACTGCGCCACCAACTCTCACCCGGCCCGGCCAAAAGCGACAAGCCGGAAGGCACCCAGTTCCCCAAGGCTGCCGCGAAATTCAAAGCCCTGTTCGGCGTCGCCAAACCGTGAGCCCAGACCCTGTAGATGCCACTCCCTCCCCACCCGTGATCATCCGGGAGGCCCAGCCAGGTGATGCCTCCGCGCTGGAGTCGCTCTACCGCGAACTCGTGCGGGACCCGCACCTCTGCGTGTCCGAAGACCATCTGGCAGACATCGCACAGTCCTCGTGCAGTTTTCTTCTCGTAGCCGAATGCGAGCAAAAGGTGTGCGGCACGGCGCACCTGAATCTCTGCGCCGACGCCATGTACCGGCAGCAACCGTTTGGCGTGGTGGAAAACGTGGTCATCGCCGCCACCCACCGCGGCATGGGAATCGGCCGCCTCCTCATGGCGCAGGTCGAGGCACTGGCGCTGAAGCACGACTGTACCAAGCTCATGCTCCTGAGCAACCGGGCCAGAACCGAAGCCCACGCCTTCTTCCGCCGTTGTGGTTTCAACGATGAAACCAAGCAGGGGTTTGTGAAATACCGGCGGGAGTTCTCATGAGAGGCCAGCAATAGAATGTCTCAGCGACCTAGCCATCGTCCTGACCGCTTAAACGCCAATGCCATCAGGGAAAAGGTAACCAGGCCGATGATTTCCCTTTTACAAACGAGCTGAGGGCTGAAAGCCCGGAGTAATACCAGCCTTGGGCAACGCCCAAGGTTGGCGTTAGTTTTAGAGGTTGAGGGCTGTAGGCCCGAGGTCATTCAGGGATGCTCATCGTGGGCAGGCTTGATGAGGCCGGGCCTTCAGCCCTCAAGGGTTGTTTGGTCATCTATTCCTTGGGCGTTGCCCAAGGCTGGTATCACGCCGGACCTTCGGCCCTCATGAGTCTGCACAATCAGCCGACCGTGAAGTGGAGGTGCCGCAGCGTCTCTCATTCGCGCTCGGGGCATATTCCTTTTCCCTGATGGTATTGGCTCAAAAGCGGTGAAGCTCCTCTGCCAAACAACCCCAGATACCACATCCCCCTCAGGTCTTGCGTCTTGTGTCTTCAAGTCTTGCGTCTCCCGCGGAGCGGGCTCTGGCTTGCAACCACGGTGTCACAACCACCGCCACCAGGATCATGCCCGTTCCCACATAAAAACCCGGGCTCATCCGCTCTGTGTCCCCAAAGAAGAGCGCGGCGAGCAGGATGCCGTACACAGGTTCGAGGTTGTACACCACGTTGATGGAGAACACGGAGAGGCGTCGCAGCACATCCATGTACGCTGCATAGGCTCCCACGGTGCAGACCTGGGAGAGCACCAGCAGCCAGACCCAGTCCATGTTCTGCGGATGAGCCACCGGACGGCCTGAGGCCCCGGAGATCGCCAGCACGGCCAGAGCCCCGGCACAGGCTCCCGCCATTTGGTAACAGGAAATCACCGCGAAATGCTCCCGCGCCACCAGGTGCTTGTTGATCACGGCAAACAGCGCCCCGACAAACGCACAGCCCAGCCCGGCCGCAAACCCCTGCCAGTAAGCGAACTCCACCCGGAAGATCAGCCCCACCGCCAGCACCATGAGCAGGCCCATGCCCAGCTCCAGCCGGCTGATACGGCGGCCTTTCTCAAACAGGGGTTCGAGGAGGGAACACCAGATCATGGTGGTGGGCAGTGCCGCCATGGCCACGGACACGTTGCCCAGTTTGACCGCAAGGAAGAAGAGCATCCAGTGCGCGCCCACGAGGAGCCCGTTGCCCAGCAACTTCAGCGCGGTGCGACCTCCCACATTCAATCCCGCCTTCATGATGCGGGCCAGCACCGCCAGCCCCAACGCCGCCAGTCCCGTGCGCCATGCCACCGTCTCCACCGGAGGCAGGGAAATGAGCCGGCCCAAGGGCCCGGTGAAACCCCACGCCAGCACCACCAGATGGAGCTGGAGCCAGCTGGCCCAACTGGCGGCAGGTGAGGAAGAGGTGACAGGAAGAGAGGACACAATGACGGAGGTGAAAGAGCACAAGCGGACATCCAAATCCGCCCCACTGACTACGAAATGCTGACGGCCGGGGTTGCGGTTGCTACCGGGCGGCTAAAACGCCCCGCGATGAGCAAGGCGCCCAGCACGCCCAGCACCACCGACGACAGCCAGACGAGATTCGGTGAATACTGGTACATTCCCAGACTGAATGCGGAGGCCGAAATGTTCCCCAAGCTCCACGCCCAGCTCAAAAAGCCCGAGTACCGGCCGCGCATGTCATCCGGGGCCAGGCTGGCCGCATAGGCCTGCTGGCGGGAGAATGCCATCATCTCGCCAAAGGTGAAGACCACCATGGCGAGCAAAAAGGCCCCGAGGCCAACTCCAAAGGAGAGCACCAGGAAGCTCACGCTCATGCCGATATAGCCCATGGCAATGCAGTTCCGCACCGGCCACGACCGCGTGACTGCCGTGAGCGGCATTTCCATGAGGCAGATCATCATGCCATTCACCGCCATGACGAATCCATAGAGCTCCAGGGGCTTGAAGTGGAACCCCTGCCAGTCCAGTGCTGGCACGCAGTTTTCAAAATGCAGCGCAAACGTGGTGGTGAGCTGCCGGAAGACAATGGAGATCGTCACGCAAGCTGCTGCCAGCGCCAGGAACGGCCGGTTGCGCCGGATGGAAGCCAGCGCGTGCCCCCATCCGCTGGTCTGACGCGTGCCCCGATTCCCCTTCGGCAACATGATCAGCGCCACCAGCCCAAAGAACACCGCGGTGGCGGCATCTCCGGCAAAGAGCCAGAAGAAGGAGTGCTCGGCCAGGAAACCCGCCGCCATGGGCCCCACGGCCCAGCCCAGATTGACCGAGAATCTCATCACTGCATACGCGGCCAGCCGGTGTTCCACCGGAATGATGTCCTGCACCAGGGCACTCGTCGCGGGATTCCCCGCTTCCATGAACAACCCCGTCAGAAAAGCGAGCGAGACCAGCAGGGGAAAAGTGTGCGCCTGCGAGAGCATCATCATCGCCGCTGCCCCGGTGAACGACGCTGTGGCCATAGTGATGTTTCTTCCCACCCGGTCCGCCATCCAGCCCCCCAGACCTGCGGCCAAAAAACCTCCCGCAGCATAGGCCGCCACCGTCAGCCCCGCCTGCGCCGGCGTGAACCCGCTGCGTGTCATGAAGATCGTGAGGAACGGCACCACAAAGACGCCGAATTTGTTCACGAACGTGGCCCCGATCAGGGCCCAGAAGGCGGGTGGAAAGGCTCTTAAACTCTCTCTGAAGGTGGGCGGGGACATGGCTGGGAGCGGGAAGCGGGCGATGGTGGGGCGGCTGGCATGATGAGCTGAAAACAAAAAACCCGCTCACGAGGTCGTGGGCGGGTGCAAGTGACGGGAGACAGGGAGAAAAACGACGTCAACTTGCGCAGCGGGCCCACACGGTACCAATGACGGCACGAACGAATTCGTGACGCTTGGAAGTGAGGTGCATTTTTGGCTGCGGAGACATCGAGGTTTGGAGCGTATGGAAAAAAAGCAATTTGTCAAATCGGGAGCGTGACTCTTTGGCCCCGCCCTCGTCTGGCAATCACTATCGGATCACCTTCACCGGCATGCCCACATAGGCGTTCTCGTAGAACTTGGGCACCACGTTGCGGTCCATACGGATGCAACCGTGAGAGGCGGGATAACCGGGGAGATAGCCCTGGTGCATGCCCACTCCATCCCAGGTCAGGCGCATGAAGAAATTCATGGGAGCAGGCACGTACTTGCCGCCCGCAGGCACAGAGGAGCGCGGTGTAGCATCGTTGTTCACGGAGTTCCCGGAAGAATCCTCCACATGCCCGTACGAGGACGACACGTGGTCGATGTCTTTTTCCAGAATCTTGTAATCGCCAGACGGGGTGGCGCGCATTTCCGTACCGGAGGAGATGGCCGCTACGCCAATCACGTGGCCCGCCCGGTAAAACTCGGCCACCTGGCGGCGGAGATCGACCACGATATAGCTCTCGCCTTGGGAACCATCGTCATCCCAGTAGGACACCGGTTCAGCCACGCCGAGCTGCTGGGGCGCAGTGGGTACCGGGCCACCCAGGCCAGCCAGATAGTTTGCACCCAGGTTTTCCTTGGGGGGAGTGACACAGGAGGAGAGCAGGAAAAGGCCGGCAAGAGCTGAGAGGACGGTGGATTTCATGCGGGTCGTCAATAATTGGGGGGCCTTTGTGTGGCCCCGAATGCGCTCTGATTCAAATGAAATGACCTAAGCGGTTCTCGACGATGAGAAAGACAGCCCCTCAGCTTCAGCTTGGCATACCTCGGCCAACAAGGGTGCCGCAGTGGCGTCAATGCTCTCCAGAAGGGCTGGCGGAAGGTGGGCCAACGGTTTCGCATTCGACCCCCGAAGTCCCAGGGCTTGCGCATCAGAATTCAGGTGCTCGATGTGCTCCTGGAGACGTCTCAACGCCGCCTGGATGCCCTCAGACGTGAAAGGGATTCTTAGGGCGGTTGCCGACGCCTCGAGCTGCGCGGCTGTCAGCGGAACGTCGTCCTGATACGTGAGAAACAGACACTTCGAGGGATGGAGTCTGCGGTAGGCCAGGATGGTCTGCACGTGGTCCACCCAGAGGTCGAGCTTCCACCTGGTGAACTCCTCCAGCGTCACCCCGGGTGTCAGCCAGCCACGTTCCAGTGCGACGATGTGGTAGGACAGAATGGCCGCCGCCGGATGCCTCACCATGTAGACCTTCTTGCCCTCGGACCGCCGCAACACCTCCGTGAGATGATGCGAGCGATACAAGGCCGCCCCCGAGAGTTTTTCGAGAATGCTGGTCGGTTCTCCGCCAGGTTTATGCACATCGGGCACGATCTCCGCGAACGGGAGTCCCGTCTTCGGCCCCATCTCGGCTGCTCCACCTTTGGAGCTGGTCCGCCACCTGTAGTACCAGGTGCTATCCAGCCCCTGCCATTGATTGACCAGGTCGGTGATCAAATAGCAGAGCCAACGTGAGCCCGACCTGGGAAAAGCCAGGAGAAAGCGATCCGCTGGCTTGATCCCATCCAGAAAAGTCTGGCTCAAGGGCATGAAGTTCTCGCCGGTTTCCATAGCTTGCCTGTTCTACCAGCGAATGCCCACCCGCATCAACAATGTGGAAACCAGCGCCTTGAACTGAGCCCGGTTCACCCGGCGGGCCAGTCCGCCCCGGTTGAACTCCTTCCCCAGTTCCCGCTCGCGCAGCAACTGCATTTCCTTGTACCCGTCGGTATTGATCGTGACCGCATTCTTCTGCTCGCTGTGCATGCGGAATGCGCCGGTGAAGTACGGCAGGCGCACCATCTTGGCACCAGCCTTCTGCAGACGCAGGAGGAGGTCCCAGTCCAGCGCGAACTGGAAACTGGGATCCATACCGCCGATTTTTTCATAGATGCTGCGACGCCAGAAGCAGGTCTCCTGGGGGATGAAGTCCGCCCAGAGCAGGAGTTCTGCATCATGCACGGGAAGGACCCAACGGGCGACCTCATAGCTGCGCTCGTTGATCACCAGACGGTGGCCATAGACCACATCCACCTCAGGGTGGCGGGCAAAATAGTCCGCCACATACGCCAGAGTGCCAGGCAGGATGAGGTCGTCGGAATTAAGCCACGCCATGATGTCTCCCGTAGCCTTCAGCAGGCCCTGACGCACCGCGTCAGCCTGCCCGCCATCGCGGGCGCTCTGCCAGTGGGCCAGGCGGGGCTCATACTTCTTGATCACCTCCACCGAGGCATCCGTGGAGCCACCATCCATGATGATGTATTCCAGATGAGGATAGTTCTGGTCCAGCAAGCTCCGCATCGTTTCATCCAGATACACCGCCTGGTTGTACGAAGGGGTGACCACACTGATCTTGGGCAATTGCTCCACGGGGAGCTTCGGCTTGGGAACCGTGTCGAGCTGCATGGGGCGGGCCTCAAACTGCTTCAGCACCCCCAGCCGCATCCAATGAGTCCAGATGAGCGTCTCCAGGGAGGGCATCCAGCTCAACGCCCGCCGGATCAGCGAGTCAGAGAAGCCCCCTGGCAGCGGTGCCGTGGCGTCATACGAAGGCATGAGATGCGGTGAAGTGTAGAAGTTCACCAGCACGTTCTCTGTGCTGCGCAGCCTCTGAGCCAGCTCCCGAATCGCATGGCGACGCCGGCGCAACAGCTTGCGATACACGTTGTTCCGCCGATGGACCTGCTGGGCCTCTTTCTTCTTCAGGCTCCACTTTTCACGCATCTGTGACCAGAGCTGCTCCCGCTTCTGATCGGTTTCCTCCAGCCTTGTGATCAGCTGATTGCGCTCTTCCAGCAGCCCCAGCAATCGCGCGACCTCCTTCTCCAGGTCTTCCTTGCTCGCCCTCCCGTCCACGGACGCCCCCTCTGCGGTGCCGCCGGCACGGCGGGCCACAAGGTCCATGTAACGTTTTAGCAAAACTTCTTTGAATTTCGGCATGGAGTAAAAGAGGAGGGAGGGGTAGCCCGCCACTCTTAGGCATCTTTGCCTTTCCCTCAATCGCCAATAAATAAGGAAAACCACTCCGCTTCTCCGGACGCGGAATCTGAACTTGCATCCTCAGAGCACCGGCAGGCTAAAAACCGCCCGGGCCCCGCGTGTGCCATCCCGGTTCTCCAGCTCGACTTTCCCGCGGTGCAGTAGCGCCGCCTCCTTCACAAAACAGAGGCCCAATCCGCTGCTCTTTCGGCCAGTCTGCGGGCGCGGCAGGGAGTAAAATCGCTCAAACACCCGCTTTTTCGCATAGTCGGGGAGCCCAGGTCCGTCGTCCTCGACGACAAAGCAGGCCCGGTCGTCCACCACCTTTAAGCCAATGGAGACCAGCCCGCCCTCTGGCGAAAAATCCACGGCGTTCTGCACCAGATTGTTCAGGGCGGTATGGAGCAGGAACGTGTCGCCCTTCACCTCCACATCGTCCTGGATCCAGTGATCGATTCGCAGCCGGTTTTGCACCAGCATCGGCTCGAAGTGCTCACAAACTTCCCGGCACACCGCGCTCAAGTTCACAGTGGCGGTCTCATCCAGCGCCTTCTTTTTCTCCAGCCCGGCCAGCGCCAGCAGGCGGTCGAGCAGATCCTGGAGCCGCAGGGACTCACCATGAATGTTGCGGAGAAACTTGCGCCGCTGCTCCTCAGGCATCGAACTCTCCTGCAACAGTTCCGCCGCCCCACGGATGGCCGCCACGGGGCTCTTCAGCTCATGGGTCATCGTCTGCACGTAGTGCTCCACGTATTCACGGTTCTCCAGCACATCCCGCATGGTCTCAAACGCCCCGCCCAGCGTTTTCATCTCACTGCCGTGGAGGGCGGGCACAGCGGGACGCTCTCCTGCAGAGATGGCCTGCGCATAGTCGGTCAGACGACGGATCGGGCGGGTCGTCCACCGGGCCAGAAGGAAGGAACCCATCACCATGCACAGGATGAGGGACCCGATGGTCCGTTTGAGCCAGGCCCGGGTTTCATCGCGGAACTTGAACACGCTCCTCTGCGGCTTCGCCACGCTGACCACCCCCACCACCTTGCCGTCCACCTTGATGGGTGCCGCGGAGTACATCACGGAGGAATTGACGTCCTTCTCATCCTCCCGGGAGGAGCGGGCACCGTAAAAGCCGTTAAGAGTGAGAACCACGTCCCGCTTGGCCCGCTTCTCCCCCACCGTCTCCGGGTGCAGGGAGTCAAACAGCACCACTCCTCGCGCGTCGGTCGCGTACACATCCATGTCCACCCGCGTCTTGAGGAACGAATAGATGCGCGCCTCAAACTGGCGGTTCTTCGCCCCTTCCATGGCCGCCTTCACCGGTGTCGAGTCCAGAGTGCCGTCTGCCCTCATGTCCCGGGCCAGCATCTCCGCCAGCACGTGCGCGATGTCCACCATGGGCTCCTCTGCCGCCTCCAGGTACTGCCGTTCCACCCGCTCCAGCACTTGATCCATCATCAGCCAGAATCCAATGGCCGAGATGAGGGCGAAGCCGAACAACAGCTTCGACGTGAGGGACATGGAGAAGGAAAACTTCAAAGCTCAACAAGCAAAAATCAATAAGTAGCCCCGGCCCAGCGGCTCTCTCAACCCCAGGCTTCGGTGAGCGAGTAGCCCATGCCGCGATGCGTGACGATGGCCTCCGCCTCGTCCCTGATGAGCTTCATCTTGGCCCGAAGAGACTTCACATGCGCGTCCACGGTGCGCTCCATGGCGGCATCCGGCTCATCGGAGGCGTGCTCCATGAGCTGGCTGCGGCTGAAAACCCGGCCGGGATGGCGGGCCAACGTTTGCAAGAGACGGTATTCGTAGCGGGAGAGAGGCAACACCTCACCGAAGTACCGGATCTGGCAGCGCGTCTCATCCACCACCACTGGGGTGGTCGCTCCGACGGGGCCCGCCTGGGGTTGTACCCCGACTTGGGACTGAATCTGGCTCGTGGCAGCAGGAGCTGCTTGGGGTTGGGTCCGCCGCAACACCGCTCGCACCCGCGCCGTTAGCTCCCGCGGGCTGAAGGGCTTGCACAGGTAGTCATCGCCCCCGATCTCCAGGCCCACCACGCGGTCCACCTCAGAAGAACGGGCCGTCAGAAAGATCACGGGCACGTTCTTGGACGTACGCACTTGCCGACAAACCTCGAAGCCGGTCATGTCCGGCAGGCCAATATCCAGCACCACCAGGGAGAATTCCTCCTGGTTTAGCGTCTCCAGCGCCGAGGCCCCTGTGCCAGACACCTGCACAGAAAACCCTTCCGACTCCAGAGAGTACTGCAGGGTGTCGGCAATCGACGGCTCATCTTCAACGACAAGGATGCGGGGACGGATGGCCATGGGAGAGTCAGCGCGGGATGTTTCTGGTGCCGACCAAGGCACAGTGTGGGAGAAGAGCATCTGATTTTATCGGGTCACGCACGATTCGTCACCCCGAGACACTCGTGGATCAAAATCGTGCGGCACCCCCAGCATCCTTCGCCGCGTTGAAAGATGTGTGAAGCGAGGGTGAAATCGCCATGAATTCAGCGGCGGAGGGACACAAAAAGTTCTTTTGAATCCCCTGCTGACACGGGCACATTGGACAAAACTACTTCCCATGCCCGTGAAGTCCTACACTCCCGAGGAGTACTACGTGCTTGAGCGTCTCGCCGAGTACAAGAGCGAGTACTACCAGGGAGAGATCTTTGCCATGTCTGGCACGACCACCCGGCACGCCATGGTGGGGACCAATTTGCTAGGGGAATTGCACGCCTCGCTGAAGGGCAAGCGTTGTTCCCCTATCAACAGCGACCAGCGCATCAAGGTGCAGGCCACGGGGCTGCGCACGTATCCGGACGTCAGCGTCTTCTGTGGTCCCAAAGAATACGATGCCGAGGATTCCCAGCGGGACACCGCCACGAATCCCACCATGCTGTTCGAAGTCCTCTCCGAATCGACGGAAGGCTACGACCGCGGCACCAAGTCGGAGCACTACCGGCGCATTCCCTCTCTCCAGGGCTACGCCCTGCTCTCGCAGGACAAGGCGCACATTGAGCTCTTTGAGCGCCAGGGAGATGGATCATGGCGGCTTACCGAAGCCACCGGTCTGGAGTCCTCGATTGCTCTGTCATGCATCGACGTCACGCTTCACCTCGCAGATGTTTATGCCGGAGTGGAGTTCGATGAACCCACTTCCCTGAAGGTGATCCAGCCCGACAGGGTGTGATGGGGGCGGCGCGCCCGGACTACTCCCGGGGACACGCTACAGCGTAGTCCGATGGTCCCCATCGGCTCAGACGCCGAAGGAACGCGCGGACAATCGCCACAGCACCTCCGTCCCATCCCACGCGCCTCTCTCCGCTCCCACAGCCGGACGGCACGTCCGGACTACACCCGAAGCGACGCTGCGAGGTAATCCGGCAATCTCAACCGCCTATATCTCCCACCACCCTGGTTCAACCAAACAACTGCGTGAGCGGCTGCCCTTTGTCCGCCACAGTAAACGGCCGCTTGCTGGGTGAATACAGCACCTGGTCCAGCGGGATGCCCAAGGCATACGCGATGGTGGCGTTGAAGGCGGGAATGTCCACTTTGTTCTCCGCCACCTCGAAGCCCTTCTCATCCTTTTTCCCGTAGGCCTGGCCTCCGCGAATGCCCCCGCCGGCAAACAGACAGGTGAAGGCCTTGGGATGGTGGTCGCGACCGTCGTTCTGGTTGATCTCCGGCGTGCGGCCGAATTCCGTGGCCAGCACCACCAGGGTCTCGCTCAACAGCCCGCGGGCCTCCAAGTCCTGGAGGAGGGTGCTCAGCGCCGCATCCAGCTCTTCACAAAGCTCCGGCACACGAATGAAGTTGGCGTTGTGCGTATCCCAACTGCCGAAGCTTACCTCCACGAACCGCACCCCGTGTTCCACGAGGCGGCGGGCCAGCAGGCAGCCCTGGCCAAAGGAGGATTCACGCCCATAACGATCACGCAGGTCGTCGTTTTCTTGGCTCAGGTCGAAGGCCTTGAGCTCCTCGCTCTTCATCATGCGCACGGCATCATCGTACATGTCCGCGTAGGCACGCACGTTCTTGACGTTGTATTTTTGCGCGAAGGTGGTGTCGAGCTGGCGGGCCGCCCCCAGACGGCTGCCAAAGCGGTCCTCACTGCTGGCGAACCAGCTGTTGATCTTGCTGTTGGAGACACCGTCATCCGGGTCATTCACCATGAGCGGGCTGTACTTGGCCTCAAAGAACCCGGCCCCGGGGTGGCGGCTGTCGTTCCCGATCATCACACTGCCCGGCAGGCTGGGATTGCCACGCTCCTGGAACTTCTGGAGCCAGGCACCCATGGCGGGGTGGCGGATGGAGCTGCGCAGCGTGTAGCTGGTGTGCATGTAGTACTGTCCCTGCTCATGCGCCCCCTGCGTGGAGTTCATGGAATTCACAAGCGCCACCTTGTCCATCTGGCGGGCCATGAGGGGCAGATTGGAGCTGATGCGGATGCCGTCCGCCGTCGTCTTGATGGCCTCCGTCTCCCCACTCACCTCCTTGTTCTCCGGGCGGGGGTCAAAGGTGTCCAGGTGGCTCATGCCGCCGGTCATGTAGAGGTAGATCACATTGCGCGCCGTCGCCACCTGCTTGAGGGGTGAGGTGCCCAGCCCGGCGGCGGCAAGGCCGCGCCCCTGGAGCTGGTTCAGGAGAGACACTCCAAGGAAGGTCTTGGCCGCGCCGCTCACAAACTGGCGGCGGGTGGGCTGGTCCACGGACTGGAAGAGCGGGTTCATGGAAATGAGTGCGGGAAAAGATTGGTTACTGGATGAAGAGAAACTGGCGGGTGTTGAGCACGGTCCAGAGGATGTCCCCCCGGCCTTCCAGCGGGTTCTGCTCCACCATCGGGCGCAGCACCGCTTTCTCCTCCTCCGTCGCACGGCGGCTCAGCGTGCTGAGGTAGATGGTGTCGATCGCGGCATTCACATCCTTGCCATCCTTCCGGACTTCACGCGTGATCGTGGCGAAGGGACTGAGCAGATTGCGGAACAACGTTCCGTTCATCATGGTCAGCGCCTGCATCACGGAGGCATCGCGGTTGCCGTTCTCCACCAGCTCCCGGTCACTCTGACCGTACAGTCTGAGGAAGTGCCCGTTGGGGGCCGGATTGCGCAGATCCGCCGCGCGAACCAGGTTGCGATCCCGGTACTCGGCAAACTTGCGGTAGTTCTCCTTCTTCTCCTTCGTGTCCACACCCCACTCCAGCATCTCGCGGTCGCGCATGGCCGTCTGCCAGTTTGAATAATCCTTGCGCTGCTGGGCCAGGACAAAATCCAAGGCCTCATCCATGGTCGGAATCTTGCCGAAGTGTTTCACTGCGGCCGCGATCTGTGCGACGAACTCTGGGTCCGTCTGCTTCGCCACCACGCCAGGCTCCTTGGCGATCTGCTCCGCCAGCTTCTGGAAGCCGGCGTTGAAGACGATCTCGTCGGACTTTGCGTAGATCTTCTGCCGCTGGGTCTTGGCCGCCCGTTTGGCCTCGCGCACCTCCGCTTCGCTCAAGGTCCCCGCCTTGAGCGCCGCCGTCTTGGCCTGGATGTCTTCATTCAGATCCTTGCCGTAGGCAGCGATCTTCCGCGCCCCTTCCACCAGCTCCGCCGGGGTCTGGGCCAGAATGGTGCGATCCATCCACTCCACTTTGGTGAGGAGTTGCTTCGTGTCCATGTAGGTGGCATGGCTGGCCTCATCCGGGTTGTCCTTGGCCAGGGCCACGATCGAATCCCAAATCTGTTCTGCCGTCATGCGACGCAGCAGCGGTCCGGGGAAGTGGTACTGGGCCCCCAGCTCCACATCGGCAGAGAAGGCCTCCCGCTGGTAAGTCTGGGAGTTCAACAGGATGCGCAGGTACGCCTTCATGTCGTAATTCACCTGCTTCATGGTAGTTTCAAGGAACTCCATGAGGGCCGGGTTGCTCGGCACCGTGGAGTCTGTGATCTCATCCACGGGGTCGATCACCCCCATGCCCATGACTTTCTTCCAGAGCCGGTTGGCCACCACCAGGGTGAAGCGCGGATTCTCCCGCGAGGTCATCCACTGGGAATAAGCCAGGATCGGAGCCTCACCCTCCTTGACGATCTTGCCGTCCTTGGAGAAGGCCACCGGGATCATCGGTTCGATGTTCGCACCCGGTCTGGCGTCCTTGTACTGGTAGTCACCGGGCAGCTTCAGCGCGCGGTCCAGGGAGTACACATGGTTGAAGCGCAACCGGAACAGGATCTCGCTGAAAGCCTTGTTCATCGTCCGGCGATCTTCGCCCGCCAGACCTTGCTGGGTCATGAAGCGGTTCACATCCGCCGCATTGGCCAGGGCGTTGGACCCGGCCATGCCATTGCTGTGCGCGGCCATCTGGTAGTAGTCCATCTGACTCCACTTGTCGAAGGGATGGTTGTGGCACTGGGCGCACACCATCTGGGTGCCCAGGAAGACCTGGGTCGTCACCGCCATGTTGTCCAGTGGCATCCCCAGATCCCGCATGTAGAAGCCCATGGCCCCATCTTCATAGGTGGCACCATCTGCCGTCAGGAGCTCCCGCACCATCCGATCATAGGGCTTGTTGTCTCTCAATGACTCCTTGAGCCACTGGATGTACGCCGCACCGGCCTCGCGACCCTGGCCACCTGGAGCGATGCCGTTCTTCACCCGCAACACATCTGCCCAGAAGTTGAAGGCATGCTGCACATAGCCATCGCTGTTCAGCAGTTGATCAATGAGCTTCTGCCGCTTGTTGCCATCCTTGGATTCCAGGAATGCCACGGCTTCCGCCTTGGTAGGGATGCGACCAATCACATCCAGATAGATGCGGCGCACAAAGATCTCATCGGAGGCCGGTGCATTGTGCTGGATCTTTTCCGCCGCCAGTTTGGTGGCCACCAGTTCATCAATCTTCGCCGCCGCCTGCTGAACCTCCACCTTGCCAGTGTAGAGAGGTTCCTTGGCTGGCGGTGTCTCCAGGAAGGTGACCTGCGCATTGCGATCCGCCCGCTTGGCGTTTTTCGCCGCCGCTTTGACCTTGGGCTTCGCGGTGGGTACAGCGGTCGGACTGACCGCCGGGGTCACCTTGGGAGTCATTTCCTCATCCGCGCCTGGCGCTCTGCCGGGAAGTGACATCACCACCACAGCCGCTGCGGTGGTCACCGCGCGCAAGCCTGTCGTCAGGTATTGCTTTCTCACTGATTTCATCGCTCTGGAGTCAAGTCGTTTGGACTGCGTCGTGTGCCGCAGCATTCAAAGTGGGTCACCAATGTTGCCACTGGCTGGCGCGTGAAAACGAAGCCGGTGGACGCGCCTTTCATTTTTTTCTAAGTGGCTCGCAGCACCGCTTTCGGGATCTGGCGCAAGCGTGATCCAAACAATCGCAAGGGATTGGGAGAATTCGTGTCCAAAACCCCCGCGATTTTGCCTCAAGAGAAGCGGCGTCCTTCCGGCCTGACTCCCTCGACGGGAAGGAACCGCTCCAGCACGCTCATTCTGAACTGCTTGCCTCACACAAGCGACTCCCGTCATCATGTCAGCCTCCATCCTTCTCCCATCTCGTTCCGTTTGCACTTCGTCTACGCGCCGATGGAGTATGCTGCTGTTGGGAATGGCTTCCCTGCTCACAACCCTCCCCGCGAATGCGGCTAACTTCTATTGGCGCGGCAGCAGTGGCACGGGAGGATCCGCCGACTGGGACACCACATCATCATTCTGGTTCGACAGCACCTTGAAACCCTGGGCGACCGGGAATGCTGCCATCTTCGGATCACCCACTGACACGGATGCCGGGTTGGGAGGCACCGTGACCTTGCGTTCCGCGATTAGCGCGAACACCCTGGTCTTCCAGAGCAAGGCCAATGGTTACCTTCTTCAAGGCGACACCAGTGCTCGCATTCTCACCTTGGGTGGGAACATCACCATCGATCCCGCCGCGACCGTTACCTTCGGCCAGAATCTCACCGTACAGCGAGCAGGGCAGATCCACGTGGATGGCGGTGGCAAGCTGGTTATCGACAGCGGCGCGACCTTGAGCACCACTGGGACCAGTTTCCTCAACATCAACGGAGGCACCACTGTCGAGGTCAAGACCGGTGGCATCTTGAGTTCGGGAGAAACCTTCATCGTCGGGACCACCGCCTCTGGCAACGGTGCCTCGGGATCCGGAACCCTTCTGATCAGCGGCGGCATCGTCAATGCCGGTGCTAACTCCTCCGGCAGCCGCAATTTCATCCTGGGCAACCGGACCAGTGCCGCAGGCGACGTGGTCGTGACTATCACTGGCGGCCAACTCAATGGCAATGCCTCCGCCACCACCGGTCTGGTGTTTGAGAACACCGGAGCCAGCTCTGCCATCTTCAACCTGGATGGTGGCACCGTCACCGTCCGGCGAGTGTTGCGCTCTGGCACCCCCGACGTGGGTAAAGTCACAGAGTTCAACTTCAACGGAGGGGTGCTCAGGGTCACTGATACCGCAGGGGACGCCGCGGATGCCAACTTTGCCTTCCTCGCTAACACGTCCGGCATCACCTACAACGTGAAGGAAGGCGGGGCCATCATTGACACCAACGGACGCAACATCCTCGTGGCTGCCAAGCTCATTCATGCCGGCGTTGCGGCGATCGATGGCGGCTTCACCAAACGAGGGCTGGGCATTTTGCAGCTTCACGGAGCCAACACCTACACCGGTGCCACCGTGATTGAGGCTGGCACGTTGAGCATCGCCTCCGATGGCAACCTCGGCACGGCCCCCACAACCGCCACACCCGCCAGCCTGGTGATCCATGACGGTGCCACTCTGCGAGTGACACCTCCTGCTACACCCACCCCGGAAGTGGTGTTAAGCACCAACCGCGGTATCGCCATCGGTGCCGCCACCGGCACAGGCGCAGCCACCATCGAGGTGCAGCCCGGCACCCTCACCTACGCGGGCGTCATCACCAATCGGGGCACAGGCGCGGCGGGACTGATCAAGACCGGTGCAGGGGTGCTCAATCTCTCTGGCTCCACCGCCAACACATTCAGCGGCCCCATCACGGTAAAAGCGGGCATTCTGCGTGCCGCCAGCGCAGCGCGACTGGGCACCGCCACCAATGATCCGGCTAACTTCGTTCTGGACGGCGGCGGCTTTGACTACACCGGCGGTGGCTCCCCCATTGAGCGCGGCATTCACGTCACCGCCAATGGCGGCACCCTCTACAGCTCCGTGGTGGCGTGGCGGCTTAATGGCAACATCACCGGGTCCGGCACGCTCACCATCAATGTGGCGACAGGATTCATCTCCACCTCAGGCGACAACAGCGCTTTCACCGGCGACATCGACGTCGCTGCCGGCGAGTTCTACCTGCGCAAGGCGTCCGGCATGGGCACCACGGCCGGCAAGACTACCGTACGCAGCAATGCGGTCCTTTCCTTGGACCAGAACGGCTCCGGCGGTGGCGGCCAAGTTCCGGGAGACAACAACTACAAGGACGCTCTGGTGCTTGAAAACAACGCCACCCTGCGCAATCGCGGCGGTACCGGCGGAGGCGCGACCAACAGCATCTACTCCGGAACCGTGACCCTGCAATCGGGAGTGGCCGTGATGGACATCGTCGGCAGGGTGCTCACCCTGCAAAACGTCATCAGCGGAGCAGGAGGCATCAACAAAACTGGCGTGGGTGAACTGGTCGTGGAGGCGCAGAACACCTACACTGGGAAAACCACCGTTTCGGCGGGCACTTACTCTCTGGGAGCCTCTGCCTCCATCGCTGACAGTCCGTGGCTTCAGGTGGACAGCGGTGCCACCCTCAAAACGACCGCGCTCACCGGGACCGGTGGCTACACCAGCAGCAGCCAGGTCTTTTCCGGCTCCGGCACCTTCCTCGGCAATTTTGGCTTGAGCGGCACCGCCCTCATCAAGGCTGGCGATTCCACGACCCAGGCCTTGAGCGCGATTGCCAGTGCAGGAGATCTCACGGGAAACCTCACTTTTGACGGAAACCTCTCCCTCGCTTCCAACGCCAGCGCGACCACCCGCGCCATCTTCGGCCTGGGCGGCGCTGGAGCAGGCCAGTTCGACCGGATCACCGTCACTGGCGTCCTCAGTGTGGGAGCCAACACCCGGTTCGAGGTCATGTGGGTCAATGGATTCGAAGCAGGCTGGGGCCAGTGGTTCGATCTCCTGGACTGGGCGTCGGGCTCCGCTATCTGGGGCACCTTCGACCCGGCCCGGGAAACCTCACTGGACCTCCCTGAGTTCACCCTCGGCTCCGGGCTCTACTGGGACTACAGCACCTTCAAGGACGACGGCATCATCCGTGTGGCACCCGAGCCATCCCGTGCACTGTTGCTGCTCGCAGGATGCACCAGCCTTCTCCTGCGGCGGCGGCGCAAAGGGGGACCTTATTCCCCGATGTAAACGGGCGTGCCCAGCGCCACCAGGTCGTAGAGCTCCACCACGTCCAGATTTCGCATGCGCACGCAGCCGTGGCTGCCTCGCTGACCGATCAGCTCCTCCTGGTTGGTGCCGTGGATGTACACGTAGCGGTCCTTCGTGTTCGCGTTGCGCATCTCTGCACCTTCCAGCCACAGGATGCGGGCCAGGATGAGGTCCGCGTCGGTCATTTCCCCGGGCGTCCATTCGCCCACGGCCTTCCGACTCTTGAATACGGTGTGCAACGGGCTGTCCGCCCCGTGCTTCTCCGCGACCCGAAAGGCCCCCAGCGGCGTGCGGTTCGAGCCTTCCTCAAACCCAATGCCGAACTTCGAGGTGCTGCATGGCCAAATCTTCACCTGGCGCGTACCGTCCCATAAGGAAAGGGTTTGCGTAGCGACCGAGACTTCGAGGCGTGGGTGCGAAAGTTGCATTTTGCGGGCGTCGGGGTAATCTGCCCGCCCTTTTCTACAAAGCAAACACCATGAGCAACACCAAACATGTCGCGGTCGTCGGCGCCACCGGAGCGGTGGGAGTGGAAATGTTGCGCTGCCTTGAACAGCGCAACTTCCCCGTCGGCCAGCTTACCCTTCTTGCCAGCGCCAGAAGCGCCGGAAAGACGATGAAATTCAAGGGTGAGGACGTGACAGTGAAGGAACTGACGCCTGACGCCTTCGCCGGTGTGGACATCGCCCTCTTCAGCGCGGGCGGCGGCATCAGCAAGGAGTTCGCTCCTTACGCTACCAAGGCGGGCGCTATCGTGGTGGACAACTCCTCCGCCTTCCGCATGGATGACGAGGTGCCGCTCGTGGTGCCGGAAATCAATGCCGCGGATCTCAAGAACCTCCCCAAAGGCATCGCCGCCAACCCGAACTGTACGACCGCCATCACCCTGATGGCGCTGTACCCGCTGCATCAGGCCTTCGGAGTGAAGCGCGTATTCGCCAGCAGCTACCAGGCCGTCTCCGGCACCGGTGCCCAGGCCATTGAGGAACTGGAGGCGCAGGTGCGCGACTGGGCCTCTGCCGACCGCAAGTGGGACGACGTGCGCCTCGCTGCGGACAAGGTGAAGGTCTATCCCCACCAGATCGCCTTCAACGCCCTGCCTCACGTGGACAGCTTCCTCGACTCTGGCTACACCAAGGAGGAGATGAAAATGGAGAACGAGGGGCGCAAAATCATGCACCACCCCAGCTTCCGCGCCAGCGTCACCTGCGTGCGTGTGCCCGTCTTCCGGGCCCACAGCGTGGCCGTGAGCGCGGAGTTTGAGAAGCCGGTCACCGTTGCGGAAGCCCGCGCTGTGCTCGCCAAAGCCCCCGGCCTCGATCTCGTGGATGACCCCACCCTCAAGCAGTATCCGCTGGCTCTCGATGTGGCAGGCAAGGACAACTGCGCGGTGGGCCGCCTCCGTCTCGACTGCGCCCTCGACAACGGTCTCGCCTTCTGGATCGCCGGTGACCAGCTCCTCAAAGGAGCGGCTCTCAATGCGGTGCAGATCGCGGAGTGCCTCTAACGGCCCTCATCACAGAACTTCCACCCCGCAGCGGCCTTCTGGTCCTGCGGGGTTTTTATTTGGCTGTTTGTCCGAACGCGTCGTTCAATCGTCCCGCCTCCCGCCGTCCTGCTTGATGTCCCGGCACTTCCAGTGCACTTTGACAAGGCTGTGACATCCGTTGGACATGCCCCGCACCCCTCTTTGCTCCAGCCGCCTTCGCCGCTGGAACTCGCGCGTGCGAAGCAGGCTGCAGGCGATCTGGTGTTTCTCGACAGCGCCATCGCCACCAACAGTTCCTTCTCCATCGTCGCCGAGGCCCCGGAAGAAGTGCTGACCGGCAATCTCTTCGAAGATGCCCCCAAGCTTCGCGAGATCATGCAGCAGCACCGTCCCCGCCATGTGGTGGATCTCGGCGCTCCGGCTGGTGGCCTCTATGGATGGATCGGGTTTGACGGGCAATACACGCTGGGCCGCTTTGCCCGATGCCACGTGTATCAACACGGAACCCAGTCCTGGCTCAAGACCGGAGACGGATCGAGTGATGGCAGGCCCGGTCTGCTCAGAGCCCCTGCTCCCATACCGGTGGACGCTCTCCTCCCCGAGTTCACGCCCTGCATGACTCAGGAGGACTTCTGCAGCCGCGTTCGTCGCGCCCAAGAGTACATCACGGCAGGTGATATCTACCAGGTGAACCTCTCCTATCCCTGGTCGGCCACCTGGCCAGAGGGATTGGATCCATGGCGTTTTTACGAGCGTCTGCGCAAGGCCTCACCCGCCCCCTACAGTGCTTACCTGAACCTTGCTGGCACCCAGGTCTTCAGTGCATCACCGGAGTGCTTTCTCAAGATCAGCGGCAATCACATTGTGACGCGTCCCATCAAGGGGACGCGACCGCGCGCCAGCGAAGCGATCGAAGACCAGTTCCTCGCCGGCGAGTTGCTGAACTCGCCCAAAGAACGCGCAGAGCTCGTGATGATCACGGACCTGGAACGCAACGATCTGGGACAAGTATGCGAGTTCGGCAGCGTGCGTGTGACCGAGCTGTTGAAGCACGAGCGCCACGCGCAGGTGCATCATCTCGTCTCCACTGTGGAAGGCACCTTGCGAGCTGATGTGGATCATCTCGCTGCGTTTCTGGCCTGCTTCCCCGGAGGCTCCATCAGCGGTGCGCCAAAGAAGCGCGCCCTGGAGATCATTCACGAACTTGAGCCGCATCCACGCGGACTTTACACCGGTGCCATCGGCTGCTTCGGCTTCAATGGTGAAAGCCACTTCAACATTGCCATACGCACCGCCTGGCGTGAAGGTCCGCAGGCCGTGTTCAACACCGGGGCCGGCATCGTTGCGGACTCGGATCCGCTGCGGGAGTGGGAGGAGACGCGACACAAAGCAGCCGGTCTGCTGCTGGCCAGCCGCTGACTCTCAGTATCAAACGTCATCCCTTGAAACAAAAAAAGCCCGCGGCTGCAACAACCGCGGACTTTGCTTGAGAGAGTGACTGAATGCGTCTCAGAAAAGACAACTTCAGCGATTCGCTTAGAGCGCGCCTTTGAGGGCGGAGGAGGGGACGAAGCGAACCGTTTTGGAGGCTTTGATCTTCATGGCTTCACCCGTCTTCGGGTTGCGGCCGGTGCGGGCGGCGCGCTTGGCCACCTTGAAGGTACCGAAGCCGATAAGCTGGACCGTACCGGTCTTCGCCACGCCTTTGGAAATCGAAGCGAGCACGGCTTCCACGGCGTCCGAAGCGGCGCGTTTGGAAGTGTCTCCGCCGAGATTCTTTTGCACGGCTTCAATAAGTTCAGCTTTATTCATGGTCTGCGGGATATGTTTGGGTTGCTGGAAGTTCCCTCTGCTGGATAAGTGCGAGGCTTCGCGTTTGTTTATGGATAAATTCACGGAAAGCGTCAACCCCATTTCGTCTCCAGCCCTTATTTTTTCAGGCATGAAACGCTTTTTACTGCCGCAAGAATCGCCCCGAATTGACGTCACTGCGTTCATCGCCGCAGGGGCTGTCGTGGTAGGTGGAGTGACCGTCTCCGCCGAAGCCAGCATCTGGTACAATTGTGTTTTGAGAGGTGATATCAATCACATTTATATTGGCCCCCGCTCCAACATTCAGGACGGCACAATTGTGCATGTCGCAGATGACTTTGAAGCACGGGTGGGCGAGGCGGTCAGCGTCGGGCACCGGGCCATCATTCATGCCTGCACCATCGGTGATGAGACGCTGGTCGGCATGGGGGCAATTGTCATGGATGGTGCCGTCATCGCTCCACGCTGCATCATCGCGGCGGGTGCCCTGGTCACCAAGCACACGGTGGTGCCTGAGGGCTCGCTCGTCGTCGGCTCACCAGCAAGGGTGGTGCGGACCCTGAGCCTGGAGGAGCAGGCAGGAAATGCCCGGCTTGCCGCGAAATATGTGGAGATCTCGCGTCGTTACCGGGAGCTTGGCCACCAGCAAAACGCCTGACGAGACGCATCTGCATCGAACTGCTGCTTGAGATTCCTGCCGGAATGTTCCAAGGAAAGACGCTGATGCCGTGAAGGCATCGTGCCCTTCCTCCCGCCATGTCTGCCGATCTCAAGTCTTACCTCACTCAACGTGTCGCCTTTGTGGATGCGGCGCTGGATCGTTTCGTGCCTGCAGCAGAGACCCGGCCGGTGACCATTCACAAGGCCATGCGGCACAGCCTGTTTGCGGGCGGAAAACGGCTCCGCCCCATCCTCTGTCTTGCCGCGGCGGAAGCCTGTGGCGGATCATTGGAGAACGCCTTGTACGCGGCGTGCGCTGTCGAGTGCCTGCACACCTACTCGCTCATTCATGATGACCTGCCCTGCATGGATGATGATGACATGCGTCGCGGTGTGCCTACCTGCCACAAGGTCTATGGCGAAGCGATGGCCCTGCTGGCTGGCGATGCGCTGCAGGCACTCTCGTTTGAACTGGTGGCGCAAACCCCCGTGACCCACCGCCACTCTCCTGAGGCCATGGTTTTGGAACTGGCCCGCACCGCCGGCAGCCTGCATCTCGTGGGCGGACAGGTAGCAGACCTTGAGGGTGAAACCAGAAAGCTGCCGCTGGAGGACTTGCGTTACATCCATGAAAGCAAGACCGCCGCATTGCTGACTTCCAGCGTGAAGCTGGGCGGCATGAGTGCGGATGCCCAACTGGAGCAAGTGCAGGCGCTGCATGACTTCGGCATGGCCACTGGGCTGGCCTTCCAGATCATCGATGACATTCTGGATGTTACGCAGACCACAGAAAAGCTGGGCAAAAGCGCGGGCAAAGACGTGGCCTCGGAGAAGTCCACCTACCCTGCCCTCATGGGCCTGGAAGCCTCACGCGACGAAGCCCACCGGCTCACCGAGAAAGCGCGTCAGGCGCTGGAGGTCTTTGGTCCCAACGGTCACTGGCTTCACCAGCTCGCAGATTATCTCCTCAAGCGCGACTACTAGCCGCACCAGCCGCCGCACTCGTCATGCACCCCAAGCTGTTGCGACTGGCCCAGACGGAAGTTGAGCGGGTCCTCGCACAGCTTCCTGAAACCGTCCGCGACGCCGCACTCGAGTGTTTCATCTCCTACGAAGACGCCGCAGACGAGCCGGATGAAACCCTGGCCGACCTGCTCGGGCTCTTCGAAGGATTCAGCCGGTTAGACCCTGAACCCTCCGGCCCGTCCGAGATGCCCCGCGTGCGACTCTTCCTGGACAACCTCTGGCTCTATGCCGAAGAGGACGAGCGCACCTACCGCGATGAGGTTCGCATCACTTATTTACACGAACTCGGCCACTACCTCGGCTGGGGCGAGGAGGAGGTCGAGGCCTTGGGGCTGGGGTAGGAGTCAGGCAGGCGAATTGAACGCCCGAAGCCCCAGCCATCCTCAACACCTCGTTCAGCATGCGCATGCGCGTCAGGTTAACAAGATATAGAACCTGGCCGAAGGCTGATCCCGTGTTTTGATAGCGGAAACCCCACGCCAACGGCGTGATACATAACAGCCCGGGGTCAGACCGCGAAGCAGTCGCCACCCCGGGTATCGACGGGATAGCAATGGAACTCCAAGGGAGTTCTACAGACCGCCCAGATCACCCGGAGACGTCCCTCCCGCATGCGGCAAACACCTCAGGGATGCAGCCTCGGTTTGTAGAACTCACTTCGGAGTTCTGGCCCATCTGCCCATGTACCCAGGGTGGCGGCTCGCACCTCGCCTGACCCTGGGCTACTTTGTATGACGCCCTTGGCGTCAGAGCACTCGCGTGCAACCACGGCGACATTCACCAACGTGATGCGCATGCGAGACTGCAGAGTGCGGCGTGAAGCGCCGATTTCGCCACCGGCGAAATGTCCTCGAACTCAGCCGACCGTTCCGCTCCAGATGCATGTCATGGCCCCTGCGTGCTGGCAGTCTTCCAGATTGCGACCTGAAGAGCATCCGGCGTGTTTCAACAGGTGCCCCTCTTCCACACAATCCCGAACCCGGAGGGTTCACCGTGAGTAGCCATGGGTGAAACGAGCGGAGCGAGCGCAACCCATGGAATGCAAACCAGCGAAATTCTACCGCGGAGCGGTAGGCCCTGAGCGGGAAGTTCCTGCATACGGCGTCAGCCAGCGATGATGACCTGCCGCTCCGCGGTAGAAAATCCGGCTTCACGTTTCCATGGTGAACTCTCCAGGTTCGGATCCATGGAGAGTCCCCTCTTCCCGCTCGACTCCGGGCCGTCCCGCGCTACTCATTCTCCCATGTCCGACTCTCCATCTTCGCTTTCCTCCAAGTTGTTTGCCATGGCGAAGCAATACATCCCCGGCGGGGTCAACTCCCCGGTGCGCGCCTTCCGCAACGTGGGCGGCGAGCCTTTCTTCGCGCAGCGGGCCAAGGGCTGCCGGATCTGGGACGTGGACGGCAAGGACCGGATCGACTACGTGGGCACCTGGGGCCCGGCCATCCTCGGCCACGCCCCGCAGTGCGTCATCGAGGCGGTGCACAACGCCGCCAAGGACGGGGTCAGCTTCGGCATCCCAAACGCCCATGAGGTCGAAATGGCCAAGCTCATCGTGGATTGGGTGCCCAGTGTCGAGAAGGTTCGCATGACCAACAGCGGCACTGAAGCCACCATGTCCTGCGTTCGCCTCGCCCGTGGCTACACGAAGCGCGACCGGATCGTGAAGTTTGACGGTTGCTACCATGGCCATGTGGATTCCCTGCTGGTCGCTGCTGGCAGCGGTGCCCTCACCCACGGCAACCCGGACAGCGCTGGTGTGCCCAAGAGCTTCGCGGAACTGACCACCGTGCTGCCCTACAACGACGTCGCCGCCCTGGAGGAGTGCTTTGACAAGTACGGTCATGAGATCGCCGCCCTCATCGTGGAGAGCTACCCTGCCAACGCCGGACTCATTCTCCCTCAACCGGGCTTCCTGCAGAAGATGCGCGAGGTCACGGAGAAGCACGGAGCGCTGTTGATCCTGGATGAAGTGATGACCGGTTTCCGTGTCGCGCGCGGCGGGGTTCAGGAAAAAGAAGGGCTCAAGCCTGATCTCACCGCCCTGGGCAAGGTGATCGGTGGCGGCCTTCCTGTCGGTGCTTTTGGCGGCCGTGCGGAGATCATGGATTACCTCGCTCCTGATGGTCCGGTGTATCAGGCCGGCACCTTGTCTGGCAACCCTCTGGCCATGGCCGCCGGTCTTGCCCAGTTGCGGGAGATGGAGAAGCAGAAAGGTTGGGAACGTCTCGAAGACCTTGGCCAGATCATGGAGACCGCCGTGCTCGATGTTCTGAAGAAGACGGGGCGCAACTACCAGTGGTACCGCACCGGCAGCATGTTCTGCCTCTTCTTCACGGAGAAGCCCGTGCTCAATCTCACCGACGCCAAGACCAGCGACCTGGCATCATTCCGGAAGTTCTTCCACTACTGTCTGGACCACGGCGTGTACTTCGCGCCTTCCCAGTTCGAGACCGGCTTCATCAGCCTGGCCCACGGCCCGGATGATCTGGCTCTCACCGCTGAGGTGGTACAGAAAGCGTTGCTGTCATTGGATTGAGTGGGAGGTGGTGCGAATTCTTTGCCGCAATTGCAAGTGTCTCGCGGCTGAAGCCCCACGCCAACGGCGTGATACATAAGAGCCCGGGGTCAGACCGCGAAGCGGTCGCCACCCCGGGTATCGATGCGAGAGCATTGGAACTCCAAGGGAGTTCTACAGACCGTCCAGATCACCCGGAGACGCCCCTCCTGCATGCTGTGGACACCTCAGGGATGCGATCACGGTTTGTAGAACTCACTTTGGAGTTCTGGTTCACCTGCCCATGTACCCAGGGTGGCGGCTCGTGCCTCGCCTTACCCTGGGCTATCATGTATGACGCCCTTGGCGTCAGAGCACACGCCCCCGCAGTTTTCAACAAACGCACCCCGCAGCCGTTTGCAAAAAAGAAGGGCGCTCGCATAATCGCAGTGTCTTCCTCCCCCCACCCGATGCTCTCCCTCCTCAAGATCCAAAATCTCGCCCTCGTAGAAGACCTCGCGTGGGAGCTTGGTCCAGGTCTCGTGGGCGTCACCGGCGAAACGGGAGCGGGCAAGTCCATCATCGTGGGCGCGCTCAAGCTGATCCTGGGTGAGCGCGCCGACAAAGGCCTCATCCGCACCGGCACAGAGTCCTGTAGCGTGGAGGCGGTCTTTGATCTGAAGAAGACCGACACTGTGGACAGCATCCTCACGGGATCAGGATTCGATCCCCTGGACGGCGAATCCCTCATCATCCGCCGCGTCATCGGCGCCAGCACGAACAAGCAGTTCGTGAATGGCTCACCCGTCACCTCTGCCATGCTCAAGGAGCTGGGAGCTTACCTGGTGGACCTGCATGGCCCTCACGATCACCAGTCCCTCAATTCACGGGAACGCCAGCTCGAGATGCTGGACGGCTATGCCGGGCTCGATGACGCCAGCGAGGCGTATCGTGCCGCGCACCAGATCTGGCGGAAGGCCGTGGGCGAGTACGAAGAGCTCGCCACCAGTGAACGCGCCTCCGAGCAGGAGATGGACATGCTCCGCTTCCAGATCAACGACATCGACGCTGCAGGCCTGCGCGAAGGCGAAGAGGAGCAGATCGAATCCCGCCACCGCATCGCCGCGAACGGTTCCCGCTTGGTGGAACTCTGCGGACAGGTGGAAGAGCGTCTGGGCGAGGGTGAAGGAGGCGTGCTGGCGGGCATGCGCGATGTCTCCCGTCTTCTCCACGATCTGGAGAAGCTGGACCCTAAGCTGGCAGAGTCCTTCCAGGGCTTCCAGTCCGCGTACATTGAGCTGCAGGATCTGGAAGGCAGCGTCCGCGAATATGCGGAGGAGATCGAAATCCAGCCCGAGGAACTTGAGCGACTTGAGGAACGCATCCACATCATCCAGCTCCTCAAGCGCAAGTACGGGAGCTCCATCGCCGCGATCCTGAAGTTCAAGGAAGAGGCGGAGGAGAAACTGGGCCGCATGGAAAATCGCGGAGAAGCTCTCGATAAACTCGATCAGGCCGTGAAGGCCTCCCGCAAGCAGGTGGACAAGCTGGGGCATGACCTCTCTGCCCAGCGCAAGCTGGCAGCTCCGCGCCTGGCCAAGGATATCGCCTCCCATCTGGCAGATCTTGGATTCAAGCGGGCCGTGTTCGAAGTCTCCCTGACGCTCCGCCCCGAGCCTGCCCGCGACGGATTGGAAGAGGTGGATTTCCTCTTTGCGCCCAATCCGGGTGAACCGCTCAAGCCTCTGCGCCTCACCGCCTCCAGCGGGGAGATGTCCCGGGTGCTGCTGGCGGTGAAGAGCGCCCTGGCCCGGGAGGACTCCATCCCCCTCATGGTGTTTGATGAAATTGACGCCAATGTGGGCGGCAACATCGCCGAGGCCGTGGGCCGCAAGATGGCTGCCCTGTCCGGGCAGCATCAGGTCATCGCGATCACCCACATGCCCCAGCTCGCCTCCCTGGCGCAGAGCCATTTTGTGGTGACCAAGGAGTTCGACGAACACCGCACCCGCTCCACGCTGCGTGAGGTGGCTGGCCCCGCCCGTGTTGAGGAGCTGGCCCGCATGCTGGGCGGCAAGGCCGAGAGCGCCCGCATCCATGCCGAGAGTTTGCTGGCCGGAGCGGCAAAGTAATTGCTGCTTTGAACGCCAGCCCGTGTTGTACTGGCCAAGCTAGGTGCCTGAATCCGGTGGTGCACACCCCGGATCCGGGCCGTATCATCTAATTCATGACCATGTTTGCCGCGCCCCTCGGAAACCGGAATGCCCGTTCGCGCGATGGATCGACCCCAGGCGGCACCGAAATCAACGCTCTGGGCCGGGGGAGAATGGCCACTGCGGGAGGATGGATCGCCGCCCTCACCTGCGCAGCAGGCCTTTCCTTGTCTCCAGCGGCAGACACCCCTGCCGCTGCCGCCGCGCCCTGGTCTGAGAAAGACGCCCGCCTGGCGAGCGAATACCTGAATCTCCTGGTGGAACAGCCGGAGTACGGCCGGGTGCTGGACCTCCTGTGGGATCTCTATCGCAAGCACGACTCCACCGGATTCCTGCTGGAAAACATCGCCACCCAGGCCAAGGCCCAGCCTCACCCTCACATCACGCTGGTCCACGCCCACCTGCTGCGCAAGGCAGGCCACAATGCCGAGGCCGCCGCACTGTACGATGAGGTGCTCAAGAAGGAGCCCAAGAACCCGCTCGTGCTCCGTGCCCGGGCAGATCTGGCGACCGAGGCCGGCGACTCCCAGATCGCCCTGGACCTGATCCAGCGCCTCACCGCCCTCTTCCCGGAGAACGACGTCCAACGCATCCCCTTGTTCCTCGAACAAGGGCGCCTGGCTCTGGCCCTGAACAAACCCGAGGAGGCGGCCAAAGTCTGGGAACAGGCGACCAAACTCCAGCCCGAGAACACCACCCTGGTGCGGGAGGTGGCGCAACGACTGCTGGGCACCGGATTCCTGGACCGGGCGCTGGCGCTCTACCAGCAACTGGCCCAGACCACCGATCCCGAGAAGCGCCTGGACGCCCTCCAGGATCTGGCACGTATCGAAGAACAGGCCGACCACTTCGAGCCTGCGGCAGAAGCCCTGCGCAAAGGACTGGCCGTGCTTCACTTCAAGGACTGGCGCTACAGCCAGTTCTTTGTGCGCCTCGTCCGGCTTCACGAACGCTTTGGTCATCTGGACCAACTGAAGGCGACCCTGGCGAAAGAGGCCGAAGTCCGTCCCGCCCAGGAAAAGGCCCTGGCGGACATGGCCCGCTTTTCCGATCTGACGGTGGATTCCGACGAGCACCTCCACTGGCTGAGGGAACTCGTTTCCGCCTTCCCGGATGCCACCGACTACCGCTGGCAGCTCGTGAGCGCGCTGCTGGATCATGATCAGTGGCAGGAAGCGGGACAACTGGTGGATGCGCGTCTGAAAAACGACGGAACCGATCTTCCCGCGCTGGTTCAGTTGCGCTGCCTGGCCCACCTCCGCGCAGGCGAGCCGGAGATGGCCGTGGCCCGGTTGCGACAGGTGCTGGACTCACAGGGCGGCACCCTGGAGGTGGAACAGCAGGTCCTGGCCTTTGCCCGGGAGAAGGCGCTGGATGAGATCGTCGAGCGCATTCTGCGCACGCGGATGGCCCGGGATCCGGACAAGGCAGAGGTGGTCTTTGAGCTGGCCTCCTATTTGGTGAAACGCCAGCGGCTGGAAGATGCCCGCAAGGTGCTCAACGAATACGCGGCGGCCACCGGCATCCGCAACGAGGAGACGCAGCGCCGTCTTCAAGACGTGGCGGCCTTCCTCATCACTTCGCAACAATCCGATGCGGCCGAAGAAGCGGCCCGCAGCGCCGTGAAAAAAGGCGGCGACCGGGGGGCGCTCGTCCAGCTGGCTGATGTGCTTTCCCAGAAAGGTGACCACGCCGCGGCCCTCCCGCTTCTGGAAAAGGCGTGGCTGCTGAGCGACTCCACCGACAAGCGGACGGACGTGGATGAAATGATGCTTTCCATCCTCTCCGGAGAGCAGGTTCAGGAAACTTCCTCCGCGGCCGAGCCCACCGGCGAGTTCAAGATGCCCTCCATCTTCACGGGTGAAGGGTTCGGCGCCGAGGCCCCGCCGATCCAGCCGAAGAAGGGCATCCCCGAGCCGGTGGCGGAATATGCCGCCGGGCTGGTGCTGCGCTTGGGGGCCATGCGTGAGACAGCCCTTCAGGGCGTGACCCTCCTGCCTGTGCAGTGGGCCCGGGACTGGGTGAGCCCCCTCGCCGGACTGCTGCCCAAAGCCGAAGGTGAGGTCCGGCCGGAACTGCTCCACCGCATCGCCTGGTGGTGCCTCCGGGCCGACCAGTACGACATAGCCTACGCCGTCCTCGCGAGACTGCATTTCGACGCCCAGGGCCGCTGGCACCCCGCGCCAGTGGAGACGGAGAAGTTGCTCCTCGAACTGGCCCGAGCGGACCAGAACATCCTCCTGGCCCTGCGGCAGCTCCGCCTCCTGGCGGACATGGATCCGGACAA
>NZ_BATR01000046.1 GCF_000739655.1 Verrucomicrobium sp. BvORR106 | reverse complement strand
AGCGGCACGCCGAATATTTCCTTCAACCTGTGCGACCAGTGGCCTGGGTTGGAGTCCGGCGTGGCCTGCCAGATCCACAGGCCCACCCCGCCCAGCTCCATGGCCAGGCGCAGACGCTCCTCGGCCTCGATGAGGGATTTGTTGTGCTGGCGCAACTGCACGAGCTGTTGCTGAAAGGGTGCAGGCGACCCCATCGGTACCGAAGCCGCAGGCTCTGGGGAGCCCGCGAGGTCACCCTTCACCGGCAACTCACGGCAGGAGACAATGAGGCAGTCTCCCCGATCAGGGCTGGCCACGCGACGGACGCGTGCCTCCACCTGTATCAAATGCCCCAGACGATGCGCGAGGGTGAGGACGAAGGTCTCGGTGGCGTCACGCGAGCGGCTGCGCAGCCACTCCCTCACCTCGAGCGGTGAGGTGGTCGGCAGCAATTGCCAGGGCCGCATTTCCAGTATCTCCACCCGCGACCAACCCGCGAGCTGGCACGCAGCCTCATTCGCTTCCAAAAAGCGGCCGCTCAGGTCCACCAGCAGCACCGCATCCGGATGCTGCTGGAAGATCAGCCCTGCCAATCCCGGGTCAAGCTGGGTGGCAGGCTCTGTCTGAAAGGCAACGTCGGATGGCATGGTGGGATCGTGCGCAAAAAGCGATCATCTCCCATGCCACGACAACCGACAAGAGTTTCCCGCCCATGCCAGTGGTAGGCACGGCACTTCCCAGTGTCAGTGGTTCCCCCAAGCGCCGCCCTGCGGTTCCACCCCACCCCTCGTTCACTTACCCCAGTTCTTGTCGGCGAAGTCCATGTACTTCTCCCAGTCGAAGAGCAGGATGTCGTGCTTGCCGGTGCGATTGTGATACCCCAGGGCCTCCCCGACGCTCACATCCGGCGCGGGCGGCTCTGACACTCCGAGGCCTTTTTTGCCAAAGAGGGCGTACACGGGCTCCGCCAGCTTGGCCCCCAGGAACTCGCCTTTAGGGTCCGCCCAGAGATCCTCCGTGGCACTGGCCACATACACCGGTCGCGGTGCGCACAGGGCGATCAACTCATGCTGGTCAACCGGCAGCGCGGCTTCGTTGATACTGTACTTCTTGAAGTTGCCATTGAACCAGTGGGGGAAGTTGGTGTTGAGCTTGTTCACCGTCTCACCGAAGTGGCGCTTGCTCAGCGCTGCCCCACCCGCCCCGGAGTTGTTGCTGATGACGATGCTGAAGCGGGTGTCCTGCGCCCCGGCCCAGAGGGAAGTCTTGCCCAGCCGGGAGTGGCCAAGCACGGCGAGCCGCTTGCCATCCACCTCTGGCAACGTCACCAGATAGTCCGCCATCCGGCTCAGCCCCCAGGCCCAGGCCCCGATGGAGCCCCATTCGTCCGCCTCCGGCTTGGTCTGCCCTGCCTTGTAAAAGAGCGGCTGCACCCCGTTCTGGAAGCCGTCGTCAAAGTCAGGGTCCAAATCTCCATAGTAGGCGGTGGCCACGCCGTAGCCGCGGGCGATGACTTCGGCGATCGGCCAGCGCCGGGCGTCTGCCCCACGAGACGCCTCGGTGGCACGGTTTTCCGTGACCCCGGTCTCTTTGTTATTGCGGAACCAGCCTTGAGGCACCGGGATGGCGGGGTCCTCCGTCACGGCGTGATTGCCTCCGAAGTTCAGCCCGACAAACACGCCCGCCGGCTTCTCCTTGGACGCGGCATTGGGCAGGTACACCAGCACGTCCAGAGACGGCGCGTCCGCCTTCGTGAAATAGATCCGCACGAGCCGTTGCGTGGCCTTGCCCTCCAGCGCCTTTTTGTTTTCCAGCAGCACTTCCATGCGCCCACCTTCCAGCTTCTTCTCCGGCGTGCGCCCGTACACTTCGGTCTCGAAGAGCTTGAACAACTCTGGACGCCGCTTCTCCAGCCACTGCTCCTTGGTGGTCACCTTGGTGCCATCTGTGCAGGTGAGCGGGTCAGGGATGGCCAGGTTGCCCACGTGGGCCTCGTCCTGGTTGATCACTTCTTGCGGCTTGGCCGCGGTGGCTGGGGCGGTTGCGGTCTGGGCCATGGTGAGGGAGGCGGTGGCCAGCGTCCCCACGCTGAGCATGAGGACTGCGGCGGGCGAATAGCGATGCATGGGAAAAGAACCCTGACTGAAGCGCAAACCTTTCGCCAGAAAATATCATCAGACTTGCCATCCGCCCGCTCACTGGCTCCAATGATGCAAAAAATGCCCGTCCCCTTTTCAGCCGAACAGGTCACTGCCTTGGCTCCGGACACTGCGTCCGTGAAAGCCGGTCGTGGACTCACCAACCCTGCCAAATGGCCCACCCTCGGCTGCAACGACGAGGCCGCGTGGGGCGAATGTCAGGGCAGTGGGTCCAAGCCCTACCAGACGCAGGTGGACTTCACCGGCCCTGGATTCAAGTGCAGCTGCCCGAGCCGCAAGTTCCCGTGCAAGCATGGTCTGGGCCTGCTCTTCATGGCCGTGGATCGGCCGGGTTCGCTGAAAGAAGGTGAACCACCCGACTGGGTGGCCGCCTGGCTGCAGAGCCGACGGGACAAGGCGGAAAAGAAGGCCGCCGCGGTGGAAGCCGGGCCCAAGGCACCCACCGACCCCGAAGCCACCGCCAAACGTGTCGCCAAGCGCCTCAGCCGCATGCGGGAAGGCGCGGAGGATCTGGAGCGCTGGATGACCGACCAGATCCGCCACGGCATCGCCGCCTGGCCCCAGCAACCCCGTGCCCACTGGCAGTCGCTCGCGGCCCGCATGGTGGACTACCAGATGCCGGGCCTGGAAAAGGAAGTCTCCGCCCTGAGCGGCATGCCTTATCAAGGGGAGCGCTGGCCGGCCATGGCGCTCATCCAGATGGGACGACTTCACACCCGGCTGGAGGCATTGCGGCGCTTCGAGTCCCTGGAGCTGCCACTGCAATCCGATCTCCGCACCGTGCTGGGTTGGGCCGTGGACAAGGAGGAGGTCGCGACTGCGGGCGAGCGCATCACGGACGACTGGGCCGTGCTGGGCCAGGAGTTCGAGGAAAGGGAGCGGCTCTGGGAGCGCCGCACCTGGTTGCAGGGACGTCAGTCGGGGCGCATGGCGCTCATCCTCGACTTCTCCCATGGCAATCGGGCGTTCGAGATCCCGTTGGTTCCTGGGACCGTGATTCAGACGGAGCTCCTCTACTATCCCTCTGCCAGTCCCTTGCGGGCCCTGCTCAATGCGCCCCCGGCGAGCACCAGTCCCTTGCAGCGTCCGTTCAAGACCACCCCGGACGTGGCCACGCTGCTGCAGGACTACGCCGCAGCTCTGGGCGCAAACCCGTGGCTCACCCAGTACCCTGCCGTCCTGGCCCAAGTCGTGCCTCTGCACCGGGACTTGGGGCCGGATCAGCCCAGTCAGTGGCTGCTGCGGGACAACCAGGGCACACTCCTCCCCCTTCACCCCTTCACCGCCGGCCGTCACGGTTGGGAGCTGCTCGCCATCTCCGGCGGACACCCCCTCACCGTCATCGGAGAATGGTCGAGTGCAGGCACTCTGAAACTCCTGGCCTGCTGGCACGAGGAGGAGGGCTTCTGCGCCTTCCAAGAGACCGCTCCGGCGTGAGACGCCGCCCCTTCCGTGGCCTTTCTTATTTCATTGCTCCCCGTTTGATTCATGTCCGCTCCGTTTTGGAAACAACTCAGCACCGCTGCCCTTCTGGGCACGGCGCGCACCCCTGCCCTGCCCTCCCTCCCGCAGGATCTCCAGGATCTCGCGCTGGATGAGAGCTCCGCCCCCGAAGCCCGACTGCTCCGCACGGCGGCAGTGGCGGGGCTGGCCCAAATCGCCGGATTGCAACCGGCCTCCACCGAAGAAACCCTGCCCGAGCCTGCCGCACCGTCCCCGCAAGACGTCTGTCGCGATCCCCAAGTGGTTTCCCTGCTGGCTCAAATCGCCACCGAGGGCCCCGAGACTCTGCTGGCGGAGGCCTGCCAGCTTTTGGCCGCCGCCGGGCAGTCTCTGCCCCATCGATTGCTGCCCACGTATTTCGATGCCGCGTATCGCTCCAGCGCCTTGCGCGATCCGGTGCTGAAGGCCGCAGGCTCCCGTGGGGCCTGGCTCTCCGCGAAAAACCGCGAATGGCGCTTCGCCGCCACGGCCGGGATCGATGAAATCGACATCCGCCAGTGGGAGGAGGGTGATGTGGCATCCCGCACCCGTTATCTCCAGGCCCTGCGTCAGACGGACGCCGACCGTGCCAGGGAGCTGCTGGAGAAGACCCTGGCCCAGGAGTCCGCGCGGGACCGCGTCACCCTGCTGGGCGCACTGCGCACCCGCCTGAGCCCGGCCGATGAATCCCTGTTACAAAACCTCCTGACCAGTGACCGCAGCAAGGAAGTGCGCACGCTCGCCGCCCGCCTCCTCTCGGCTCTGCCCCAGTCCGCCTTTGCCCTGCGCATGCAGGCCCGGCTGCAGCCTTGTGTCACTACGGAGAAGAAGCTCTTCCGCACCCACTGGGTGGTCGCACCGCCCCAGAGCTTCCCCACAGATGCCGCCCAGGACGGGATCGAGGAGAAACCACCTGGCAGCGTCAGGGTGGGTGAGCGCGCCTGGTGGTTGCGACAGATTACCGCCCGCACCCCCATCGCCTGGTGGACGGCGCACACCGGCATGACGCCCATGGAACTCGTCCTGTGGGCTGCCAAGACAGAATGGAAGGACGCCCTCCTCCAGGGCCTTGCTGAGGCGGTGACGCTCCAGGACACGGACCCGGCCTGGATCCACGCCATCATCAATGCAGACGTCCTTCCCCCTCAGGAAGCGGCGGAACTCATCGGCGGGCTCGATGCCAAGGACCAGCGCGAAGCCTGGCTCAAGCTGGCCTCCTCCGCCCCCTCCCTGACCTGGTGGCTGCGACTCGTCATGAAGGCCCCCATCACCTGGGACACGGCCTTCTGGCTCGCTGTGGAAAAGAGGATCATCGCCCACCTGCACACCGACGCCGCACAGTACGACTACGAGCTGCGCAATCTCCTGCCCGAACTCGCCTGCCGCATCCCCATGGCCGCCACCTCAAGCCCCACCCCCTGGCCCACCGGTGCCAAACACTGGTCCTCCTTCGAAGACGCCGCCCACCGCTTCCAGCAAACCCTCGAACGGCGCAGCCGGCTGCGCCGAATGTTGAATTCAAAATTATAAATTAGAAATGAACTCCTGATGCCACTCATTTCCTAAAACCACCCTGCCAGCTTTCACCAATTCATAATTGCTCATTCCTAATTCATAATTGTTATGTCCGTTCTCCGTCAGCACGCCGAAATCCAGTTCGCCCAGGAGCTCGATGAACTCCGCAAGTCCGACACCCGGCAGCGTCCGGCCAACTGGGCCCTCTCGCCCTGGGCCGTGGCGACCTACCTCATGGGTGGGAAGCTGGACAATGGGTTCGAGGTAACACCCAAGTACATCGGCAGCCGTCGGCTCATTGAGATCGCCGTCGCCACCCTGGCCACCGACCGGGCTCTGCTGCTCTACGGCGTGCCCGGCACGGCCAAGTCCTGGGTGTCTGAGCATCTGGCCGCCGCGGTGGCCGGCGATTCCACCCGGCTCCTTCAGGGCACCGCAGGCACCAGCGAGGACCAGATCCGCTACTCCTGGAACTACGCCCTGCTCCTTTCGAAAGGCCCCTCCCGTGAAGCCCTCGTCGCCAGCCCCATGATGCGCGCCATGGAGGAGGGCCGCATTGCCCGGATCGAGGAGCTCACCCGCATCCCCAGCGATGTCCAGGACACCCTTATCACCGTGCTCTCAGAGAAGATGCTCCCCATCCCGGAGCTCAACAGCGAGGTGCAGGCCGCCCGCGGGTTCAACGTCATCGCCACCGCCAACAACCGGGACAAGGGCGTGAACGAACTCTCCAGCGCGCTCAAGCGCCGCTTCAATACCGTGATTCTCCCCCTGCCCGACAGCGAGGACGAGGAGGTCCAGATCGTCCAGAAGCGGGTGGCGGAACTGGGCCGCGCCCTGGAGCTGCCGGCGGAGCCGCCCGCGCTGAAGGAAGTGCGCCGGGTGGTGCAGATCTTCCGCGAACTCCGCAGCGGCCTCACCGCCGACGGCAAGACGAAGGTCAAGTCCCCCACTGGCACGCTCAGCACGGCGGAAGCCATCTCCGTGATCAACAACGGCATGTCCCTGGCCGGACACTTTGGCGATGGTCAGCTCAGCGCCTCGGACATGGCCAGCGGCCTGCTCGGTGCCGTGGTGAAGGATCCGGTGCAGGACGGCGTGGTCTGGCGCGAGTACCTGGAGACGGTGGTGAAGGAGCGTGACGAATGGAAGGACCTGTATCGCGCCTGCCGCGACCTTGCTTGATTCAGCCTGCCCGCAATGCCTTTAGTTGCTTCCTAATCCATGGCCTCCCCTGCCAGTAAAGTCCATCTCTTCGGCATCCGCCACCACGGCCCCGGCTGCGCCCGCAGCCTGGCCGCAGCGCTCGTGGACCTCGCACCTGATTGCGTGCTCATTGAAGGCCCGCCGGAGGCGGACGCCCTGCTGCCACTGGTGGTGGAGGAGGGCATGACGCCCCCGGTGGCCCTGCTGATCTATGCCGCAGAGAACGCCCGCCGCAGTGCCTTCTACCCGTTTGCCGCGTTCTCACCAGAGTGGCAGGCCATCCGGCATGCCTTGCAGCATCAGGTGCCCGTGCGGTTCATGGACCTGCCGGTGGCTCACTCCCTGGCCCTGGAACGCCAGGAGGAACCGGAGACTGCGGCCCCTGAAGCGGAGACGCCGGCGGCAGAGGAGTCAACGAACCCACCTCTGGAGCAGGCTACCGATGCAGAGACCGAATCCGAAGCTCTTGAGGATGATGCCGCATCTCCCGCGGAGGATGGAGCAGACGACACGGTCCGCGGCGACCCTCTCGGCTGGTTGGGACGGGCTGCCGGATTCGGCGACGGAGAGGAATGGTGGGAGCATCTGGTGGAGCAGCGCCACGATGGACAGGATCTCTTTGCCGCCATCGAGGAAGCGATGACCGCCGTGCGCGCAGAAGCCCCGGCGACCAAAGATGACGCCGAACTGCGTCGCGAAGCGCTTCGTGAGGCGCACATGCGGAAGACCATCCGGGCCGCGCACAAGGAGGGCTTCCAGCGCATCGCCGTCGTGTGCGGAGCCTGGCACGTGCCTGCCCTCGCCAAGATGCCCTCCGCCACCTTCGACAACGATCTTCTCAAGGGCCTGCCCAAGACCAAGGTGGAGGCCACCTGGGTACCCTGGACCTACAGCCGCCTGGCAGCGGAGAGCGGCTACGGCGCGGGAGTGGATTCCCCTGCCTGGTACGAGCATCTCTGGCTGCGTCAGGATGCCAGCCTGCCGCGCTGGTTTGCCCGCGTCGGCGCTGTTCTGCGGGAAGCGGATCTCGATTGCTCCAGCGCCCATCTCATCGAGTGCGTGCGGCTCTCCGAGTCCCTCGCCGCCATGCGTCACAAGCCGGCACCGGGGCTCACCGAGCTCATGGAAGCCGCCCGCGCCATTGTCGGCATGGGGGACGATACCGCCCTGCGGCTGGTGAGGAAGAAGCTCATCATCGGGGAACGCCTCGGCAGCGTGCCCGAGTCCGCCCCCACGGTGCCCTTGCAACGGGATTTGCAGAAGCTGCAAAAGAGCCTGCGCCTGAAAGTGAGCCCTACGCAGGAGACGCTCGATCTGGATCTGCGCAAGGAGAACGACCTGCTGCGCAGCCATCTGCTCCACCGCCTGCGCCTTCTCCGCGTGCCTTGGGGAGAGGTGACCGATGCCCGCAGCGGCAAAGGTACTTTCCATGAACTCTGGCGCATCCAGTGGAAGCCCGAGTTTGCCGTGGCCTTGATCGAAGCCTCCCCCTGGGGCGGCACGGTGGAAGATGCCGCCGCCGGCTTTGCGAGGGATCAGGCTGCCCGGGCGACCGATCTGCCCACCCTGACCATCCTCGTCAAAGAAGCCCTTCTGGCGAACCTCTCTGCGGCCTTGACCGTGATCGTCCACGAACTGGAAAATCGTGCCGCAGTGACGGGCGATATCACCCAGCTCATGGGGGCCGTACCTGCCCTGGCCCAAGTCTCCCGCTACGGGGACGTGCGCAAGACGGACAGCGCCCAGGTGCTGCATGTGCTGGATGGCATGCTCACCCGCATCTGCATCGGCGTCCCCAACGCCTGCGCTTCCCTCGATGATGAAGCCGCAGCTGCCATGAACAGGCAGATCACCGCCGTTCACCAGGCGGTGAAACTGCTGGAAGGGGCTCCGCACCTCTCCTCCTGGTTGCGTGCCCTCACCCTGGTGGCCGATGGCAACGGCATTCACGGGCAGGTGGCCGGTCTTTGCGCCCGGCTGATTCTGGATGAGAAGTCAGAGGACGATGCCGTGGCCGCTGTGTCAGCCCGTATGAGCCGCGCCCTCTCTCGCGGCACGCCGCCGGAGTCAGGTGCCGCCTGGCTAGAAGGTTTCCTGAACCAGAGTGGCATGGTGCTCCTGCATGATGACGCCTTGTTCCGCCTGCTGGATGACTGGGTCCGTTCCCTCACCCCAGATCACTTCACCGCCATTCTTCCCCTGGTGCGCCGCACCTTCGCCCTTCTCGCCAGTGCAGAACGTCGACAAGTCGGCGAACGCGCCCGCCAGCACGGCGGAGCCGCGTCAGGTTCATCTGGCGGTGGAAACACCGGAGACAGCACGGATCTCGCCTGGGATTCCGAGCGGGTCCGCCTGGTCGTGCCCGTCCTGCGCCAGATCTTTGGCCTTCCCTCCTGATCCACCTTTTTCATCTCCTTTCCCATTGTGCTTTCCATGAACTCCAATGCCGCCCCCGCTCCCACCATCGATCCGCAGGAACAGCTTCGCCGCTGGCGGCTCATCCTGGGCGGAGAGGGAGCCGACGGGACAGGTCTGGCCCTCTCTGGTGCCGACCTGGAAATGGACCGGGTTCTCGGAGAGCTCTACGACGCTGAAGAAGGCAAGGGACTCCAGTCCCGGAACCGGTCTTCCAAGGGCGGCACCGAAGGCAGCCGCCCCCGGGTGGCCCGCTGGCTGGGGGACATCCGCAAGTACTTTCCTTCAACCGTGGTGCGGGTCATGCAAAAGGACGCGCTCGACCGGTTGAAGCTGCAGGAGATGTTGACCGAGCCAGAAATGCTGGAGGCCGTGGAACCCGATGTGCATCTGGTGGCCAATCTCATCGCGCTTAACAGCATCCTGCCCGCCAAGACCAAGGAGACCGCCCGCCTCGTGGTGCGCCGTGTCGTGGACGAGTTGATTCGCAAACTGGAGGAACCCATCCGCTCCGCCGTGAGTGGTGCCTTGAACCGCGCGGAGCGCAACTTGCGGCCCCGCATCGCCGAGATGGACTGGCCCCGCACCATCCAGGCCAACCTCAAACACTGGCAGCCCGAGCACCAGACGATTGTCCCGGAAAAGCGCATCGGCTTCGGTCGCAAGAAACAGCGCACCCAGCGCCAGATCATCCTCTGCATCGATCAGAGCGGCAGCATGGCCGCCTCCGTGGTGTACTCCAGTATCTGCGGGGCCGTACTGGCCAGCCTGCCCTCGGTGAAAACCCACCTCGTGGTCTTTGATACCTCAGTGGTGGATCTCACTGACCAACTGGACGATCCGGTCGAGCTCCTCTTCGGCACCCAGCTCGGCGGCGGCACCGATATCAACCGCGCCGTGGGCTACTGCCAGAGCCTCATCACCGATCCTGCCAACACCATCCTCGTGCTTATCTCTGACCTCATCGAGGGCGGGGTCGAGCAGAACCTCCTGCGTCGCACCTCCGACCTCGTCGAGAGCGGCGTGCAGTTCCTCGCCCTCCTGGCCCTCAGCGATGAAGGCTCGCCCTGTTATGACCACGAACTCGCCGCCAAGATGGGCGCCCTTGGTGTCCCCTCCTTCGCCTGCACCCCCGACCTCTTCCCCGACCTCATGGCCTCCGCCATCAAACGCGAAGACATCAACTCCTGGGCCGCCAAGCATGAAGTGGTAACCACTCGGGGAGACTCAAGACGTTAAGACACAAGACTCAAGACTCGGGCTCAGGCCCGACGAAGCGATCAGTAAAAGGAGGGAGGGACATTGTTGTCCCGGTCCGCCCCAAGGGGCCCACGAGGTGGCTCCGCAGCTGCACTTTTCACTGCACTGCTCATCGGGAAGAGGCTGCCTGGGGTGTCTATTCCGCCGCGCACCTCGGCCATGGAGCAGACCTTGGTAGTGCCTGCCAAGGAACCTGGGGGTCTGACGTCGGGGTGTTGATGGCGGTGGGTGAAAGCAGATGCTGTCGGCCTTCCCACCTGATCATCTCCTGCGACGTTACCCAAGGTTGACTCGCTTAGGGCTCGTCCAACCTTGGGCTGTGCTACAGATCCCATACTGGGATCAACTGCGAACTGAGCAGGAGTTGGTTCCTTGGCGGCCACCACAAGAGACCTAGTCCACCCACTCTCAGTCGAAGTTCTTCCTCGAAGAGGATGGGGCTACAAGCCCAACGTTGACGAGCTTCCAGCGAGTCTACGTTGGGTCTGGGGTCTTAAAAATTCTACTCCGAAGGAGTTGTGGCGGTCTGACTGCCTTCCGCACCCAAGGTTCCCGGGCGGGCACTAGCTGAAAACGTCTGCAAGCTTCGTCTTCTCGACGATGCCACCGAGTTTCGACAGATCTCGGTCCTCCACGCGCAGCAGGCTTGGAGCATGCCATTCCCCAACCACACGGCTCCGATTTCGATCTTGCATTACAAGGGTCCTCCAACCATGCGCCATATTTGCAGAAGTGCCTCAAGGTTGCCCGAGGTCATGCAATTTGCTGCAATGACTACGGCGTCAACTGGCCCTCCCTATGGGTTTCGCAAACCGGCCCCTCCCATGAAAGTGAAGCAGAGCTTCCCCGTTTATCCATCTGATGCAGATGCAGCAAGGACACCCTCAGAAGTCTCATGCGGGGCTCTGGCTGATGGCGACCGTCGTCCTCCCCACTGTCTACCTGCTATCAGCGCCAGTCGTCTACGTAGCCGGTGACAAGCTTGGCGTGCATGAGCACCCCCTGGCGGTCTATTGCGCACCCTACGACTGGCTGGAGCAGAACTCACCCCTTTGGAAACCGCTTACTGAGTACTGGATGTTGTGGATGCGCGTCGGATATGCGTAAAGGGGTTCCCCTTGAATTTTCACTCCGGCCCAGCGACATTGGAGGCATGCGGGAAAACTGTTACCTTCTGAGGATTGGCGGTGGCTCGTTGGGCGCGCTCTTCCTGGTCATCGGAATCCTCCCCATCATCCGCGGACAGCCCTCTTGGGTGCCCGGTGCAGTGTGCGCGTTTGGCCTCATACTTCTCGCGATGGCCGTGTTCGCGCCCTGCAAAAAGCTGGAGAAGTGGTTTGGCGGCATCTAGCGGAAGGCCACCGTTCCCCATCTTGATGGGAATGATCCCCGTAAAGGAGTGGCTACCGCGCCAGGACTCGAACCTGAAATAAGAAATTGCCCTCCACACCTCTCATAAATCGTTGATAATAAACGTATAGATACACCTTGACACAACCCGATACGTTGTTACTGTGGTTGTTACCATGGCTTCTTTACGCAAGCGTGCCAAAAGCCCCTACTGGGTCGCGTGCTACTACGACGCGGAGGGCAAGCGGACCCAACGCAGCACTGAGACCACCAACAGGAGCCACGCCATGAAGCAGGCTGTCGAGTGGGAAGGCGCGGCCCGGCTTGCGAAAGAAAAGCGCCTCACCGTGGACAAAGCACGGACCATCCTCAACGAGATGCTTCGCCTCACCGGTCAGGCCATTGATGCCGAGACCATGAGGACCTTTTCGCGGCGCTGGCTGGACGGCAAGGCAAGGAACCGAGCCGCCCGCACCGCCGAGTCCTACGAGGGTGTCGTGAAGGCCTTCCTGGCCGTCCTTGGCCCAAAGGCTGACCATCCCGTCTCGACCATCCTGCCGCGCGATGTGGAGGTCTTCAGGGACAAGCTCATCGACGACGGCCTCACCGGCTCCAGCGTCAACCAGCGGCTGAAGATCGTGGGGAGCATGTTCGCCGCGGCCCAGCGACAGGGCATCATCGGCAGCAACCCGGCCCGGAGCGTGGAGGTGGACGATACGGCGCAGGAAAGCCGGGACCCCTTCACTGCGGACGAGGTGCAAGTGCTCCTGACCAAGCTTCCGGACGACTGGCCGACCGCCGTCGCCCTCGGTGCGTTCGCCTCCATGCGCCTCGGGGACGCCGCGAATCTGGATCTTGCCCGCGTGAACCTGGAGGACGGCGCTATCGTCTACACCCCGCAGAAGACATCCCGGAAAGGACGGGTGCTAACCGTCCCGATGCACCCTGAGGTTGAGCGGCGTCTACGTCCCATGATCGAGAGTGGGAAGACTGGCCCCGCCTGTCCCTCCTTGGCGGGCAGGAAGATCAATGGAACCAACGGTCTATCAGGTGAGTTCCTTGAACTCATGGAGGCCGCGGGCATTGACCCGAAGCGCCGCACAGATGTTGAAGGCCGCGGGCGGCGTCATGCCACCAAGAGCTTTCACAGCCTGCGCCACTTCTTCAACACCGCGCTACTGACTGCCGGCGTCGATGAGCGTGTGCGCATGGCATTGTCTGGTCACACATCAGCCAGCGTGAATCAGAGGTACTCCCATGCGGAGTTGAAGGTGCTCAAGAAGGCGGTTGGAAAAATCAAGAAGTGAGAAATGCCCATGGAACCAACCAGTTCGAATAGCGAGCCCGACGACTTCATGTCAGGTTGGGAATCCATGGACCCTGATCAATTAATTGATCAGGTGGCAAGTTGGGGTATCGAACCCGTTCGGACTCTCCCAAGAGAGGAGTTGAACAGACTCGTTGATCTGGATCTCCGTCTTGAGTTCGCACGCCGGAAGATGGAAGGGTTGGACCAATGGGAAAGGTTGCTTTGGCCTGCGCTGTGCGATCTGGAGCGAACAAGAGGAGCGTCCGAATCGGCAAGGTTAGAGGCGCTTGATGGAGTGCTTGAAGCCATGAGAGCGGCCGTCATGCACCCAGATAACGCAAGGTTAGTATATCCCCTCTTCCGGAGAATGAGTGAGATGTGGGTAAAAGCCGTGGACAAAGAGACCTGGCCGCTCGAGTCCAAACCAATTTCCGAAAAGCGATACTACGTCCTTGAGGCAGTGCGCGTTCTCACCAAGGCGAATGCCTGCAAACCGACTCAAGCGGAAGTTATCGCATTCCTAAAGGACCCTCCTGAAGGGCTTAGCCATCTGCGTATGGAGATCCCAAAAGGCAAGGTCTCGGAGTACATTCAGGACGCTGGAATCCAGGATATGATCGCTGACGGGAGGACGGCGTCAGCGCGTAAATCCGGGAAAGTTCCCGATGGTCCAGAACAAAAAGGAACATGAATGAGGTTTTTTCAGCGTCGGGCACTTTGAGTCATGACGCAGACAGAAACACCGACACACAAGGCGCTCCCATTCGGGGCGGATCTCATTGAAATGCCGAGTCGCACCCTGGTTTTCCGGGGTCTCCGATTCTCCCGCAGCTCTCTCTACCGTTTATCTGATGAGGGGGAAATCAAGACGGTGCCCATCCGATTCAGCGGCAGCGCCCAGCGTCGGCGCGTGATCCTGAAAGAGAGCCTGGACGCCTTTCTTGATCGGCAGATCGCCGAGGGGATGAAGCAGATCAAGGCGGGCGCATCCAAAGCCTGACCGAAGTAGCGGCAGACTCCGCACAGAGAGAATTTCTGGCCAGACCTGCGCCACCTTTCCTCATGATCGCGACACAAACCCGACGCCTGTGTTTGCGGTGGCTCAACTCCGCCGCTGACGGGAACTTGAGACCATGAACACCTTCACTCTTTAAACACGAAAGCCGCGCCTCATCGGCTGCGGCCATCGCTAAAACACTAGTTGGTCACCCTGGCAGGTTCAACAAGTGTAGCGGTGTCAAAGCCGATTGCAAGCGCGGGAATCACTCCCGCTGATGAAAGACGCTCTTCCTACCCACCTGCAAAAGCTCGGGTGCGAACCCAGGGTTACAGGAGACAAGTTAATTGCTCTTTGCCCGCTTCATGAGGACGCTCGCCCCTCCCTCCGAGCAACCCAACATGGTGACGCCTGGCTCTGGCACTGCCCAGTGTGCGCGAAAGGTGGCACCATCATTGATCTGCACGCCATGATTCACGGCGTCAGCATCCGGGATGCAATCTCGATGCTGCGCCAGGACTACGGCAACCCCGCAGAACTTCCAGTACGCCCCGCTATTGCCCCAAGGCCTCCTGAACCATGGCCCAATATTGGCCTTGCTGATGGCGGCACTCTGGCAAGGCTGGCGAAGCTGCGCGGCCTGTCGGTGCAAGCTATGGCAGACGCCCAGCTCTACGGCTACCTTCGCTTCGGCTGGCGCTATGGGCATCAGTGCTACGTCTTGCTCGATGAGCGAGACTCTTTCGCCCAATACAGGCGGATGGATGGCGGGATGTTCCATCACGGGCAGAAATCCGACAACCTTGCGCGGCGCAAAACACGCCCCATTGGCCTGTGTCACCTTGGGGGGCAGGAGGTGCCTGTGTTCCTCACTGAGGGCACCGTCGGCTACCTGGAGCTTTTGGAACTGCTTCACCGTGCCGATGTAAGCCACTGCGCCGCGGCCCTCACGCTTCCAAGCGCAGCAAGCTCTATCCCGTCCGATGTTCTGCCGATGCTGGCAGGCCGGCGGGTGCGGATCATTGGGGACACCGGAAGGGCCGGGGAGCAAGCCGCCTCCCGTTGGGTTCGAGAACTTCAATCGGTCGGTGCCAACGTCGACTGCGTGGATCTCTCCCGCGTCCCCGAGCTGGCCCGCGTGCCCAAGGCTGACCTGGGTGACTTCTTGAAACTGCCTCAAACTCCCAACGTGCTGCAGACCATCACCGCAATCACCTCTCTATGACGCTGCTCCCCGGACTGATTCAAAAGCCTGCTCCGGCACCCGCGCTGTCAGCAGATGGGCTATACAACGATGACCGCAACGCCCAAGACTTCATTGGTAGATACCATGAAGATTTGCGGTTCTGCTGGGCTGCGGGTTCATGGTTTCATTGGAATGGGTTCCGATGGCTTCGAGACCCTGGACATGATTCTATGGAGTTTGCATTGGACTTCTCGCGTGCGCTCCTGCGGGAGTCAGCGGAAATAACCAACAAGGACGCCAGAGAATCAGCAGTCAAAAGGGCTCTCTCGATTGGGAATGCTGCAAAGCTCAAACCGATGTTGGAGATTGCCAGAGCAGACAGACGAGTGAGGATCTCCAACGCCTCCGAATGGAACTCAGATCCTTTTGTACTTGGGGTTCAAAATGGCATGGTCGACCTTCGAACGTGTGGTTTTCTGCAACCTGACCGAAAGGCCATGGTGTCCAAGGTTTCTGCGGCCACATTTGACGCATCCGCCCAATGCCCAAAATGGGAGGCCTTCATGGAGCGGGTATTGCCTGATCCAGAAGTCCGTAGATTCATGCAAGTTTCTGCTGGTTATTGGCTCACTGGCGACACTGGCGCTCAGGTGTTCTGGTTTCTTTTTGGGTCTGGCGCCAACGGGAAATCTACGTTTTTGGAGACTATATTCAGACTGTCTGGCGACTATGCCCATCGGGGGAGCAACACGATGTTGGCCATATCGCAGAACGGTCGCGAGTCCCTCCATGAGTTGGCCGCTTTGCCAGGTGTGAGGTTGCTTGTGGGCTCCGAAATGGCGGATGGCCTCAAGTTGAACACCGAGTTGGTGAAAGACATCACTGGGCAGGATACTATCTCCGCGAGAGAGCTTTACCGTCCTCCATTCAATTTCAAGCCATCATGCAAGCTCGTCATGTTCGGGAACCACAAACCGAATATTGCTGAATCGGACAATGGTATCTGGAGGCGGCCGCGGCTGATCCCCTTCACGCAAACGATCCCCTTGGAAGAAAGAAACCCAAAGCTGCTAGCAGAACTTTGGGAAGAGCGTAGCGGCATCCTGAACTGGTGTCTAGATGGCCTCCGTGAGTGGTGGAAGTCGGGTCTCGTTTCTCCGCCCGCTGTCCTCTCCGCCACCGAGTCTTACCGGGAGTCCTCCGACATACTGGGCGAGTTCCTCAAAGATCGAGCGGAAGTAGATGGAGGCTCAAAGGTCCAACTCAAGGACTTGTACGAGTGCTACACCAACTGGTGTAGCAGGACAGGCCACAAGGGTGTCCTCAGTGATCGGAATCTCCGGTCGCGTCTTGAAGAGCGTGGTTTTGAAAGCAAGCAAAACAAGCATGGTCGTGTGATCGTGGGGCTATCGATTAAGCAGTCCAATGACCCATTTGAAGGGTGGTGAAGGTTGCGAGGTGGTGCGAGTTCCCACTAACTTTTCTTATATTCTCTTCACGAGACCAAGTTAGGTGAAAATTCACCACTTCACCACCTTCACCACTTCACCACTTCACCACCTTCACCACTTCACCACCTTCACCACCCGGAGTCTGACACCACACCCCAGCATGACCCCGCCGACGATCATCATGGATACCAGGGAGCAGACACCTTTGCAGTTCACCCGGCTGGCCTCTGAGGTGGGTACGCTGACGACGGGTGACTACAGCATCAGGGGTATGGAGACATCCTTCGCCGTGGAGCGCAAGAGTGTGGCTGACCTGATCGGCAGCTTGAGCACCGAGCGCGAGAGGTTCATGCGGGAGATCGACAGGCTGAGAGGATTCGACTTTGCCCGCTTGCTGATCGTTGGTTCACGTCGTGAGGTAGAGCAGGGCACATACCGCAGCAGGATGAGTCCCAAGGCCGCTGTTGCCTCACTGCTGGCCATCGAGGCGCGAGGCGTGCCGATTGCATGGGCTGAGACGCCAGCACGTGCTGCACGCATGATTGAGGAGTGGGTCACGTACTTCGTCAGGGAGCGCGCCAAGCCCTTTGCCACCGCTGCCGAGCTCAAGGAGCTGGTGGGCATCCTGGACGGGGTGGGCGCTGTTTAGACATGCCTCCAGGGGTAAAGGATTCCGCTCGCGTCCAAAATCGTGGGGTTTTCCCCTCTACCGTCATTTCCGCACGAGTGACCATTTGAACAGGTTCCCATTCCCTACGACCTCCTGGCGGTCGTCCCGCCCTACTGCCGTCAGCCGTGAGGGCCCCTGGATGGCTGGGAACCATTGGGAACTTTCCCACCTGCTTCCCATTCCCAACGTTGCATCGGCTGGCTAAGTCTGGCACTCGTGCATGCGGTAGTGGTACTCCAACGGAGTTTTCATGTCTTCAATCTTCCGCACGGTGAGGCAGATGTTGTGCTCATGCTGGCCCCAGTAGTGGACCACCTGGGCGACCTCGAATCGCCCACCACCAAGGTGGATTATTTCTCCTAGTCGTGGGACCCAGGCTGCGTCAGTGACCGGATATGCGTGTGAATAGGTGTCTTCGTAGTCTTTGTCCCGAAGAAAGGTGACGATGAGGTTCTGTGGAACGGATGGTGGAGGGAGCTGCATGGCAGGTAACGATCCGCTCGAGTGTGAAAAGCACCATGCTTTTTCTTTGGGGTTGTGACACGCTCCACTCGCTGACACCGTGCCCACAATTCCGCTCCCGTCCCGGAGCTAATGGACCGTCGCGCCCTGTGACCAAGCGTTGACACCCCGCGCCCTGTCGAATGGGCAATCAAATCAGCATTGGCGTCGGGGTAGATGCGGGGCAGTTCCAAAGCGGGCTGGCCGCGATGCGGCAGTCATCAAGCAAGTTCACGACTGACCTCCGTAGCCAACTCGTTGGGGCAATTGGCGGGTTCGCGCTTCTAACCACAGCGGCGAATGTATTCAAGAGGGCGCTTGATGCCTCCAGCCAGGCACAGAAACTGCGAGCGAGCCTTGAAACTCTCACTGGCTCCGCGGCTCAGGCAAAGCTCGTACTATCTGAGCTCGAAGATCTTGCCGCCAGCACGCCGCTTACAGGTGCAGAACTTGGCGAGGCAGCGAAGATGCTGATCGCATTCGGCGAGTCCACGACGACGGTCACGGACACTCTGCGCAAGCTTGGCGACATCGCCGCGGGGGTGGGCATGCCTCTGTCAGAGCTGGCCGAATTGTTCGGGAAGGCAAGGACTCAAGGGACGATTTTCGCCGAAGACTTGAATCAGTTGAGCGGTCGCGGCGTGCCGATTATTCAGAGCCTCGCCAAGCACTTCGGTGTGGCGGAGAGCCAGATCAAAAAAATGGCTTCGGAAGGTAAAATCGGATTCGAAGACATGCGGGCCGCGTTGTTCTCCTTGACCCAGGAAGGGGGAGCGTTTTTCCAAATGATGTCCAAGCAGGCTGGCACCTTTGAAGGACAGGTGAGCACTCTTGGCGACGCTTGGGAAAAGCTGCTGAGGAAACTCAGCGATCCGGTGTTGGAGGCGATAACCGGACAAATCTCCAAGGGGACGAGCCTTCTTGAGAAAATGGGTACGGTTGCTGAGTGGGTCAGCCAACAATGGGCGAAGACTATCATTGCAATCAGCTTTTTCGCTGAGGCTGTGGCCAGGGCCAAGCAGATGGTTGACGACAAGCTGAACGGACGCTCATCCGGCATGAGCTTTGTTGATCGCCTCAAAAAAGAGTTCGCGGAGCTTCAAGACTTTCTCGCCGACCAACATTCGAAACTTCTTCCCGAAGACAAGAAAGAAATTAAGTTTCGCGCTGACGTGGATCGGCAGCTGAATGAAGCCAAAAAACGCAAGCAGCCGGTAGCGGAAGAGGTTGATGAAAAGGCCGCGAAAGCGGCGGAGAAGATCAAAGAGCGTGAGCAACGGCTTAAAGACAACGAAGCTGAAGCTGCACGCGATCGCCTGGAGGGTGAGGCGCGCATCAATGCCTTGATCAAGGAGCGCAATCGCCTACGGAAAGAAGCGGCTAACGCTCCTGATGACGACAAGCGCCTCGATGCGCTGGAGAAAGAGCAGAAGGTGCGCCGCGACATCGAGAAGGAGCAGACTAAGCAGCAGGAAGACGCCGCCAAGAAGGCCGAGGACCGGCGCAAACAAGACGAGCAAGACATTCTTGCCATCGCCCTGGCCCGCGAAGAGGAAGCCAAGGCGCGCCGCGAGGAGCAGCTTGATCAAATGACGCCGCAGCAGCGCATTGCCCAATTCCAGCGTGAGAAAAACCAGCTTGAACAGGATGCCAAGGACATGGAGGAAACCGACCCAGCCCTTGCCGCCCAAAAGCGCACTGAGGCTATCGCACTCGGGAAGCAGATCCGTGACGAACAAGGAAAACTCGATGATGAGTCCAAGCGCAAGGCGGAGGAGCTGAAGAGCAAGATGGAGGAGGATGCGAAGAAGCGCGAGGACAGCAAGCGTCGAGGCGCAGAGGTGCCAGTCTCCAGTCTCCAGGCCGTGGGCGGCGGCGGCAGAGCGGGCCCGTCGTCTGGCTCTGACCCGGTGTTGCGCGAGGTCCAGAGGCAAACCCAATCCCTGCAAGAGTTGGTCATGCTTACGAGGCAGCAACTAGGCGTGACTTCAGCGCCAAAGGCATCTGCTGCACGCATGTAATGGAAAACCACAAACAAGGTCCCTCACTATGAAACAACGCAAATTCCCAATCGACCGCGACCGGCGCGACTACCCAAGTGGCCGGTACATCCCGGTTCTCAGCCCACTCTGGAAAATGATCACGTTCGCGCCCACCCTGGCTTGGCTGTGGCTGATGGCGACCTTGTTTCCTGACGACTGACCCACCACACCCATGCAAACGCCCATTGATCTCCTCTCACTCGCTGGCCAGCCCCGCGAAGCTGTTGCCGCGGTGTTGCCACTCGATGACGAGGACGGCGCAGCATGGGGGCCATTTCACGAGTTCGTTGCCTACTTCGGCGAAGATGGTCGGCTGATCGGTGGCCACGTGTTTTTCAACGAACTGCACTCCCCGGACAGCGCCCGCGCCATGATTGCCAATGATCTCAACATCCGGCCCGGGGACCATTGCGCCGTGCAACTGCATCCGTGTGTTCACCGCCCCGAGATTGTCACCGCCGCCTTCCGCTTCATCGCCTGATCCATGCACGCTTACCCTCGACTTGCTGCCAAACTCTTTCGCTCCCCGCTTCTCCTAGACGCCGGCGTGAGATGGAGTTTTGAAACCGCCCTCCTGGCCCGCATTGGGGCCGCTGTTGCGCAATCGCCTGCGATGGAGGAAAAGGCCCCGGACTCCAGAACTGCGGACATCTACGGAACCTTCCAGAACGTGGCCATCATCCGCATTGATGGTGTGATCGATAAACGCATGTTGGCGCTAGAAGCTGAGTGTTTTGGCGGCGTGGATCTCGAAGTGGTGGACGAAGCCTTGAAGCAGGCAGAGTACGACCGTGCTATCACGCAGGTTGTCCTCGACATTCATTCTCCCGGTGGTGGTGTGACTGGCACCCCTGAGACGGCGGCCCGCATTGCCCGCCTTGCCAAGGTGAAGGAGGTTCACGCATTTGTGAACTGCCAGGCATGTTCCGCGGCCTACTGGCTTGCCTCACAGGCTGACGTGATCGCCGCCGCGCCATCGGCAACGGTCGGCTCCATTGGCGTCTACATGGCGCTTCTGGATGAATCCAGGGCCCTGGAGATGGAAGGTTACTCCGTGAACCTCATCAAGGCTGGGAAGCATAAGGCGATGGGTGCCAGCTTCCAGAAGCTCACCGATGAAGGGCGCGCCATCTTCCAAGGCCAGGTTGATTCCATCTACGCTGACTTCAAGAAGGCTGTCACCGCATCCCGCCGCATCGCTGATTCCACCATGCAGGGCCAGAGCTTCGACGGAAAGACGGCGCTCAAGCTCGGGTTGGTGGACGTGCTCACATCAGACAGCCTTGAGGAGTACGCAGGCAGGCTTTTGCACTGAGCGTTGACACCGTGAACCTTGTTGAATTGGTCCTATGAAACTCGCAGATATCTTCCATTCGTTCGGTTCGCGTATCGCCTCCCTCAAGAAGCAGGGCAAGGCGGGCGAAGCTCGTGCCCTGATCCTGGAACGGGACAAGGCAGTCACTCAGGCAGAAGCCCCGCCGCCTGTCGCATCCACACCTCCAGCTGCAACCCCTGTGTCCACGGCAACAGCCAAGCCAACGTCTGCGCCCGCCCCCGTGGCCGTGGATCACTCCGCCACAATCGGAGCCCTTCAGCTTCGACTGACCGCCATGGAGAAGGACATTGCCGCTTTGAGAACGGAGAACGCTACCCTGAAGGCCTCCGTTGCCGCGCCCGCGCCTCAGCCTCCAGCAAAGAAGGCGGTCAAAGACATGAGCGACGCCGAGAAAGATAGACGGCTTGCGGAACTGGCCTTGGAGTTTGACCGGTGCAATTCCAAGGAAGGTCGCAAGGCAAGCTGGATGCTTCACAAGGAAGAGATTCGCGCCTTGGCCCAAGGCTCCCGCGCAGGCTGGATGGCCTCTTTCAGATGGTGAATTTCCGTCCGGCCCCCGAGTGGGTGCGCCGGCAGATCCCGAGATGCCATTGAACACAGGTCAGGGACTCAGACGGACGGGAACGTCTGACCTTGGCCGACTCAAATTGAAAGGTCCCTCATCATGTCAGCTATCATTATTGATGCCCTCCCTACTCGTCCGTTTCCAGCCGAAGCCTCCAAGCCTCCGCGCTGGATGGAGCACGCACAGCGCGGAGAGTCCACGCCCCGCCAGATCTATGAACGCCTCAGCCGTGACCACGCCGCAGTGGTCGGCAGGATCGAGCGCCTTGTTGCGTCCAAAGACGAGCTTGTCCAGAAGCGGGCCAGCCTGCTCAACGCAGATGGCGAGGCGAGCAAGATCGCCAGGGAACTCAGCACCACGGACTCGGAGATCGAGCTCCAGGAACACCGGCTCAAGACCGCGGTGACCGAGCGTGACGCCATCTGGCAGGCGCTCCGGGATCCTGCACGGGCCGTGCTGATTGAACTGTCTGACCAACTGCTCAAGCTCAGCGACACGGAGCAGGCCAAACGGAGCGAGCAGGTGCTTGCCCTGTTGAAGGCCTGGGATCTGGACGCCACCACGGTCGATGGAAAGGCCTATGAACTTGCCGCACACCACCCGCTTGTGGTGCGTACCTGGCGGGCCTCGGAGGATGCCAAGTCCGTGTATCAGGGCACCAGCGCGAACGAGACCGTCATCCAGCACATCAAGCTATGTTCCGCTACCGTGGCCGAAGTCGCACCACTCATAACGCGCGAAGCCGCTCTAGCCGAATAGGCCCCGACGCACCGTCTCAACCAACAGAGCTTTCACGACCTCAAACGTCCATGCTCCGCCAGCTTTCGACACCTTGCCCTGAACCTCTTTCCACACCGTCTCATTGCGAGCCGCATCCAGAAAATCATGGCCTTCCCACGTCAGCTTTTCTGTCGTGGCTCCAATCACACGGCCTGACTCATCGTGGACAACCGCGCCTTGTAGAAGACCGGCTTCTATGGCTAGTTCGACATGATACAGGACTTGGTCTTCTGTATAGCCAGACATGGCCTCCGGAGTTTCTCCAGTCTCCTCCAGGAGGAGGAGGAGGCGAATCAAGTCAAGGTCTCGCTTCATAGGCACCCGGCTAAAGCATGGCATTGTGATTATGCAAGGAGTAAATGCAGATGCCTAGCCCATTTCCTGACGGTCCCGAGGGACCATTCACCGTCAGGGACCCCGTCTGCGCTTCGGCGTGGGCGGGGTTTTTGTTTGCCGACGTGCCCACCGGATGCTAGAGCGCGGCATGTGGGACTTTGTTCAAAAAATCTTGGTGGCGCTCATCCAGGCGGGGGCGACGTTTGGCGCGGTGTATTTCGGTGGAAAACTTGCAATCGACAAGTTCCACTCTGAGAAGAGGTGGGAAAGGAAGGAGGTAGCGTACATCGAACTATTAAGGGCCCTTCAAGCATGGATCGACTACGACACAGCGTCTAAGCGTGAGTCTTTGGGCAATTCAATCTCCGACTCTGAATGGGAAACGTTAGAGGCTGATCATGAAGCCGCCTATAACGTGATTAGAAAAGCCATCCAACTTGGTGAATGGGACTTATCCGAAGATGTGGTAAATGCGCTAAGGGATGTCAGGATCGAAGCTCGAAGGATCTGGCATGAAGCTATCGAGGAAGATCGCTCGGTTGACTATGAAGCCTTAATCAAGGTGTACACAGACACTCTCCTTTCGATCAAGGCTTACGCCAAATCTGAACTGAGAAAATGACCAAAGCTACCGAGATCCGCTTGCTTGCTGAAAAGCAGATGGGCGAGTTTTTGGCAGAGTCGCCAAAGAACCAAGGCGCAAAAGGAAGCGTTGTCACCTGTAACTCACGAGTACCAGTGAAAGATGATGTCCCCACGCTCGAAGAAATCGGCATCACCAAGAACCAGAGCGCCCGCGCCCAGAAGCTAGCCGCCCTGACCAACGAGGAATCACTGTCACAACGGCATAGGCAATAACATGCATGCCGTATGACCAAGACCGCTGCCGCACATTCGGACGACATCACGCTTATCACTAAGGCTCAACTAGCTAAGCGCTGGTCGTGCTCCATCATGAAAGTGCATCGCATGATGCGCGCCGGAACCCTGCCCTACATCCTCCTCGGGCGCTCCGTCCGCTTCGACCTCGAAGACGTGAAGAAGGTTGAGGCCCGAGGACGGGTTAACGGTTTTGCTGCTTAGCTCAGTCCACATCCTGAAACGGTGATTTCATAGGTCCTGCCGTTGGGTGGTGGAGGGCGATCCAGCGATTTGCGTTTCGGAGGTTCACGCGATGCTCCCGAAGCCCGGGACGACGCGTTGCAACCTTCAACCAGCCATTCTTCACGTGCCTGCGCATGTAGGTCATCTTGCGCCCAACGTGCTGCGCAACCTACTCCAGGGAGAAGTAGATTTCGGAGTCAGTCATGAGTGCCTGCCCTTTCCTTTCCGGCGAAGCGTCAGGGAGTCGAGTGAGCGGATTCCCTTTTGAACATCGCCGTTTTCTACTGCACCCTTATCCACAAGCCACTTGACCGCATCCCGGCGCGAGAAACCGTTAGACCGGAGCTGCTGATACACAGGGAAGACCTGTGCCCACTTGCTGCGGCAAGGCCTCACATCCGGCGTTGCTTTGGCGGCTGCCTTGAGGAGATCGGCTACATTCATGCACTGCCCCTTCGCTGCATGTGTGCCGAGTCCGCGAAAAATCTTCACTCTACGAAACTTTTCCGTTGCACATTATTACAGTGACTGTAACATGATGTCGTGAACCGCGGTTGCCGTGGGGAACATGAAAAAGGCCTGCCGAGTGGTGGAACACCCGACAAGCCCGCATGCAACAATCCTGTACAAGAGGATCGTCACAATGAAACAGTATGTCAGAAGAGCTAGTTCGCAAGCTCAAGGCGGCAAGGGAACGCCTGAGTCTCACGCAAAAGCAAATGGCCGAAAGGCTCGGAGTGCCGCAGAGAACGTACATCTCGTGGGAAAACGACCAGTACACGCCGAAGGGCTTCACACTAAAAGCCCTGCTGGAGACGCTGGAAAAGATGAAGTGAAACCGGGCAAGCGTCTGGTGATCCGGACCGTTCTTGGTCTGGATGTGCCCGACGTGCAACACCTGGGCAACGAGATCATTCTCAGCCTCAGCCCTGAGCACCTGACGATGTTCAGGGAGCGGGCCAAGGCGGCAGGGAAGGGCAGTGTTGCCGAGTACTTCGCCGAGGACAGTCACAATGCCCCCGTGCCCTACGAGATCGTTGGAACGCCCACCGCGCCACCTGCGCCTTCGACGGTGTGCCCGTACATGGCGTCCCTAATCGCAGCCTTCCCGGCGAACCGTCGCAAGGCGATACTGAAGCGGGCTCAGAAGGCAGTGGAGGTTGTAGGGATGCCGTTCACGGATCTGCTTCGGAACGTGGTTTCGAAGGCGCTTCAGGAGATCGATGCGACTGGGTCGTTTCTTTTCCGGGGCTGGTCGCCCGACATCGTGTTCACTAAGCTGCGCATCCGCCTGGCCGAGGTGGACCGCGTGTTTGGCCTCCAGGGTGAGGATGGCTTCACACAGGGCATCATGGCAAGCGTCATGCGTGACCTGCTCAACGGCGAGGACGGGCTACTGATGGAGTCCTACAACTTCGACAACCCCAAGCAGGCCCATCGGGACTACGTGGCCATGGTTGGCCGTTGGCGCAAGGAGGACGGGTTACCACCGCTGAAGCTGCCGCCGCGGCACGCCCAACGCACCCAGAAGACGGAAAGGAGGGCAGCGTAATGACCAACTCCATTTTCCAGGGGAAGCAGTACCGCGCCCTCGAAGACCGGGCCATCACTGCCGCACATGCCCTGCACCTCAAGGTGCCCGACCTGCTGCGCATCGGCCTCACCCGCCTCCTGTTCGAGATCGAGGAGACTGGCACCCTTGCGTTGAGTCTGGACGGCTCTCCGCCCGCTCCCAGCGTCAAGAAGGCCAAGCCGGATATCCTGACCCCGAAGACCCGCCGACGGATTGAAGCAGTTGATTCCGCGATGGGTGGTGGTTGGCTTGAGGGGGTGCTTCAGGACCTGCTGGAGACGGTGATTGCAGAGGGCTGGGCCGCGGAGCTTCCGAAACGGTTCATGCCTCCAACAGTCTTCTACTCGCAGTTCATGCGGCTCAAATGCCTTCAGGAGACCTGGGTTGAAGAGGACAAGCCCAAGCCTGCCCCGCAGCCAGACGCAAGTGAGAAAGGCCTCACCGACGACAGGCCAAAGCGAGGACGGAAGAAGCGGCCGCATCCGCTGTTCGGGGACACGCCCCGGAAGGCGGCGTGAGCAAACGTAAGCACTACACACTTCCCCCTCCACTTTCGCAGAGGGGGAAGTGTCAGACCTAGAATGGCTGTGCAAACACGTCCATTCCGACGAGTTTTATCGGCCCTCGAGGTTCCTCGAAAATGTAATACACGTGCGCCCTGCCAGGAATGCCGGATGCGTATTCAAAGCCGTCTAGCGGCACAATCCTAAGACTGCTTGTTTCAGCGATCCTTTTATAGAATTGAGGACGTTGACTCACCGCCCACTTCGCTGCGTACACCACGCCTCCAATGAGGGGTATATGTTCCCACTCTTGGGCGCTCGCAATAAACGAGGGAGTCTCGACAATCTCCCATCTATTACCGAACGACATCCCACCCTTTCTCCTTGGCTACCACGACACCGTTTTCAGCATCGGCCAGACTAAGACCACTTGCCTCATCATACTCCGCCAAGAAGACAGCCTCGTATGGAATGTCACAGTTATTTTCTGCAATCTTCCACATCGTATGCCGGTGAGAGAAATCACTCACGCTAGTAGCCGTTGCCCCGTTCAAGGAGTTAATGATGTCGTCCACAAGGGAAATTTCCGTCGCAGAGAACGACGATAAATCAGGTTCCCGCAACGGGATCGGGCGCTGCTGGGTCCGCGTGCCAATCCTACGCTCCTGAATCACCAACTTGTCCCCTGCGATGAGATCATCCCTCACCGGAACAAGCCGACGGGGTACCGGGCCATTCGGAAGACGCATATAGGTGGCCCCTGTAATGGGCTTTCCATACCTCTGATAGTGCAAGAAGTCAGCGTAGAACAGTATCTTATTGAGCTTGATCGCGCCGAAGTAGAGATCGTTCTCAGCCTTCTTCGAGATGTGGAGAATTAGTTCAGCAAGCTTGTCATCAGCACCTGGGGTACCGAGAGGCTGCGGGGTGTAGTTCGTAACGCTCATAGATTGGAAAGGTGGGAACAAGCCTTTCGAGTGTCCTTTTGAACACTGTTCATGATGTCTTATTGTATCGCTAATATTACGCTTGTCAATCTGTAGTATGACACGCCAGGACACGAGGAGACACGACAAGGCATGGGTTGTTACCTACCGTTGTTACCGCGACCGATTTTAATGTCGCCTTCCTCCGTAAACCCTTCATATTGAAGCAGTGGCTACCGCGCCAGGACTCGAACCTGAAATAAGAGAGTCAGAATCTCTCGTGTTACCATTACACTACGCGGCAGTTGTCTGGTGAAAGCTTGCGCCTTCACCGTATATGAAATCCGACAGTATGGCTACCGCGTAAGGATTCGAACCTTAACAAAGAGAACCAAAATCTCTTGTGCTACCGTTACACCACGCGGCAGTTGGGATACTGCGGGCCGATAAAGTACGCAGGAAGGCGGTGTCCGCAAGAAAAAATGGCGCAGGAGGTGGCAATCCTGCGAAGGAGTCCTCCTTGACCCTCCAGCGCAGCGTCTCAACTTCCCCTCCTGCCCCCTAGTCTTTCGGGAAGATGCGGCCTCGATTTTCCAGGGAAGGCAGCAGGCCGGTCAGGTCCCAGGTCTGCCCTTGCGGGGCGATGAGCTCGCCGGTGGTGACCATCAGAACGCCGCCGCCCCGCAGTTCGATGCGGGTCTGGAGCACCCCTTTGCCGTAGGTTTTCACCCCCTGGCTGGCTGCGCGGGCAGCTTTGCTGTTGACCAAGGCGGCAATGACCAGCTCCGCCGCAGAGGCGGTCCCCTCATCCTGGAGAAGAACGATCGCCGCCGGCTTGAACTCCCGGGGCTTGGTGGCGGTACTGACTTCGTCCGGTTTGCCACGGGTGCGGATCGTGACAATGGGCTCTCCCGCCTCAAGAAACAGGCTGGTAAAGGCGATGGCCACGTCCAGGTCACCGCCCGGGCAGCCGCGCAGGTCCAGAGTGAGTGTGCTGCCTGCCGTGAGCTGCCCCAGGGCGGTGCGGGCTTCCTCCAGCAGTTCCTTGCTGAACTTGCGCACCCGCAGGACCACGCCGGTGACCTTTTTTTCCACAAACACACTGGGGGTCGTGAGAGCTTCCCGGGTGACCCGCACCGTCTGGGCACGACCAAATCCATGCTCCACACGAAGGTTCACATCGGTACCCGGGGCGCCGCGGATCAATCCTGCCAGGTACTCCAGAGGCTTTTCGTTCACCGACTTGCCATCGACCGTCAGCAGCTTGTCCCCAGCCTTCACTCCGGCGGCTTCAGCCGGGGATCCAGGAAGGGGGTAGCACAGGAAGGTGCCGTTTTTCTCGTTGATGGACATGCCCACGCCACTGCCGGAGGCCTTGCCCATGAGCTGGGAGATGCGCACGTCGTCCGCCTCGATGTAGCGGGTGTAGGGATCGTGCTGCTTGCAGTAGGTCTTGATGGCGGTTTCCGCCAGATCCCGCAGAGACTGCCGTTGGCCAGGAGCGGTGGCGATGGCTTGAAGGGCGCTGATGAACTCCGCCTCGGCGGCCCCGTCGATCATGCCCGAAAGATCCTTGGTCTGAGCCTGGGCTCCTTCTCCCAGGGAGGTCAGCAGACCCCGCAGGGCCTTGGTGTAGATGACCGGGATCGGCTCCGTGCGGTAGGCTACTTTGTAAATCTGCCCGACCGCCTCATTGACCAGGGCCGTGACGGTGGTCACATCCGCTTCCTGGTCGGCGGCGGGTGCCCCTGGCGGAGCCTGTGCCACCAGCTGAGAAGATGTCAGCGATGCCAGCCCCAGCCCTAGTCCGAGCAAGAGTGAGCGGGTGGCGAAGGAGGACAGGATTTTCATGGATCAGACAAGGCTGGCGGGACGGATGAATAGTGCCTACTGAACGTACTGCCATGGCAAAAAATACCCTGCCAGACTGGAGCCAGCGCAAGATGGGCGAAGACTACGCCCACTGCAACGTCTCAAAAAAAAGCTGCCCGGCATCGTCTCGCCGCAAGCGAAGACAGCAACCGGGCAGCAAAGGTCATGCCGATACCACCAGCACAGGGTCAGCAGCAGGAGGGAATGTTCCCATCAATCCTGCAGAGAAGCCCAATGGATAGCCAAGCAGGTGCGCGAGGATCAATAGCCGTTTTCACGGCGATTGACTTCACGACGCAGACGCTCGCTGCGGCCTTGCTGATACTCCGTGTCGCTCTGGAGATCACTCAAATGCTGCTCGCGGGCGGCAATGCGGTCGTTGGCCTGGCTTTGGGACCAGCCAAAAAGACCACCTTGGTTCGGGTCGCCCGTGGTGGCGCAGGAGCTGAGCAGCATGCTGGTGGCTGCGAGGGAAAGAAGCAGGGTGGTGCGGATCATGGCGGTCAATCAACTAAGTGGTTCAAGGACTTCTTGTACCCGCCGCCGGAGTTGTGACACCACGAACTGCGGATTCTGAAAGAAAAGCAGTGTTGAAAAACAATCGAACGAGCCCGGCCTTAAAAAACACCGCCCCCGGCGTAGAAACCGGAGGCGGAGAAAAGAGCTGGCCCGAGGCCGGATTACACGTCGATCTGGTTGCCGAGATCGGCCAGGCGTTCCTGATTGGAGCTGATGGAAGAGCGGGTGCTGCGGAGTTCGCTCACGCGGCTGCGGAGGGAGGAACTGCCGGTCTCAGACACCACGGACGTCTGGTCCTTGATCTCCACATCCACTCGTTGCACTTCCTTGCGGGACTCGGTCTGCATGACCACCACAGCCTGCTTGATCTGGCGCATCTCGCCGGTGTTGCCGCTGGCCTTGGCGCGGCTGTAGCGGCCTTCCAGCTCACGAATGCGCTGGCTGAGGGAGCGGTTGTAGGCCACAGCCTTGGAGTTCACACGCTCAGCCTGGGAAATGCAGGCGTCCAGCCAGGCTTCCTGGGAAGCATAGCGGGCTTTCTTGCGGGCAACACTGTCACCGACGGCAAGGCCGGCCAGACCACCTGCAGCGGCCCCGATCAGGGCACCTTCCCAGGCGCGACCGCTCTGGTTGCCGATGATCCCGCCTGCCAGAGCTCCCAACGCGCCGCCGGCAAGTGCCCCTTCCGTACGGGTGCGGGTCTGGTCATTCTGGATGTTTGCGCAACTGGCGAGCATGGCAAGCGCAGTGCAGGCGGCGGTGGACTGGATGAACTTCATTTTCATAGCGGGGGAGCGAATGGGATGAAAAGTCTAAGCCGAAGGGGCTGCCGGACTCTCTCAAAAACTAACGCATAAGGCAAATAAATTCCTTTTTCTTCGTAACGACGCGGGGCAAGAGTCACGATAACTCCCGTCCCCACATTCATCCTGCATGACCGGCAACATCACCCTCTGCTACAAGGACGAACTGCGCGCCTTCTCTCTTGATAAAAAGGCGACCGTCATTGGCTCCTCGCCCTCGGCAGATTTGCAGATCCCGGCACCGGGTCTGGAGCCGGCGCACGCCACCCTCTCCTGGGAGGCCGGCCTCCACCT
>NZ_BATR01000047.1 GCF_000739655.1 Verrucomicrobium sp. BvORR106 | reverse complement strand
ACCCCTTCCTGCCCAAGCCCTCCTCCGTGACCAAGGTGGTGGAGTGCATCGAGACCCACCTGGCCAACGCCCTGCCGGCCGCCACCGGCTGACGCGCCCTCCTCACGACTCCATCCCGAAACCATCCAGCCGCGACGGGAATGAAACTCCAGATTGCCACCTCCAGGATCGCCTGGGTGACCCGGCGCGAAATCATGGAAGGGGAGGTTCTGCCCTCGAACCACGCCTGGGGGACGGACCACCTCTTCGCCCAGGGAGCGCAGCGCGTGCCCACCCGCCGGCTGGCGGCGCTGGACCGCGTGGGGGAGCATCTGCGCCTGGGCCCCAACATCACCGAGCAGATCTGGCTCTTCCTCCATCTCGACCGCTACGACTTCATCATCGCCAAGGACACGGATCTGGTCTGCATCCTCTGCGGGCTGCTCTCCCTGACGGGCAGGAGGAAGCCGATCTATGCCTTCCTCCACTTCCCGCTCCGGCACTCGCTCAAGGATGCGTGGCTGGAGTCTGGATGCAGCACCCTGCTGGCCCTGAGCGCCAAGATCCAGCAACTCTCCCTGGTGGAGCACCCTCGTGCCGCAGCCCAACTGACCACCCTGCCCTGGGGCGTGGATGTGCCCTTCTACGACCGCTTGCGGATGGAGGCCGGAGGCCCGCCACCGCCGGAGAACGGCCGGCTCAAGATCCTGCTCAATGGCATCACCGGCCGGAGCTTCAGTGCCTTTGTCGAGGCACTCGCAGGTGACATGGAGGTGGAGGTGCGCGTGCTGACCGACTCGGCGGAATTCATGGCGGAGATCCAGGAGATCCCAAACTTCAGCTCCATCCGCCGTTCGCAGGGGGAGCCCGTGCCCTACCGGGATCTGGTGGATCATCTGGTGGAGTGTGATGTGGTGGCCCTGCCGCTCAATCTCCCCCGGGCGACGGATGCGGAACTGATCGCCAACCGGGCCACGCTCTGGGGGATCACCGCGCTGCTGGAGGCCGCCGCAGTGGGTCGGCCTGTGTTGATGACCCGCAACCCGCTCATCGACCTCGACCTGGAGGCGGAGCAGTGCGGCCGGTTCGTGGAAACCGCCGATGCCACGGGCTGGCGTGAATCCGTGCAGTGGTGCCTGGCCAACCGCGCCGCCCTGCCCGAGATGGGGGCGAGAGCCCGGCGGCACGTGCTGGCACACCGCTCCATGCAGGACTTTCAGAACCGGCTGCAGCAGATCGTTGAGTCCCGTCTCGACGGAAGCTGAAGCCACCCACCCGTGCAGGACCATGGAAACAACGGTCTGGATCAACGCCCGCTTCCTCCCCCGCCCCGTGACGGGAGTGGAGCGGGTGGCGCGTGAGCTGATCACCGCGTTGTGCGACCGCCTGGATGACGAGGGGGCCTGGACTGGCCCGCAAGGCCTGCGATTGCACTTCCGGCTCATCACCCCGGCAGATGACCAGACGCCCTCGCCCTGGCCCAAGCTCCCAGTGGACCGGGTGGGCCGCGGGGGCGGTCACCTCTGGGAGCAGACCAGCCTGCTGGCCGCCACCCGGGCAGGATGGCTGCTCTCTCTCTGCAACACCGGTCCCATGCTGAAGCGCCGCCAGCTGCTCTTCATGCACGATGCCCAGACCTTCGCCATCCCGGGGAATTTCACCTGGAAGTTTCGCCTCTGGTACCAGCTCCTCTTCACGGTGGCGGGACGCATCTCCAGCGCCATCCTGACGAACTCCAGCTACTCCCGCGAGGAGCTGGTGAAACGTGTGGGGCTGGACCCCGCCGCCATCACGGCCACGTGGCTGGGGGTGGAGCATGTGCTGAGGGAAGCACCGGATGAAGGCATCTTTGACCGGCACGCGCTCCCGGCCGATGGCGGCTACCTGCTGGCCGTCTCCAGCAACAACCCCAACAAGAACTTTGCGGCGGTACTGAAAGCCCTCCAGCTCCTGGGTCAGGAGGCACCGCCCTGCGTGATCGCCGGTCATCATGATGCCAGGATCTTTGGCGAACTCCCAGCGGATGATTCCCGCATCGTGCAGGTGGGCCACGTGACGGATGCGGAGCTTCATGCCCTGTACGCCCGCGCCATCGCGCTGTTGTTTCCCTCCTACTATGAGGGCTTCGGCCTCCCGCCGGTGGAGGCCATGGCGCTGGGCTGTCCCGCCATTGTGTCCAGCACCAGTGTCATGCCGGAGATCTGCGGGGATGCCGCCCTGTACTGTGATCCCGCCATCCCGGAGACCCTGGCCGCCGCCATCCGCAGGTTGCACCTTGAACCCGGTCTGAGACAGCGGCTCATTGCCCGCGGCCGGGAGCGGGTGCAGCTCTTCTCCTGGGCCAACTGTGCAGAAGCCGCCCTGCAAACGCTGGCCCGCGAGGTGCGAACCCGCCAGCGGCAGGCGGGGGTGGTCGAAGCCCCCACGCGACCCAGCAAGCCGCCTGCCCGGCCCAAGCCCCAGCCCACCGCAGACAACATCATCCTGGCGCATGACTACCTCATCCAGATGGGCGGGGCGGAGCGGCTCTTCGCCTCCCTGCACCGCGCCTGGCCCCAGGCCCCCATCTTTGTGAGCGCCACGGATTATGAGCACCTGCTGCCCGGCTTCGAGGATGCCCACATCCACAACACCTGGATGCAGAACGTGCCGGGGCTGAACCGGCATCACAAGTCGTTGTTTCCTCTGTACCCGATGGCCTTCCGCTCGTTTGGCCGGCTGGACGGGGCCGCGGCGGTCGTGAGCAGCAGCGGCTTCTCCAAGTGGCTGCGGTTCACCCCGCGCACCCGCGTGTTCTGCTACTGCCACACCCCACCGCGGTTCTTCTGGCAGACGGACCATTACTTGAAGAATGAACTGGGCAGCCGGTTGCTCAAGATCCTGGCCCGCCTGTTCATCCTCTGGCTCCGGCCCGCTGATCACGCCTGCGCCCAGCGGGTGCATCATTTCATTGCCAACTCCGAAACGGTACGCCGCCGCATCAAGGACTTCTACGGACGGGAGTCCGTCGTCATCCATCCGCCGGTGGAGGTGGAGCGCTTCCGCCCCACGGCCGATCATGACGGTTATTACCTCATCCTCTCCCGGCTCGTGTCCTACAAGGGTGTGGACCGGGCCATTGCCGCCTTCCTGGAAAGCGGGCGGCATCTGGTCGTTGCAGGAAGCGGTCCAGACCGGGGCCGCCTGGAGCGGCTGGCCCGGGGCGCGGTAAACATCGAGTTTCACGGCAGGGTGGATGAGGCCCGGGCGGTACGACTGGTGGAGAGATGCCGCGCCTTTGTGCTGCCGGGCACGGAGGACTTCGGCATCACCCCGCTGGAGGCGCAGGCCGCCGGGAAGCCAGTGCTGGCCTACGCCGATGGCGGGGCCCTCGAGACCGTGGTGGAAGGTCAGACGGGGTGCCTGTTCACCGATCCCAGTCCGGCGGGCATCAACCGTGTCGCCTCCCTCCTGGAGGCCACGGACTGGGACCCCGCGGTGATCCGTCATCATGCCGAGCATTTTGCCGAGCCGCGCTTCATCCAGGCGATGCAGCAGTATGTGGACGAGCAGTTGCATGAACCTGTGCCGGTTCTTGAGGAGCCGCATTTCGCAGCGATCCGGTCATGAAGGAAACTCCTCCGCCCTGCTTCAGCCTGATCATCCCCACCCTGCACCGGGATGCGGAAGTCGCACGGCTCTTCCAGTCCATTCGTCAAAACACCCTGCAGGATCTGGAGGTGATCCTCATTGATCAGAACGAGGATGCCCGGCTGGATGACCTCTGCGACACCTATGCCAAGGTCTTCCCGTTGCAGCGGGTGAAGATCCAGCCGGTCGGAGTTTCCCATGCCCGGAATCACGGGCTGCAATTTGCCCGCGGCAGGCTGCTCAACTTTCCCGATGACGACTGCGAGCTTACTCCCGGCCTCTTGCAGCAGGCTGCGGACCGCTTTGCCGCCGATCCCGGCCTGGATCTGTTGTTTGCTCGATCCGTGGATCCGCAATCGCTCCAGAGTTCGGTCACCCGGTTCTCCACGCGGGCGCAGGCCGTGACGCCGCGCAATGTGTACAGTACCACGGTGGAGTTCACGATGTTCCTGAAGCGGGAGATCTTTGCCCAAGTGGGCCCGCTGGATGAGCGGTTGGGCGTAGGCACCACCTATGGTGCAGAGGAAGGTGCGGACTTCGTGCTACGCGCGCTCTATCTGGGGAAGAAGCTCCACTACGACCCGGCACTGGTCTTTCACCATGCACAAAAGACGGAGGGGTACGACGCCTCCGCTCTCGCCCGTGCCTACAGTTATGGCCGCGGCTTTGGGAGGCTCTCCCTCAAGCACCTGGTGCATCACCACCAGCCGGGTGCGGCCGTGAGGTTCGTTCACTTCCAGTGCCGGGCTGCCGCGGGCATGCTGCTGCATGCCGTGCGGCGTGACCTGCCCCGGAGCCGTTTTTACCTCGAATCCATCCTCGGCCGAACTGCCGGGCTCTGGAACGCCTGGCAGGACTTCCGCCGTCAGGGGGCGGAGGCCTGGGCATTGGAAGGAAAGGCTGCATCCCCATGAAAATCACGCTGAACGGCTACTACGGCTTCTCCAACTACGGGGACGACCTCTTCAACCTCACGAGCGTGCTGGGGGCGGCTCGCTGGTGGCCGGGGCATGATGTGGACATCCTGGGGCCGCCGGTTCATGGAATTGACGCCCACTTTCGGGTGCCGTCATGGTTTCCCAATGAACTCTACACCGCCCCGGGACTGGGAGGAAAGCTGAGCCGGCTGGCCTTTCTGACAGGCGCGCTGGCCGCCCGGGATCTGCTGGTGTATGCCGGCGGCTCCACCCTCTCCCACGGCAGCCTGCTCAAGAAACTCCAGCGCGTAGCCGCCGAGCGGGGGTGGACGAAGTTCGCCGCCATAGGTGTCTCCGTGGGGCCCTTCTCCGATGCCGCGGATGAGGCGGAGGCCGCGCGATTCCTCCGGCAGTTCTCGTACGTCGCGGTGCGGGACCAGCAGTCCCTCACGATGCTGGAGCGCATGCGAGTGCCCTACCAGCCGGTCATGGCCCGGGATCTGGTGGGGGCTCTGCCCCTGCTCCTGCCCGGGAGTTTCTGGGAGGAGCCCGCTCCCGCCGCCCCACCCACGCTGGGGGTGTCCTTCCGGTTCTATGAAAGTCACTCCGGTGGTGATGTAGAACGTGAACGGGTGCGCAATGCGGCCCTCATGGAAGGGATCTGCCGCCATGCGAAAAGGAGGGGGACGAGGGTGCGCATCTTCTGCCTGAACACGCACCCGCGCTGGGGTGACATGCCCCTCTGCTGCGAGCTTCAGGACCGTCTGGCATCAGAGGGCCTGTTTGCCGAGATCATCACCAGCGATGACCACCTGCTCGGCTGCTGGCACAGCCTGGCTGCCTGCCACGCCGTGCTCTGCGTGCGCATGCATGCCGGGATCACCGCCTACCTCAACAACGTGCCCTTTGCCCTCGTGGAGTATCACGAGAAATGCACCGACTTCCTCGACGACATCGGACAGCCCTCCAGCCTCCGGGTGCTGGCTGATGCCGCGGATCCAGAGGAAGTGGCGGCATTGATCGAGCGGCTCCTGCGCAAAGAAGGACACCCCGCGCTTTCGCCGGAGACCTATGCGCTGGAGGCGGCGGCAAACTTCACGGCGGCACCGTGGGCGACCCCGGCGACACCGAGGCCGGAGGCGATGCCCGTCGCCGTACGCTGAACCACTCTGCCACTTGAAACTCCTTTCGTGCGATCATCCACGCCACCAGCAGGAAAGCCCATGCGGCAAAGGTGCGCCCGGTGGTGAGGTAAAAGATGCGCACCTGGTCCGTGAGCCCCATGAAGAGAAAGGGATAGAGGAACAACCCGGCAAGCGATCCGCGCCGGAAGGCCCGATAGAGGAGCATGACCACCCCGCCAAAGGCCGCCCAGAACACCAGCCCCGCCGGCACTCCTAAATCGGTGAACACCACAAAGATGCCCGTGGGGTTGTTGAACTCCGGATTCCCATCCTCCGCCACCAGGACGGCGGCCAGCTCCGCCGGATCATCCGAGCCGCCGAGGAGGTTCCTCAAAGGCCTGCCCAGCAGCGGAAAACGCCAGAGCCACTCCAGGGTGGCATACGGGAAATAAAGCTCGCCCATCCCGTGCCAGAGCAGGGCGCCGTTGTTCAGCGCGGTCACATAGTACCCGGACAGCCGCACCAGGCTGAAGCGCAGCAGTGAAGTCTCGCCCTGCGCCGCGTAGTAGCCCCATGACCGGAAGTACTCGCTGGCCGTAAACATCCCGTAAAGGAGCACGATGCCCAGAAACGGCACGAGCTGCAGCAGCAGCTTGCGCGCTGGCGAACTCCGGGCCACCACCCCCAGTCGCAGCCAGAGTAGGAAGCCCGGCAGCAGCATCTCGATCAAAGCGAGGCGCTCCGCCAGAAACACCGCCCTCACGAAAGTGAGCCCCAGCAGCAGGAGCATCGGCCAGCGCACCCGTCGCCACCCCAGGTGATGGGCCAGGAACACGCCCACCAGCCAGGTGCCGATGCCCGTCTGGGTGAAGCTGGTGATGCCGGTGATCGCAGCGTCCTTCCGCAGGCGGATCAGCTCAAAGATGCTCCCCTGCTCCAGGCGCAGCACGCCGACGAGAATGCCGGGCCCGGTTTCCCGCAGGATGAGGGCAAACCAGAGCAAATACGCCGCCGAGGTCACGGCCACGCCGATGTAGAACCAGAGCAGCAGCAACTGCCAGCCAGGCTCGACCTCACCGGAAGCACTGACGCGGAGACGCGGGCGGAGCATGGCCCGATCCACGGCGATGGCCACTAAGGCCCCCAGGGCAAAAGCGGCCGCCACCGCCAGGCACAGCTGGAGATCGGCACCCGTGAAAAACTTGGGCATGCGCCAGTAGGCCTGGTAGTCGGTTTCAGGAATCACCCAGGCCGCCCAGGCCACGGCCAGGAGCGGGAGCACCAGCACCCAGCAGGGATTCCACCACCACAGACCACCCGTCGTGTCCGGTGCTTTCATGAGGTAACCTGCGCCTCCGGGAGCGGGTTCCTCTGGAAAGGGTTGAGCCCCTGCCGCCACAGCAGGATGAAGACCGCAAAGGTGATAAAACCCTCCGCTGCCAGTACGGCCCAGGCGGCCCCCGCCGCCTGAAAAGCGGGCACCAGGAGAAACACGAGGCCCACGTTCAGGGCCGCCCCCGCCATGACGATCCGGTTGTAGATGCGGTCAAGGCCCAGCGGGAACATCCACCGGATGCCCATGACGCTGTTCACCGCCGCGAAAGGGCAGACCAGACCGAGCACCCGCAGCACGGGCACCGCCGCATCATAACCGGAGCCCAGGAGCCACGGCACCCACCAGGCGGCCCCCAGGGTGAGGACCAGTCCCAAGCCGGTGCCAACCACGGCCACCAGCAGTGTCCCCTGGCGCACCGTGGTGCGGGCAGCGGGCAGATCGTGTTTCACCAGCCAAGCCAGTCGCGGATACAGCACCTGATTGACCGGCCCTGTGAGACTCAGGATGCCGCGCATCATCCTCTCCGGCCCGCCGTAGAAACTCACCGCCGCGGGCGGGGCCAGGAGTCCTAGGAAAAAACTGTTGGCCCGGGTGTACACATTCACCAGTGCCGCAAAGAGGAAGAAGCTCCAGGCCTCCCGCAGAGACCGCCACGCCCCGGAGAGAGTGCCCAACCCGGCCCCGGTCTGCCGGTACATGATCCCCAGCGTGATCAAGAGGGAGCAGGACAGGGCCGCAGCCTGATACACCAGCACCATGGCCGCGTCCTCCGGCGACCTGACCCAGATGAACACCGCCAGCACATAGAGCACCCGGCACGCCACCTCCAGCACCGCAGGCAGGCGCATGCGCTCCATGCCCTGAAAGTACCACAGGGGGCTCAGCCCCTGGGCCAGCCCCAGCCAGCAAGTGCCCACCATGAGAATGTGCCCGCCAGCGCGAAACTCGGGCACACTCCACCAGAGCACGAGTGCTAATACGACGGCCAGCAGGCACAGCCCCAGGCGACCCGCCATGACCTCGGTCACGATCTGCCGCACCTTCTCCGGCTCATCCGCATGGCGGGCCACCTCACGCGTTGCGGAGTAGGTGAACCCATACTCCACCAGCAGGCCCAGCCAGATGGCCGCGGTCTGCGCAAAGAGCACCGTGCCCCACGGCCCTGGACCAAGCACCCGGGCCACATACGGGATGAGCACGAGGGGCAACAGGGCATTGGCAAACGTGACGCCATAGAGCGCCAGGGCATTCTGCACCAGTCGCTCACGGCAGAGGCGGGTGATTCGATGAAACATCGCAGCAGGGAGGGTTCTGGATGTTCACTTGTAGTTGCCGTAGCTCCCGTATCCCAGGGAGCTCCGGGGGACCTGATTGAGCACGAATCCCGCCGGAGGCCCGCCCGCTGCCCGGGTGAGCATCTGCTGCGCCCTCGCGACGGCCCGGCCGGACGTGGCCCCGGCCCGCACCACCAGGCAGGTGTGATGGGAATGCCCCACGAGCCGCAGGGTGTCACTCACCGGCAGCACGGGGGCGGAATCCATCACCACCCGGTCATAGGAAATAGCAGCCTCCTTGAGCAACTTCTCCAGAGCGGGCGATGCCAGCAGCTCGGAAGGCCCCGTGATGCTGGCCCCGGCGGTGAGCACAAAGAGATGCTCCAGCTTCGTCGGGCGCACGGCCTCCGCCAGCGTGGCCCTCCCCTGCAACACCTCCGCCACACCAGGATGGGCATCCTTCCCAAAGAGCTGCAGCCCCACCCCGGGCACTCGCAGGTCAAAATCCACCAGCAGCGTGCGGTGCCCTTCCAGCGCCAGAGACGCGGCAAAGTTCACCGCGCAGAAGGTCTTCCCCTCCCCGGGCAGGGCACTGGTGAAGATGTAGGATCGGCTGTCTCCGTTGGAGCCATGCAGACTCAGGACTGCCCGCAGGGAGCGCAGGGCCTCCGACGCAGGAGCCGCTGGCTGGTCCAGCAGAAAGATCCGGTGCTGCCCTTCACGCAGACGGGACTTGGGCACTGCGGCGATGGCGGGGATGCCCAGATGCCGCTCCGCTTCCTCCACACTGGTGAGGGGCGCATTAAACCATGCCGGGACCAGCGTGGTCAGCGTGCCTCCTGCCAGACCGAGCAACAAGGCCACGGCCAGGGCGGCCGCCTTTCGCGGACTGACAGGACGGTCCGGCACGGTGGCGGGCTCCACCACGCGTACCGCCCCCTGCTCCACCCCCTGGACGATCTGCGTTTCCTTGAACTGCTTGAGCACCGCATCATAGAGCGTGCGGTCAGACTCCACTTCTCGCACCAGGGTGTTGTACTGGATGGAGATGTGGCTCAGGTCCAGCGCCTGCTTTTCCTGGGCCTTGAGGGCCGCCTCCAGCTTCTGCTCCGTCTCCTGCGCAGCATGCAGCGAGGTCTTGAGATGCTCGGCCGCGCCTTGGGCCGCCTTGGTGAGAGACAGGTTCAACTTGGCCAGTTCACTCTGCGCCTGGAGATAAGTGGGATGCCGCGCGTCATAGCGCTCTGCCAGACTGGCCAGCGCCGCCTCCTTCTCCGCCACGCTCTGTTTCAGGGCCACCACATCAGGGAGGTTGCCGATGCCCGCCATCGCGAGCAATTGAGCCGGACGATCCTGTGCCTGGGCGACCGCGGCCACGTCCGCCTCCAGCTTGATGCGGGCGCTCCGGGCTTCACTGAGGCTCTTGTTCAGATCCTTGAGCGACTCCACCACAATGTTCTGCGTCTGCTCCAGCGACACCGCCCGTTTCTCCTCCCGATAAGCTTGCAGCTTCTGTTCCGAGTCCTCGAGCTTCCGCTTCAGGCGTTCCAGTTCACCCGTCATGTAGCCATGCGCCGGCCGGGAGGCCTCCACCTTCTGTTCAAAGTTCAGGCGCGTGTACTCCGCCACCACCGTCTGGCTGAGCTGGGCTGCGAGCGTGGGGTCCTGAGCGCTGACAGTGATGTCAATCAACCGGGTGCCGCGTCGCAATCCCACTTTCACCCGGTCATTCATGAGCCGGATCAGGCTGGCATCTGAAGGAGCCTCCGATTTCCCGCGTGGAAGCAATGCCATGAAGCGTGCCATCACCCCTGGACGTTCGTTCTTCAGCCGCGGGTCATTCAACAGATCCATGCCACGGGCGACCCGCAAAAGCAGCTCTGTGCTGCCCAGATTCTGCTCAATGGTCCGCAGGACATCCACGGTGCGGAAGTCCTCCCGCTCCACGTCCTTGCCTCCCACCAAGGTGGGGCCCTGCTGCTCCACCTGCACCACCGTCCGTGCCTCATACACCGGCGGAGTCAGAGCCAGCCACCCTACTCCCAATCCCAAGGCCAACACCACCACGGCGGCCAGCCACATCCATCTTCGTCGGAAAGCACCAGTGAGGGCCGTCCAATCCCAAGCCCATGATGGATCTCCCGGGAGATCGCCTCGCGCAGAAGGGGTGCTGGAAATCATGCAAAGGAGCCTCCAAATGCGCTGCCCGTCGTCCGACTGGAACGACAAGCATCGCGATTGGAAGAGGGGCTCCTTCCAATTGTTTTGATTTGATAAAAGATACCAAAAAAACGATCGGCGTTAAAGCGTAATCCCTCTCCTCGGATAGGGCACGTTCGGGCAGGTCCATGAGGTGCCCGACTTTCGCCCGTTTCCACGCTCGAGCGCTCGTTCTCAAAGCCGTCATAAACGGGCTTTTTACTACCCTCTGTGGGTGAATACCTGACAGCCATGTCAGGAAGCCGCGTCAGGGCATCCTGGGGCATTCCGGCCTGCTCCTTGGAGCAGCGCGCAATAGCCTGACGGACAACAGCGGGCAAAACCTGCCCCCCGGTTGTAGGCAAAACCTTGCGGGGTTTTCATCCCTGTTGACGGACAGACAAAATCCAAGGCCCGTGTTTTGTTGATGTCCTAATGGGTTTGCAGGGATCAAGGGGACAATGGCCGGCCGTTCCAGAACGGAGCCGGACGAATTGTGAACGGCGGCAGCGAACTGCCGATGCCCTCCCCGTGCCGCACCCCGATGCCGGATGGGACCACCCTGCGGCATGCCCAGCCCTCCGCAGACTCCCCGCCGGACTGCCGCGTCTTTTGTTTCCTCTAACTTCAGCCGTCCACCCCTCATGATGATGAAAGTGCCCACCTCCATCAGGCCAAATGGCAGCCCCTGCCCTCCTCAATCCCGCCCAGGCCGCTGTGCCCTGCACCCTCTGGCGGTGACACTGGTCTCGACACTGCTCCTCTTCACCGTCTCCACACCCTTGGCCGCCCATGATGCCGGCACCACCGGCACGGCCAGTACCGGAAAATCCGGCGGGAGCACCTACGGCGGCCCGTACAATCCTGAAAGCGGTGGTGTGCCGCCGATGATTGCCGAGCTGCGCAAAGCCATCGATCCAGATGAGGCGGTCGATGAAGCCCTCGGTGGGAAAACCATCCGTGGAACCCCCGTTTACCCGCGCACGGCGGAGTGCTTTCCCGCAGAGCAGCGCGATGTCTTCTGGCAGATGGACTGGGTGGCAGATCCCACCTCGGGGGTTTTGAAGCCGCTGGACTATGACGTGAACCGGGACGGCAAGGTGGATGACAAGGAGCGTAACGCGATTCGCGGACGAAACACCTGGCTGCTTTGGGGCGGCGGGAACGACACCTTCTGGGGCTGGCTGCAGGAGCAGGGCTACGGCATCACGGATTTCCTCGTCCTCATGGATTCCCGGCAGCGGAACAACCGCTTCAAGTCCGCAGGCATGATCAACCAGCCCGGTTTTCGAGGTGCTGGGCCCGATGAACGCATCCTGGGGCTGTACATCGACCGGCCAGACGGAGACAAGGCCCTGCTCCGGCCCAAGACCTTCAACGCTGAGAATGAGGAAACAACGGACGCCCAGGGCCGGGCGGTGAGCCCGCCCGTGGGCCTGCCCAAGCCGCCCTCCAGCCACCGGGGCACGGATCTCTTCAAGCCCGGCGACCCGGATCTCTACTACAAGGTGCAGGCCATGATGCCTCGCGACGGGCTCGACTACACTGTCTATGGCTACCCCAGCGGCATCTTCGGCCTGCGGCTCATGCTCAACCCGGACTTCTTCGGCGATACCGATGACGCAAAGCAGGCCCGGGCCTACTGGAAGGAGCGAGTCGAGAGCTCCACGCACTCCAGCTTCTACACTGACCCGAAGATCAACAAGGACCGGAACCTCATCCGACCCTTCCGCGTGAGCATGTCCTGCGGCTTCTGCCACGTGGCCCCACACCCGCTCAACCCACCGGCTGACGTGGAGAACCCTAAATGGGAAAACCTCTCCTCTGTGATCGGTGGCCAGTACTGGGAGGCCCAGCCCATCACGGCGAACTTGCTCCCACGCAACAACTTCCTGCACCACTTCCTGGCGAGCCAGCCCCCCGGCACCATCGACACCTCCCTGGTGAGCACGGACCAGCTCAACAACACCAACGTCATCAACGCCGTGTTTGACCTGCCGGCCCGCATTGCCCGGGCCAAGGTGAAGCCCCCGGAAAAGCAAAGCCCCACCAACCTGCTGCTGGAGAGTCTGGAGGATGGGGAGCCAGCTCGTTACACCCTTGAACCTCCACCGGCCGGCAAAGACCTGCGTCACTTTCCCATGGTGCTCTTCCCCGGTGAAGACAGCTGCGGGGTCTTCGCCGCCCTCGCCCGAGTGCCGCTGAACATCGGCGTCTTCTCGGAGCAGTGGGCCCGCTGTGACAACCCGGTGATCGGGTTCACGAAACAACGGCCCTTCTCCATTGCCACAAACCGGACCAACTCCGTGTACTGGAACGTGAACGAGAAATACCGCGTGGGCTACATGGCGGACTTCTTCCTGCTGGGAGCCAGCGGTACCGTGCCGAAGAGCACCGCGCCCATGAAGCTGAAAGACGCTGGCCCGCAATGGCTGCCCGATGGTGCGGCGACGGTGGACGGCGCAGGCAAAGCGGTCACGGAAGGCGGCAAACACCTCACCACCGATGCCAATCTCCTGGCCAAAGGACGACGCGTCTTCCTGAACAACTGCTCCATCTGCCACTCCAGCAAGCAACCTGATGGCTTTGACCTCCGTTTTGCCGAGGACTGGGAGAGCAAGCCGGTGCCCAAGCTGGATGAGCCGGCCGTGTACACACTCCCCTCCCGCTACGGGGAATGGGAGGCCTTCCGCGCCAGCCCGATGATGGCGGACTTCCGTGCCCGCATGCAGGCCCTGGCTGGTGACGGACCCGCTACCCCGGATGCCGAGGATGCGTTCATCAAGGACAACTTCCTCTCCACTGAACTGCGCGTGCCAGTGACCCTGGTAGGCACCAATTCTGCCCGCGCCATGGCCACCAATGCCATCCGCGGCAACGTCTGGGACAACTTCTCCTCGGAGTCCTTCAAAAATCTGCCTTCCGTGGGGGACATCTACTTCTACAACGTCGCCACCAAGACGCCCGATGACCGCTACAACGATGGTCGGGAAAAAGGCGGCCCAGGGTACTATCGGCCCGCCTCGCTCATCAGCGTGTGGAGCACGGCACCGTACTTCCACAACAACGCCCTCGGCCTCTACAACCAGGATCCCTCGGTGAAGGGCCGCATGGAGGCGTTCGACGACGGAATTCGCAAGCTCCTCTGGAATGAGAAACGCCCCACCTACACCACGTACGGAGATGGCAAAGCGCTCTATGTGCCGCCGGGCGACCTGCGTCGCGACGGCGGCCCCTACAAGGAGGACCCCGGCTACATCTACCGTCTGCCCAATGACACGATGGTGGAGTTTGCCCCCTCCTTTACCGAACCCCTGATCACCGGCGTGGCGGGCAAGTTTGCCTTCCGCCTGCTCAGCGTCTGGCTCTGGGTGATCCTGGCTCTGCTCTTCCTGGCCGGGTTCTTCTGGGGTCGGGCGCGTCATGCGGGCATCCTGGTGATCCTGGTGGCCGTGCTCATCGCCGGCGTGCTCGCAGGCACGGGATTGGGCGGCATGGGTGGCACCGTGCCGGGTGCCCTGATGATGGCCGCCAGCGGCATGCTGGAAATGGCCCACTGGCTCTGGTGGCTGGCAGTGGTGGCGGTGGCCGCGGTGGGCTTGTGGCTGCTACTCACCAACAAGGAGCCGCGCAAGCTGGTGAGGTGGCTCTTTGCCCTCCTCTTCATCGGCACCTTCCTGGGCGGCATTCTGGCCAACAAGTTCCTGACCGGTCGCCTGCGCGATGTGCCCCTGCCCCTGGCCGTCCTGCCAGACAGCCTGCTCAGCGGCGACTACAAGGGCGTGAACGTGGGGCCCATCCCGCGCGGCACCCCGGTGGACCTCCTCATGAACCTGGATCCGGAGAAGAAGGGCAAGCTCCCGGCCGCCATCCTGGGGCTGGTGCGCGCCACGGTGGACATCAGGAAACAACACCTGACCGGGGACGACGCCTACAAGGTCTTCAGCGAGAAAGCCCTGCCCGGCCTCGTGGAGGCGAGCAAGTGCCCGGACTACGTGCTGGATCGCGGCCACTTGTTTGGGGAGCAGCTCAAGCCTGACGAGAAAGAGGCGCTCATCGAGTTCCTCAAGACCCTCTGACCTCATTCCTCCAGATCCCGTCATCTCATCTCACCTCACGTCACGCCCCGCATGAGCCAGGAACTCCTTCAACAGGCACAAAGTCCCACCGACACCCCGTTTGACTACATCATCGTCGGCTCCGGGGCCGGCGGTGGGCCGCTGGCGTCCCGTCTGGCGCTGGCGGGCAAGCGGGTGCTGGTGCTGGAGGCGGGGCGGGACCCGCTGGAGCACAAGTCCAGCGTCTTTCCCACTGCGGGACCCGGGGAGGTCAACCAGGTCCCGGGCTACCACGGGGCGGCCACCGAGGACCTGGAGATGAGCTGGCAGTTCTCCGTGCGGCACTATGCCGATGACGCCCGGCAGAAGCTGGATGACAAATACAACCGGCTGAACCAGCCGGTGCCCAACGGCCAGGCGGCTGCGGATGCCCCCGACGGCAAACCTGCGGACACGCCTTATCCGTATCACGACCGTTTCCTCGATCCCACCGGCTGGGACAAGAAGGGCAAGGGCGGCGTCTTCTACCCCCGGTCCGCCGGCCTGGGGGGCTGCACCGGGCACCACGCCATGATCATGGCCGCGCCCAACGACAAGGACTGGGAGTACATCGCCGAACTCACGGGGGACAACACCTGGCGGGCGGAGAACATGCGGGGCTACTTCGCCCGGATGGAGCGCAACCTCTACCGCAAGGCGTATGACCAGTGGTTCCGCAAGCTGCTGGGCATCTTCTACAAGGGATACCAGTGGATCGTGCTCCAGTTCGACCCGCGCGCGGTGCTGGATGACGGCGGGCATGGCACCAAAGGTTGGCAGCCCACCAGTTTCATCGATCCCAACCTCGTCACCGGAATCGCCCGGAAGGACCGGAACTTCTTCAACGTGCTCATCGGCACCGCGCTGGCCGTCCTGCACCAGGACAAGCCGCTCATCGGCATGCTGAAGCAGGCCCTGGTGAAGCTGCGCATCGTGCAGCACATCGACCCCAACGACTACAACACCCGCCGGACCAGTCCGGAGGGTGTCTTCCTCATCCCCACGGGCATTGAGAGCAGCGATGCCATGGACTACAAGGGGCGGTTCCTCCTCGGCCGCCGCGCCGGGGTGCGGGAGCTGCTCTTGAAAACGCAGGCGCGCTTCCCCGAACGCCTCGTGATCGACCAGGGCGTACACGTGACCAAGGTTCTCTTTGAACAAGCGGAGGGCGAAGCCCCCCGGGCTGTGGGTGTGGAGCTGGCCCGCGGCGACTACCTCTATGAAGCCAGCCCCCTGCAGACCAAGGGCAACGCCCCGGGCGAACGCACCCGCTACTTCGCCGCACGGGAGGTCATCCTCTGCGGCGGGGCCTTCAACACCCCGCAGCTCCTGACCCTCAGCGGTATCGGCAATGAGCAGGATGTCAATGCGATCAAAGCCAGCCAGAAAGGCGGCAAAAACGCACTTCCCACCCCGGCGCTGACGGGGATCGACGGTCAGCCCCTCAAGAAACCGGGCAGTGCGGAAAATACCGGGTTCATCCATCTCCCCGGCGTGGGCCGGAATCTGCAGGACCGGTACGAGGTCACCATCGTGAGCGAGGTGGCGGAGGACTTCTCCACCCTGAACGGACTCTCCTTCACTCCCGGCGATGACAACGACCCGGCCCGTCTCCAATGGCTCAAGGACAAGAGCGGTCTCTACCGCACCAACGGCGGGGCGGTGGCCGTGCTGCGCCGCTCCAAGGTGGTGCAGGAGGCGGAGGAACCAGAGCCGGACCTCTTCACCTTCGGGGCACCTGCCGCCTTCCGCGGGTACTACTGGGGCTGGTCACGGGAGCTCTTCCGGCCCACCCTCGGTGCCGCGAAGGATCAGCGCAACATCTGGTCCTGGGTGATCCTGAAAGGCTACACCCGGAACAACGACGGCTACGTCAAGATTCGTTCCTTGAACCCGTTCGACGCTCCGGAGATCTGCTTTGACTCCTACAATGAAAAGGCGCGGGAATTGCAGAACCGGATGAAGGCCTATCAGGCCACCGGACTGCCCATCCCACCCGCCCTGCTGGAGCAGCAAGAGTCCATCGACCTCAACCTCAAGCAGAGCGAGCGCGATCTGGAAGCCATCGTGGATGCGGTGAAGTTCATGCGGGACATCAACCGGCGGAACCCGCGGGAGTTCGTCCACGAGATTCAGCCCGGGCTGGACAAGGAGGACGGCTCCAATGCGCTGCGGGAGTGGATTCAAACGCAGTCCTGGGGTCACCACGCCTCCTGCACCTGCCGGATCGGGGCAGATGCCTGGCAGGCGGATCCTTCCAAACTTGTGGACAAGGAGGCGGTGTTGGACAGCCACTTCCGCGTGCACGGGGTGCAGGGCCTGCGCATCGTGGATGCCTCCGTCTTCCCCCGCATTCCCGGTTATTTCATCCTCACGCCCATCTTCATGATGAGCGAGAAGGCGGCGGACACCATCCTAGCGGAGGAGGATCGCGCGAGCTACCCCGCCATTGTGGAGGACCGCGAAGCCCGCGCCATCCTGAGCCGGCGCAACAAGGCGTATCCCGACCGGCCACCGGTGCCCGTGGCTGCCAACGCCCTGGAATCTGGCAACCCTGCCAATGATGAACTGCCGGCCGTGCGCCATCCGTTGATCAAGCTGCCCAAGGACGCCGTGGGCCTGGCTTTCTCCGGCGGCGGCATCCGGAGTGCCACCTTCTGCCTGGGTGTGCTGCAGGCGCTCGCCACCCGGAACCGGGTGCGGGATCTGGACTTCCTCTCGACCGTCTCCGGCGGCGGGTTCACGGGTAGTTTCCTCGGACGCCTCTTCACCCGCCCCACCGTCAATGCTCCGCCGCCCGGGGAAACCGGTCCGGCCGACCCCTGTGGGGCCGTGCAGGATGTGTTGAAGAACACCGCCTCACCGCCGCTCTGGTGGCTGCGCACGAATGCCAACTACATCTTCGCCACAGGAGGCGAGGATCTGCGGCTGAATCTGGCCGTCTTCTGGCGCAACATCTTCACCGTTCATCTGGTGGTGGGCTCGCTGCTCTTCGGCCTCTTTGGTCTCGCGGCGCTCGTGACCAAGAAGCTGGGTCTGCCCAATGGCCCCTTTGTGCTCGTAGGCGAGCTTTCCCCCTGGTGGATCCTGCCCGCCCTGGCGCTGGCGTTGGGCGTCCTGCCCGGCACCCTGGCGTATTGGCTTGCACCCAAAGGCGGCTCCACTCGACCGTATTCACCCTACGGCCTCTTTGCCTGGCTCGTACTCCTCACCGGCTCGGTGGCCGCGCTGACGAGCCCGGAATCCCTCCCCTACGGCGCAGGTGCCGGAGCCATCCTGCTCCTCTCCTGGTTGTGGCAGGAGGTGGTCCGCTGGGGGGCAACCCGGGGTCTCCCGGCCAAAGTTGCCCCGCGCATCCTGGGCACCATCGTTCGCAATCGGCTGAGCCTGGCGCTGGGGGAGGTGGCCATCATCTTTGCCGCTGTCACGGGCTGGGCGCTGTTGGACACGGTGGCCCGGCTCGCCGCTGAGAAGACGGTGACCGTGCTCTTCGTCGGCATCATGGCGGCGGTGGGCCCCGGTTTGCCCATCCTGCGCTGGCTGGGCATGAAGGCGCTTCAGCAGGTCAGTGCGGCCGGGCGTGAAGGCCTGTCCCTGGCACGCCTTTCCAAGCTCGTCGGCATTCCCCTGGCGATCATCCTCGTCTTCATGGTGGACCTGCTCGCTCATGAGCTGGTCATGGCGGATGCGGGTATGTGGGGCGTGGGCTCCATCGTCCTGGCGCTCATCTTCTCTTTTGTGATCGGCAGGGCCTTTGATTTCCTGAACCTTTCCTCGCTCCACACGGCGTATGCAGCCCGCCTCACCCGCACCTTCCTGGGTGCCTCAAATGAAGAGAGGGTGTACGGGGGCACCGCCGATGATGCCACGGATGTGAAGCAGGCTCATCCCATGGACGACGTGCCGTACGACCTGTACCATCCCGAGCGCTCCGGGGGCCCGCTCCACCTCATCAATGTCTGCCTGAATGAGACCGTGGACCTCGCCTCAGATCGCGACATCCGCAGCCGGAAGGGACTGCCCATGTGCGTCACGCCAGAAGGGGTCACCGTAGGTCGGCGCTACTTCGCCGAATGGACGCATCCCGACGCCTGGCCGAAGTGGCAGAAACGCCGCCGCTGGCTGGAAGGTCTGGACAGCGATGATGCCAATGCCGTAGGCAAGCGCCGCAAGATCGCCCTGCGCGCTTTCCCTGTAGGCAGCAACCCCAACGCCTTTCACGTCCTGGCCAGCAAGGAGAGCGACAGCGCCGAGGTGGAGCCGCTTTCCCTGGGTGCCTGGACCGCCGTCTCCGGTGCCGCCTTCTCCACCGGATCCGGCCGCAGCACCACGTTCACCATGTCCCTCTTCCTGGGTCTGCTGAATGTGCGGCTGGGCTACTGGTGGGACTCCGGCATCCTGGCCAGTGAACGGCCCGGTCGATTCCCCGACACCATCTGGCGGCGCATCAAGAGACTGCCTGTTTCCTTGTACCGCATGCAGAGCATGCTGCTGTCTGAGTGGCGCGGCCGATTCCATGGGGCCTCGCGCTGGTTCTGGTACCTGAGCGATGGCGGTCACTTTGAGGTGACCGGGCTGTACGAACTCGTGCGCCGACGGCTGCCCTTCATGCTGCTGGTGGATGGCGGCGAGGATCCCAAGTACCAGTGGACGGATCTGGCGGATCTCACGCGGACCGTGCGCACCGACTTCGGCGCGCAGGTCGAGTGGCTAGAGCCGAATCGCGATGCCGCCTGTCCCCTGCGTCCCGCTGGCAATGGCTCACCCGGAGAAGCCGACCAGCCGATCGTGCCAGACCCCTGGGATGTGTGGGAGGATGCTGCCATCCGTCTGCCGCAACCCACCTGGGTGGAAGGATCCCCCCCGCTGCCATCAGAGATGGTCAGGGCGTGGCTGGACCCCGAAAGGCTCGGCGGCATCCGCGAACTCCAGCGCGGCAGTTCCCGCCACGCGGCACTCGCCCGCGTGACCTATGCCTCCGCACCGGGGGTGGTCTCATGGCTCGCCGTCATCAAGCCCGGTGTGGGCGGCACGCTCACGGAGGACATCCGGAACTACGGCGACCGCTACCCGGACTTCCCCCAGCAGTCCACTTTTGACCAGTTCTTCGACGATCCGCAGTGGGAGAGCTACCGGGCCCTCGGCCAGCAGGTGGCACTCCAGGTGTTGCGGTCTTGAACCCCGTCTCCGCACCGCTTCCGCCCCTCTTTAGTTTTCAGACTGAACCCTGCCTTCACATGACACCGCCCACCGGTTTCCGCCGCGCCGTCGCCGCACTCATCGCGTTGTGCCTCCTCCCTGCCTGGGGGCCGGTCCATGCCTCTGATCATGCCGACCCGCTGGACCTCAATGCGCTGAACCCGCCGAAGGATGGCGAACCGCGCATCACCGACCTCCACGTCTATCTGGACAAGGACCAGAACCCTGCCCTTCCCGAGGCAAAGAACCTCATCGTGAGCATCTGCGTCTTCCCCTCCATGGCGAGACTGGAAGAGGTGCCCAAGGACCAGGTGGACGCCCAGAAACAGAACCTCGTGATGGTGGGCACCCAGCTCCCGACCATGAACGGCGGTGACCCTGCGGCACCGAAGTACAAGCACACACAACCCCGACCGCTGAACCTGAAGAGCTACCGTTACAACATCTTCATGGACCTCAATGCGCAGCTCGGGTTCAACTCCGTGGCTGACCGCGAACGCTACGGAGCCACGATCCTGCAACCTGACGACATCTCCCCGGAGGTCGAGCTCCAGTTCACTCTGAACAACGATGGCGGCATGGACCCGGCCAACTTCAGAATCACCGGGCTGCCCGCGGGCCGGGCCGTGGTGAACGCTCCCTACCGGGACAAGGAGATCAACGTCCGCACCGGGGTGTTTGACGATCCCTTCATCTTCCCGCGCTTCTTCCGGACCAACATCATCGGCATCGTCGTGAGCATCCCGCTGGACCGGTTCGCGCCTCAACAGCGGAACTTCCTCGTCTGGGCCACCACGACCAAGGACGGGAAGCAGATCGACCACGTGGGCCGCTCCCAGCGCACCCAACTGCCCCGGTTCGATGGGCTCAACTTCCTGCCCCCCTCCAAGCATGTGGCCGATATCAACCGCCGCCACAACAACCCCACCATCCTGGAGGACTTCAACCGGACCTTCTTCTCCCCGCTCTTTGCCCGGCGACCCTATGATGCGATGCCGGACGTGCTCATCTTTTCCCGGAGCCAGCCCACCCGCTTTCCCAATGGTCGCGTGCTCTCGGATGACGTGGCGGCCCTCACAGCGATGGCGGGCGACACCCAGCTCTGGGAGGCCTCCTACACCGATGACAACCGCTACCCGCGCGTGACCATGAACGACGGGGAGTACCGCATCAATCCCGCCACGGGAGCCCCGCAGAGAAATCCCCAGGGGCAGCTGGAACAGTTTTCCCTGAAACCCTTTTCCAACGAGTTCCCCTACTTTGCCTCCCCGTGGCTGGTGGGGGAGAAGCCTGAGTACGCCCGCCCCCGGCTGGGCCGGCCCAACCTGACCAACAACACCTGGCGCATCTTCTGGCTCGTGGAGGTAGTGGGCCTGGTGGTATTGGGTGCCCTGCTCTTCTTTCTCGTACGTTCGCGGGTACTGCGAGGCTTCATCGCCCTGGTGGTGCTCTACACCCTCTGGAAGCTGGGAGGCGTGTATGCGGTCAACGATCCCATGATGCCGATGCAGGCCTCTTCAAAGCTCTGTCGGCTCATCGGCGGCGGGGGCGTGCTGGGGGCGCTGGTGCTGGGCATCTTCTATGCACTGGGCTGGCGACACGGCATCAAGCGCCCGCCTGCCGATGCCGCGCTGCCGGACAACAACCAGGACCTGACACTGCACGACCGCCAGTTCACCCGCTCCACCTTTGCCGAGGTGAAGAAGCAGCTCTTTGATCCCGCCCTGCGCGACGGTGCGAGCCAACAACCCTACTATCACACCTGGGGCGGGCCGAACGAGAAGCCCCTCCCCGTGTACTCCATCACCGCCGGCCGGCTGGTGACCAGTCTGCTCGCGGCCTCCCGCCGCACACTGCGCACACGGGCGGTGATGCGCTGGGGGGATGATCACAAGGGTTTCCGCCGTCTGCTCCACCCCAATGGCATCATCCTCTCCGGCGAGTGGAAGATCAACGACGCCCCGCCCGGGACGAACTACACGGGTTATTTCAAACCGGGCAGCCGAGCCCTCGCGCTCGCCCGCTACTCCACCACCGCCAAGGAAACGCACGCGGGCAAGTGGCGCTCCCTCGCGCTGGTGGCCAATCTCTACCCCACCACCGACCCCAACGACGCGGCGGCCTATCCCACGGCCAGCCTCATCACCCAGGAGGATCTGGGCGGCACCACCACCTACAGCATCCGCGAGGCCGTGCTGACGAACTCCCCACCTGTCACTCCATGGCGACGCGGCGCCGGCATCTTCAGCTTCATCATCACAGCGCTGAAGCTCTTGCGCGCAGACAAACAGCCGCTGGAGCGCCAGCTCTATGAAATCTCCGAGTTCACCACCGGTGCACCGGTGTCGAATCCGTCCTGCCCACGCTTCATCAAGCTCACCACCGCCAAAGGAACGGTCGAGGTGGGCGGTGAAGGAGTGGACTTCCGCGATGAGATCCTGGCCATCATGTACGACCGCGGCGACGCCACGCCCAAGCGACCGCTGGTGTTTGACGTGGCGGTCTCTGACGTGGGCGAGCGCTCCAACATCACCCAGCGCGTCCACGGGCAGAAGTGGACCACCATCGGCACGCTGACCTTCACAGAAGCGGTGGCCTCCTACAATGGCGACTACGTCTTCCATGTTCCGCATCCGCGCTGGCGGGATGATCGCAACGATCCGAAGTCCGTGGCCCGCGAAGACCTGCGCTGACCGCCCTCATTCCCACCCACCCCACTGCTGCCGCCCATGCAAGTGTCCATCACCCATCTCTCCACCGCCGGGGTGCTGCTGGAGATTGGCTCCTTGAGAATCGTCACCGATCCCGTGCTGGACACAGGCATGAGGCGCTACCCGGCGGGCCTGGGCCTGCATCTCACGCGCTACCGAGGCACCTCCCTCACCGCCGCGGAGCTGGGCCCGCTGGACGCCATCCTGCTGAGCCATCCGCATCATGTGGACAATCTGGACGACGGCGGCCGGGCCTTGTTCACCCAGACACGGGAGGTCATCACCAACCCCCACGGCAAGCACCATCTCAAGGGGGTGTCGAACGTCACCACGCTGGCAGACTGGAGCACCACCACGCTCTTTGGGCAGGATGGGTTCAAGCTCACCGTCACTGCCACCCCGGCCCTGCATGGGCCCCGGTGGCTGCCCGGCACCCGTCATGTGTCAGGCTTCGTGCTGCAGTGGGAGGGGCAGAAGCACGGCGTGCTCTACCTGTCTGGAGACACCGTCTTCTTCGACGGGATCCGGGAGGTGGCCAATCGGTTCGAGGTGCACACCGCCGTGTTGCACCTCGGTGGCGTGAACCTGTGGCCCCCGCTGCCGCCAGCGATCAAGTTCACGCTGACGGCCAAGCAGGCCGTTCAGACCATCCAGATGCTCACTCCGCGCCAGGTCATCCCCATCCACTACGAGCAGGCGGTGTGGGCGCACTTCAAGGAGGACATCTCCGCTTACGTCCAGGCCTTTCAGACTGCAGGCGTGGATCATCTGGTGCGCTGGATCCCAAACGCCTTTTCCTGGCCCGCCGCCGATGGTTCCGATGATCGCCGCTATGTGTTTGAGATTTGAGATCTGAAAATGGAGATCACTCCACCTCGATCTCCACAGCCAGACGCCAGGTCTCTCCCGCAGGCAGGGTCACGGCATCGTCCGCTGCGAAGCCGGTCTCCACGCAGGCAAAGTAGGGCCACTGGTCCTCCCCCAGATCTTTCAACGCCCGCGCTTTCTCCGTCCAGGGATTCCAGACAATGGTACTCTTCCATCCTTCCAGACCGGTGAGGCGGATCACGCGAGCCCCCTCGCGCAAAGTCAACGGTCCGGGTGAATCCACGAAAAGACGATCCGTCTCTTCAGCGAACACCAGGTCCCCTTGCTGAACCTTGCGACGAAAGCCTTCCGTCTGGTCCAGATAGGTCTTCCCATCCAGTCCCTCCACACTGGCCTGCTGCACATCCCCAAGAGCGAAATAGGAATGCAGTGCGGTTTCAAACGTGAACGGAAACTCGCCCGTGTTCTGCACCCGGAAGTCCATCAACAGCCCTTTCTTGAGCAGTTGCAGGCGATACGTCACCACAAAGGCGTGCGGCCACATCGCAAGCGTCTTCTCGTTGGACTCCAGCTCCAGCACCGCACAGTCACCTGCCGACTCCTTCAGCGTCCACACCGAGGTCCTGGCAAAGCCGTGCGAAGGCAGGTCAGGATTCGTCGCATGCGCATTGAACCACGGAAAACACACCGGAATCCCGCCGCGGATCGCCTTGCCCGACTCAAACACCGCCCGGGGACTGAGAAACAACACCGGCTTCCCATCAAGTTCCCACGTGGCAAGATGCGCCCCCTGCAGATGGAGCGTGGCTGTGGCGTTGGACCGGTGAAGGGTGAGCGTATTCATGTCAGGCGACGGAGCTGAAAAGGAAGCGAATCCCGTGCCGCAGGCAATCTACAATTATTTAACCACAGAGGCACAGGGAGCGCAGAGCAAAAATTAGGAATTAGGAATGAGTTGCCCAGCCCACAAGCGAGGGTCTTCGGATGATTCATTCATAATTCCTAATTCATCATTCCAAATCTTAGGAACTCCCTCTGTGCCTCTGTGGTTAAATTGATTTTAGGCTCCTGACATACTGTTGTCACCAGCCCGTTGCATACTGTGTCCATCATGAACATGAACACCCGTTTGCAGTCCCTCCAAAAGTCCTTCCTTGCGCTGATTCCCGTGATCGCGTTCACGTTGCTCATCTCCGCCGTGCCGGGATCTGACCCCGGCCCGTCCACCAAGGGCAAGATTCACCACACGGGCTACATCTGGCTGAAGGAGCCGGGGAACAAGGAGCATCAGCAGCGGATCATCGATGCGGCACACCGCTTCGCCGCCCAGATTCCCGAAGTCAAAGGCCTTTCCGTCGGTAAATCCGTGCCAAAAGGCAGCGCCCTCATGGACACCACCTTCGACATCAGCCTGACCATGCACTTCGACGACCAAGCCGCCATGGACCGCTACAACAAGCATCCCGTGCACGAGAAAGCCGCCAAGGAAGACTTCCTGCCGCTGTCAGCAAAGATCCTGTTCTACGACTTCGTCAGCGAATGAACCAAGCTTCCAAAAATTAGGAATGTTGAATTAGGAATTATGAATGAATTTCCTTGGGGGGGCAGCAGATCTAGTCTCCGTCGTGCCACCTCATCGCAGAAGCTCCATTTCTAATTCATAATTCATAATTCATAATTTTTTCCTACTGGATTCTCACTCTGACTCCCGCCGTCACCAGCGGTCTAAGTGCCGCAGCGTCCCAGTTGGAAAGGCGGATGCAGCCGTGGCTGCCGGAGCGGCCGATGGTTTCAGGAGTGGACGTGCCGTGGATGCCCACGCCGGGGCGGTTGAGTCCCATCCAAACGACGCCGACCGGGCTGTTCGGGCCGGGAGGCAGGTTGTAGAAGTTTTCCGTGCGCTCGCCGCGCTTCAGCACGCCCTCATCCCAGCGATACCAGGGAAAGGTGGTGATGCCGACGATCTTCCAGTCGCCTTGCGGGGCAGGATGTTCTGAGGATCCGGGGGTGATGGGGAAGGCGGCGATGAGGGGGCCGCCTTCCGCGTCATAGACCTCCAGCATCTTCACCCGCAGATCCACCACGATGAAACGATTCGCCAGCGCAGGGTCCTGCACCCGGGCGGTCTTGGAGGTGGCGGGAATCTCTGTGACAAACAACGGCCGGGCGACATTCGGCACTGTCAGGCTGGCACCCGCGGGTGCGGCGTCCACATTGACACCGGGGTTCAGTCTGGCAACAAAGGCCTTGGAGGTGTGGAACCGCTCCGCCAGCAGCTCCGTCAGTGACGTATAGGGCTGTGTCTTCTGAAGCACCACCACGGAGGGGCTGCCGCCCTGCACTCCAATCTTGCTCACATCATCCGCCGTGACGGTGTAGGTGGTGTACGCCTCAATCGAACCCAGATCCGGGAAGGCATCGCCCGCCAGACCGTGTGCGGTGTTGTAGCGGGCCAGAGCCTTCTTGGTGAACTCGCCTTCACGCCCGTCCACGATGCCGGGTCCAAAGGACTGGTTGTCGAGGTGGATTTGCAACTTGACCACATCATCCTGCACCATGTCCTCCGGACGCGGCGCCGTGGCCACACGGGGTGCAGTGGTGCTGCAGCTGGCGCTGATCAAAGTCCAGCCGGCGAGCAACGTCGCAGCCCACAGGCAGGGTGTGATTTTGGAGAGGCGATGGCCTGAAGCAGGAGCAGCGGTCAAGGAAGGGAGCGGAGAGCCTAAAGTCATGAGGGGGGTCTAGGGGGATAGAACGATGAACAGGCAAAAAACGAAGCCCGGCGGCTGGGTGCCGTCGGGCCTCAGGGTGAACTACGATCCGGACGGCGGTGCCGGTTGCATCACGTGCGGGGTGCGGGTGGTGGCGACGACGAGGCTGGCCTGGACGGTGACTGACTTCAGTGCGAGCCCGAGCTGGCGCGGGTCTTCGAGATTTCCTTGAACCGGAGGACAGAAGATGACCAACAGATCATCGTTCTCACCCGGCACAGGCCTGCGCCGGCCCTGACCATCCTTCGGTGCAAAGACCCAGTGCCCGGGCCGGGAGGCGTCTTTCTCGATTACGAGGGGGGTGCGGTTCCACCAGAGCCGGATCTCTCGTGCTTTCAGCGGGCGGGCCTCGATGAACTCCAGGGTGACCTGGGGCACCTGATCCATCGGCTTGAACCGCCAGAGGCTGATGGGCGCGGTCCATCGGAAGTCGGTGCCCTCATGGTGCTCCAGTGCATGACAGCCTGCCAGAAAGGCAGCATCCATCTCACCCACATGGCAGGGTTGGCTCGCCTCGATCCGGCGCGGCAAGGGGTGGGCCTCATCGCGCAGAGGTCCCTGTAGGGCGACTGAAAGGTCGCCATAGGTCTGCCACACCCTTTTGAAGATCGCATAGGCTGCCTCTTCACTGAGTCCGGGGTTCTTGAACTTAAGCCAGGTCGCGACAAACTTGAAAGCGATCCGGGGTACTTGCATCATCCGCTGCCAGAGCAGGAGACCTTTCCCGGGGATCGGCGGGAGATCCGCCATGTGGGCCATTTCCTTGCGGGTCACCAGATCCCGCACATGACGGCGCATCGCGTTGGAGGCGGCAAAGGCCTCCGCCAGGCCGGGATCCGCTTCGGCGCGGGAGATCGTTCCCCTCGCCACCTTGCGCGTGCGGGCGACCTCCCTCTCCTTTCTTCTGAACTCCCACACGTATCCCAGGAGCTCACCCATGTCGGTGGGATTGTAGTGCGTGATGGCGGCGTCGGGGGTGTAGCCCAGCGTCAGCCCCATCTCATGCAGTCTGGCCGCGAGCGTGGTTTCACCGTACCTGAGATGTCCCTTCGGGAATCCTCCCGCCGCAAGGTAAGCCGACTTCTTTACGAGCGTGCCCCGCTTGGTGAACTTCCTCCAGTCGCCCTCCTTCGTCCAGATCGCGGCGGCTTCCTCATACAGGATCGCCTCCATGCGGATCATGCGGTGCCTGTCCAGCGGTGTCGGCAGCGTACGCACACAGGCACCTGCCAGGTCATGCGTCTCGCTGTACCGGATCAGCGTGGCCAGGCACTCGGGCTCGGCCACACAGTGCGGTTCGGTGAACATGATCCAGGTCCCTTTGGCCGCCTGCACCCCGGCATGATACATGGCCATTTCATCCCGCGTCTTCAGCCGGATGATCTGGTCTTGCGGGCGCAGGATTGCTGGCACCTGACGCTCAAACCAGCGATGACGGCCCGAGGCGACCACGATCAGCTCAGTCTGGGCCCCTTCTGGCAAGGTCTGCTGGATCCAGCTCTCCAGGCACTCCACGGGCCTCTCTCTGGGGTACTCCAGAGTGGTCACGATGGAAACCAAGGGGGCGGGGGCGGTCATGCGCGCCCACTCAAAAAGCACTCCCTGCTTTCTGCAAGGCAAAACGGAGACACCCGCCCGCCGCTCCGGCGCACTTCCCGCTTGATCCTGACCCGGCCTCCCGGCAAAGGTTGGCCCCATGGAACCCTGCACCCATGCCCTAGAAGGCTCGCTGGTCATCACCCCGGCCGAGCTGGATGCAAAGGCCCTGTCCGCAGAGCACCTGCGCCAGGCCGCCCTCCTGCTCCATACGCGAGGGTACGTCATCCTGAAGGGGGCCATGCCCCTGCTGATCGCCCACGCGGCGCGGGACGAGTTTTCCCGCATTTTTCAAGACTGCGTGGCCAGCAAGGAGGGAGACGGCTGGTACCAGGTGGCCCGCGAGACCCAGGCGGTCTTCTGGGAGCGCAACTTCCGCTGGCGTATTTTCCCGAAACTGCGCGGCACCTTCAGCGATGCGTGGATCGTGGCCAACCCGCTGGCCATGCAGGTGGTGAACCATCTCCTGGGCAGTGAGCTCTACTGCAAGTTCGTCTCCAGCGATACCTGTCTGAAGGGCGCCGTCATCCAGTCTCCCCACCGCGAGCTCGGCAGCGGTGATCAATGGAGCCCCCGCGCCTATGTGGTGAATGTGCCGCTCGTCCACTGCGGGCTGGAAAACGGCCCGCTGGAGGTGTGGTACACCGGGAGCCATCTCTGGCGCAACGAGGTGCTGCGCGGTCTAAGCTATGATGATGATGTGCAGGACGGCCGCAACCCTCAAGCAGAGGAACTGGCCGACCTGTTCCCCTCCCGCCGGGTGGTGCTGGAGCTGGGCGATGTCTTGATCCGGGACCCTGGCCTGCTGCATCGGGGCACGGTGAATTTCACCGATGACCCACGCTCCATGCTCACCGTCTGCCTCATGCGGCAGGGCGAAAGCCACAGCTATGGGGAGGCCACCTACAGCCTGGATCGTGAAATGTGGCAGGCGCTGGACCCAGCGGTGCAGCCGCTCTTTGCCCATGCTTTCCGCGAACCCGAGCCAGTCACGCCGGCTGAGCTGCCCGCACCGGCATCGGCCCCCACTCCGTCTCCTAGGGAGACCAAGAAGCCCGCCAAGGAAAAAGCCTCTGGCAACAAAAAGGAAAAGACCCAAAAGGCCAAACCCCGGCGCGGACTCCGGGCCTGGTGGCCCTGGACACGTGGTTAGAGGAAGAACTCCTGCGTCCTCATCCCGGCTGCCAGCCTTACGCTTGCGGCCGGCGGATCAGCAGCACCAGCGCCCCTTTCAGAAATCCCCACGCGTACCACAGCCGGATGAACCACGTGGGGCGCTCATTGCGGTACTTCACACACCCCAGCCAGAAGCGCCGGAGCACGGTCATCAGATCCTGCCAGGCCCACCCAACCGCCCTGGCGCGGTTGGCCAGGGTGAAGGGTTGGCGATCCCCCAGCAGTCGGAGATAGGCTTCTACTTCGCCAAAGCCCTGGTGCAGAGGGAGCAGATGCCGCAGGGGCATGCGCTCCTTGGGGATCCAGTGACGCAGCTTCAGATCGGGGCAATACCACATCGTCCCGCCCGTATTGCGGACGCGCAGTTGCACCTCCGTGTCCTCCCCGGCCATCAGCGACCGGCCCCGGCGACCGCTGAGATGCCCCAGTTCCAGGTAGCCGCTCTTCACCACGGCCTGCCGGTTCAAGACCAGGCCCGCCCCGCAGAATGCCCGCTTTCCTTCATCGGGCACCTGCATGGGTTCATCCCCCCAATCCTGCCGGGCCAGACTCTCCCCATAGGCCTCGCAAAGGGCTGAAGGAGGCTCCTCCCACAGCAGCACATTGCGTCCGCCGATGACTCCCACGTGAGGATGCTCCGTCACAAAGCGTGAGGCATGCACCAGCCAGTCGGCCTCCATCAAACAGTCATCGTCCACAAACACCACCCAGTCTCCCCGGCTGGCAGCGATCCCACTGCGGCGCGCATACGCCGTCCCCAGTCGGGGTTCGTGATGCAGCCTCAGTTCCGGTGTTTCACTGCCTCCTGCCGTCGCCAGGCTCCACTCGGCTTGCAGTCGCCGGATGAGTTCGCTCGTCCCGTCGTGGCTGGCATTGTCCACCACCAGCACCTCCCAGGTCACCCCGGCCGGACGCTCGAGCTTCATGAGTTCGCGTACACATCGCTCCACCAGAGGACGGCGATTGTGCGTGCAGATCATGAAGGTAAACAGCATGGGGGTGCGGCTCTTCGGTCTTTTTTTGTGCGGCGGCGCCCACACTGGACCAGCCCTGGCGCTCCTGCATGCAGGATCTCGTCATTTCCACCATCCCTGCACCCAGCCGTGCTCCGGCACCGATTGCATTTGGAAAAATCCATGCTGACGTTTAGGCTTCATCCACTTCCGGCGGGCCCAAAAAACACCCCTGCGACCCTCCTGGTTGACTGAATCACCGATTTACTGATCCACCGACATGCTCACCACCTCCACTTACGATCAACTGTGCACCGCCGCCCGTGAAGTCTCCCTGCTCCACGGAGCCTCCGCCGTGTTGGGCTGGGATCAGGAAACTTACATGCCGCCCAAGGGCGTGGAGCACCGCTCCCGCATCCTCGCCCAGTTGAGCGGGCAGGCGCATGAGCAGTTCACCTCCCGTCGTTTCCGGAACCTTCTGGAGAAGGCCGAGGACGAGGTGGACGATCAGGCCGCTGCCCGCACTTCCATCGTGAAGGCCAACATCGAGCAGCTGCGCCGGGAACTGGACCGTGCGCTGAAGCTCCCCAAGAAACTCGTGGAGCAGAACAGCCAGGCCATCTCGCTCGGTCAGGCCGCCTGGGCCAAAGCCCGCGCCGCCTCGGACTTCGCCTCCTTTGCCCCGCATCTGGAGCGCCTCGTGGGTCTCGCCCAAGAGATGGCCGCCCGCTGGGGCGGGAAGAACGAGCCCTATGACGCCCTGCTGGATCAGCATGAGCGCGATGCCACCGCGCAGGACATCGACAAGCTCTTCACCGCCCTCCGCCCCTCCGTGGCCAAGATTGCCAAGGATGCCGTAGCCCGCTCCGCAGCCGAGGCTCCCCCTCTGAAGGCCATGCTGGGCAACTGCCCGGTGGAGAAGCAGCAGATCCTGAACCGCGAGGTCGCCGAGGCCGTGGGCTTCGACTTCGACGCCGGCCGCATCGACACCACCTCGCACCCCTTCTGCTCCGGCTTCGGCCCCGGCGATGTGCGCCTCACCACCCGCTACGATGAGCGGGACTTCCTCTCCTCCCTCTTCGGCGTGCTGCATGAGACCGGTCACGGCCTCTATGACCAGGGCCTGCCCGAAGGCGAGTGGGGCCTGCCCTCCGGCAGCGCCGTCTCCCTCGGCATCCACGAGTCCCAGTCCCGCCTCTGGGAGAACCACGTGGGCCGCTCCCGCACCTTCTGGGAGCGCTGGTTCCCCCGCGCCGTGTCTCTCTTCCCGCACCTGAAAAAGCTCACACTCGACCAGTTCCTGCTGGGCGTGAACCGCGCCGAGTACTCCTTCATCCGCGTGGAGTCAGACGAGGCCACCTATGACCTCCACATCATGCTGCGCTTCAGCCTCGAGCGTCAGCTCTTCAGCGGCAAGCTGAAGGTGTCCGACATCCCTGATGCCTGGAACGCCGAGTTTGAGTCCTCCTTCGGCCTCACCCCGCCCAACGATGCCCACGGCTGCCTCCAGGACATCCACTGGTCCATGGGTGGCTTCGGTTATTTTCCCACCTACACCCTCGGCAACCTCAACGCCGCCCAGCTCTTCGCGGCAGCGATGAAACAACGCGCCATCAAGAACGCCACGACCAAGGCCGAGTACGCCCCGCTCCTGAAGTGGCTGCGCGACAACGTCCACGCCGCCGGCTCCTGCCTCTCCCCCGCCGAGCTCATGGAGCACGCCACCGGGAAGACGACAGAGTCAGGGCCTTATCTGAAGCATTTGAAGGCTCGGTTTGTGGGGTGATCCCAAGTTCTTCCTGGAAAAACGTTATTAATTCTGGAACTGCGTCCTCGAATCTGATTTGATACTAGGACGCAAGTCTCCCGATCAAAAACTGTTCACGGAAACATTGTAAAATTGTGCAAGAAGCTTCTTGTCCACCAAGGAGGATGTCGCCTGTCGCAAACAACTCGAAACCCAGGGAGTACAGCTCCGAAGCCTGTCTGGTTAGTGATCTTGAGGCCATCATCCGCAGCGGCACCGGCCCAGTTTTTTGTTCTTCCGTCGTCCCAGAGTTTGATTTTGTCTCAGGAAGAACGGATCTCGTAGGCCTAAATCCAGACTCGACCCTCCACGCGTTTGAAGCAAAACTTCAAAAATGGAAAAGAGCTCTAGAACAAGCGAGACGAAGCCGCAATTTCGCCCACTACTCATATGTCGTGCTTCCTCAATGTGCCGCCCAACCGGCATTGAAGGCCAGAGATGAATTTGTCCGTCAGGGAGTCGGTCTCGTCATTGTTGTGGAAAAAAAAGCTAGACTTGAAATTGTTCCGAAGCGAAAAGATCCGCTTATGCCTTGGTTAACGGCCAAGGCGCTTACCCGACTTTCTGACGATGGATCCAAACCACATCGCAGCAGCAGAAGAAGTGGCCCTTAAGCTGGGTCTAAAACTGATTTCCTTTTGCGGCGCTGGGGCATATAAAGTCACCTACAAAACTGCCACAGCTGAAGGCCAAATCGTAGCCCTTAAGCTGGCGGATCGATCCAAATGCACAAGAGAACGAACAGAGAGGGAGACTGAAGCACTTAAGAAATGCTCAAGTGAGTTTGTTGCAAAAGTCATCAGCGTCTCCGAACACACATCCGACAGAGGGACATTTGATGTAATTGTAGAGGAGTATCTTGATGGGGGCACGCTGGACGAAAGACTACTGACAGAAAAGCTTGGACGGCAAGACATTGTCGAGCTTCTGAAAGGGCTGGTTCACGCGCTGGCCGTACTACGAGAAGCCAGGCTTGTTCATCGCGACATTAAACCAACAAACGTGATGTTTAGAAGTGGGCATCACGCTCCTGTACTGGTGGATTTTGGCCTAGTAAGAGATTTATCCCAATCTTCCATGACAGTATCGTGGATGCCCAATGGACCAGGCACTCCATATTATTCGTCACCCGAACAGCTTAACAATGACAAAGCACTAATCGGCTGGCATTCCGATCAATTTTCAGTTGGCGTAATGATTGCAGAACTGATTCTAGATCGGCACCCCTTTCAATCGCTTTCTATGACCTCCGCTGAAGCAATTCAGTCTGTTGTGGATAGAAAATTCATACCTCCTTGTTCGGCTGCTGCTTTTGAGAAAATGCGTATGCGTTGCCTAGTTCAAATGCTCAAGCCATGGCCAGCACTCAGATACCAACGACCTGAAGATCTAATCAATGCAATAGAAATAGAATAGGAGCTTCAATATGGGAAGTTACATGCAGATGGGAGCGAATACCGCAGGCCTTGTTTCCGAAGAAGGGCTAGATGGCTATAGCGGCGTCATTCTCAGCCCGGTAAACCAATCACAAGCTGACCTAAGAGACCATGTCAGCAAGTTTTATGATAAAGGCGTAGCGGACATTCGACTTGACCCTCAACTTTACTCCCCGAAAGCCGCCTACCGTCACCTCCCGACCCACGACTATTTTCCTTCAGACATCGAGAGCCAGGAGATATCCACTACCTCTTGGTGGAAAAAATTAGGAAAGCAGGTAGCCAACTATGCGGCAATGGAAATTGGCTGCACAAGCGTGTGTTCGCCAGCAATACTTCCGAAGAAATGGACCGATGACTACTACCTCCGATGCTTTGAGGGCTACGAAAGCCTTACGGACTCGTTATCTACAACCAAATTGAAATCCATCTTGACCGTATGTGTGGGTTACGAACAGCTTTCTACCGCCGACGACGCCCTTCGCATCGGATCCCTTGTTGCTCAAACCAAAGCAGAAAATTGTTATTTGGTTATTGTATCCGACGTCGAGCCCAGACGTGAATTTTCTAGCGTGGAGAGCCTAAGCGCCATTCTGGCTCTTATTTACCTTCTCGAAAAAATGTCATGCAAGGTTACTGTATCTCATTGCGGTTCCGACATGATGTTATTTAAGTCCGCACAGGCGACAAATTGCGCAACGGGAAAATGGTGGAACCTCCGCAGATTTGCGAAGTCCAGATTCGAAGAGAGCGATGACGAAGGGCGTCAAATTGCCTACTGGTTCGAACACAAACTTGCAGCATCGATAAGGACCGCTGACATTCTCCTGCTCCAGCGCGACAGTCCCAAAAGCTTTGGATCCGATTTGTCGGTCAACTCGTTTGGAAATGCAATCCTGAGCCAATTTCAGTCCGAACCTGCAAACCCTTGGATTGGTTTGGGATGGCGCCAATATTTGCGCTGGTTCTATGACACGGAGTCCACGCTGAACAGTCCCGAATCCCTTGAGATAGTACGAGGTTGGCTTAAAGATGCAGAGCAAGAATGGGAACACATGGAAGACAAAGATGTAATACTTGAAGAGTCACGAAACGATGGTCGCTGGATACGTGCCTGGCGGAAGGCGTTGTCGGAGTTCACCAAAATCACAAAGGGATGGTAAGATTGACCTTCGATCAATCCACTCTGCTCATCATCGATCTCGAGGCCACCTGCTGCGATCGCGGTAAGGTGCCTCGGGATGAGATGGAAATCATCGAAATCGGGGCCGTGCTTCTGGACGGCAAGACCATGGAGACGGTGTCGGAGTTCTGCACCTTCATCAAACCGGTACGGCATCCGGTGCTGACGCCGTTCTGCACGAAGCTGACCACCATCACCCAGGCTGATGTCGATGGTGCGCCGGAATTTCCTGAAGCCCTGGCCAATCTCAAGGCCTGGCTGGAGCCTTATCCCGACTGCTTGTTTTCGTCATGGGGTGCTTATGACAAAGGCCAGTTCCAGCAGGACTGCGCCTTTCATGGTCTGCCCTACCCTTTCGCTGAAGCGCACCTGAACCTGAAGAAAGCCTTCGCCGAAGCCAAGGGGCTCAAGAAACGCCCCGGCATGGGTCAGGCCTTGGGTATGCTCGGGCTGGAACTGGAAGGCACGCATCATCGTGGGATCGATGATGCGCGGAACATGGCGAGGATTGTCAGGGGGCTCGGTAAGGGGTAAGTGGTGGCAAAGTGGAGGGATTTCTCCGTTCACCTGTATGTTTTGTGAGTACTTGTCGCTATGACAACTCTGCGCACATCTACCGGCCCAACCCGCGGCCAGTTGGAGATTCAGTTCGAGGTGGACGATGAAATTGCCGAGTCTGGAGGATGGTTGGTGGACTACCTCAACCACTCGATCCACACCGGAACACTATATCAGGCCGGAGAAACCATCCAGATCGGATGGATGATTGCATTACTGGATCACGGTGCCCTCACTGAAGAGTCCCCATGTCTTGAGCTCTGGGAGCCAGATTTTCAAACCGTTCCCATCCAATGGCAGCGAGGTTTGAATCAAACATTCAGGCACCTTGTCTTGCAGAGTTCGGTTTGTGAGTCACTCCAGTGCGAACCGATGTTTCCTGAGATTCGCTCTGCGGGAATTGTTTCACCAAGTTTTCCGCATAGCCAGCAATTTGCCATGTGGCGGGAAGAGACAAGCGGGTCAGACAGTGGCTGGATGTTTGATCACTTCACGCAAGACAGCAGCCAGGGTGAGTTCCAATCGCTGTACCACATTGTCCTGGCTAAGCCTGAGATCGTTCCCTTCCTTGCTCTGCCTGTGGGATCGTTGATCACTTGGAACGAAATCGGCGTGGTAGTTCAACTAGAGGAGAAACGAATCAGTTCTAGTGACGCCCCCGTGCTCGACGGATGGTTTCGCAAGCACACCTCGGCGTGATGAGTTCGGTGAGAAGTTGAATGTACTTCCAGTCTCGAAAGGCGCATGCATGTCAGATTAATAATGCACCTCACTTCGCCATGAAGCATCTCGCCACCCAGCGCGCTGTAGGGCAAGCGCTCCGCTTGCCGCGCGCCACCCCTGACGCAGCAGACCTCAGCTCACCCAAGCGCCCATCGCGCTGCATTCCTCCGCTCCCGAAGCCGGTTGGCACAACCGGACTACGCCGCAGGCGGCAGCTGAAAGTAGTGCAGAGTCCCGCATACGGGATCGGTATTGGAAGACGTGGGTAGCGCGACCGACGATCCCGTGACTGCGGGACTCTGCACTACTTTGCTCCGTCCCCGATTCGGTCGCCCTACAACCCGGGGCGGCGAAACATCAGGTGGAGCTAGAGGCCTCCCGGGACGTGCGCGTCGGAGCTCATCACAGACGGTCAGCCTCCATGGCACCCGCTCGCGCGACGCCTTCCTCCGCTCACCCGCGGGGCCGGAGACCCCGCCTCCTTTACTCTGCGGCCATTTCACCTTGTGGCTTGTCCCCAGCCCCGCTCAGTCGCCTCCCCCCCTCGCATCCGTCTCCCCCTGACCTCAGGTCTGATGTCTGGCGTCTGGCAGTCTGGTGTCTCCGGCGAAGCCGGACTGGCTTATTCCGCGCAACACGGTATAGTGACGGTTCCCCCGGCGATCCCGCCCTCCGAACTCTCCATTCCGCATTGATTTTGAAGACTTTCCAAGACCTCGGTATCTCCGAAGCACTCGTCCAGGGGCTCGAAGAGCTCGGCATCACCAAGCCCACGGCCATTCAACAGCAAACGATTCCGCACGTTTTGGCCCACCGCGGGGACTTGATTGCCCAGGCCCAGACGGGCACGGGGAAAACGGCCGCCTTTGGGCTGCCCATGCTGGAGCGGATCATTCCCCACGCCGCCAAGGCGAAGGCCGGGCAGATTGACGGCCTGATCGTGGCCCCGACCCGGGAACTGGCCAAACAGATCGGCAAGCAGCTCTTCAAGTTCACCAAGCATGTGCCGGACAAGATCTTCGTGGAGACGATCACAGGCGGGGACGACATGGACCTCCAGATTTCCCGGCTGCGCCGCCCCACGCACATCGTCGTGGGCACCCCCGGCCGCCTTATGGACCTCGTGCAGCGGGAGGCTCTGAACCTCTCCAAGGTGCGCTACCTGGTGCTGGATGAAGCCGACGAAATGCTCAGCCTGGGTTTCAAAAAGGAACTCGAGCAGTTCTTCCAGCTCACCGCCAAGTCCCGCAAGAACACCTGGCTTTTCTCCGCCACCATCCCCGAGGGCATTCAGGAGCTGATCGAGGGTTACATGGAGCCCGAGGCGCACCGGATCACGATCGACAAGGCGCATGTCGTGAACCGCGACATCACCCACCGCTACATCATCTGTGACCGCACGGAGAAGCTGGATCGCATCTCAGAATTCCTCGAAGACCGCACGGAAGACCGCGGCGTCATCTTCTGCCGCACCATCGCGGGCTCCATCAACCTGGCCAAGGAACTCGGGACCCGGAACTTCTCCGTGGGCGTGCTTCACGGCGACCTCTCCCAGCTGGAGCGCGACAAGGTGATGCGCGCCTTCAAGAAAGAACGTCTCCAGTACCTGGTGACCACGGATGTGTCCGCCCGCGGCATCGACGTGGTGGGCCTCGCCTTCGTCATTCACCACCAGCTCCCGGAGCAGACGGAATACTACACCCACCGCAGTGGTCGTACCGGCCGGGCGGGACGCAAGGGTATGTCGCTCGCTTTCATCGAACCCAAGGAAAAGTCCGCGATCACGCGTCTGGAGAATGAACTGGGCGTGGAGTTCTCTGAGCGGAAATAGTGGAGGAGGGAGTCAGAGGTGGGAGGGAATGAGGAAAGAACCACAGAGGCACAGAGGCTGATTTTTTAGACAGAATTAACGGAATTTACAGAATTGGGATTCCGCTTCGGCGCATGCACGTCAGGTTAATGGGTAGACCCTTTTTTAGGCGCGCATGCTCTGACGCCAAGGGCGTCAAACAAGATAGCCCAGGGTAAGGTGAGGCACGAGCCGCCACCCTGGGTATATGGGCAGGTGAACCAGAACTCCGAAGTGAGTTCTACAAACCGCGGCAGCATCCCTGAGGTGGCGACCGCTTCGCGGTTTGCCCCCGCGACTGCGCATGCGCATCAGGTCAAGAGTCTGATGCGTTCATTCGCCGATTCACGGCCGTGATGCCAAAGGATCCAAGGAGCGGCGGTTTGTGCTTGCACAACCGCCGGTGGTTGCCGGAGGAAGCGTGCTTCCAAATAAGAAGGCAGCGACAAGACCACATAAGGTGGTGGCTGTTTGGCGATCGAGCACTCCGTTTTCCCTCGGCGGTTGTGCAAGCACAAACCGACGCTCCTTGTGGGCGTCCGGCCTTGCTCAGCTGTGTAGCAAGTTGTCCGCCGCCCCTTTAACCTGACTCGCATACGCTTCGGCGGGTCTTGTTTGAGCTTGCTTCTGCAACGGGGCAAGCAGACTGCAGAGACCTTCTGAGACACGACGTCCTCATCCAACAGTTCCGAATTCTAATTCCGTAAATTCTGTTAATTCTGTCTAAAACTCCACCCTGAAGCTCGCCTGAAAGTAGTCTTCATTCCCCGCCCCGACTGACGTCAAAGAGTCCCCGGCTTCGTGGTGGGTGTAGCCCAGGAAGAGTTCGGTCTTCTCCGTCATCTTCCAGGTCAGCGCGGCATTGAAGGCGGTGCCGAGATAGCGTTCTCCATCTGGGGCTGGCCCGGCGAGGCGTTGCAGGGGCGGAGCATAGACATCGTCCTCCGCGCTGAAACGCCAGAGGAAGTTCACACCGAGTGACGCTTCCAGTTTCGGGTGCGGCTTGAAGCTGAGCACCGGGTTGAGGTTGTACAAATTGGAAGGCGAGAGAAAGCCGCCTTCGTTGAAGTAGTTGTTGGCCTGGAAGAGCGGGTGAAACGTGTGCAGATCTCCATCCGGACCGCCGCCAGAGATGAGGTCCGCCCGCAGCATGAGGGTGGGTTGCCAGGGAGTCTGGGTAAACTCATACCCCAGGCCCAGGCTGCCTGCACCGGCCACAATGTCCCGGTCCCCCACCCGCCCGAACTGGAAGATGAGCTCGGTGTTGTAGATCACCGGGCGGGTCTTGTTCCACCAGCGTGTGCCCACGGTGTGGCGCAGCTCACGCCCGCCTTCTCCATTGGGTTCAAGGAAAACAGAATCCTCATCGTGAAGCCCGATGTAATACAGGTCCACCGCATGCCCCTCCCCCAGGGGTGAAGGAAACACGCCATACACACTCCAGAACCGCACCCGTTCCGGATGCGAGGTGTTGTCGAAAGCCCCGTCCTCGATCTCAACCGGCGAGGCCACGAAGGCATCCACCTGATACGTGTCACCCCGCTTCCATGAAAGCAGCAGTGCATCATGCGCCAGACGCTGGTTGGCCCCTTCCCGCGCCGCCAGAAGCCGGCCAGAGCCATAGTAGAGCGTCTGTCGGCCCGCCTTGAAGGTCAGTGAATCCTCCTCCCCCCAGTGCAGGCGGTACTGCGCGTAGAGCTGGAGGAAATCCACTTCGTCCTGGTCCGGGGGAGCGAGCGGGGAATCCTTGCCCCACATCCGCCCCCAGGTGAATTCCGAAGCCAGCCGGAAGGTTTCCTCATAGTCCGCTGTGAGTAGCACCTGCACCCTCTGATGCACCCACGCGTCATCCTTGACCGGACCCAGCCCAAGGTCGAGGCCTTGGTAAGTCTCCTGCATGGTCCGGGCATGACCTGAGATCGACCCCGTCCAGCCGTCCAGCGGCCCCGCTGCGATTGCCGACACCCCTCCCAGACAAGTGACCGCGATCACGGCCATCCGAATGGGAGAGGTGCTGGATGACATGGGACACGTCCTGCTAGGGACTTGGGAACTAGAAGGCGAAGCAATCGCAACCCGAACCCCAGAAGGATCCAAAGGGGTTGCTCCCGCTGTCGGCCGTGCTGCTGATCGAGCGCGCCTGCGCCCGGCCGGTGCGGGCCGGATGCTCCAGCGGCAGCGGCACACCAGCGCGCGCGGCTTTCTTCACATCCAGCGGAGCGCCATAGCCACCGAAGACGCTGATGGGCGACCACTCTGGCAGCACAGGCAGCGGCCCGGGGGCATGCGGGCTGAACTCATCCCGTGCATGCACCACCTTCCCACCCACCACCGTGAGCACGGACTCAATGCCCTTGATGGCCTCATCCGGTACGCTGAAATAGTCGTCAGTGAGGACCACCAGATCCGCAAGCTGACCGGCTCTCAGTGCGCCCTTTTTCCCCACTTCCGTGGAGAACCAGGAACTGCCCTGCGTGTAGAGCCGCAGAGCCTCCTCCCGCGTCAGGCAGTTCTTCTCCGGATACAGGGCGGTGCCACCCACCGTGCGACCGGTGGTAAGCCAGTAGAGGGAGACCCAGGGATTGTAGCTGGCCACCCTCGTGGCATCTGTGCCAGCCCCCACAGGCAGACCCATCTCCAGCATGCGACGCACGGGCGGGGTGCGCTCCGCGGCGGCCTTGCCATAGCGGTCCAGGAAATACTCACCCTGGTAAGCCATGCGATGCTGGATGGCCACACCACCGCCAAGCGCTTTCACACGCTCCAAGTTTCGGTCGGAGATCGTCTCGCAATGGTCGAAGAACCAGTGGATGTCCCCAAAGGGAATCTCGCGGTTCACCTCCTCAAACACATTCAGGAAGCGGGAGATGCTCTCGTCATAGGTCGCATGCAGGCGGAAGGGCCAGTGATTGGCCGCCAGCAGGGAGACCACCTCCTTGAGCTCCGTCTCCAGTGTGGGAGCCAGGTCGGGACGAGGTTCCAGGAAATCTTCAAAGTCGGCGGCGGAGAACACGAGCATCTCACCAGCCCCGTTGCAGCGGTAGTAGTCATCGCCCACGCCGGGGCCGGTCATCTTGATCCAGCGGGCGAAGTCCTCTTTCTCCTCCTTGGGTTTCTGGGTGAAGAGATTGTAAGCCACTCGCAGGGTCAGCTCACCGCGCTTGTGGAGTTCATCAATGACGGCGTAGTCCTCCGGATAGTTCTGAAAGCCGCCGCCGGCGTCAATGATGCTGGTCAGGCCGAGCCGGTTGAGCTCCCGCAGGAAGTGGCGGGTGGAGTTGATCTGGTGCTCGGGCGGCAGCTTGGGCCCCTTCGCCAGCGTAGAATAGAGGATTGTCGCATTGGGCCGGGCAATGAGCAGACCGGTGGGGTTGCCATCCGCATCCCGCTGGATCTCCCCACCCGGAGGATTGGGCGTGTCCCGGGTGTAGCCGCAGGCGCGTAACGCGGCTTTGTTCAGCAGAGCCCGGCAGTAGAGATGCAGAATGAACACGGGCGTGTCCGGTGCCGCGGCATTCACCTCCTCCAGCGTGGGCATGCGTTTTTCCGCGAACTGAAACTCGCTCCAGCCGCCGACGATACGGACCCACTGCCCGGGAGGGGTGCGGGCGGCCTGGGTCTTCAGCATGCGCAGCCCGTCTGCCAGGGAGGGTACGCCGTCCCAGCGCAGCTCCATGTTGTAGTTCAACCCTCCGCGGATGACGTGCAGGTGGGAGTCGTTCAACCCCGGGATGACCCGGCGTCCCTGGAGGTCGATGACCTTGGTCTCAGGGCCTGCCGTGAAGTCACGGGCATTGTCCACGCCGACGATGCGACCGTCTTTGATGACCAGCTCCTTTGCCTCCGGATGTGAGGACTCCAGGGTGGTGATGCGGCCGTTGATGAGGATCAGATCCGGTGCCGGGGAAGCGCTCATGGCGAAAAGAGTTTGGGGGTATGGGAAATAGACGTTTTCAGTTCCGCCCGGGCGGATGAAGCCAGCGATGGGCCAGCTTCACCAGCAGGGGCATGGCCACCCACGCGAGGGTGGCGGTGATGCCGGCGGCGACCACGCCCGTCAGCAGGAGCTTGGGCAGGAAGCCGCCCAGCAGGGGAATCAGAAGACGGGGCACGATCATGCTCACCGGCCAGACAGCCACCCACGTGAGCAGGGCCATCTTCCACTTGGGCGGAGGTGGTCGGCCTGAAGGGTCCCGAAACCAGGCCTCCAGGCCGTGGAGGTCCCGGCACTCGGCCTCGCCCTCCACCAGCGGTCTCACGCTCTCCTGCCAGTTGAGGTAGAGGGGCGACGTGTAGAACGCCTCCCGGGCCTCTTGACTGGAGAAGGTGCGCAGAATGCCGTACTCGTTGGACCCCGAACCCGGAGCCGGATAGAGGAACTGCACGCCCCGGGTGCCCGGGGCATGGAGTGAGTCACGGGCAAACTCCGTCAGCGCCTTTTCAAAAGCGCTGACGTGTTCCGGCCGGACCCGGCGGGTGATGGCGACATGCACAGCGTCGTCCATAGTCCTGAAGTTCTCAGGTTAGGGGTGAATGAGTGGAGGGATCGATCAATGATGCGCGGAAGCGGGCACCACCTGCGGCTTGATGGCCGACTGCGGAGCCTTGTGCACCATGGTGTACGCGTACTCCACGCCCACGCCATAGGCGCCGCCCTGGCCTTTGATGAGGCCCATGAGGTTGTTGTAGTGCTCGCGCTTCGCCCAGTCGCGCTGCCACTCGAGCAGGGCGGGGATGGTGGTCACGCGCACCGCACCGGCCTGGACCATGCGGGAGAGGGCCGCCTCATGCGCCGCCGGGGAGGTGGCGCCGCAGCAGTCCTCAACGACGTAGATGTTATACCCTGCACCCAGCATCTCGATGGTGGGCCAGGTCACACAGACCTCCGTCCAGAGACCAGTCATGAGGATGTTCTTCTTCCCGGTGGCCTCGATGGCGGCGCGGAAGCCGGCATCATCCCAGGAGTTCATGGAGGTGCGTTCCACCACCGGCTGGCCGGGGAACACGTCCAGAAGCTGCGGCCAGACATAACCGCTGAAGGATTCCGTCTCCACCGCAGTGAGCACGGTGGGGATGTTGAACTCCTTGGCCACCTTGGCCAGAAGGGTCACGTTATTGATCAAAGTCGCACGATCAATGTTGGCGACGCCAAAGGTCATCTGCGGCTGGTGGTCGATGAAGACAACCGCGCTGTCCTCGGGCGTGAAGAGTTTGTGGTAGGGGCTCATGGCGTGTGGGATGTTTCCTATACCTTCCTTGGAAGCGGTGGATGAGCCTGCCGAGACCTGTCTCAGGCCTGCGCCATCCACCTCGTCTTGCAATGTCGGGTCTTGTCTTTTCCCCGGTCAGGGGAACGCACCGATCATCTCACCACGGGCACTTTTTGACCAGATGGCATGGGGATGATCTTTGCGAACGACAGGTGGATGGGGGTGGACTCATCCTTTTGGATGAGCTGGCAGAGGGAAGGAAGGATCAAAATTCAATCTTCAAACTCCAGGGGAGTGCGTGGTGGATACGAGGGCGAGGTGGAGATCACTCAATCATTCTCCCACAGGTGATTGGCCGCCATCCACCCAGCGCCAATGTAGTTGTCGACGTGAGGAGGCACTAGCTGAAGCTTCTATCGCGGGAGATTCACATCAGGTTGCCATAGCATACTTGGCGCGCCGGTCTGGCGGACACCTTGGCCATTTGATCCTCTTTCCCGCCACACCACCACATACCGGGAAATCAGTGCCTCCTTACGTCGACAACTACAACCGGTGTTGTTTGCCTCAAGGCAGAAGGTGTTGTCCATCTGCTATTGCGTCCGCACACACCCTGGTGACCGGTCAGAACGCCATCGACTTCACCCAAGAATCCCTCCGCTCCCGCTCCGACGGGGACCGTCGGACTACTCCCGCAGCGAGGCCTCAGTCCCACCACTTACCATTCACCTCTTACCGAACTAAACCCTCACCAATCCTTTCCGGCTCGCCACGGCGATTGCCTCGGTGCGGCTCAGGACATCGAGCTTGCTGAACAAGCTCCGCAAATGGGTCTTCACGGTGGGTTCGCTGATGCTCAAGGTGCTGGCGATCTCCTTGTTGCTCCGTCCCTTGGCCAGCAGCTCCAGCACCTCTTGCTCCCGGCGGGTGAGAGGTTCATTGCTGACGCTCGCGGCCAGCTTCTCCACCAGGGACGGCGCCAGGCAGGTTTCCCCGCGATGCACCCTCCGAATGGTGTCCACCAGCTCTTCCCGGGGGCCGTCTTTCAGCAGATAAGCCCGGGCGCCTGCTTTGACCGCGCGGTAGATTTCATTGTCGGTGTCACAAGTCGTGAGCACGATCACGCGGGCTGAATTGTCCAGCCGCCGGATCTCCTCGATCACCTCCACGCCGTCCAGGCCGGGCATGCGGATGTCCACCAGGGTCACATCCGGCCGATGCTCCTGCCAGAGCATCACCGCCTCAGTGCCGTCTGCCGCAGCAGCCACCACCTGCATGTCCTCGTTGCGGTTGATGATGACGGTGAGTCCCTCCAGGACGGTGACATGATCGTCCGCGATCAGCACGCGTATGCGCGAATCAGATCCGGTGCCGACAGGGGGTTGTTTCATGCAAACGTGCCGCTTTCCGCCTTGGGCCGCCCCAGACGGATGCTGATGGAAGTACCCCGCCCTGGCTTGCTGCGCAAGCAGAGACGTCCCCCCATGCCTTCCACCCGCTCACGAATTCCCGTCAGGCCAAAGCCATCGTGCTGCTGGTCTGGATCAAAACCCCGGCCATTGTCATGCAGGTGCAGACGGATCGCGGGGGTGGAAAAGATGAGCCGCCCCGTGAACCGGCTCGCCCCGGCGTGGCGGATGGCATTGGTCAGCACCTCCTGCCCGATCCGAAGGATATTTTCCTCGCACCGGTTGGGGATGTGGTAGGGATCGCCCCGCAGCGTCACCTCCGCCTGCAGGCCGGTGCCCTCTGTCATCTGTTTGAAGAGGGCGCTCAGAGCCTGCGGAAGGTCCTGCGCCTTGAGCGCCTGCGGTCGCATGGCGCGCACGGACCGCCGGGCATCTCGCAGCGTCTGCCGGGCCAGCTCCCGGGCGCGCTTCACATGAGGGTCCACATCCTCCATCAACCCACGGGCGGTCGCGTCTTCCGCCAGCTCCAGCTGCATGATGACGGCGGTGATTCCCTGGGCCAGGGTGTCATGCAGCTCCCGCGCCATGCGGTTGCGCTCCGCCAGCACCGCGAGCCGATGCCCCTCCTGCGTCAGGCGGATGAGCTGCAGTGCCAGCATCACCTGATGCGCGAGCGCCTGGGCCAGCTCGATCTCCTCTGTCTGAAATTGAGGCGGGCGCGTGAACCGGATGCTCAGGAAACCGGTGACACGACCGGCCAGGAGCATGGGCACCACCAGGGTCGATTGCACGCCCTGCTCCAGGAGCCGCTGGACCACAATCGGCACGTTCGGATTCTCCACCTCATCAGCATGCCAGGGGTACCACGGACCATCGGTGCCATCCAGTGTCTGCACGCGGATGTCTCCGCCGTTCCAGTCACCTGCCACACAGTTCTTGCCAGTGGCAAAGAAGTCCGTCCAGATGGGGTGAGGTTCTTCATCCTCCTTGTTGAGGGATTGAGGCTCCGATTCTTCCACGGTGGTGAGGTGCAGCTCACCACCCTCCCAGCTGGCCACCAGCTTCACCACGGCGGTTTCCTCGTTCTTCTGCCAGACGCCCAGGCTGTGGGCGTTCAGGGTCGAGGTGATAACACACAACACATGCGCCAGGAGCCGGTCGGGATTGGCCTCGCGCGAGACGGCGGAGAGCGTCTGGGTGAGCGCGCTGATCTGGCCGCGTGCCAGGTGTTCGGACTTGCGGCGTTCTTCCACATCCGTGTTCGTCCCGTACCACTTCACCACTTTCCCCTCCGCATCATAGAGCGGCACGCCGCGGAAAATAAACCATCGGCACGCCCCGCTGTGATGCCGGAGTCGCGCCTCAAAATCGCCCGCCACCCCCTCGGCGATGATGGACTTCCAATAAGTCACCAACCGGTCGAGATCGTCAGGATGAATGGCCGTCTGCCAGCCCCATCCAGACGCCTGATCCAATGTCAGGCCGGTGTAGTCCAGCCAGCGTTTGTTGAGGTACTCGATGCTCCCATCGGGCAGGGAGCTCCAGACCAGCCCTGGGATGGTATCGATGACCAGGCGCAGGTTGTCCTTGTTCCGCCGCAGCGTCTCCTCTGCCCGGCGACGTTCTTCAATCTCGCGGATCAGGGCCAGATTGGCCGCCTCAAGCTCGGCAGTGCGTTCCTCGATCCGCAGTCCCAGTCCATTGTTGAGCTGTGCCAGAGCCTCTTCCGCCCGCTTCCGTTCCGTGATGTCCAGCACTGATCCGATGAAGCGCACGGGCGCTCCCGCCTCATCAAAAAAGGCCTGTCCACGTGCCAGCACCCAGCGCCCCCCGGTTGCCTCCGGTCGCAGCGTGCGGTACTCCAGGGCGTAGCGGCCGCCATCCCGGCCCATCAGCGCCCCTTTCACCGCCGCGTCCACCATCTCCCGGTCTTCCGGATGCACGGCGGTGAGGAACATGTCATGCGTCACC